>NZ_BAABGE010000008.1:0-187501 GCF_039541415.1 Brachybacterium paraconglomeratum
TCATCGGAGTCACCTGACCTGCCATATAGCGTCTGAAGAACCCCGCCGTTTAACGAACGAAGTCACACTATTCGCAACCGCGGGTCACGTGTGATCGAGGTGTGCTGCTGGGGTATACCCCAACGAGACGACCGTTTCCCTCGCCGTCGAGTAGGCAGAACTCGGCGGGTCTGCGCGGTCTCGCGGCAAGGAGAGGTGGCCGTCGGATTCGGTGTGCGTCAACCTGTCCTGCAGCGCAGTGGCTCTCGATCTCGAGTCGCTCTCCAACGACGCCGCCTCCGCCGTTGATGACAACTCACGCGAGGTCGACGATGCAATCTCCTGGATCGCCGAGAAACCTCCGAACGCATCCGGCGACCCCAGCGAGTGACCCGCCGCACGGCGGGGCCGATCCGTCGAGCATCGACTTCGACTCCGCGCGAAAGCTTCACCTTCGTCGCAGCCGTCTCCAGGTGCAGGGGCTCAGCGGTGCAGCGAGAGGTTGATCGGCCAGCGAACGCCCTGGGGTTGCGCGTCACGGTCAGTTCGGGTCGTCATGGCGCCAGTGCTCCGCAGGTCCCCGGGGCCCGGGCGGAGGGCTCCGATCGTCGTGACCAACTGTCATACTCCGGTGATCGCGACCCTGCTATCAGAGGTGCCAAGATGTCTGTACCCCCGCATCACGCCATCAGCTATATCGAGTTCGGTGTCACGGATCTGACCGTTGCTCGTGCCTTCTATGAGTCGGCTTTCGGGTGGGAGTTCAATGACTACGGCCCGTCGTACAGCGGAATCAGGTCACCCGACGGAACGGGGGAGGTCGGTGGACTGACCTCTGCCTCGGCGCCCACCGGCGACGGCCCTCTGATACTGCTCTTCTCCGAAGACCTGGACGCGACCGTCGAGTCCGTGCGGGCTGCAGGCGGAAGCATCACGGCAGCGCCCTACGAATTCCCGGATGGGCGACGGTTCGAGTTCACGGATCCGAGTGGGAATCGGCTGGGCGTGTACGCCGAGGCCTGATCGCGCTCGGTTGCGAGGTGCACGCCAGCAGACCTGAAGAATTGAGCAGGCCCCTCAGCCCTTCAGCCCGCTCTGGGCGAGGCCCTGGATGAAGTGGCGCTGCGCGACGATGAACACGAGCAGCACAGGCACCGCAGTGAGGGTGGTCGCGGCGAGCTGGATGTTCCACATCTGACCGCCGTAGGCGTCGACGTACTGCGTCAGCGCCCTCGGCAGCGTGTAGTTCTCCCGGCTGGAGAGGAACACCACGGGTTCGAGATACATGTTCCAGGACTTCAAGAAGGTGATGATCCCGACCGCGGCAAGGGCAGGGCCCGCCAGGGGCAGGGCGACCTTCCAGAAGAGCCCCCACCGGCTCAAGCCGTCGATGCGCCCCGCCTCCTCGAGCTCATCGGGAAGGGTCACGAAGAACTGCCGCATGATGAAGGTCGCTAGCACACTGGGCGCCCCGAAGATCGGGATGACGATGAGGGGCCAGTGGGTGTCGATCAGTCCCATCGCGGTGACCGCCCGGAACATCGGCACGATCGTCACCTCGATCGGGACCAGCAGCCCCACCAGCACCACGAGGAACAGCAGGTTCTGCCCGCGGAAACGGATGCGCGCGAAGCCGTACCCGGCGAGCGAGGACACCACCATCGTGCCCACGGTGACGACCACGGCGATGTAGACGCTGTTCCAGTACTGCCGGGCGAAGGGCTGCAGCTCGAACACCTGGCGGTAGCTCGAGAAGTCAGGGCTCTTCGGCCAGAGGCTCGGCGGGACCTGCAGGATCTCACTGGTGGTCTTCAGGCTCGAAGTGATCATCCACCACGTGGGAAAGGCGAAGGGGATCGCCAGCACCACCATCACGGCCACCACCAGGAGCGTGGTGCGGCGCCGACCGCGCATCCGTCGCGGCTTCACCCTCGCACCCGGCCTCGTAGCCGTCTTCGCGCTCCCGCCAGCGGTCCGGCTCGGCGTCAGCTTCAGTGTCGGCTCAGCGCTCATGATGGACCCACCTCCGTCGGGTCTGCCACTGCAGCAGGGTCAAGCCCAACACGATCGCGAACAGCAGCATGGCAATCGCGCTCGCGTAGCCGAAGTCGTTGAAGCGGAACGCCCGCTGGTAGAAGTAGTAGACGAGCACGTTGGTGGAGTTCCCGGGACCACCGCCGGTGAGCACGTCGATCAGGGCGAAGGTCTCCAGCGAGCCGACCACGGTGATGATCGAGACCAGCAGCACGGTGGGGCTGATCATCGGGAGGGTGATCGAGAAGAGACGGCGCGCGGCGCCCGCCCCGTCGATGCGTGCCGCCTCGAGCATCTCCTCGGGAACGCCCTGGAGGGCCGCGAGGAAGAGCACCATGTTCAGACCCACGTTCTTGAACACCTGCACGACGACGACGGCGAGCATCGCCGACCAGCCCTCGCGCAACCAGTTCGGACCCTCGATGCCCAGAACACCGAGGAGGGAGTTGATCCCGCCGCTGTTCTGCAGCAGGAAGCCCCACACGATCGACCAGGCCACCAGCGAGACCACGACCGGGGAGAAGAACACGACCCGGAAGAAGGTCGAGCCGCGCACCTTCTGATTCAGCAGCACCGCCAGCAGCAGGGCGAGGGAGATGTTCAGAACCACCACCCCGGCCGAGAACAGGACAGAGGCGCCGAGCGAAGCACGCAGTGTCCTGTCCTCGAGCAGGGCGGTGTAGTTCTCCGCACCGGTGAAGCGGAACTGTCCCGACAGCGCATTCCAGTCATGCAACGAGTACCAGGCCACCGCCCCCAGCGGGAGGATCACCAGCAGCACGGCTCCGAGCACGCTCGGCGCGACGAAGAGGTATCCCAGCATCGAGTCCCTCCGCTGCCAGGTGCTGCGCCGTCGCGCCGAGGCCTCGACGGCTGCGGTCATGAGTCCAGCAGCGGCTGAGCGGCGGTGCACACCTCGCCCAGCACACCGGCGATGTCTGCCTCCTCGGTCCACAGCGGATCCAACGCGCTGCGGATCGTGGTCTGCAGCTCGGCGAAGTTCGCGTGGGCGGGCTTGGTGATCGCATCGGTGATCCCGTCGATCACCGCCCTCTGCAGCTGATCCTCGCTGAACAGCGGGTTCGCGGCGCCCAGGGTCTCCGCGGTGAGCAGCGAGACCCTGGGCGGCGGGAAGTACTGTGCGAGCTTCTCGGCTGCGGCGGGGCTGGTGAAGTGGGCCAGGAAGTCGGCGGCGATCTCCGGCGCCTGCCCGTCTGCGAGCACCCCGATGCCGGCCTGTCCCACCACGTTCTGCTGGGTGGCGGGGCCCGCGGGCAGGGGAAGCACGTCCCACTCGAAGGAGTCGTCGAGGTTCGAGGCCCGGGAGATCTGGGTGATCGTCATGGTCGCCTGGCCGGCGAAGAAGTCGATCTCATCGCCCGGTCCGGGCATCGCCTTCGTGGTGAAGGCGGCCTCATGCAGGAAGGTCATCGCGTCGGTCATCGACTCCTCGGTGAAGCCGCAGGTGGTGCCGTCCTTGCTCCATGCTTCGGCACCGAAGCCGGCGTACACGGTGGCGAGGTTCTCCCAGGTCGCGTAGTTGAAGTCGCGCACGATGAGACCTGCGCCCCCGAGCTGCTCGACCGTGGCCGCACTGACCTCCATGGCCTGCTCGTAGGTCCAGTTCCCGGCCTCGAAAGCGGCGACGAGATCGTCCTGTCCCGCCTCCTGCAGCCGGGTGGTGTTCAAGAACATGCAGAAGGGCGAGTTGGAGAACGGATAGGCATACAGCCCGTCCTCCCCCTGCCAGAGCGTGAGCGCGGCCGGGTCGATGTCGTCGTACTCGTACCCGTCGGCACCTTGCAGGGTCTCCCCCACTTCGACCAGTGCACCGGATTGCACGAACTCGGGCGCATTGCTCTCGAAGATCCATGCCAGGTCCGGGGCGTTGCCACCGGAGAGCTGGGTGGTGAGCGCGGTGGTGTAGTCCTCGAAGGGGATGGTCTCGAAGGTGACGCCGGAGACGGTCTCCGCATGCGCCGCGACGTACTCGTCGGCGATCTCCTGGAACAGTGCGAGCTGACCTTCGTCTGCGGTCCAGACGGTCATGCGGAGTTCGACGGGTCCGTCCGGGGTGCCTCCCCCTCCGCCTCCGCAGGCGGTGGCGGTCATCCCGAGGGCGGCGGCGAGGGCGGTACCGGTGGTGAAACGGCGGCGGGTGATCATGATCTTCTCCTTTGAAGGATCGGTGATGCGGTGAGCGGTGTGGGTCAGTAGCCGTGGACAGTGTCTGGCCAGCGCAGCTCGACGCCATCGGCCTCGAGCAGCGCCTGCAGGTCGGAGACCTGCTGCGGTGACGCATGCGTGGCATGCGGGGTGGTGCCCGCCCCGAGGCAGTGCACGGCCAGCAGGCCGGCTGCCTCCCCGAGGTTCCATTCGACCGGGTGCAGTCGGTAGCACCCGTTGGTGATATGGGTGGTGGCGACGTTCTTGCAGGCCGCGAGCAGGTTCGTGGTGCGTTGCGGGATGATCATCCCCAGGGGGATCTCGAAGGGCTCGGCGGGCACGTCGATGTAGTTGTCCCCGCCGGTGGAGGGATGCAGGTCGATCCGGTACATGCCGATGCCGACGGAATCCGCATAGCTCCGGGCCCCCTGGTCACCGCGGATCTCCCCGGAGACGTCCTGCTCCCGCACGGTGTCCAGCCCGCGGATGCGGCGGGACTCGCGGTGATAGGGCGCCATGGCGAGACCGTCCTCAGTGCCCATCACGTCGGCCCGCAGCCGCAGTCCGGGCCAGCCACGGCCGCCATCGGGTCGGGGCGCTTCCGTCTGCATCCAATGCAGCATCGACAGGGAGAGCTGCTTGGCATCGTCCAGGCTCTCCTCGTACTCCTGCTCGGACACGTCCAGCGTGGTGCGCTCGAAGTAGTCGATGCTCGGCCAGTTGATCAGGCAGATATCGCTCGCGAAGGCACCGGGCTCGAAGAGGTCCCGGGCGATGATCCGGCGGAAGCTCCACAGATTCCCGTCCCCGGGGTCCTTCGACTGGTCGGCGGTGACGGCGAGCGCATCATCTCCCGGGTTCGGGGAGAAGTGGCGGTGGCTGGTCTCCAGGGTGCGCGGGTTCGGCGCAGTCCAGGAGATGATCGGTGCTCCCCAGTATTCGGGCTGGACCGCGGTCCAGTGCTCATAGCGTTCAGGCCGGGGGATCGTATGGTCCTCGCCCTCCAGGTGATCGACCGCGAAGCAGTAGGTCAATGCCTGGACGTTCTCGGGCTGGGCGTTCTCGGGGGCACTGGGCTCCCCGGTCTCGGCCCGGGACTCAAAGCCAGTGACGTATTCGGTGCCCGTCAGAGGCAGCAGCTCGCCGGTCTCGGTGGCATCGATGACGTAGGAGGCCTCGACGGTGTACTCCTCCCCCGTCTCCAGCGAGCGCAGCGTCACGGAGGTGACGGCGTCCCCGTCGGTTCCTGCGGCGACCGGGCGCGCTCGCAGGTCGACGGTGAGGCGCCGACTCGCGGTGTGCGGCGCGATCATCGCTTCGATCACGGCCAGCCCTGCCCGCGGCTCATGGCAGAGCTTCGAGACCCAGCCCGCACCGGGGTTGAGGTCCGGGCGGGCGCGAGCGGCGTCGGTGAGCGGATAGTGGCGCCGGTAGTGGTCCCGGATGCCGTCGCGAAGCTCCCGGTAGGAGGCGGTGCAGCCGAATTCCTCGATCCACGGATGCTCATCCGGGGGCACGCCCTGGCTGGTCAGCTGACCGCCGAGCCAGTCGAACTCCTCGGTGAGGTGGACGCGCAGGCCGTGGCGCGCGGCGGCGAGGGCAGCGGCGACGCCGCCGAGGCCACCGCCGACCACGAGGACGTCGACGCGGGGATCATGAGGGGTCATCGGTGGGTCTCCTGAGTGGGTGAGGGGGCGGGTCCGGTGGTGCTGCCTGCTGTGACGGTGCAGGGCAGAAGGATCTGGGTCTCGCCGGGTCGGGACGGGTTCTGCAGCAGGCGCAGGAGCATCTGCACGGACCCGGCGCCCATCTCGTGGCGCGGGATCGTGAACCCGCTCCATTCGACGGTGGAGGGGTAGAGGTGCTCCGGGTCGCCGAGGCGGGCGATGGAGAGATCTGCGGGCAGCTCGAGCCCGCGGGAGAGCGCGAGCATGCGGAGCTTCGCCGCCAGGTCCGGGGTGGCGGCGATCGCCGTGGTCCCGGTGCCGAGCACGTCCTCGAGCAGCGGGGCTACCTCGGAGGCTTCTCCGTCAAGGCGGAGTGCGCTCACATCGAGTCGCTGCACCGCCCGGTCGAATCCCTGGCGCCGGTCGATGCCGGACTCGTGCTCGGGGAACTCGAGGGCCAGCGCGATCCGGCGGTGCCCGAGCGCGGCGAGGTGCTCGACGACCTGCTCAGTCGCCGTGCCGTAGTCGGCCCCGACGTAGGGCACCTCGGCGCCGTCGGCCTCCCGACGACCGATGAAGACGAAGGGGTAGTCGTGGGCGAGCAGTTCGGACAGGTCGCGGCGGTGGCTGTGGCGGCCGAAGAGCAGGCAGCCGTCGGCCAGGTGCAGCCGGCCCCGCCGTGCCCAGTCGCGCAATCCCTCGCGACCCCGCGCGGGATCGCCGCCGTGACTCGAGGTGAACAGCAGCAGGTCGACGTCCTGCTGAAGGGCCTCGGCCTCGATGCCGCGCAGGAACGGGTAGTAGAAGTCGCTGGAATCATGCGGGAAGACCGGCTCGTAGGTGAAGACGCCGAAGACGGAGGTGCGCCCACCGGCGAGATGCTTCGCGGCGAGATTGCCCCAGTACCCGGTCTCCTCGACCGCTGCCAGGATGCGCAGCCGGGTCTCCTCGGTGAGCCGCCCACGCGCTTCGGGACCGTCATTGAGCGCCATCGACACGGTCGCCTGGCTCACGCCTGCTGCGCGAGCGACGTCGGCCTGCGTGGGCCTCGTCCTCTCGGTCATCGTCTGTCGCCCCATCGGCCCTCCCAGGATCATGACGTCATCGTCGTGAGCCGAAGCACACCAGGTTATGCGCATAACGGCAAGCATTCCGTCCGGGTTGGTCCGAATCAGACGCTCCGTGCGCGGTCCCCTCCCCCGTTGCCCCGCCCGCGCGCGCGGGGTACGGTCAGCGCAGTGGCGACACGAGCGACGACGAGGTGGATCGTGATCAACGCATGGCCTTCCGTTCCGACCTTCCGGAACGAGCTCGGATGACCGCGACCCGCTGGTCACCGACGGATTCTGCCTACCAGGCGCGGCTTCTGCGCGCCCATGAGGACCTGCGCTCGCATGCGGAGCTGCGCGGCGGCAGGGACCTGATCCGTGAGCCCGTGCTCGCCTCCTGGCGACGCTCGCTCGCCGCCCTGCCTGCGGACACACTTCCCGCCGGCGCCGTGCTCGAGGGCGATGAGCTGGCCGCGGCGCGCCAGGAGCATCTCTTCTCGGCAGTGCTGCCGCTGCTGCGCTCGCGGCTGATCGAACCCGCGGTCGAGGCCGGGCTGATGGTCGCGCTGGGTGATGCCCGAGGCAGGCTGCTGTGGGTCGAGGGGCGGCCGCACCTGATCTCCCGCGCAGACGACATGGGCTTCGCCGTCGGCGCCGACTGGTCCGAGAGCGCGATGGGCACCTCCGCCCCGGCCCTCGCCCTGACCACCAGCTCCTCGATGCAGGTGGTCGGCGCTGAGCACTTTCATGAGGCCGTCCATCCCTGGAGCTGCAGCGCCGTGCCGGTGCTGCATCCCCATACCGGCGCGACCCTCGGTGTCCTGGACGTCACCGGCACCGCCGAGGCGGTCTCCCCGCTCGTGCTGCCGCTGCTCGAGGCCACTGCCCGCGCGGTCCAGGACGAGCTGCGCGCGATGCTTCCGCTCCGCCCTGCCGCGGATGCGCCGCACGGCCGCCGTCCGCGGATCCTCCCCCGCTCCCCCGCCCTCCCGGTCAGGGTCGAGCTGCTGCTCACCGGACGCCACACCCCGCTGCTGCGCCAGGGCGCAAGGAGCATCGAGCTCAGCGGCCGCCATGCCGAGCTGCTCACCCTCCTGCACCTCAGCCCCGACGGCATCAGCGGCGGCGAGCTCGCCGAGCAGCTGCACGGCAGCGTGGCAGGTGAAGGCACCGTGCGCGCGGAGGTGGTGCGGCTGCGCAAGGTGCTCGCCGGCGTCCCCGAGCTGGAGATCGCCTCGCGCCCGTATCGCCTGCTCGGTCCCGTGGACAGCGATCTGCTGCGCGCCCGGGCCGCGTTGGATCGAGGGGACCTCGACGGCGCGCTCACCCAGGCCATGGGAGAGCTCCTGCCCGCCTCCGAGGCCCCGGCGCTCCGTCGGCTGCGCCGCCTCACGAACGCGCACCTTCGTGAGCTCGTGCTCGAGATCGGGACTTCGGCTCAGCTGTGGCAGTACGCCCAGCGCCCCGAGACCCAGGACGACCTCGAGGTGCTGATGGCGATCCTCTCGCTCGCCCCGGCGGATGCCCCCGAACGCTCCGCCGCCGTGGCCCGCGCCCGGGTGCTGCGCGGCGAGACCGCCTGAGCGCCGCGCGATCGCGCCCGCGCGCAAGTGCCCTCGCTAGCCCCGCCCACGCCGCCTCGCACCCCTCGCACCCCTCGCACCCCTCGCACCGACCAGCGAGCGTTACATAGTGGGGGGATGCCGCGATCTATCGCCCCACTTCGTCACGCTGGCGGGGCGCACCCGCGCAACGTTGATGCAACGTGACCTGGGTTACGGTGTCGGCACACCCGACGCTGTCGTCGGCTGCGCACCGCTGCGAAAGGAATGCCATGACTGTCTATGCACACCCCGGCACCGAGGGCGCGAAGGTCACCTTCAAGCCCCGCTACGAGAACTACATCGGCGGCCAGTGGGTCCCGCCCACGAAGGGCGAGTACTTCGAGAACCCCACCCCGGTCACCGGCAAGGTCTTCACCGAGGTGGCCCGCTCCACCTCCGAGGACATCGAGAAGGCGCTCGACGCCGCCCACGCCGCGGCCCCGGCCTGGGGGAAGACCTCCGTGGCCGAGCGCGCGGTGATCCTCAACAAGATCGCCGATCGCATCGAGGACAACCTCGAGATGCTCGCCGTGGCCGAGACCTGGGACAACGGCAAGGCGATCCGCGAATGCCTGAACGCGGACCTGCCGCTCGCGGTGGATCACTTCCGCTATTTCGCCGGCGCGATCCGGGCCCAGGAGGGCGCGCTCTCCCAGCTCGATGACGACACCGTCGCCTATCACTTCCATGAGCCGCTCGGCGTGGTCGGGCAGATCATCCCCTGGAACTTCCCGATCCTGATGGCGGTGTGGAAGCTGGCTCCCGCGCTCGCGGCCGGCAACTGCGTGGTGCTCAAGCCCGCCGAGCAGACCCCGGTCTCGATCCTGGTCCTCGCCGAGCTGATCGGCGACCTGCTGCCGGACGGCGTGCTGAACATCGTCAACGGCTTCGGCGTCGAGGCCGGCAAGCCGCTCGCCTCGAACAAGCGGATCGCGAAGATCGCGTTCACCGGCGAGACCACCACCGGCCGCCTGATCATGCAGTACGCCTCGCAGAACCTGATCCCGGTGACCCTGGAGCTGGGCGGCAAGAGCCCGAACCTCTTCTTTGAGGACATCGCCTCGCAGCAGGACAACTTCTACGACAAGGCCCTCGAGGGCTTCGCGATGTTCGCCCTGAACCAGGGCGAGGTGTGCACGTGCCCCTCGCGCGCCCTGGTGCAGGAGTCGATCTACGACAGCTTCGTGGCCGACGGGATCGAGCGGGTCAAGGCCATCAAACAGGGCGACCCGCTGGACACCGACACCATGATGGGTGCCCAGGCCAGCAACGATCAGCTCGAGAAGATCCTCTCCTATATCGACATCGGGAAGCAGGAGGGCGCGAAGCTGCTCCTCGGCGGCAAGCGCGCAGATCTCGGCGGGGAGCTCTCCGGCGGCTACTACGTGGAGCCCACGATCTTCGAGGGCGACAACTCGATGCGGATCTTCCAGGAGGAGATCTTCGGCCCGGTGCTCGCGCTGACCCGCTTCAGCGACTACGACCAGGCGATCTCGATCGCGAACGACACCCTGTACGGGCTCGGCTCGGGCGTGTGGAGCCGGCAGCAGAACACCATCTACCGGGCCGGTCGCGCGATCCAGGCCGGTCGCGTCTGGGTGAACAACTACCACTCCTACCCGGCGCACTCCGCGTTCGGCGGGTACAAGTCCTCCGGCATCGGCCGCGAGAATCACCTGATGATGCTCGACCACTACCAGCAGACGAAGAACCTGCTGGTCTCCTACTCGGAGAACAAGCTCGGCTTCTTCTGAGCCGGCCCGGCACAGTCCTGAGCCACCACTGCATGACCGCCGACGGGCGGGTCGACCGATCTCGCATCGGACGGCCCGCCCGTCGGCCTATGCTGGAGTTCAGAGCACTCCTCGACCCCTGCGCGATGACGCGCCCACCGACGGGAGATGAGAACGATGCCCCACCTGCTCGATGTGCCCGGCATGAGCCGCTGGATCCAGCGCGACGGCCCGGAGCACCTCCTCACCGGCCTCATGCAGTGCCTCGCCGAGGACCTGCGCCGCTGGGACTCCTTCGAGAAGACCCCCCGCCTGGCCAGCCACACCCCCTTCGGCGTGATCGAGCTGATGCCGATCACCGACGGGGAGCTGTACTCGTTCAAGTACGTCAACGGCCACCCGATGAACCCGGCCCGCGGCCTGCAGACGGTCACCGCCTTCGGCGTGCTGGCCGACGTGGACAACGGCTATCCGATCTTCTTCGCGGAGATGACGCTGCTGACCGCGCTGCGCACCGCGGCGCAGTCAGCCCTGGCCGCACGCGAGATGGCACGGGCCGGAGCGCAGGTCCATGCCCTCATCGGAGCAGGTTCCCAGGCCGAGTTCCAGGCCCTCGCCTTCCGCGCGGCGCTCGGGATCGATCAGCTGCGCGTGGTGGACCTGGATGCCGCGGCCGTGGAGAAGGTGCGCCGCAACCTCGAGCCGCTCGGATTCACGGTCGCGCTGTGCGAGAGCGTCGAGGAGGCGGTCGAGGGCGCGGACGTGATCACCACCTGCACCGCCGACAAGGCCCGCGCCGCGGTGCTGCACCGGGACCAGGTGCGGCCCGGCACGCACATCAACGCGATCGGCGGCGACTGCCCCGGGAAGACCGAGCTCGATCCGGCGCTGCTCGAGGCGGCCCGCGTGGTCGTCGAGTTCGAGCCACAGACCCGACTCGAAGGCGAGATCCAGCAGCTGCCGCCCGAGTTCGAGGTGACCGAGCTGTGGCAGGTCATCACCGGGGAGGCCCCCGGCCGCACCGATGACGAGGAGATCACGCTCTTCGACTCGGTCGGCTTCGCCCTCGCGGACTTCTCAGCGCTGCGCTATGCGCAGCAGGCGACCGAGGGCACCGACCTGCTGCAGTGGATCGACATGATCGCCGATCCGGATGACCCGAAGGATCTGTTCTCGCTGGTGACCGACCCCGTCCGCTGAGAGGAGCTCAGCGCTCAGAGCTCGGCGCGGCGGGCTCGGCCTGCTCGGCACGCGGCGCGGCGGGCTCGGTGCCGGTGATCCGGCCGAGCCCGTTCATCAGGTGGTAGATGATCAGCGCCGCCGCGGTGCCGAGCGCGATGCCGGTCAGGGTGATGCCGCCGAAGGTCCAGGTCACGTTCGCGATGCCCACGACCAGGGCGACCCCGGCGGTGAACTGGTTCTTCGGGCGGGAGAAGTCGACCTTGCCGTCCAGCCACATGCGCACGCCGACGATGCCGATCAGGCCGTACAGCACGAAGGTCACCCCACCGAGCACGCCCGAGGGGATGGTGAAGATCGCCGCCCCCACCTTCGGGGAGAGCGAGAGCAGGATCGCGACGATGCCGGCCACCCAGTAGGCGGCGGTGGAGTAGACGCGGGTGGCGCTCATGACGCCGATGTTCTCGCCGTAGGTGGTCGTCGGCGAGCCGCCGAAGCCGGCGGAGAGAGCGGTGGCCAGACCGTCGGAGGTGAGCGTGCGGCCCACCATGTGGTCCAGGTTCCGGTTCGTCATCAGGCCCACGCTGGTCACGTGGCCCACGTTCTCGGCCAGCAGCACGACCACCACAGGCAGGAACATCGGCAGCAGGCCCAGGTTGAACTCCGGGTGATGGAACTCGGGCAGGCCCAGCCAGGCGGCATCGGCCACCGGCGAGAAGTCGACCTCGCCGCGCGACACGGCCACGACGTAGCCGACCAGCACGCCCAGCAGCACCGAGACCCGACCCAGCAGGCCCTTGAACAGGGCGGTGCACAGCACCACCGCGAACAGGGTGATGGTCGCGGTGACGGGCGAGTCATCGAAGTTGTCGTAGGCGTTGGGTGCGAGGTTGAAACCGATCAGCGCCACGATCGAGCCCATCACCACCGGAGGCATGAGCAGCCCGATCCAGCGGGTGCCGATCTTCTGGACCAGCAGCCCCAGCAGCGCCAGCAGCACCCCGGTGACCATCACGCCGCCGAGCGCCGCACCCATCGAATCCGCCTGGGTGGAGGCGGTGATCGGGGCGATGAAGGCGAAGGAGGAGCCGAGATAGCTGGGCACCTTGTTCTGGGTGATGATCAGGAACAGCAGGGTGCCGATGCCGGAGAACAGCAGGGTGGTCGAGGGCGGGAAGCCCGTCAGCAGCGGCACCAGGAAGGTCGCGCCGAACATCGCGACCACGTGCTGGGCGCCGATGCCGATGGTCAACGGCCAGGCCAGCCGCTCCTCGGGCAGGACGATCGCGTCCGGGGCGATGGTGCGGCCGTTTCCGTGCAGGCTCCAGCGGAACATGGTTCTCCAGGGGGTGAGGAGGGCGAGAGGTGGGGAGGGTGCAGGGGTGAGGGCGTGCAGGCGTGGGCCGGGTCAGGCCCCGGGGAAGTTCTTCCGACGGGCCGTCTCCTCGGTGACGTCCGGGACCCGGTCCAGCAGGGAGACGCGCCCCCCGTCGCGGGCCCGGAAGTCGGCGAACATCCGGGTGAGGTCCGGGGCGCCGAACTCGTCGCGCACCGGGGCCGGCACCGTGAGCATCAGCGCTGCGGCGAGGCCGATGAACAGCGCGACCCCACCCGTGGCCAAGCCTGCCCCAGCGGCCATCGCGAGCGAGTTCACGATCACGTCGAGGAAGCCGACGACCGTCAGCACCAGCGCGGCGACCACGCCGCTGGCCCGGGCGGTCACGGCGGGGCGCGAGAGCAGCGAGGTGCGCCCGAACAACGAGACCACCACGAAGCAGCCGCAGACCACCGCATCGATCAGGTGCAGCACCGGGCTGCCGGGAGCCTGCCCCGTGGTCGCGACGATCGCGGCCAGCAGATGCCAGAGCACGGCGGCGGCGTGCATCACCGTGCTGAGCTCGAAGGCTCGCACGGTGTAGACCAGCCAGTCGGTGCGGCGGAACGAGACCGGCATGGTCCGCACGAAGGAGCGGGAGATCATCAGCCCGAACGCGGCGACCAGGAACGGCAGGTAGACGAAGCCGGAGGCGAAGCTCAAGGGTGCGGCGAACTGGAGCCCGAGGCTGTTGTCGGCGAGCGCGGCGATCACCAGCGCACCCACCACCGCCGTGGAGGTGACGTACCAGGACCGCTCCCGGCGCAGCGCGGAGGCCAGCACGATCCCCAGCAGCAGGGCGGAGACCAGCGCGTTGGCGAAGGTCATCAGCGAGAACGCCCAGCCCGTGGTGAACACGCGGCCCACGATCATCACGGTGGCGATCAGCAGGGAGAGCGCCGTGGCCACGGCCACGCCCTGCAGCGCGATCCGGGCCGCGCGCCGGGCCCGCGCCTGGGGCAGGTAGCCCTCGTGGGCACGCGGCTCGATGCCGAGGATCGCACCGAGCAGGAGCAGGGAGACGCCGATGCCGATGCCGACCGGTGGTCCCTCGGGGAGGGAGGCGAAGAGCTTCGGCAGGGACAGCACCAGGTCCGCGACGATCACGGCGACCGGGACGAGCAGCGCGGGCAGCAGCCCGACCACGCGCAGGATCCGCACAGCGGCCAGCGGCGGCTTCTCGGGGACCCAGCGCAGCAGGTGCACGATCAGCAGGGTCGCGAGGCCGGTGCCGATCGCGATCTTCCCGAGCAGCTCCAGCAGCGGGCTCTCGGCGAGGGTGAAGGTGGTGGTCAGCGCCGTGGCCAGGCAGACCAGGGCGAACACGTCCCGCAGGGCATCGAACACGCCCAGCTCCTTGAAGCGGTCCGGGAGCACGAAGCCGTTCAGCGGGATCTCATCGTCCTCCGCGTTCGGGGTGGTGCCGGAGCGCGCATAGGAGACGGTGCCCGGACGCGACAGCGGCGAGACCAGTCCCCGCTCCGCGGCAGCATCTGCTGCTGCGGCGGCGGCTTCGTCGTCCTCCGCTTCCAGCACCGGGATCGCCCCGGTGACCGGTTCCGGTTCTGCGGTGCTGTCCAGGCCGCTGACGCCCGAGCTGCTGAGGTCCAGGTGGCTCAGGTCGACCGTCTCGTTCTCGCCGGCCGGCAGCGTCGGGGCGACGCCCCGACGGGCGAGCAGCGGGGTGGCGTAGCGGTCGAACGCGGCACGATCCGGCAGCCGGTCGGTGGGCAGGCTGTGCGGGTCGTCGATCGCGAAGATCCAGTCGTCGTCCTGGTCCCGGTGCTGACCGTCCCGTGGCTCCCTGTCCATCGACCTTCTCTCCTGCCGTGCGACGCCCTGGGGCCGTCCGTGACTGCGCTCCATGCGCGGGTGTGCGCTTGCATCCTAGGGAGGGGACGGGCACAGTCCCCGTCGGCGCGCCGTGAGGCCGGTGCGCAGTGCGTCTCAGAGATGCAGCCGGGTGGCGAGCTCGTGGCGCACAGCCCCGCCGCGCACAGTCAGCAGCAGCACCACCACGATCACGCTGAGACCGCCGCAGATCGCCGACGGGATCACGGTGTCCACCCAGCCCAGGGCCAGGAACACGATCGGAGTGAGGCCCAGCAGCACGGTGAGCCCGCTGTAGACGACGTAGTCGCCCAGCTCCATCCGGACCACGCGGGCGGTGATCAGCAGCCCCACGATCGAGGCGGCGCAGACGATCGGCACCACGAAGGTCAGGGACCAGCCGTCCCAGCCGGAGAGGTAGTCCCAGTAGACGCAGACGCCACCCGCGGCCACCACCAGGTAGACGATGAACTTGGCGAGGTTGCGGCGCTTGCTCACCGCCATCACCACCACCAGCCAGGTCGTCGCGATCCCGAGCCAGACGCTGCGCAGCGCTCCGATGCCGTCGTCGTCGGTGCCGAACAGCAGCTGGGCGACGTAGGACAGCACGATCACGCCCAGCGAGGAGAGAGCCAGGACCCTCAGCACCCGCCGCCGGGAGAAGCGCAGCGGCACCGCCGGGTAGGGGCCGGGGACGGGCTCGCCCACCAGAGTGGCCCCGCACAGCGGGCAGCGGATCCAGTCGCCCTCGACCTGGACCGTGCAGTCGGGGCAGCGTCTCATGTCCCGAACTCCAGCAGCTCGTCCTCGGAGACCCGGGCCGCGGAGACGGTGACCTCGATGCCTGCCTCGGTGAGCAGCGCGGCGTACTCCCGCACGTGGGCGGTCTGCACGAAGGGGGCGGTGAAGCTGAGGGTGAGCTGACCGTCATGCGAGATGGCGCAGAACTGCGGGCGCACCGCGGAGACGTGGAACAGCATCCGTCCCACGTGGGACTCGGCGGGCTCGGGCAGCGTGACCCGGCCCAGGTTGGAGATCGCGACGGTCAATCTGCGGTTGTTCGCGTAGTTGATCACGCTCAGCAGTCGATCCTTGACCGGCCGCGGCACGATCCGGGCCAGCGCCATGCGCTCCACCCGGATCAGCTTCTGCAGTTTCTGCTCGAGAGCCTCCGGGGTGGCCTCGGCGGAGAAGTGCTCCTGGAGCCCGCGGGCCACGGCCCCGGGTGAGTCGTCGCCGTGGCCGTAGGTGTGCTCGACCCGGATGGTCGCGAAGAAGTTCCGGGCGGAGGTCGAGGGGAAGAACTGGCGCAGGTTCACCGGCACCGATGCCGCCATCGTCGGTGCCCCGTGTGCGCGGCGAGCATCCGGCTCCCCGGCCTCGCTGCGGCGGATCGCTTCGAAGAACAGTGCGGTGAGATACATCGTCAGCGCCACCCCCTCCGCTTTCGCCAGGCCCAGCACGGGCCGCGCCGGCATCGTCAGCTCGATGATGCGCGTGCGATGGTCGGGGGTGCGGGTGCCGCGCACCCGGTGGATCCGCCGCCGGGCCGGGCCCGGGGCGGCAGGGTCGGCGGGCGCGACGGGTTCCTCCTCCGGGAGCGGTTCGTCGGCTTCTTGGACCGTGAGCACCGCGGGGGCGGCCTCCCGGCTGAACTCCTCCTGATGGGCGTCCTGCTCGGGGTCGAGCGGGCGACGCCGACGTCGGAAGTAGTGCGCGAACGAGTCGGTGGTCAGCTCATGGACCTCTTCGGCAGCCTGCGCTCCGGGATGCGTGCCGACGGCCGCGAGCGGCGGGTCCGGCCGCTCCGCCGCTCCCGGACGCGCCTCGACCTCCGCCGCGGGGCGGGGCGGGACCTCCTCGGGGAACCGCCGACGGGAGTAGCCCGCCAGCAGGTCGGTGAGGAACCACAGCGCCCCGGTGCCGTCGGAGAGCGCATGGAAGATCTCGAGGCTGATGCGCCGGCGGTGATGGACCACCCGGAACAGCAGGGTGCGCCGGTCCGGCTGGTAGATCGCGGCGCAGCTGGGGAGGGTCTCCTCCTCCACCACGGGATGCAGGTCGCTGTCCTGGAGGTAGTACCAGAACACCCCTCGGCGCAGCACTGCGTGGTACAGCGGGAAGCGCTCGAAGGTCTCTTCGAGGGCCTCCTGCAGGAGTGCCGGATCGACCTCGTGATCCAGCTCGGCGCTCATCCGGAACACCTTGGGGTCCCGATCACTGCGGGTCGCAGGAAAGATGTTCGAGGCGTTGTCCAGGCGGACCCAGTGCCGTCGGCGCACGGGCCTGCTCATGAGCTTTCCTGCCCGGGGGCGTCCTGGTCGAGGAACTGGTCGATCACCTCGTAGGCCTCCCGCAGCGGGCGGGTGAATCGCGGGAGGGTGATGAAGCCGTGCAACGCCCGTGCGACCCGGTGGAGGCGCACTCGGTTGCCGGCCTCCTCGAGCGCTCGGGCGTAGGCCTCGCCCTCGTCGCACAGCAGGTCCAGCTCGGCGGTGATCATGAGGGTGTCCGGCTGCCCGGAGAGATCAGTGGCCATCAGCGGGGAGACCAGACGGTTCTTCCGCTGCTCAGGATCGGGGACGTACATGTCAAAGTAGTCCTGGATCTCGGTGTTGGTCAGCCGATAGTCCTCGCCGTGATGACGCACGGAGGCGAAGGGCGAGGTCTCCGGGTCGTGGTCCCAGTGCGTGACCGGGTACAGCAGGATCTGCCGGGAGGGCGGGCGATGTCCGCGCTCGCGCAGCAGCAGGGAGACCGCCGCGGCGAGGTTCCCGCCGGCGGAGTCGCCCATCAGCACGATCTGGTCCGCATCCTCGAGCCCGGCCCGTCGGGGATCCTCGAGCAGCCGGCGGGTGGTGCCGTAGCAGTCCTCGAGCGCCGCCGGGAACGGGTGCTCGGGGGCCAGCCGGTAGTCGACCGACGCCACCCGGCAGCCGGTGAGGTCGGCCATGGTGGCGCAGGCGGGGGTGTAACTCTCAATATCGCCGGTGACCCAGCCGCCGCCGTGGAAGAACAGCAGCAGCTCGTCGCGACGCTGCTCGCGCGGGGTGAACACGCGCACCGGCACGCGCCGGCCGGACCCGCTGTCGGAGAAGGTGTCCCAGGTGGGGGTGCGATAGCGGGCTGGCGGCAATGCGGCCAACTGTCGCTGCAGGTGTCGAACCCGCTCGTAATCCTCCCGCACGTCGACGCGGCCGAGAGCGACGAGGCGCAGCGCGAGCCTCAGCAGCGGGTTCACGGCCGGTGGTCCGTGAGTGCGGGGAGCGGGTCCATGCCGTAAGGATAGTCAGCGCCGAGGGTGCCTCCGCTCAGTGCCTGCCGCCTCAGCGCAGAGCTGCCCTCTCCGCCGCGAAACGCACTGCGGGGCCGGCCTCGAGCCGCCCCTCCCCCATCTCCACCACCGGACCGATCAGCAGGCGGTGGGTGGCGGCATCGACGGCCTGCTCGACGCGGATCGCGAAGTGGGCGAGCACACCGGGCAGGATCGCGTCGCCGTCACCGGTGCGGGTGACCTCGAGTCCGGTGAGCATCCCCTGCAGCGGGGCACCCGGGGTGCCGAAGCGGTCCGCGAGCTCGTGCTGGTCCTCGGCGAGCAGGTGCAGACAGAAATGCCCCGCCTCCTCGACCGCCTCCGCCGCCCGCGACATGCCGTACAGCGCGATCAGCATGGTGGGCGGGTCATAGGAGACGTCGAGATAGGAATCGACGGTCACGGCGAGATCGTGGGAGCCCTGCCGGGTGCTGACCACCGCGAGCCCCACCACGAGCAGGTCGCTGAGGCGGCGGTACTCGTCCTGGTCGACGGGATCCTGGCCGACGGAGTTCGACACGTGGTTCAACGGGCGGTCGGGAACATGCGGGCCCGGGCCGAGCTCGAGTCCATGACCTCTTTGCCGAAGGGGAAGCAGGTCACCGGGATCAGCTTCAGATTCGCCCAGGCCAGCGGGATGCCGATGATGGTGACAGCCTGGGCGAGCGCGGTGCCCACGTGGCCCAGCGCCAGCCACCAGCCGGCGATCACGAACCAGATCACATTGCCCAGCGTGCTCATCGCGCCGCCGCCGCCGGTGTCCACGACCTCGCGGCCGAAGGGCCACAGCACGAAGCCAGCGATCCGGAAGGAAGCGAGGCCGAAGGGGATGGTGACAATGAAGATGCAGGCGAGGATGCCGGCGAGCAGGTAGCCGAGGAACAGGGCCCAGCCGGCGGTCAGCAGCCAGATGACGTTGAGGATCAGGGTCAGAAGGGAGCGCATGGGTCCAGCCTAAGGACCCGCGGCGACAGTGGCCATGGGGGTATCCCCACGCCGAACCTGCGGGAAGCCGCTGCCCGCGGCCGCCGGGTCTGTCCAGCATCACGCCCTGGCGCGCGGGAACGGCTCCCTGCGCCGATTACCCTGGAGGCATGCCTGCTCCCGAGATCGCGCTGACCCAGCGTTTCCAGTCCGCCTTCACCGCCGCCTTCGGACCCGAGTTCGCCGACGCGGATCCGATCATCCGCCCCTCCCAGTTCGCGGACTTCCAGTGCAATGCCGCGATGGGACTCGCGAAGCGCCTGGGGAGGAAGCCCCGCGACATCGCCGCCGAGATCCTCGCCGCAGTGGACCTGGACGACATCGCCGAGACTCCCGAGATCGCGGGCCCCGGCTTCCTGAACATCCGCCTGCGCACCGACTGGATCGCCGCGCAGGCGGCCGAGCTCTCCGCCGATGCGCGCCTCGGCATCCCCTCCCCCGAATCCCCGGACACCGTGGTGGTCGACTACTCGGCGCCGAACGTCGCCAAGGAGATGCACGTCGGGCACCTGCGCACCACCGTGGTGGGCGACTCGATCGTGCGCACGCTCGAGAAGCTCGGCCACACCGCGATCCGCCAGAACCACATCGGCGACTGGGGCACGCCCTTCGGCATGCTCATCGAGCATCTGCTCGAGGTGGGCGAGGACAGCGCCGAGGCGGATCTGCTGAAGTCGGACCCGAACGCCTTCTACCAGGCGGCGCGCGGCAAGTTCGACACCGCCGAGGCCGCCGGAGCCGCGGCCGACGGCAGCGACTTCGCGTCCCGTGCCCGCAAGCGCGTGTCCACCCTGCAGTCCGGGGATGCCGAGTCCCTGCGCATCTGGACGAACCTGGTGGAGCTGTCCAAGCAGTACTTCCACCGCATCTACGACATGCTCGACGTGACCCTCACCGACGAGCACCTGGCCGGCGAGTCCAGCTACAACGACCTGCTCGAGGCGGTCTGCACGGACCTGGAGGCCGCCGGGATCGCGCGGATCTCCGACGGCGCGCTGTGCGTCTTCCCCGAAGGCTTCCTGGGCCGTGACGAGCAGCCGCTGCCGCTGATCATCCGCAAGTCCGACGGCGGCTACGGCTATGCCACCACCGACCTCGCCGCGATCCGTCACCGCACCACCACGCTCGGGGCGGACCGCATCGCCTATGTGGTGGGCGCCGCCCAGGAGCTGCACTTCCAGATGGTCTTCAGCGCGGCCCGCGAGGCCGGCTGGCTGCCGGGCGACGTCCAGGCGCAGCACGTGAAGATCGGCTCGGTGCTCGGCGAGGACGGCAAGATCCTGCGCACCCGCTCCGGCTCCTCGCTGCGGCTGATGGCGCTGCTCGAAGAGGCCGTGAGCACGGCCAGCACCGTCATCGAGGAGCTGCGCCCGGACCTGCCCGAGGCGGAGCGGGAGCAGATCGCCCACGACATCGGCATCGGCGGCGTGAAGTACGCCGATCTCTCCACCGCGCATGACTCGGACTACACCTTCGATCTGGACCGGATGCTGGCCCTGACCGGAAACACCGCCCCGTACCTGCAGTACGCGGTGGCGCGGATCCGCTCGATCAGCCGCAAGGCCGCCGCCCAGGGGGTCACAGCCGGCGCCGCCCCGCGGGTCGAGAACGACGCGGAGCGGGCGCTCGCGCTCGCCCTGCTGGAGTTCGGGCCGACGCTCACCGCCGTCGGCGCCGAGTTCGAGCCGCACCGGCTGTGCGCCTACCTGTTCTCTCTCGCCCAGGCGTTCACCTCCTTCTACGAGGCCTCCCCGATCCTCAAGGAGTCCGACGAGGAGATCCGGGCCGGCCGCCTGGCGCTCGCGCAGCTGAGCGAGCGGGTGCTGGTGGAGGGTCTCGATGCCCTGGGTGTGAACGCCCCTGAACAGATGTGACGCCCAGTTCACAGACGGCGGGCAACCCGCGGCAATTCATACAGCTGTCGGCCGTCGTGACCGAAACGTGGCCCGACGTTATCCAACCGTGCCCGATCCGGGCGGCACTTTCCCTGGTCCGGTCGGGATGGGCTTCCTACTCTTGAGCAGTGCCGCCGATCCGTTCCGTTCACCTCACGCTGTGGGCGCTCTACGCCCTGACGGTGATCGTGCACATCGGCGCCATGATGATGGACGCGGAGATGATGCGGCGGCTCACCCAGCCGCTGTTCGCACCGATCCTGATGGCCGTGCTGCTGACCGCCGCACCGCGGCGCTCCCGCACCACCACCCTGCTGCTGGGCGGGCTGTTGTGCGCCTGGGCCGGGGACACGCTGGGCCAGCTGCTGCCGGGCCCGGTCCAGCTGCTGACCGTGTTCGGCTTCCTGGGGGCGCTGATCTTCTACGCGGCGGCGCTGGCCCCGATCTGGGCCCGCAGCCGTGACGCGATGCGCATCGCCCTGGCCATTCCCTATGCAGGGGTGGTGATCGGGCTGTTCGTGGCCTGCGCCGATGGTGCCGGCCCCCTGCTGCCGCTGGTCGCGGCCTATGCGGTGGCGCTGGCCACCATGGCCTTCCTCTCCGCCGGAGGCAACGGGCTGACCTGGACCGGCGGCACCCTGTTCCTGATGTCCAGCTCACTGCTGGCGATGGACTGGTTCCTGCCGGGCGCCTCGATCGCCTTCAGCACCGAGCTGGTGATGCTCACCTACACCGTGGGTCACGCCCTGCTCATCGCCGGGATGGTCCAGGCGCTGCCTCGGCGCCGCTGGACCTCCTGCGCGCCGAGCGCGGCCCTGGTGATCGTCGAGAACTGAGGCTCTTCAGGACCGCAGCACCCGTTCCAGCAGCTCCGCCTGCTCGCGGTGGAGCCGCTCGATGTCCTCACCCTTGCGGGAGATGAGCTGCAGGCCCAGGCGGCCGCTGACCTCGCGATAGGCCAGCTCCGCGCCGTTCTCCTCGAGCTGCAGCTTCGCCAACCGCATGTCGGAGAGGAACAGGTCCCGCATCCCGACGCTGAGGTGGATGGGTGGCAGGTCATCGAGCCGGGCGTTGATCGGGGAGAGATCCGCGTCGTCCAGTGCGGTGCGCCCCGCGTAGCGGCGTGCCGCATCCCGCAGCAGCCGCCGCTCGTGCACCGGATCGGACTGATCGGTCTCCTTTATCCCGGCGTTGGACAGCTCGAGATCGAGCCAGGGGGACATCGCGATCAGCGCGGACGGGGTGGGGATGTCGCTCCGCTCCCGCAGCCTCCGGGCGATGACGAAGGCCAGGCCACCACCGGAATGCTGGCCCGCCAGCACCCACCGGCGGCCCTCGAGACGGCCGTCGGCGGCGAGGGCGGCCAGTGCAGATTCCACATCATCCCGGCCCACCGGGTGCTGGTGGTCAGGAGCATTGCGATAGTCGATCATCAGTCCCGCGCAGCCCCTGGCCTCCGCCTGGCGGGAGAGCCAGGCCCAGTCGCTCGCGAACGGGCCGGAGACGTAGGCGCCGCCGTGGAGGTAGACGATGACGCCGTTGCCTGCACGGTGCTCATCGAGCCAGACGGCGCGGGTGCGGCCGATCATCTCGGGCTCGATCGCGTGGGATTTCAGCACGTGGCTGGGCGGATTGGGGCGGCGGGCCTCGCTGAGCGCCTGGTGGGACAGGGTCGCGGGGATCGGGATCCGCCGTACAGCACGTGCCCCTGTCACCACGACGTCTCGGATGCGTCCCATCAGTGCCTCCTGTTCGCGGCCTCGGGGACCGCCTCGCTGGCGTGTGCACTCACCCTAACGAACCGAGCTGGGACCCGGAGGCCCGCCGCGCCCCGGTAGCCTTCCCCCATGCCCCGCTCGCCGCTGTCTCCGTCCTCGCCCATCCCGCCGCTCACCGGCCCGCTGCTGGTTCTCGCCGCGATGCCCGAGGAGGCGTCTCCGCTGGTCGCCCGGCTCACGGGGGCCTCTCGCCTCGACGTCCCCTTCGCCGGCGGCGTCGCCGCCGTGCGCGGACGCCTGCAGGGTACCGACACCGTGGTGGTCACCACCGGTATCGGGATCGCTGCCGCCAGCGCCGCCGCCACCTGGGGCATCCTCACCACCGCTCCCACCCTGGTCATCGCCGCCGGCTCCTGCGGCGGGCTCGCCGCCGACGTCGCAGTGGGCACACTGGTGGTGGGCGAGACCTTCACCTATTCGATCGCCGATGCCACGGCCTTCGGCTACGCCCCCGGGCAGGTCCCCGGCGGCCCGGAGCGCTTCGCCGCCGCACCGGTCTGGGTGGATCTGGCCGAACAGGCGGCGCAGCGGGCCGACGCCCAGGCGGTTCCGGGCGAGGGCCGCGGGGTGCGGCGCGGCCTGATGCTCTCCGGGGATGCCTTCGTCACCGCCGACCTCGCCGAGCCGATGCGTGCGCGGTTCCCGGCGGCGGTGAGCGCCGATATGGAGACCACGGCGAGCGCCCGCACCGCCGCAGCGCTCGGGGTCCCCTTCGTCGCGCTGCGAGCGATCTCCGACCTCTGCGGGCCGGCCGCCGGGCAGCAGTTCCATCTCGAGCTGGACCTGGTCGCGGAGGTCTCTGCGCGCGCGGTGGAGGGGCTCGCGGCGCTGCTGTCGCAGGGCTGACGCCGGCCCGTGCCCCGGCCGGTGTGCTGTGTGACGGCGCACCCGCAGGCCGCCTGAATGGCTCCTGGGGCCCCCCGCCCTGGACGTCCGCGTTAAGGTTCAGAGGCCCGGTTCGTCGATTTCGTGACCTGGATCACCCCTCGTGGTGTCCGGTGCGGCGGGTCGGCCTGTCCCCGTCCCCTTCCGGAAAGAGGCACCGTGTCCGCATCGTCGGCCCCGAACTCTCCCCCGACCTCCTCCCCCTCTTCCGCAGAGGAGCAGTCCGCCCCCGAAGGCGGATACTCCCTCTCGAAGCCGGTCTTCTTCTGGGCCGCCGGGATCATCCTGCTGGCTGTGCTCTTCGCACTCCTGCTGCCGGACGTCTTCAACTCGGCGATCTCGACCCTGAACTCGACGGTAGTGAGCTCGATCGGCTGGTACTACGTCCTGATCGTCACCGCCTTCGTGGCCTTCGGGATCATCGTCGCCGTCAGCCGCATGGGCAACATCAAACTCGGCAAAGATGATGACAAGCCCGAGTACAGCGTCTTCTCCTGGTTCGCGATGCTCTTCGCCGCCGGGATGGGGATCGGTCTCGTGTTCTGGGGCGCGGCCGAGCCGCTGACCTTCTACAGCGAGAACGGTGCCCCGCCGAACGCCGCCGGACTGGCGGACCCTGACCGGGCCGAGCGAGCCCTCGGCCAGACGTTCCTGCACTGGGGCCTGCACGCCTGGGGCATCTACGTGATCGTCGGCCTCGCCGTCGCCTACGCCGTCCACCGCAAGGGCCGCCCCGTCTCCATCCGCTGGGCGCTCGAGCCGATCCTCGGCAAGCGCACCGATACCTGGATCGGTGACGTCATCGACATCATCGCCCTGGTGGGCACCCTGTTCGGCATCGCGACCTCGCTCGGCTTCGGCGTCAATCAGATCGCCGCTGGCCTCGATCACCTCGGGGTGCTGCCGAACTCCACCACCGTGCAGATCATCATCATCCTCGTGGTGACGGCTCTGGCCACGCTCTCGGCCGCGAGCGGCGTCGACAAGGGCATCAAGATCCTGTCGAACCTGAACATGGGTCTTGCCGCCCTGCTGCTGGTCGCTGTGCTGATCCTCGGCCCGACCCTGTTCCTGCTGCGCGACGTGGTCTCGAACATCGGCTATTACCTGCAGAACTTCCTGCAGCTGTCCTTCCAGACCCTGCCGTTCCGCGGTGAAGAGGGCGCGACCTGGATCAGCGGTTGGACCACGTTCTACTGGGGCTGGTGGATCTCCTGGTCGCCCTTCGTCGGCGTCTTCATCGCCCGCATCTCCAAGGGCCGCACGGTCCGCGAGTTCATCACCGGCGTGCTGCTGGTCCCGACCGCGCTGACCTTCCTGTGGTTCACCGTGATGGGCGGCACCGCGCTGTACAAGTCGGTCATCGACGGCGTGGACTTCACCGGCGGCACCGGCGACATCGACCCCAACACCGCGCTGTTCGACACCTTCGCCCAGCTGCCGGCCGGCGCCCTGCTCTCCGGCATCGCTGTCATCCTGGTCTCGATCTTCTTCATCACCAGTGCCGACTCGGGCGCCTTCGTCATGGACATGATCGCCCACAAGGGTGACCCCAACCCTCCGCGGATCACCCGCATCTTCTGGGCTGCCACCTCCGGTGTCATCGCCGCCTCCCTGATCTGGGTCAGCTCGCTGTCCGGTGACGAAGGCTCAGGGATGACCGCGCTGCAGTCGCTCGCGCTGCTGTCCGCGCTCCCGTTCTCGATCGTGATGATCGGCATGTGCATCTCGCTCTGGAAGTCTTTGAGCAAGGAGGTCCAGGTCATCGAGCGGCTCGAGCTGCGGCTTCGTCAGCGGGAGTTCATCGAGCGCTACTCCGAGGAGATCTCGGACCGCGTCGATGCACGGGTCGAAGTGCAGGTCGCCGAGCATCTGCAGACCTTCACCGGGGAGATGCAGCTCCCGCCGCAGGAGGGATCGAGCGAGTCCACCGAGAGCCGCACCGCCCCCGGTCGGCGCAGCCGGAAGAACCCCTTCACCCGCGGTTCCTGACCATCACTGCACGTGGCGCGCTCAGCGGGCCGCCACGTGCAGGATCTCCCTCCCCGCCGACAGGGCTCCGAGGTTCTCGGCGATCCGAGCGTCGGCCCCGACCGGACGACCGCCTGCGGCGTGCGGGGTGATCAGCAGGCGCGGGGCGTCCCACAGCGGGTCCCCCTCCGGCAGCGGCTCGGGGTCTGTGACGTCGACCGCCGCGCCGCCCAGGGTGCCGGCCTCGAGCGCCTCCCGCAGCGCGGTCTGGTCCACGGTGGCGCCACGTCCCACATTGATCAGCAGTGCATGGTCGGGCAGCGCGGCCAGCACCTCGCGGCCGACGATCCCGGCGGTCTGCTCCGTCGCGGGCAGGATGTTGATCAGCACGTCCACCTCGGGCAGTGCGGCGAGCACCGTCTCCTCGGCGATCACCTCGAACCCTGCTCGGGTGCCGGCGCTGCGGGCGGCTCCTCGCACCTCGGCGCCGAGCGCCTTCAGGGTGGGGGCGAGGGTCTGCCCGATCTGTCCGAAGCCCCAGATCAGCACCCGTGCACCGATCAGGGTGGTGATCCGGTCCTCGGGGTGGAGCGGCTGCAGACCGCCGAGCTCCGAGGACCAGTCATGGCGCTGCTGTGCCTCTCGGCTCTCCGGCAGGCGACGCACCAGGCTCAGCAGCAGCGCCAGAGCGTGCTCGCTGACCGTGAGGGAGTGCAGTCCGGCCCCGGCGGCGATCACCACATCCTCCTCGAAGCCGGCGGCGAGGATCCCGTCAACCCCGGCCGAGAGCGACTGCACCAGCTTCAGCTCTGTCAGCTGCTCCGCGGCGGAGGCGAGATGGCGGCGGGACGCTCCCCAGACCACCAGGACCTCCGCGTCGTGATGCGCGGCCGGGATCTCGGCACGGGCGTCGACCGTCACCGCCTCCCAGCCCTCGGGCAGCGTCGGGGTCAGCGGAACGGTGTCAGGCAGCAGGATCTTCATGCCCCCAGCCTACGGATCCAGGGTGCTTCCGGCGCTGCCTCATCGCTCCTCGGACCCTCGAGATCCGGGAAGACGGTCAGGGAGTCGGTCCGATAGCCTGCGCTCATGCGTTCCGGCCCCGCACGATCCCTGTTCAGCATGACGAGACTGGCGGGTGGTGCCCGCGCGGTGCTGCGCTCGGCCACCCGGAGGACGGGACCGCGGGCCCGCCGAGTCGCGGTCGCCACTCCGTTGGACACCGGCGGTTTCCTCGGCGCCTCGGTCGCCGCCTGGATCTCCACCTCTCCGAGCCTGCTGCCGCGCACCTGGTGGATGTGGGCGGTGAACTTCGGGCTGTCCGAGGTCTACGGCTACGCGAGCGGTGTGCTGGTGAGAAAGCTGGTGCGTCGGATCGGCACCGGGCTCGGTCTGCAGGTGCAGATCGCGCCGGACCATCGTCGCCGCGCCCGCTGGGCCGGGGCGGCCGCGCTGGTGGGCATCTCGTCCTACTCCTGGGTGCGCGGGGTGCTGCGTCAGCGGGAGATCAGCCACCGGGTGCAGCAGGAGCCGAAGAATCTCGCGACCCATGTGGTGGGCACCGCAGCGGGCCTCGGCGCCTCCGTCGGCGCGCTGGTGCTGGCCCGCTCGGTGATCGCGACCGCGCACCTGTATCGCGCGATGCTGCGTCCCTACCTGCCGCCCCGCACCGTGCGCGTGCTCTCCCTCCTGCTCACCGCGGCAACAGTCACAGTGCTCACCGATCGGCTGATCCGCGGTCGCGTGCTGGAGAGCATGCTGGAACGGGCCGAAGCCACGAACCTGCTGATCTCCCCGGATGTCCCCCGTCCCACCTCCTCGCTGCGCTCGGGCGGCCCGGAGTCGCTCGAGAGCTGGCAGTCGCTCGGCGCTCCCGGCCGCAAGATCGTCTCCGGCGGCGCCGACCGCCGACTGATCAGCCGGACCATCGGCCAGGAGGCGCGCGAACCGATCCGCGTCTACGCCGCGACGTCCGCCTCCCGCTCCCTCGAGGAGACCACCGCCGCGGTGGTCGCGGAGCTGGACCGCACCGGAGCCTGGGACCGCGACGTCCTGGTGCTGTTCACCGGGACCGGCACCGGCTGGCTGCAGGAATGGTCGCTCTCGGCGATCGAGTTCCTCACTGCCGGGAACTGCGCCACCGCTTCGATCCAGTACTCCTACTACCCCAGCCCGCTCACCTATCTCGTGGACCGTCGCTCCCCCCAGCGTGCCGGACAGCTGCTCCTCACAGCGGTCCGGCGCCGGCTGGCCGAGCTCCCGCCCGAGCGTCGGCCCGCTCTCCACGTGGCCGGGGAGTCCCTGGGCTCCTACGGCGGCCAGGCCGCGTTCCGGGACGTCCCGGAGATGCTCTCCACCATCGACGGCGCGGTCTGGACCGGGACCCCGAGCATCACCCCGCTCTGGCAGCAGCTCACCGAGCAGTCCCGCCCCGGCTCCCCCGCCGTCGCCCCGATCATCGACAGCGGGCGCCACATCCGCGTGGTGACCCGGCCTCGGGATCTGGTGCGCAACTACTGGGGCGGCCTCTACGCGCCGTGGGAGCATCCGCGGGTGGTCTATGCCCAGCATCCCTCCGATCCGGTGGGCTGGCTGGATCTCAGCCTCCTCTGGCGGGAGCCGGCCTGGCTGCGGGAGCGGGTGGGCCATGACGTCACCCCCGCGATGCGCTGGTTCCCCTGGATCACCTTCTGGCAGATCGCTGCGGACATGCCGCTGTCGATCAAGGTCAGAGGCGGTCACGGCCACTCGTATCACGAGGAGATGGTGCCGATCTGGGCCGCGGTGCTGGGTCAGGACGGGGACGCAGCCCGAGGAGGGGCGCCCTCGGAGGCGCAGCGGCGCAGGTTCCGCGAGATCATCGAGGCGATCCGCGGGATCATCCCGCAGGGGTGAGGGTCGCTCAGGGGTTGGGGCCGACGGCGACGGGGCGAGATGCCTCCGCGCTCCACTGCGACCACGATCCCGGGAACAGGCGCAGCCGGGTGTAGCCCGCGCTCTCCAGGGCCAGCAGGTCATGCGCGGCGGTGACGCCCGAGCCGCAGTAGACGATGGTCTCGCGATCCTCCTGCACTCCGGCGGCCTCGAAGCGGTCGCGGAGCTGCTGAGGGGACAGGAACCGGCCAGCCGGGTCCAGGTTCCCGGCGAAGGGCAGATTCACGGCGCCGGGGATGTGCCCGGCACGGGGATCGATCGGTTCGACGTCTCCGCGATAGCGCTCCGCGGCGCGGGCATCGATCACCAGGGAGGCCCCGGCGGCGACCTCGTCGGCGGTGGCGATATGACTCGCAGGCCAGTCACGCACCGGCACGTCACCCGCGGCGGGGCGCTCGTCCGTCGTCTCGAGCGGGCCGTCCCAGGCGGACAGGCCTCCGCTGAGCACCGCAGCGTCATGTCCCAGCGCCCGCAGCATCCATACGAGCCGGCCGGCCGGTGCCCCGTTGCTGTCGTCATAGGCGACCACGGCGGAGCCCTCCGTGACTCCGGCGCGGCGCAGCGAAGCGGCGAAGTCCTCCGCTGAGGGCAGCGGATGACGGCCTGCCTCGGCCCGGGCGGGGGCGGCCAGCTCGGTGTCGAGGTCGAGGTAGACGGCGCCGGGCAGGTGCCCCTCGAGGTAGGTGTGATGGCCCTTGGAGCCATCGAGCGCCCAGCGCACGTCGAGCAGCTGGAGCGGGCGGTCACCCGCGGCGGCGCCCGCACGGAGCGTCTGGAGGTCGGTGACGTCGAGGATCGGTGGCAGCGCGGAGGTCATGCCGGAAGCCTACGACTCCGCGGCCCGACCCCGCAGGGCTCAGGACTTGATCTGGAGGTCCACCCGCACCAGGCGATGATCAGAGGTGGGGAACGGGTGCACGCCGGTCAGCTCGCTGCCGGGGCTCCCCTGCGCCGGCCAGTACACGGCCGAGGAGACCACCTGGAGCGGCCGGGAGGGCAGCACATAGTCGACCCGGAGGTTGCCCGGGGCGGGATCGTCGCCGAAGTCGGCGGTGTCGAACTGGGGATCGCCGAGATGGTCCTTGTTCGCGCCCCCCTGGGTGGTGGCGGCTTCCACTGCGCCCGTGCTGCGGGGCGTGGTGTCCTGCACCCGCGCGTGGGAGAGCAGCTGATCGATCGCGCCGGGCCAGGAGTCGCCGTCGAGCGGATCGGAGTTGTAGTCGCCCAGGATCACGAACTGCTCCTGTGGTGCGAGCCCGCCCTGGACGCCGGCATCATCGACGATCCAGCTCGAGCGGCGGCCGGGGCTGAGGTAGTCGGCCCACAGCCGGATCTCATCGCTGTTGCGGCGCTGGTTGCGCTTCTCGGGCCCGTCGAAGCTCGGCGGGGTGGGATGCGCGGCCAGCATATGCAGGGTGCTCGGACCGACCTGCACCGGCACGTCCCAGTGCGACTTCGAGCTCAGGCGCAGCTCGGCCGAGATCTCCGGGCCGTAGAACTCGGCAGGCAGCAGGTTGCTGGGCATGTCTGCCCAGCGCAGGTTCTGGAAGGTGCGCACCTGGTCGGTGAGGATCGGGTAGCGGGACAGGATCGCCATCCCGTACTGGCCGGGGAACTCCCCGAAGCCCCAGGCGTCATCCGCGCCGCCCACGGTCCCATCGCGGTTCAGGTCCATCCCGCTGGGCACGCCGGTGTTCACCGGAGCGGTGAAGACGTAGGGGTAGTAGACCGCGCTCTTGCCGTTCTGCGGCACCTGGAGGTACTTCTCGCGGAAGAGGTCCAGGCCTGCGCCGTCGGCATCGTGATCGAACTCGTTCAGCAGCAGCACGTCGGGGTTGTTGATCTGGATGACCTCGGCGACCGCGCGGATCTGCGGGTCCTCGCCGGTGGCGAGGTCCTCGAGCAGCTGCCCGTCCCGGCTGCGGTTCAGGGACGCATTGAAGGTCGCGACCCGCAGGTTCTGGAAGCGGCCACTATGGCGGGCAGGTGCCGGGGCGGCCTCCGCCACAGTGGCGGCAGCGGGCAGACCGAGACCCGCGGCAGCAGCCGCGACGAGCGCTCGACGACGGGTTACGCGAGAAGTCATTCCTCTATTGTGCACTCTCCAGGAAGCCGGGAACAGCGCGCTGTGGACAGCCCGCTGGCGTTCCCCTCCCCCGACCAGCGACTGATGCCAGACTGGGAGCATGAGAATCGCATTCCTGGGCACCGGCCGCATGGGCACTGAGCTCGCCCTCCACCTGATCAAGGATCATGAGCTGACGGTCTGGAATCGGACCGCAGACCGCACCGCACGACTGGCGGAGGCAGGCGCCGCAGTCGCCGCCACCCCCGCGGCAGCCGTCGACGGAGCGGAGCTGATCATCACTTCCCTGTTCGGCCCCGACGCGGTGCGCGAGACGGTCATCGCCCCGGCGCTGATCCCGGCCGGTATCCCCTGGGTGGACACCACCACCGTCTCCCCCGCCGATGCGGACGAGTTCGCCGCGACAGTCTCCACCTACGTGGGTGTGCCGGTGGTCGGCTCGCTGGGCCCCGCCCGCAACAGTGCGCTCGGCGTCTACGTCGGCACCCCTGACGCCGCCCTGCGGGCTCAGGTGATGGAGCTGGTGGCCCCCTGGGCCGATCCGACACGGCTGATCGGGGTGGACTCCGGTCGCAAGGCCGCCGTCGGGAAGCTGCTCGCCAACCTCGCCCTCGCGATCAGCGCCCAGGGGCTGCGCGAGGCGCTCGCCCTCGGCGAAGCGACCGGAACTTCCGCCGAGGAGACCCTCGAGATGCTCGGCGGGACCGGGCTCGCCTTCATCGCCACGATGAAGGGCACCTTCGTGCGCGGCGAGCGCACCACCGAGGGCGGGGACTTCACCGCGAACGCGATCGCGAAGGATGCCCGGCTGATGATCCACACCGTCGAAGGAACACCCCGTCCGGGCGCCGATCTGCCCGCCCTGCACGGCGCGCTGGCCTCGTTGGATGCCGAGATCGAGGCCGGTCACGGCGAGCACGACTTCTCGACGATGCTGCTGCCGGGCGCCGGGCCGACGACCCGCTGAGAGCTCGGCCGCCTGTGCTCGCTGCTGTCAGATCCCGACGCCGTCAGATCCCGGCAGCGGCGAGCACGGCACGCGCGGTGGCCGCAGGATCCTGCGCCACCTCGACCGTGATGTCCTCGGCCGACGCGGCGTCGAGGATCACGGTGAGCTCGTCGAACCGGTCCAGGTGCCAGGTCAGTCCTGCAGGGTCGTGCTCGTGCCGGCGGTGCAGGCGGGCACGCACCAGGTCTCGCGGGGCGGTCAGCCGCACCACGGTCAGCCTGCCGCCGAGCGCCGCCTGATACTCCTCCCGCGCCGCACGCTCTTCGAGCACCCCGGCCGCGACCAGCACCCGGGCGCCAGCTGCGCGATAGTTCGTCGCGAGGGCGGCGAGGTTCCGGCGTTCGAGGGCGGAATGGAACCTGTCCCCCTCGGGCGCAGGCCAGGCCTGGCGCAGCTGGTCGAGGTCGATCACCGCGCCGGGGATGCCGCGGGTCCGGAGCTCGTCACCGACCGCGTGCGCAGTGGTGGTCTTGCCGACGCCGACCGCGCCGGTGAGCAGCAGAGCGCGCGGGGGCACCGCGGCGTCGTCGGGCCCGTTCATCGCAAGTCCGGTCACCGCAGGTCCGCCAGGATCCCGCGGGCGGCCTGGCGGCCGGAGAAGAGGCAGCCGCCCAGGAAGGTGCCCTCGAGGGCGTTGTGGCCATGCACGCCGCCGCCTCCGAAGCCGCTCGCCTCACCGGCCGCATACAGGCCGGGCAACGGCTCGGTGCCGGCGGCAGCCCCCGCCTCGCGCTGCACCCGCCCGCCGAGGTCCGTCTCGAGCCCGCCGAGGGTCTTGCGCAGCAGCACGTGCAGGCGCACCGCGATCAGCGGACCGGCCTTCGCCTCCAGCAGTCGATGCGGGGCGGCGGTGCGGATCAGTCGGTCCCCGACGTACTTCCGTGCTCCGTGCAGGGCGGTGATCTGGGTGTCCTTCGAGAAGGGGTTCCGCACCTCCGCATCCCGGGCACGGATCACGCGCTCGAGCGAGCGGGCATCGATCAGCTCCTCGCCGGTCAGCGCGTTCATCTGCGCGACCAGCGAGGGAACGTCGCTGGCCTGCAGGAAGTCCACGCCGTGGTCGAGGAAGGCCTGCACCGGGCCGGGCGCGCCGGGCTTGACGCGGGAGAGCACCTGGCGCACGTCCCTGCCGGTGAGGTCCGGGTTCTGCTCGCTGCCGGAGAGCGCGAACTCCTTCTCGATGATCTTCCGGGTGAGCACGAACCAGGAGTGATCATGGCCGGTGGTGCGCAGGTGGCGCAGCGTCGAGGTGGTGTCGAAACCGGGATAGGCGGGCGCCGGCAGCCGGTTCCCGCGGGCATCGATCCAGAGCGAGGACGGGCCGGGCAGGATCCGGATCCCGTGCCCCCGCCAGACGGGGTCCCAGTTGCGGATCCCCTCCGTGTAATGCCACATCCGATCCTGGTGGATCCAGTGGCCGCCGGCCCGCGTCGCGGCGAGCATCCCGGTCCCGTCGACGCTCGCCGGCACCCCGTGCACGAACTGCTCCGGCATGGTCCCCAGCTCGGTGGGCCACAGCTGACGCACCAGCTCCTCGTTGCCGCCGATGCCACCGGTGGCGACCAGCACCGCGGCAGCCCGCTCCTCGAACTCCCCGGCCACCTCGCGGCTCGAGCCGACGCCGCGCGGGGTGGCGTCAGCCGCGAGATTGCTGCCGCGCACCCCGGTGACGCGCCCGCCTTCGACCAGCAGCTCCTCCACCGCGTGCCGGGTGCGCAGCACGATACGACCGGCCGCGCGATGTGCGGCGAGCTTCTTCACGAAGGGCTCCACGATCCCCGGACCGGTGCCCCAGGTGATGTGGAAGCGCGGCACCGAGTTGCCGTGCCCCTCGGCGCGGCCGTCACCCCGCTCCGCCCAGCCCACCACCGGAAAGCTGCGGTGGCCGAGCCGGTGCAGCCAGTCCCGCTTCTCGCCCGCGGCGAACTGCAGGTATGCCTCAGCCCAGCGGCGTGGCCAGTGGTCGGCGGGACTGTCGAAGGCCGCGGAACCCAACCAGTCCTGGCGGGCCAGGTCCAGGCTGTCGCGGATCCCCAGTCGGCGCTGCTCCGGGGAGTCGATGAAGAACAGCCCGCCGAAGCTCCACCAGGCCTGGCCGCCGAGATCCTGCTCCCCCTCGCGCTCGAGCAGGAGCACACGTCGGCCGCCGTCGGCGATCTCGGTGGCGGCGACCAGCCCCGCAAGGCCCGCGCCGATGACGATCGCGTCCTGGCCACCGGCGGAGCTCGAGCGGGCGGTCATCTCACTGGACTTTGATGCGGCGCACGCGCTGGAGGTGCTCGGTGCTGTTGCGCCCGGACATGGAGCGGCTCTTCTGGCGGTTGTTGGAGCCGACCTTCCGGTCGCCCTGACGGAGGTTGCCGACGGCGACCTCCGTCTCCTTCTCGTACTCGTGGCGCTTGTCGGTGTTGCGGTAGTAGCGGTAGATCCCGCCGTAGACCGCCGCGAACACCGCCGGACCGGCGATGAAGGGGAAGGCGATGCCGATGGCACCGGAGTCGGAATCGGCCAGCAGCATCGTGGTCGTCGGATCGGCGGCCAGCTCAGCGAGCAGCGGGAGCATCGCATCCTCCTCGGGGGCGGGGATCACAGATCAGGGGCGTCATCGCGGGTCTCATCCGGCCAGGAACCAGCCGAAGCCGACGACGGCCCCGATCACGGCCGCCACGGACCCTGCAGCGCAGGCCACGGCGAAGATCTTCGGATGGGAGACGGGGACCGAGCCCATGGTGTTGCCGTTGCGGGCGTTGACCGCGATGTAGTGCACGAGGGAGCCCTCGCCCTTCGCGGAGTCGGCATAGCTGTACAGCCACACCGGCACGTACACCGAGACCCAGCGGGTGCCGCGGACGGCGACCCCCTCTTCCTCCCAGCGCACCCCGCGGTCGTAGCGGCCGATGGTGGGGCCGGCCTTCGCGCGGGCGATCGCCAGGAATCGGTTCTCGACCTCGTCGTCCACGTCGCGGATGTTCAGATCGCGGCGCTCGGAGGTGAAGTTCTTGAGGTAGTTCGAGTTGTAGGTGACGGCATTCTCGGTGTCGTACGGCTGCACGGCGTTGAGGATGTTGTTCGTCGCCTGCTTGTTGTCCTTGACGTCGAAGCGCTCGGCGGACTCCACGGTGAGGTCGTCCACCAGCAGGTCGAAGGCACGCTGGACGGAGTAGACGTCCGCGTCGTAATAGGTCTCGGTGACGTAGTTGTCCTTCCCGACCTTGCGCCGCACCGTGTATTGACGGGTGGTGACCTCGCCCGTGCCCTGGAGGACGGCGTGCATGTTCCCGTCGACGACCATGTACGGGATGTACACGCCCATCACATTGTCCGGGACGAACTCCGACTTGAAGCGGGCGTGGGCGAAGGCCTTGCGCTTGCCCGCGAACGCACTGATGCGCTCGATCGCCTCCTCGCGGGTGAGCTGGAAGGGCAGCACCGCGTCGGGGATCGCGCCGTTGGGGATCTGGGTGTTGATCGAGAGGGTCTGGCGGCACCAGTGGCAGCGGGCCTGCAGCTGCTGCTCGACGTTGATGACCACCTCCGCGCCGCAGCCCTGGCACTTCAGGGTCGCCGTGGTGAGGTCCTCGCGGATGTCCGCGGTGCCGGAGGCCAGGGTGTGGCCGCGTAGCTCCGAGATCGAGGAGTTCAGCCCGAAGGCCTGCTCCGCGTTCTCCTCGTTCCAGGTGTGACGGCAATAGGAGCAGAACAGCGCTTTCGCGCTGAGCGAGTAGTGGATCTCCGAGCTGCCGCAGCGCGGACACTTGTTCAGGCCGTCGTCCTTGCCCGAGCTGGTGTCGATGATCCGGTTCGAGGAGTGCTTCAGCGCCGCCTCTGCCGCGCCGGAGACCGCCTCATCGCCGAGCATCTGCTCCGGGGGCTGCTGGCTGCCGCCCTGCTGGGCACCACCCTGCTGAGCGCCGCCGGGCCACTGGGGCATCGCCTGCGGCCCAGCGCTCGGAGCGCCCGACGGGGTGAACCGGGGGTCCCCGGCGGACGGGTCCCCCTGCCCGGGCTGCCCGGGGCGCAGAGGCAGTCCCGTAGGGGCGGGCGGGACCGGCCCGCCCGGCTCTGACGGCCTGGCGGGCTGGTCCGGTCTCGCCCATGGCGGGCGCTCGGGCGGCACTGTCATCATGGTGCGGGGAACCGGCTCAGAGGCCGAGGGCGGCCTTCTTCGCCGCCTCGTAATCCTCGTCGGAGATCAGACCCTGATCGAGCATCTGCTTGTACTGGGCGAGCTTGGCCACCGGGTCCTCCTGCACCGGCGCCGCCTGCTGCTGCGGAGCCTGCTGCTGGGGCTGGCCTTGCTGCGGCGCGGCCTGCTGCTGGGGCTGGCCCTGCTGGCCCGGCGGAGCCCACGGCTGGACGGGGTTGACCATGCCGCCAGCCGCGCCCATGCCTGCCCCGAACATCGCCAGGCCTGCACCGCCGCCGGTCTCCCCGGCGGCCTGCACGCCGCGCGCGGCGGCCTGGTTCATGAAGGACTGCGAGCGGGCGCCGGAGAGGGCGTCGGCCTTCTGCACGTCCTTGAGCAGCTCACGGGTGTGCTGGTCGTACTCGATCGAGACGATCGCGGTCTTCACGATCGCGAGGCCGCGGTCGCTGGACCAGCGGTAGCCCTCTTCGACGGCGGCGGAGAGCGACTGCGCGAAGCCCACCGAATCGCCCTGGATCTTGGAGATGCGGTTGCCCTTGTCGGGATCGTTCGTGTAGCGGGAGAACGCCTGCGCGAGGGAGCCGACGACTTCCTGGAACAGCTGGCTGCCGGCCTTGTTGTCGACATCGGCGAAGTCGAACACCGGGGCGTTCGCGGAGATGAAGGTGGCGGGCACGAAGTTGTGCACGAACAGCAGCGGGTCGATGATCCGCAGCGTGTACGAGCCGCGGCACACGGCGCCGACCTGCGAGTTCAGGTAGGCGTCGTCCCAGTAGATCTCCGACTGGGTGCCGAAGCGGTTGTCCGGGATCTCCTTGAGGCTCACGTAGAAGGCGAGCTGCTGCGAGGAGGGGCGTCCGCCGAACTTGAAGCGTTCCCAGGAGGTGCCGACGGTCGAGGCAAGGATGTCGTCACCGGCGAAGACGGAGCGGGCATCCGGGGAGGAGTCGGTGAACTCGTAGCCGCCGGCCTCGGTGATCAGGCCGGTCGCGCGCCCGTCGACCACGGTGATCAGGCCGTAGCCCTGGGGCACGAGGATCTTCGAGCCGTTGGAGATGATGTTCTCGCTGCCGCGGGTGTTCGAGCCGCGTCCGGCGTTGGTGCCCTGCGGGACCGCCGGGAACAGTGCTGCCGTCTGCGGCAGACCGTTCGGGACGGTGAGGAAGTCCTTCCACTGATCGGCGAGCATGCCGCCGACCGCGCCCTTGAATGCCTGGATGAATCCCATGTCAGCTCCTTCGTTCCCCCGAGACTGTGTGATCGGAGCCATGATATCGCGGTCCCCCCGAATGCTCGCTGGGTCCTCGCGCTACCGTCGCTGTGTATGGAGCGAGCGCGGCGCAGGGAGTGGGCGGAGCACCACCAGGTCGCGATCTATCTGCTGGCCATCGTTGCGGGCGCGACTCTCGGGGCGCTGCTGCCCAATGCTGCTCCGACCCTCGAGCTCGCGGTCGAGCCCGCTATCGCGGCCCTGCTGCTGGTGACCTTCCTCGGGGTGCCGCTGACGCAGCTGGGCGCCGCGCTGCGGGATGGCCGCTTCCTGCTGGCCCTGCTGGCCGCGAACTTCCTGGCCGTCCCCCTGATCGTCTGGGTGCTGACGCGCTCCTTGACCGGCTCGCCCGAGCTGCTGATCGGCGCCCTGCTGGTGCTGCTGGCCCCCTGCATCGACTACGTCATCGTGTTCACCGCGCTCGCGGGCGGCGCGCACGAACGGCTGCTCGCCGCGACCCCGCTGCTGATGCTCGCCCAGATGCTGGCGCTGCCGGTGCTGGTGCCGCTGCTGAGCGGTGGGGCGGCGCTCGGTCTGATCGAGCCCGGCCCGTTCGTGCGGGCCTTCGCGCTTCTGATCGTCCTGCCTCTCGCGGCCGCGGCGCTCCTCCAGCGCTTCGCCCCGCGGTGGAACCTCTCTCCCGCGATGGTGCCGCTGATGGTCCTGGTGCTGTTCACGGTGGTCGCGTCCCAGACCCCGCGCGTGCTCGGCGCGGGCAGTGCCCTGTTGGCCCTGGTGCCGGTGTACGTCGGTTTCCTGGTGCTCGCGACCGCCGCCGGGATCCTGGCCTCGCGTCTTTCGCGGCTCGAGACCGACTCCGCCCGCGCCGTCACCTTCTCCGGCGCCACCCGCAACTCCCTCGTCGTGCTGCCGCTCGCCCTCGCGATGCCGTCCCCGCTGGTCCCGGCCGCCGTCGTCACCCAGACCCTCATCGAGCTGCTCGGCATGGTGGTGCTGGTACGGCTGCTGCCGCGGCTGCTCAGGACTCCTCGCGCTGATCCTCCGCGCACCGGCGTGCGCGACTCAGGATCGCGGTGATGGCCTCGGTCTTGGCGTCCGCGTAGTCGTTCATGTCCTCCCAGACCCTGGTGGCGAGCTCTCGCTTGGTCTCCTCGTAGAGCTGACGGTCTGCGGCGTCGGTCCGCAGCCGATCGCGCAGCAGGAGATACGCCGCGATGCCCGGGTCGCCCTGCTCGAGCAGATGGACGTGGGCATCGCGTTCCGGAGTGCGCACCAGACGATGCCCCGGCTCACGGACCCGCAGCTCGTATCCGGCCCGTACGAGCGGCTCCACATGGGCTTCCTCGGCGGTGATATCCGCGACCACGACCAGGACGTCGAGGATCGGCTTCGCGGCGAGGCCGGGGACGGAGGTCGAACCGATGTGCTCGATCTGGATACCGGCGCCGGCGAGCGCGTCGCGGATCCGCTGCTCGTGGGCGCGATACCACTCGGGCCAGCGCTCGTCGTAGTCGGCGATCTCGATGGTGCGCTTCTCCACGCCTCCGATGAGTTGCGGCTCCGTGACGTCCGGACGGGAAGGGTGTGAGGCCATGAAGCGATCCTCTCACCGGTCGGCGACAGCCGGGTCAGCCGGTGATGTCGAACTTCGCGAGCTTCTTCTTGTTGCCGGTGCTCTGCAGATCCAGCAGCTGGGCGTAGATGCCGCCGGAGTTCGCGAGCTCGACCGGGGAGCCGATCTCGTCGATGCGCCCGTCGCTGAGGGTGATGATCCGGTCCACCCCGGCGATCGTGGAGAGGCGGTGGGCGATGATCAGCGAGGTACGGCCCGACATCAGCTCCTCGAGCCCCTTCTGCACCTGGATCTCGGCCTTGGTGTCGAGCGCCGAGGTGGCCTCGTCGAGCACCAGCACGGGGGCGTCCTTGAGCATCGCGCGGGCCACCGCGATCCGCTGGCGCTGCCCGCCGGAGAGCTTGAGCCCGCGCTCCCCGATCACCTGCTCGTAACCGGCCGGGAAGCGGCGGATGAAGGTGTCGGCGTTGGCACGGCGGGCCGCATCGACCACCTCCTCCTCGCTCGCCTCGGGACGGCCGTAGGCGATGTTCTCGCGGATGCTGCCGGAGAACAGGGAGGCGTCCTGGAAGACCACTCCGATGCGGGAGCGGAGCTGGTCCAGCGGCAGGTCCGCACTGGGCCGGCCCACCACGTCGATGCTTCCCCGGCGCGGCTCGTACAGGCCCAGCAGCAGGTTCACGATGGTGGACTTGCCGCCGCCGGATTCCCCCACCAGGGCGATCTTCTCGCCGCGCTCCACCGCGAAGTCGATCTCGTGCAGCACGTCCTCGCCATTCTCATAGGCGAAGTCCACGCCGCGGAAGGCGACCACGGGAGCGCCCGGCACGGCCTCGATCTCCGGGGAGACGGTGAGGACCGAGGAGACGGGGGTGGTCTCCTCGATCGCGGCGGTGCCGCTCGCATGCCCGGCATCGGCCGCATCCGTCGGCCGCGCGGCCATCACCGCGGCAGTGCGGGGATCCACGGGGGTCTCCATCACCCGGAAGTAGTCCTTGGAGCCGGCGATCGCACGCTGGGCGGAGTCGATCACCCAGCTCATCGACTCCACCGGCGCCTTGGCCATGGCCATCAGCTGGATCAGCAGCACCATCTCGCCGATCGTGAACTGCCCCTGGACGGTGCGCACGAAGATGATCACGTAGATGCCGAAGAAGATGAGGTTCAGGAACGCCCGACGGATCACGTCCATCCGGTGCCAGTGCGAGGACTGGGCCCGGGTGGTCGCGTCGGTGGAGCGGAAGCGGCGGGAGAAGTCGGCGAGCTCGCCGCGCTCGCGCACGAAGGACTTCACCACCCGGATCTGGCCGACCACCTCGGCGAAGCGGCCCGAGGCGATGTCGATCTGCTCGTTCTTCTCCCCCTCCAGGCGCTGCCACTTCACCGAGGTGAGCGAGGTCAGCCATACATAGACGGGGAAGACGATCAGCAGCAGCACCGTGAGCGGCCAGGCGTAGTACGCGCTGATGGCGAGCACTGCGGCGGTGGTGATCAGCATCGATGCGAAGGAGTTCGACATCATCTTGGTGAAGTTCGTGATCTCGGTGATCGAGCGGTTCAACCGCGCCACGATGGTGCCGGTGATCTCGCCGTCGAACCAGCGCTGGGGCAGGTGGAGCAGCTTGTCGTAGTAGCGCACCGAGAGGATGGTGCGCATCCGGTTGCTCATCACGTCGCCGAACCAGCCGCCGACGTTGGAGATCACGGTGACGGCCAGCTCCGCGGCCAGCACCGCGGCGGCGATCAGGATGACCGTGCGCACGGCGGTGCTGGTCTCACCCTGCCCGCCCACGGCGCCCGCGACGGTGTCGGTCGCGTGGCCGATGAGGAAGGGGACCGCGAGGCCCGCGACCGCGGTGAGCACCGAGCAGACGATGATCGCGGTGTACAGCGGGGCCAGGGCACGGGTGAAGCGGACGATGCGCAGCAGGGATGTCACCCGCTCAGCCTAGGCGGGGTTCCGAGCGCTGACCACGTGCTTCTCCTCTCCCCTTACCCGCAGGTATCCCCTCTGAGCTGTCGCGTCGGAGCGGTCCAGGCGACAGCTCAGAGGGGATACCAAGGAGTAACCCGCGAGGTGGGGCGCGGGGAGGGGGTGGGGCGGGGCGGGCCTCAGTCGGACTTCGGACCCACCACGCCCAGCAGTACGCCGAGCGAGGTCTTCTCCCCGGCGCGGCGGCGGCGCAGGATGCCGCTGCCCAGCGCGTAGGGCACCAGCATCACGAAGCCGACGGCGCTGAGCAGCAGGATCGAGACCACGATCGAGCCATCGTCGGCGGAGCCTTCGGCGCCGGTGCGGGCCACCAGCAGGGCGGCGGCGATGTTGCGCTGGCTGGTGAGGATCGCGGGACCGTCGCGGACGGTGAGGGTGTCCCCCGCGAGGTCTCCGGAGATGCGGCCGGCGGCGAAGGCGAGCGCCACCAGGCCTGCCGCGACCAGCAGCACCGGGGAGAGCACCAGGTCCAGCACCAGGTGGCTGTTCGCTCCGAAGCCGGAGAGGAACATCAGCACCGCGGAGACCGCGGCGACGCTGCCGGCGGTGCGTGCGAACCGGTCGGCCCACCCCGGCCAGACGGCGGCGAGCACGATGCCCGCGATCATCGGGGAGAGCATGGTGCCCAGCAGCAGGCGAGCTACGGCCCAGCCGTTCACGGACACGTCCTGCAGCAGGAAGGGGACCACCAGCGGCATGAACAGGATCGAGCCGAGCAGCAGCACCGCCATCGGGCCGGCGGTCTCGCCGTAGGGGATGCGGGCCATCGCGCCGAGCTGGAGCACGAAGGGGGCGCCCGCGGCGCAGAGGGCGATGATGAAGCCCTCCCCGGTCTGGTGCGGGAGCAGGTCGCTGAGCAGCCAGATCAGCAGGGTGCCCACGGCCGGGACCACCACGAAGTTCGCGCCGAGCACGGCGAAGACGGTGCGCCGGTCGCGCAGCTGCTTGCGGAAGGCTCCGAGCGGGGTCCGCAGTCCCATCGAGAGCATCGAGGCGATCGCGAAGATCGGCACGCTGATGGTGATCAGCAGGCCGAACAGGGACTCGATCGTATGCACCTCCGCAGGCTACGCGTGCCCCCTGTGGAGGGGTCAGATCCACCCGTTGTCGGAGGCGGTCCTCACAGCTTCGGCCCGGTTGGTGACCCCGAGCTTCCCGATCACGGTGGAGAGGTGGTTGCGCACGGTGCCCTCGGAGAGGAAGAGGGACTTCGCGATCGTGGCGGTGGTGCCGCCGGCGGCGGTGGCCTGCAGCACCTCGGTCTCCTTCGTGGTCAGCGGGCTCGCGCCGACGGCGAGGGACTGCGCGGCGAGCTCGGGGTCCACCACCCGCAGCCCCTGGTGGACACGGCGGATCGCGTCGACGAGCTGCTCGACGGGGGTGTCCTTGACCATGAAGCCGGCCGCGCCGGCCTCCATGGTGCGGCGCAGGTAGCCGGCGCGGCCGAAGGTGGTCAGCACCATGATCCGCGGCGCTCCGTCACTCCGCTGCAGCGCTTCGGCGACGGCGATCCCATCGGCGGGGCCCTCGGCCCCGTCGGCCATGGTTCCGGCGGGCATCTGCACGTCCAGCAGCAGCACGTCGGGGCGGTGCTCGGCGACCGCGGCGAGGGCTCCCGCCCCGTCGGCCGCCTCTCCGACCACCTCGACGTCGGGTTCCAGGCGCAGCAGCGCGACCAGGCCTGAGCGCAGGATCGCCTGGTCATCAGCGACGACGAGGCGGATCATTCGCCCGCTCCCATCGCTGCGGTGAGTCGGGTGCCGGTCTCGTTCGATTCCATCTCGAGGCGCCCGCCGGCGAGCGCCACGCGGGCTTCGAGGCCGCGCAGGCCGGTGCGGCCAGCGCCCTGGGGGATGCCGATGCCGTCGTCCTCGATGCTCACGGAGTCTTGGTCGACGGTGATCACGGCGTGGGCGGCCTGGGAGTGGCGCACGATATTGGTGACTCCTTCGCGGATCACGTAGCCGAACAGCTCGGCGAGGTCATCATGCAGGGGCGGGAGCGCGGTGGGGACCTCGGCCTGGATGCCGACGGTGCTCAGCACGGTGCGGGCGGAGGCGATCTCGGTCGCGGCGCGCACGTGCTGCATTCCGGAGGCGGTCGCGCGGACGTCGGCGAGGGCCTGTCGCACCGTGGTCTCGATGTGGACGAGCTGGGCGCGGGCGGCCTCGGGATCGGTGTCCAGGAGCCGGCGGGCGAGCTGCGCGGAGATGGTGAGGGAGGTCAGGGAGTGGCCGAGCAAGTCGTGGAGGTCGCGGCCGATGCGTTCGCGCTCGGCGGCGACGGCGAGCACGGCGTTGCGGTGCTGGGCGGCCTCGAGCTGGTTCTGGAGGGTCTCCTGGCGGATCCCGTAGCCGATCCCCCAGGCCATCACCATCCCCATCACGGCGAGGGCGGTCGCCACGTACTGGGCGGTGAGGACCGAGAGCACCACCACCCCCAGGCTCATCACGACCATCGTGGGCACCGCCCACTTCCACGGCAGCAGCAACACATGCGTCATGGCCTGGAACATCACCATGAACAGCACGTTCGCCCCGATCATGGGGATCATCGAGAGCAGCAGCAGGGTGCACAACGCGAACCAGGCCAGTCGCACCGGCAGCGGATACAGCGCGATCCCGCAGCAGGCGACGAAGGCCAGCGCGTAGACCAGCAGGATCCCGGTGGCGATGAGCGCCGGCCATCCGGGCGCTTCGAGCCAGGCGAAGATGATCGGGATCGAGAGGAACAGGATCGGGGCGACGGAGAAAGTGAGGCCTCCGGATTCCACCGCCGCCCGGACGACGCCACGCGGGGTGAGCGGCCGGGCCTCGGCGGCGAGGGATCCGTCGCCGTCCCGCAGCCGTGCCCTGACGCCGGGTGCTCTCAGGTCTGTCATGACGTTCATTGTGTCAGCGGCGCTTCAGGCCCACGGCGCGGCGCAGGCTGAGCGCGCACAGCGCCCCGAGCACCAGGGTCCAGGCGCCGATCACGGCGAGGCCGGCGAGGGGGAGCTCTCCGCCGTACATCGACCACTGCCCCAGCTGCGAGATCCAGAAGGTGGGGATCGCGTGGCCGACGGACTGCATCCAGCTCGGGAACATCTCCAGCGGCATCCACAGCCCGCCGAAGATCGCCATCGCCATCATGGTGATCACGCCGCCGGCCATCGCGGTGCCGCCCTTGAGCACCATACCGAGCACGATGCCGATGAGGATGGTGGGCAGCAGGCCCAGCCAGAGCACGGCGAGGGTGGCCAGGAAGCTTCCCGGGCTCACGTCGACGCCGGTGGCGATCCCCACCAGGCCCACGGCGATCAGCGCCGGGAGGATGACGGCGCTCGCGGCCATCACCGAGCCGGCCAGGAACGAGCGCGGGGACAGGCCGGCCACGATCAGCTGGCGCAGGAAGCCGGTGCGCTGGTCCTCCTGGATCTGGGTGCCGGCGGTGACCGCAGCCCCGAGTCCGCCGTAGGCGGCCATGTTGACCATGATCATCCCGCGGGCCTCGCCGCCAGTCTGGTCGCCGAACATCATCCCGAACAGCAGATACATCCCCACCGGCATCGCGATGGTGAACAGCATGAACATGACGTTGGTGACGGTCATCCGGGTGGTGTGCAGCGCATAGCGCACGGTGCGGGATGCGTCCGACGGGGCGGCGGTGGTGCGGGGCGCGGCGAAGGGGGTAATGGCGGAGGTGGTCGCAGCGGAGGTGAGCGTGGTGGTGTCGGTCGGTGCGGTCATGGCGGAGCGGCTCATCGGTCTTCTCCTTCGTGGTCGGTGATGCGCAGGAATGCTTCTTCGAGTCCGGGTGCGGAGACCAGGACCTCGTGGACCGCGGCGGCCAGCGGGCCGGTGAACAGCGCGGCGAGCGCCGCATCGGAGTCGGAGCAGACGGCGCGCACGCGGCCGGGGTCGGTCTCGTCGGCCGCGGCGCTCTGCACCCCGGGCAGGCCGGCGATCTGCTCCGGGACGGCACCCCGCAGGGTGATCACCCGTCCGGCGACGACCGCGCTGATCTCGGGGCCGGTGCCGTCGGCGACCACGCGGCCGCGGTCCATGACGATCACCCGGCGGGCCTCGCGCTCTGCCTCATCGAGGTGATGGGTGGCGAAGACGACGGTGCGTCCGGTCGCGGCGACCTCCCGCATCTGGTCCCAGAAGGCGCGGCGTGCGCCGACGTCCATGCCGACGGTGGGTTCGTCCAGCAGCAGCACCTGCGGGTCTCCGAGCAGCGCGATCGCGAAGCGGACCCGCTGCGCCTGACCACCGGAGAGCGCGCCCAGCTTCCGCTTCACCAGGTCTTCGATGTCCGCCTGGGCGATCACCTCGTCCAGCGGCATCGGGTGGGCCTGCAGGGAGTGGAGCATCCGCAGCATCGAGCGGACGGACTGGTCCGGGAGCAGCGCCCCGGCCTGGAGCATGGTGCCGATCAGTCCGGTGCGGGTGGCGGTGGCGGGGTCGGCGCCGAGGATGCTCACCGCGCCGTCATCGGGCGTCGCGAGCCCGACCATCATCTCCATCGCGGTGGACTTGCCGGCACCGTTCGGGCCCAGCAGCGCGACGATCTCGCCGGGGCGGATCTCGAGGTCGAGCCCGTCGAGGGCGCGGACGGTGCCGTAGTGCTTGGTGAGCCCGCGCAGGCTGATGGCCGCCGTCGCGGGCGGGGCGTCTGTGGTGGCGGGGGCTGTCGTCGTGGTCATGGCTCCAGACTTCCGTGGCCGCCGCGCCCGCCCCAGTCCCCGCGGTCACGACCGGACCATGACAGCCGTCATGGCTGCGGACGGCTAGTCTGGATCAGTGCTGATCAGACAGGTGCGGCCGTATGACGCCGCGACGGGTGAGGCGCCGGCCCGCCCGGTGGACCTGAGACTCCGCGACGGCGTGATCACCGAGCTCGCGGCCGGCCTCCGCGCCGCTCCCGGAGAAGAGATCCTCGAGGGCGGCGGCGCCCTCGCGATCCCGGGGCTGTGGGATCAGCACGTCCATTCCGGGCAGCTCGCGCAGGCCCATGCCCGCTTGGACACCTCCGGGGCGGGCAGCGTGGGCGTGATCCTCGAACTGGTGCGGGCCGAGCTCGCCGCGCGCCGCGAATCCGCCGTCGAGTCGTCGCTCGCGCTGGTCGGCTTCGGGCACCGCCTGGTGGACTTCGCGGTGCAGCCGACGGTGCCGGCGCTTGATGAGGCGACCGGCTCCATACCGACGGTGCTGATCGGCGGCGATGCACATCATGCCTGGATGAACTCCGCCGCGCTGCGCGCGCTGGGCCTGCCGGCGCGGGACGGGATCGTCGCGGAGGAGGAGTGGTTCGCCCTCGCTCCCCGCCTGCCCGAGCTGCCCGGTGTCGCTGAGTCGGTGGCGACCGGGGCGGCGATGCTGCAGCGTCAGGCCCTGCAGCGCGGGGTGGTGGGGCTGACGGATATGGAGTGGGGCCGGCCATGGGAGGAGTGGCCTCGCCGCACGCCCCGGATGCGGATCCGCACCGCCGTCTATCCCGAGGAGCTCGCTGCGGCGCCGGGGCCGACGGGCCTGGTGCTCGACGACCGGGGCCTGGTGACGATGGGTCCGCTGAAGGTGATCGTCGACGGCGCCCTCGGCTCCCATTCGGCGTACACCCGCGACGCCTACACCGACGGCCACGGCTATGCGGGCCGGGGCGTCCTCAGCGTCGGCCCGGAAGCTCTCCGCGAGGCGCTCACCCGGGCGAAGTCCCAGGGGCTCACCGCCGCGGTGCACGCGATCGGGGACGCCGCCGCGCAGGTCGCGCTCGAGGCGCTCCGGGCCGTCGGCCTCTCCGCGAGCATCGAGCATGCCCAGATGCTTACTGACGACGACATCGACGTGATGGCGGCGCTGGGCGTCACGGCCTCCGTCCAGCCTGCGCACCTGCTCGATGATCGCGACGCGACCGAGGCGATCTGGCCCGGCCACGGCACCCAGGCCTTCCGGCTGCGGGACCTGCTGGATGCCGGCGTCACCCTCGCGCTCGGCTCCGACGCGCCCGTCGCGCCGCTGGACCCATGGCTGGCGATGGCCGCCGCGGTGCACCGCAGCGCCGACGACCGCCCCGGCTGGCATCCCGACCAGCAGCTGCAGCCCCGCGAGGCTCTCGCCGCCTCGACCGACGGGATCACGGCGCTGCGCGTGGGTGGGCCCGGCGATGTGGTGCTGCTGGACTCGAACCCGTTCGCCGAGGTGCCGCTCGGGGCCGACGGGCTGATGGTCGACGCCGCGGCCCGCGAGGCGGCGCACCGCCTGCGGGAGACCTCGGTGCTCGCGACGATCGTGGCCGGGCGGCTCGAGACTCAGCTCTGAGCGGTCACCGAGGAGCCGCCGTCCGGGGCAGTCACGGCCCGATCATCAGGGCGGCGGCCAGGACGAGGAGGGCCGCAGCGCCGAGGAAGACCGCCCAGGGTGAGGTGCGCCCTTTCCAGAACGTCACGTTCGTGGCGTACATGGAGGACAGGGACACGACGACCATGAGGCCCGCGCAGGCGAAGAGGGCAAGACTGAGGGTGTTCATGGCACTTCTCCTTTGAGGGGAGATCCAGGCACACATTCCGAGCGCCGTGGTTTATATCATATCAGCGGAACTTCGGCAAGTCACGGTCGATCCCGCCGCTCGACTCCTCATCGCCCCGTCTCGACGTCCCCTCAGGCGACTCACCCTGCCCGCGCGCACTCTCCTGCTTGCGGGCATAGGCCCTGGAGGCCCGCACCCGATCGCCGCAGCGCGTGGAGCACCAGTGCCGGCGGGCATGGGTGCGCAGCAGGAACCGGTCGCAGGGCGGCGCGGTGCAACGCGCGATCGACCCTGCGGCATCCCCGGTCAGCAGCGCGGCCGCATCTTCGGCGATCTGCGCCATGGCGTGCTCGACGAGGCGGGTCACCGGGTGCGCCGACGCTCGGTGCAGCCCCCGATCCGCGTCATGCTGCAGCAGCTGCGCGCTGGGCACCCGGGTGAGCGCACGATTGACCCCATCCAGCACTTCGGCCGACGGCGCAGCCCCCGCCACCTGAGCAGCGAACAGCTCCCGGAGCGTCTCCCGAAGTCCGGCGAGCTCGCTCTGGCAGTACTCCAGCAGGGCGGCGTCTGCGGGGACCAGGTCGCGCTCGATGAGCCACTGCGTCGCCGCGGCAGGACTGTCCAGCTCGTCGGCTGACCGCCCCCCGGGCAGGGAGACGTGACTGTTGACCAGCGCGAGGCTGGTGCGCGCCTCGGCACCGGGGGCGGGAGGGAGGGGGATCATCGACACCTTCTCACGGTATCACTTGCGCCTTGCCGTGAGAGTGCTGATATCGTCGATCACGTTGAATCGCAGTCTTTCCCGTGAGAAACGAGTCCTCCATGCTCCCCGCCCCACCGTCCGGCACCGCCCCCTTCGCCCTGTCCGTCCTGGACAACGCCCACACCGGCGTCGGCCAGAGTGCGCAGGAGACCTTCAGCGCCATCATCGAGCTCGCCCAGCTCGCGGACCGCCGCGGCTTCCAGCGGTTCTGGATGTCCGAGCACCACGCCATGCCCGGCGCCGCGACCTCCTCGCCGCAGCTGATGCTGGCCCGCCTCACCGGCGAGACCGAGCGCATCCGCCTCGGTGCGGGCGGAGTGATGCTCCCCAACCACGTGCCGCTGGTGATCGCGGAGCAGTTCGGGATGCTCGAATCCCTCGCCCCCGGCCGGATCGACCTGGGCCTCGGCCGAGCGCCCGGCACGGACCTGCCCACCGCCTCGGCCCTCCGCCGCGGTCGCGAGGCCAATGACGCCTTCCCGCAGCAGGTCCTCGAGCTGCTCGGCTTCCTGGAGGACGACTTCCCGAAGGGCCACCCGTACGAGAACGTGCATGCCGTGCCCGGCCCTTGGCAGGCGGAGGAGAACGGAGTGCCGCGCCCGGGAACCCCGGACACCTGGATCCTCGGCTCGTCACCGTTCTCGGCGCAGCTGGCGGCCCAGCTCGGCCGCCCGTACGCCTTCGCTCTGCAGTTCGGGGACGCCGACGTGGTCTCCGCTATGCGGATCTACCGCGAGAACTTCCAGCCTTCGGAGATGCTCGCGGAGCCCTACACCATGGTCAGCACGAGCGTCGTCGCCCATGACGATGCGGAAGAAGCTCGCCGTCAGGCACGCACCGGCGCGATGGCGATGCTGCGCATGTTCACGCGGCAGAGCTACAAGGTGCTGACGCCCGAGGAGGTCGAGGCCTACTCCCCGACCCTGCAGGAGCGGCAGATCCTGGACACCTACACCCAGCGCTCCGCCCCCGGCACCGGCCCCCAGGTCGCCGAGCATCTCGACCACCTGCACGAGCTCACCGGCGCGAACGAGATCATGCTGGTGACGATGGGCCACTCCCGCGCGGTGCAGCGCCGCACGGTCGAGCTGATCGCCGACCACTACGGTCTCCCCCAGCTCTGAATCGCACGACCGGGCGCCGCCGACCGGCTGCGTCCTCGAACAACATATGCGTCCTCGAACAACATAGGAGACACCCCATGACCACTCCCCGCCGCGCCCTCCTCCTCATCGATGTGCAGAACGAGTACTTCAGCGGCCCGCTGGAGATCCAGTTCCCCGCTCACGCCGACTCCCTGCCGAAGATCACCGGTGCCATCGACGCCGCCACCAAGGCAGGCATTCCGATCGCCGTCATCCAGCACACCGCGGGAGAGGACGCTCCTGTCTTCAACCCGACGATGCCAGGCTTCGCTCTCCACCCTGAGATCGAGGGCCACCGTACCGAGGGCTGGAAGAGCGCGGTGAAGCGGTTCGGCTCGGTCTACGCCGACACCGACATCGCCGCCTGGCTCGGTGAGCAGGGCGTCGACACCGTCACCCTGGTCGGGTACATGACCAACAACTGCGTGATCGCCTCCGCGGTCGAGGGTGAGGGTCTCGGGTTCACCACCGAGGTGCTCTCGGATGCCACCGGCGCGATCAACATCGCGAACTACGCAGGCTTCGCTCCGGCGCGGACGGTTCACGAGACGATCATGGCGCTGCTGCACTCGAACTTCGCCGCGGTCGCCACCACCGCTGCCTGGACCGAGGCGGTCTCCGCCGGTGAGTCCCTGCCCAAGAGTGACCTGGGCACCTCCGCCGTCACCGGAGCACAGCGCGCAGCAGGTCAGGACGGTGCGTCGAGGGCCTCGTCTGCCGCTCGGTGACCTGAGCGCACGGCACCATCCTTGTAGCCGTTCCATACGGAGGCGGTCTCGGCGCCCGCCATAGCAGCCGCGGGTGAACTCCTCGGCGTTCCAGTCCTGTTCGCTCTGTTCGTCGGGCTGCCGGCCACCTGGATCGGGTGGGGGAAGCGCTGCTGGTGGGTGTGCTCGGGGTGCTCATCTCCGGGCTGCTCCTGCCCGGGAAGGACCGCTCGCTCAGCCCTGACGCGCCACGTGCAGAGCCTGCGCGATGAGCAGGCCCTGCAGGGGCAGGCGTCCGAACGCAATCGCACGCTTCCGTGGCTGGGCCCGGCGCCAGTCGTAGGCCATCTGCACATTCGCGGGGAACACCGCCACGAACAGTACCGCTGCCGCGATCCCGCCCAGGCGCCGGGTGCGCGGCACGGCGAGCAACCCGGCTACCCCGAGCTCTGCGACGCCGGAGGCGTAGGTGTAGTTCCGCGCCGATCCCGGGAGCGCCGACGGAACGATCGAGTCGAACGGCTCGGGCCTGACGAGATGCAGGGCCCCCGCTCCTCCGAGCAGGATGGCCAGGAATCCGGTGGTCTTCCGCGCATGGGTCATACGCCGGATCCTACGACCGGCAGCACACAGAACTCGTTGCTTGAAGGGTCCTGATACCACCGCCCGGGCAGATGTCCCTCGGTCTACTGCACGGCTGCGAGCACCTCTGACCTGGCCCCGACGATCCGGTATCCCCGAGGGACGCCCTGCTCGACGGCGAGCACCTGCACCACCTTTCCATGCCCATCCACGGTCACGCTCGTGGTCGAGGAGGCGATCGGGACCTGCACGCCTCCCGGATTCTCGAGGGTGAGCACCCAGAGGTCCCGTTCCCGGCCGAGGACTCTGCTCACCAGCACGGCCACGGGTGACCCGAGGACGGTGAGACGTTCCAGGTCCCGACTCGTACGGGCGCGGTGGGCAGCAGGGCCTCGGAGGTGGCCATCGGAGCCAGCGTGACCGCCGCTCGGGGAGGCGGTTCCTCCTCGGTCCCCTCCCCTCCCTCCGGGTCGCACCCTGCCAGCCCCAGCGGCGCCAGCACCGCTCCGGCCAGCAGCAGGGAGCGGCGGGTCGGGCGGCTCAGTGATCGCGCATCGGGCATGTCCGCATCCGATCACATTCTGGGAAGACCCCCGGAAGTTATCCACAACTCCCAGCTCAGATGCACGTGCGTCGGCCTGGGCAATAATCCCTCGCGCCCACCAGCCACCCCGTCATATGCTGTCCCCGGTTCCGCGTGGAGCCCTGAGGGAAGGAGGAGCTGATGGTTGTCACCGTGCTGACCCCTGCAGTCCTCCCTTCCGCACCGACCTGCTGACCATCTCGCAGGTCCTCCCTCAGGAGACCCCTATGACTACGTCCTTCGACCAGGACGCCTTCTTCGCCCGCGCCATGTTCACCGCCACCGTCGCCGAGCTCGACGAGGATCAGCGCTGGTCCACCTGGCCCGAGACCGCCCGCACCATCGACCGCGGCCCGCAGCCTTTCCCCGACTGGGTAGTCCAGCACGACGGGGCGATCGACACCGAGCTCGGGATCCTCAAGACCGGCAAAGAGGCCGATGCCTTCCTGCTCGAGCGCGCCCTACCCGAGGAGTTGCTGACCGGCGCTCCCGGCGAGGCAGTGTTGATGGTCGCCAAGCGCTACCGCTCCCCAGATCACACCACCTTCCACCGCGGCAGCTCCTACACCGACGGTCGCCGCATCAAGGACAGCCGCGAGGCCCGGGCGATGGCCAAAGGTTCCGCCTTCGGCAAGCAGGTCGCGGCCGCGCAATGGGCCCGCACCGAGTTCGACATGCTCTGCCAGCTGTGGGAGGCCGGCCTGCCAGTGCCTTATCCGATGCAGCTCGTCGGCACCGAGCTGTGCATGGAGTTCGTGGGCACCGACGACGAACACGGCGCAGTGGCCGCCCCGCGCCTGCAGGAGACCACGCCGGATCAGCGCACGATCGAGCGCTGGGCTCGCCTGCTGCGCGGGGCAGTGCTGGACCTCGCCCGCCTGGGCCTGGTCCACGGAGACCTCTCTCCCTACAACATCCTCGCCGATTCCCGGCAGGCCGAGCCCGACCCGGTGATCATCGACGTCCCGCAGGTGATCGACCTGATCGCGAACCCGAACGGCACGGAGTTCCTGCGCCGCGACTGCGTGAACGTCTGCACCTGGCTGCGGGCGAGCGGGGCGTCGGCGTCGGCCGCTGATCCCGAGGAGTGGCTCCGCACCGCGATGGTGCAGCACTGAGCTGCTGGTGGTCGGTGCTGGGCGACTGACCCTCAGCCCCGTCGGCGCAACGGCCACCAGCGCCGGCGGCGCGATTCCGCCACCGGCTCCGGCGTCGGTGCCGCCGTCGGCGCCGGCCTGGGCTCGCGCACCTCCCGCCACCGTGCGACGGCGTCCTCCGGATCCCAGGCCGGAGCGAGCATCCGCTGGAAGGGGTTCGCGCGCCGGTCCTGATGGACCCGCTGCGTGAAATCCTCGGCGTACTCCCGCACGGCCCGCTCATCCGGCAGCGCAGCGAGGGTCTCCTCGCGCCGCTCGAACTCCTTGCGCAGGAGCACGACGACGGGGAGCAGAGCCTGGCTGTCGATCTCGCCGCTGGCCAGGCGCTGGTTGATCCACCAGTCCGGGTCGTGGGCGGCAGGCAGGTCCAGCGGCTTCCCGGCGCCGGGGAGGTTGTCGAAGTCCCCTCGTCGCGCGGCCTGCTCAATCGCCGATTCCACGCGTGCGACGTCAGGGGCCATCATCGGCCCGAGGGTCCTCGGGTCGACAGGCGCTGGGTCGCCAGGCGCTGAGTCGCCGGGATCCTCTGGCGTCGTGCTCAGGAGTCCCCGCCCTCCTCGGCGAGCTGGGCGAGGCGGTCGATCGAGGCCATCAGCTTGTCCGCCGTCATCAGGCGGGCCTTGGCCAGGCGCTTCTCCTGTTCGGCAGGCAGCGCGGTGAAGTCGTAGGTGTGGGTGACGCGGGTGCGGCCGCCCTCGAGCGGCTCGAGCTGCCAGCCCCACTGGTGTCCTGCTGGCTGTTCGCCCTGGGGCGCCGGGCGCCAGGCGATCTCGCGCCCCTCGGTGAAGGCGACGATGTGGTTGTCGCGCACGCCGCCGTTCTGGTTCGTCATCACGAACACATCGCCCACCGCACGCACTCTCTGGCCGGGTGCGGCGTCGGCGAGGTTGTCATTGCCGTCCCAGCGGGGCTGCTCGGCGGGATCCGCGATCAGCGCGAAGATCGCGTCGGCCGGGGCGTCGATCTCCCGGGAAGCGGTGACGATGCCTTCGATGTCCTGGCTCATGGTTCCATCCTGCCATCGGATGCCGTGGTGTCGTCGAAGACGTCGATCGAGCCGGCGTAGTTCGCGACCCAGACCCGGCGCTGGGTGGGCTCGTAGGTGATGCCGATCGGGTTCTTGCCCACCTCGACGGTCTGGATCTCCTCCATGGTCTCGGTGTCGAACTTGGAGACGGTGTTCGCGTAGTAGTTCACGACGTACAGCGCGAGGCCGTCCGGGGAGATCGCCATGGTCCGCGGCTCGCGCCCGGTTTCCGCGGTGCGGAGGACCTCACCGGTCGTGGCGTCGAGCTCGAGCAGCTCATCGCTGCCGGAGACGGTGAGGTACATGCGGGTCGCGTCGGGAGAGAGCACCAGGTGGCGGGGCTTGCGACCGGTCTCGAGCACCAGTTCGCTCTGCCCTGTCTCGAGGTCGATCTTGTACATCTCGTCGGCGTACATCGCGGTGACATAGGCGGTGCGGTTGTCCGGCAGGATCACGCTGCCGCGCGGGGCGGCGTCCACCGGGATCTCCCGGACCTCCTCCCCCGCCTCGAGGTCGAGCACGGAGACGGTCTCGTCGCACCAGTTCGAGACCAGCGCGGTGCTGCCGTCGGCGGAGAGGGAGATGAACTTCGGGACCCGTCCCACCTCGATCACCTGGTCCCACTCCCCGGCGGCGAGGTCGAGGCGGAACACGGCGGAGCGTCCGATCTCCTCGCCGTTCGCGCAGTCGTCGGTGGCGGTGGCGCCTTCGCCGGGGCCGCGCAGCCGGTACTGGGAGACGTAGGCGTACTTCCCGTCGGGCGAGAACACCGCCTCGACAGGCGCGCCCTCCGTCGCTCCGGCGCGCTCCGGGAACCCGAACTCGGCGAGGTCCACGGTGTCGGCCACGGTGCTGGTGAGCTCGAGGGACTCGGCGTCGTACAGCGTGGAGGAGTGGCTGTACATCATGTTGTTCGCGATCACCGTGCCGGCGGGGCTCGCGACCACGGACTTCGGGGTGATATCCCCGGTGATGCGGTCCAGATGGGTCAGGCGGGTGGTGTTCGACGGGTCGCCGGGCGGCAGCTCGGAGCCTGCGGCGGACTGCCCGCCGTCGGGCCCCATCGCGCTGGTCACCAGCCCCGCGACCATGCCGCCGGCCATCACCAGCGACAGGATCGCGATGGCGATCGTGAACTGGTCATGCGGCCGCCCGCGCCGCACCTTCCGCCGGTGCTTCGCCTGCGTGCTCATCGATCGTCCCCGCCCATGCGGCCGAACCTAGCCCGACGGCCGCCGACGGGCGGGAGGCGGCACGGCGTGTCGGGGGTTCAGCGGGCGGGGATTCAGAGCCCGGGGCGGCCCTGCAACACCAACTCGCGGTAGAGCGCCCGGTAGCCGAGCTTCTCGTTGATCTCGATCATCCAGGGATTCACGTGCGAGTTCCAGGTGACCAGACTCCGCAGCTGCGGTGCCCTCTCCCGCAGCTGCCGATGGGTGGCGACCTTGAGCGCGAGCCCCAGCCGGTGCCCGCGATGCTCGGGCATCACCAGGGTGTTCTCCTGCCAGCCCAGGGTGCTGGCGGCGGAATCGTGGAGATGCACCTCGGAGTTCCCGGCGAAGCTGCCGTCGGGCGCGACGGCGACCGCGGTGATCCGCAGCGTCCCCGCCTCGCGCATGCGGCGCTCGCTCTCGCGGATCCGCTCCGGGGTGTACTCGGGAGCTTCGTGCTCGACGTCCTCATCGGGGTCGTCGAGCTCGAGCTGCCGCATGAGCAGGCCGTAGGCCGCGAGATGCTCCTCGGGGATCTCCCCGTCCCACAGCTCGATCCGGTAGTCGCCGAGCTTCTCCTCGGCCTCGGCCTGGAGCTCTTCCAGCAGTGAGGTATCGAGCGGCAACGGCAGCGCCCGGCAGACGGCGAGGTTCTTGCGGGTGATGCCCAGTCGCGCGGCGAGCCGGTTCACGGGATGCTCGTCGCTGTCCGCATCCCCGTCGGCCGGGACTTCGCCGTACCCCTCGACCAGGCTGCGCCCGGACTCGCGGATCGCGGGCAGCAGTGCTTCCTCGACGAGCGTGGTCGCGATCCCCTGGCCTCGGAAGGCGGGATGCACTGAGACCCCGACGGAGATGGTCTCGAGGTTCTCCTGGAGCGGCATGAACACATTGGCACGACCGACGAGCACCTCGCCGCCCTCGATCACCTCGGCCATCGCCACCCAGCGCCGCACGGTCCAGTACGGAGATTCGCTGACCTGGGCCCGCAGCTGCTCCCGGGTGGGAGCCTGGCTGCCGCCATAGGTGTGCTCATCGAGCGCCTTCTCGAGCGCGAGATATTGGTCGAGATCGAGATCGGAGAAGGTGTCCAGGGGGCGGATCGTCAGCTGCATAGGAAGAGCAGACCACACTGGATCGGTGCTGGTCGACGGAATTTCCGCGATATCGCTTGACTCTTCCCCTGGGACAATCCGGAACGTGGTCATCACCGGGAGAGACCCGGTGCCCGGGAGACCGGGCGAGGAATGACGGAGGATCGCATGGACGAGTCAGCGTCGAGCCTCGAGCTGCTGAGCATCGGGGAGCTGGCCGCCGCGAGCGGGCTGAGCCCCAAGGCGCTGCGCCTCTACGCCGAATCGGGGCTGCTGGTGCCCCGTCGCGTCGACCCGTTCACCGGCTACCGCTTCTACGGGACCGACCAGGTCGAGCGGGCGCGGCTGATCGCCGCCCTGCGGGGCCTGGGGATGGGGCTCGCACGGATCGGCGTGCTGTGCGATCTGGACAGTGATGCCGCTGCGGCAGAGCTGCGCTCCTGGTGGCGTCAGGAGGAGGCCGATAGCCTCTCCCGCGCCGCGTCCGTCCGTTCCCTCGCCCATGACCTCGGGGAACTCCCTTCGGAGGACATCATGACCACTTCCACCACCGCTCCTCGCACCGCCTCGGCGCTGCATCAGGGCCTCGTGCGCAGCTCCCAACAGGACGCCGTGACGGTCCGCGCACTGCCGGGCGGCCGCACCCTGCTCGCCGTCGCGGACGGTTTCGGCAGCGCCGACGACCTCGCCCCACAGATCCTGACCGCGTTCGCGACGACGCTCGAAGCAGCGCTCGAACTCGAGCTGTCGGCCACCCCGCTCGCCGCCCTCGAGACCGCCTGGGCCGCCGCCGAAGCCCTGGTCCCGGCCGACGGCGAGGCCGGCTCGACCCTCACCGCCGCGTTGCTCGACGGGGACCGGCTGCACGTGGCGCACCTCGGCGACACCCGAGTGGTGCTGGTGCGCGGCGAGCAGGTCGACGTGATCACGCAGGACCACACCCGGCTGCGCTCCCTGGTCGAGGCGGGCCGGCTCTCCCCCGAGGAGGTCGCCTCGCATCCGGATCGTGCAGTGCTGAACCGGGCACTGGCCGCGGGTGCTCCAACCGCCCCTGACCTGCTGGTGCGCCGCCTCGCCCCGGGGGATCTGGTGCTGGTGGCGTCCGACGGGCTGCACGCCGTCCTCGACCCGTCGGCCCTCGCGGAGGCGCTGGTGGGCGGCAACGAGGACGTCGACGCGCTGGCCAGTTCGCTCATCGACCTCGCCCTCGCCGCTGGCGCACCGGACAACGTCGGCCTCGCCCTCGCGCGGGTCTGAGAGCGGCGCTCAGCGCCCGGCGCGGACCAGGCGGATGATCCCGATGACGACTGCCGCGACCATCACCACAACGCCGACGGCGATCAGCGGTGCTCCGCCGGTCAGCACCGTCGACCAGGCGATCCCGGCATAGATCGCCACCAGCCCGAGCAACGTCCAGACCATCAGCCGCTCCCCTTCGCGGTAGACGGTCTGGGCGTTGTCCGCCGTGATCTCCAGCGGATAGTTGAAGGCTCGCGGGCGGCTCGACAGCGCTGCGAGGCCCAGAGACAGCAGCAGCATCACTCCGGCGAGCACGAGGATCGACCACTTCGGACCCCAGTCGTCGGCCTGCCCGCTCGCGTCGAAGTGGGTCGCGACGGTGTCTGGGAGGGACGGATAGCGCGCCAGGATCCACGCCGTGACCCCAAGGGCCCCGAGCACGCCGAGAGCCCGCAGGCCCCAGGTGATCGTGCCGGTGCGATAGGTGCGGGCGGGACGCGGGGAGGTGGCGAGGAGGGTGTTCATAGCATTCGCCACGGTACTGACGGCGGCGGGGCCTGCGCCTCCCCCTAAGGTCGATCTTCGCGCCGCGACCGGTGGGAGCGTCGGACCCCGCGATCGGGTTCGACGTCCGCTCCGACGCCCTCCCGCGCCTCGTGACGCAGCGCGTCGCCGAGGTAGGGCAGGGAGAATTCGACGAAGCCGCGACCGGCGGGGCGGATCAGCTCCTCTTCGATGAGTCGCTCGCGGTAGGTCGACTGGTTGCGCGGATCGATGCCCATCCGCTTCGCGATGTCGCCGACGGCCGACGGACCCTCGTCCTCGAGCATCGCGTGGAGGTACTCGCGTTTGCGGGGGCTCAGCCCGCGCAGCGCCGGACCGTGGACGTTCTTGATCATCGCCGCGATCACGGCGTCGCGCCCTCCGCGCACGTCCTCGATCTCGATCGTGTCCGCCCCGCCGCAGTTCTGCCAGGCCTTCGAGCCGATGAGCTGGATCAGGTAGGGGTACCCGCGGGAGATCTCTCCGGCCAGCACGGCGGCATCCGGGGTGATCGTCTTGGCGGTGTCGGCGATGGTCATGCGGATCGCCTCCGCCGCCGTGCCGACGTCCACGCTGCCCACCTCGATGCGGTGGGCGCGGCGCAGGAAGGTGGTGCGTTCATGGTCCAGCAGCGCGTCGACCCCGGGCCGCACACCAGCGGCGATGAAGGCGACGGCATGACCGGACCCGATGAGGTCCTGCACGTGCTGGGTGAGGGCGTGCAGCTGGTCGCGCTCGACCGACTGCAGCTCATCGAGGGTGATCAGCAGCCCGCCGCCGTCTTCGTCGGTGAGCTGGGCGAGGCGGTCGAGCACCGTGGTGAGCACCTCCCCCTCCCCCTCGTAGCGCTGGACGATGTCGCGGGAGGCGCTCACGTTGAAGGCGCGCGCGGACGTCAGGCGCGAGGTCTCGGCCTCGGGATCCATCTCCCGCAGACGCGCGATGGCCTGACTGCGCAGCTCCTCGGTGAGGGACGTCGAGGAGGTGTGCAGACGCAGATCGGTCCATCCGGCGTCGAGGGCGAGCTCCCGGAACTCGGTGAGCAGGACAGTCTTGCCAGAGCCTCGCGCGCCGGAGATGAGGATCGCCCTCGCCTCGGGCACGTTCCCGGCCAGCGCCGCGGTGAACTCCTCGATCGCGAGGTCCCGCCCGGCGAGGATCATCGGGGTGAGCCCGAAGCCTGGGGTGAAGGGGTTCGCCGGGGTCGTTGGGGTCTGTGGGGTCGGTGGGGTCGGTGGGAGCGTCGAGCGGTTCATCGGGGAGGGCGTGGCCATGGATCTATGGTGCGCTGTATGTCGCTGTATGTACAGGGGTTGGTCTGCGTGCACGGGGGCCGGACTGCGTGTGCAGGTCTCTGACCGCGGGGCTCTCGGACGGCGGGGATTTCTGGCCGCGGGGCGCCGTCTCGCCCTTGGCCGCACCGTTCCTCCCCAGTGCGAGTTATCCACATTCCTGCGGCGGGTATTGACAATTGAATAATCTCTTTTAAAGTCCGCCCGGACTCGTCCTCATCGGCACTTTCGTTCGTGGCGGTGCGCACTTCTCGCGGGCCCCTCCGCGGCCTGCACTTGCAGTGCATGCCAACAGGCCCACCTGGTACTTCACATCAAGCTAGCCTCGACAAATGCCTCCGTAGATATCCCGCGAGCGCATCCGTGGAGCCCCTGCAGCATCTTGGCAGCGCCTCAGTGACGCCTCGTCAGCCTTCCCTTTGTGCGACGGTTCCTCCCCACTCGTGGGTTATCCACAGACTCATCCCCATTTCGCACTGACCCTTCAGTAAGCGACGGTGGGGAATTAGTATTGAGGGATATTGCAGGAGTGGTTCGCGAGGGTTTCTTGGTGGGCGGGGAGGAGGGGTTTCGGTGGGTGAGTTCGAGAAGGATCAGTTCGCGTCCGACGAGGATGCGGGTCAGCAGCCGGCCGGAGCCCCTGCGCGTGATGGGGTCGCGGCCGGGGAGGTGCCGACCGACGGTGATGTCTCTGCCGCGCGCTCCTCGGCCCCCGGTACCGCGCCGGAAGGCCTGCCGGCGTGGAGGGTGCGTGCGCGGCGGGAGTTGGATGCGGAGTACATCCTCGCTGAGGCTGTGCCGGGGAGTTTGGATGCGGGGCGGGTGATGGATCTGCATCGGACGATGCGGTTCCGGGCGAGTCTGCGGGCGCATCAGCTGCGTCAGCTCTCGACGTTCTTTCGGGAGGATCCCGAGGTGCAGGGCGTGCTCGATGACGCGGACATCACTGCGCTGAAGGTCGCCGCCGGGCTGCGGTGCACCTATCTCCAGGCCCACGCGATGGTGCGTGATGCGCATCTGGCGGTTGCGTGGATGCCGGTGACGTTCACGTATCTGCGGCGCGGGGAGCTGCCCGAGGACTGGCACCACTACCTGATCCGCCACACCCGTCGCCTGACCGAGGACCAGGCCCGGGACGTGGATGCGCATATGGCTGCGGTCCAGATCCCGTCGGTCTCGCAGGACACGTTCGAGAAGCAGGTCCGGCTCGGTGTCGCTCTCGCGACCGCCGGGACTCTGCCTGCCCTGCCGTCGCAGTCACGGAATGTGGAGATCGTGGGGGTTGATACCGAGACGGGGACCGCGTCGCTGATGGTGACCGGTCCGATCCCGGAGATCCAGGCCCTTGCCCACCGGCTCGATATCGCAGCCCGCACCGTCCAGAAGGCTCAGCGTCACGCGCTCGAAGCCGGGGCGGAGGGACCGTTGCCGTTCGATATTGATCGTGACCTCGCCGACCGAGGGACGGCCTTGTCGCTCCGGACGCTGAGGTATGCGATTTTGACGCATTCGGTCCTGGATATCGATCCGGTCGAGGAGACAGTACGGCCGTACAAGATCCTGGTCACCGTCCCGGCCCTGACGTTGATGGGCCATAGTGACGCGCCGGCGCTGCTGGATGGGATGACGCCCCTGCCCGCAGAGCTCGCGAGGGAGCTCGCCGCGGGGGAACCGACGTGGCAGCGGATCCTCACCGACCCGATCACCGGCGCGTACCTGCCGGTGACGGCGGAGACCTACACGCCGACCGCGCAGATGCGGTTGCAGCTGCGGCTACGGCACCCCGTGTGTGCGGTGCCGGGCTGCACCCGGGCGACGGTGATCGCTGCGGAGGATGACCACATCATCGAATACGACCACGAACATCCCGATCAGGGTGGGCAGACCTCGCTATGGAATCTGCACCGCCTCTGCTGGCTCCACCACAAACAGAAGACCGCTGGCATGATCGACCCGATCCGTGACCCGGCCGATGACCCCGCTGGTGGTGACGGGACCACGACCGCTGGGCCGCTGGAGACGACGTGGGATATCGGGCGGGATATCCGGCTACGCACGGTAGAGGACACGGATCTGCTGACCCCACGCCTCGCCCGGATCCTCGACCGGGATTGGCGGACCTACCAACGCGCCCACGAGGACGCGCTGCGCCTCCACGCCGAAGAGAAAGCCAGACCCCGGCAAGAACGCGCGGCAGAAGACCGCCGCGCCGCGTGGGCCAAACACCGCGGCCGCCGAATCATCCCACCCGGCCTCACCTACGACGAGACCGAACCACCCTTCTGACTCAGGCAGTCAGACCCGGCGAGGCACTGACCTCGATCCCAGCCTTCGACAGCTCCACCTCGAGGGCCGGGATCTCGGCGGGGTGCACCGCCGCGGTGAGATCCCGCAGCACCCGCACCGGCGCACCAGACTCGGCTGCCCCGAGCGCCGTCGCGCGTACGCAGAAGTCGTAGGCGAGCCCGACCACGTCGATCCGCTCCCATTCCGCCTCAGCGATCAGCCGTGCCACTTGCTCACCCGTCGCGACGACCGTCCCCTCGAGCACGCTGTACGACGGGATCCCGTGACCCTTCCGCACGATCTCGAGCCGCTCCCCCAGCTCCTCGGCGAGCGCCGCGATCTCGGGATGCAGCGCCGCACCCGCGGTCTCCGCGACGCAGTGCACCGGCCAGGTCGCGAGGAAATCCGGCTCTGCCGGCGGCACCGCGAAGTGCCCGCCGTTGTCCGTGTCCCCGCGATGCCAGTCCTGGCTGACGAGGATGCGGTCATACCCGGCGCCATGGAGCCGCACATGCTCGGCGATCCGCGCCGCGACCCCGGCGCCCCCGTCGACGCCGAGCGCACCGCCCTCACAGAAGTCGTTCTGGACATCAACGATGATCAGCATCCGCGCTGACATAGCACTCCTCGCTCCGGCGACAGGGATCCACCCCAGCGTACGCAGTGCCGCACCACCGCAACCGCCGCCGCCACGGCCACCGCCACCGCCGTCACCGCCGCGAACCCGCTCCCCGCCAGAGCCTGGCAGAATCGCTCGCATGTCAGAGTTGCCTCTCCACCCGACCGCGCCCCGCACCTATTCCCGGCTGCTCTCGCCGCTGGACCTGGGTCCGTTCGAGGTGCGCAACCGTATCGTGATGGGCTCGATGCACGTCGGCCTCGAGGACCGCCCCGCCGAGATCAAGAAGCTCGCCGCCTATCTCGGCGAGCGCGCACGGGGCGGTGCCGGGCTGATCGTCACCGGCGGCTTCTCCCCCGACCGCACCGGCCGGCTCACCCCGCGCGGCGCACAGGCCGATGCCCGCACCCTGCGCGGTCACCGCGTCATCACCCGCGAGGTCCATGAGGCCGACGGCCGGATCATCCTGCAGCTGCTGCACGCCGGCCGCTACGCCTTCCACCCCCTGGCCGCCTCCTCCGCCGCCGGGAAGTCGCCGCTGTCCCCCTTCCGGGCCCGGCGCCTGACCCGGCGCGGAGTGGGCCGCACCGTCGAGCACTTCGCCGAGGCTGCACAGCGGGCCGTCGAGGCGGGCTACGACGGCGTCGAGATCATGGGCTCCGAGGGCTACCTCCTGAACCAGTTCCTGGCCCCGGCCACCAACCGTCGCCGAGACCGCTGGGGACGCGGCGCAGACGGCCGACGGACGATGCCGCTCGCCGTGGCTGCTGCCGTGCGCGAAGCGATCGGCCCCGACGCCCTGCTCAGCTACCGCCTCTCCCTGCTGGACCTGGTCCCCGGCGGCCAGACCTGGGAGGAGACGACCGCCCTCGCCCAGGGACTCGTCGAGCGCGGCGTGGATGTACTCTCCTCCGGGATCGGCTGGCATGAGGCGCGGGTGCCCACCATCGTCACCTCCGTGCCGCGCGCGGCCTTCGCCGAGAACACCGCCGCCCTGCGCGAGCTGGTGGACGTGCCGGTGATCGCCTCGAACCGGATACACGACCCCACCGTCGCCGAACAGGTCCTCGCCGACGGCCAGGCGGATCTGATCTCGATGGCGCGCCCGCTGCTGGCGGATCCGCAGCTGCCGAACAAGCTCGCGGAGGGCCGCGCGAACCAGGTCGTGGCCTGCATCTCCTGCAACCAGGCCTGCCTGGACAAGGTGTTCGATGGCAAGCGGGCCAGCTGTCTGGTGAACCCCCGCGCCGGGCACGAGACGGAGCTGGTGCTGAAGCCCGTGATCGAACGTCGCGCCCGCAAGGTCGCCGTCGTCGGCGCGGGTCCCGCCGGGCTCGAGGCGGCGCTGGCCGCCGCGGAGCGCGGCCACATCGTGACCCTCTTCGAGGCGACCGCGGAGATCGGCGGACAGCTGCGACTGGCCGCCCGCATCCCCGGCAAGGAGGATTACGCGCAGGCGCTGCAGTCCTGGCGGATGCGGCTCGCAGCAGCCGGGGTCGGGATCCGGCTGGAGGTTCGGCCGACGGGTGCGGACCTGAGCGGTTTCCATGATGTCATCGTCGCGACCGGTGTGAAGCCCCGCGAGATCGACCTGCCCACCGAGGGCGGACCGCAGGTGATCAGCTACGCCGACCTGCTCGAGGGCCGGGCCGAGGCCGGGGAACGGGTCGCGATCATCGGCGCCGGCGGGATCGGGGTCGACGTGGCCGAGTTCCTCAGCGCCCCGCGGCCCTCGCCCACGCTGGATGTGGCCGTGTGGAAGACGCACTGGGGTGTGGTGGAGGCCGACGAGGAGCATCGCGGCGGCGTCACCACCCGGCCCGTCGAGGAGCCGCGCCGCGAGATCCATCTGCTGCAGCGCAAGGAGACCCGGATCGGGGCGGGGCTCGGCCGCACCACCGGCTGGGTGCACCGGGCCGAGCTGCGCCACGCGGGCGTGATCCAGCATCGCGGCGTGACCTACCGCCGCGTCGACGAACTGGGCCTGCACATCCTCGAGGGCGAGGAGGCCCGGGTGCTCGAGGTGGATACGGTCGTGGTGTGCGCGGGGCAGGTCAGCGTCAACGCCCTGGCCGATGAGGTGACCGCCGCGCGCAAGGGCCGGGCGCCCCGCGTGCATGTGATCGGCGGGGCCGACGTCGCCGCGGAGCTCGACGCCGAGCGGGCGATCCGGCAGGCCGTCGAGGTCGCCGCCGGGCTCTAGCTACGCCCCCTCGAGCACCTCGCGGGCGATCGGTCCGGCGGTCACGGAGCCGTAGCTGCCGTCCTCGACGAAGGCGGCGACGACGAGGTCGCCCTGGGCGACGATCACCCAGGAGTGCAGCTTCAGCTCGCCCTCCGCGTTGGTCCACTCCGCGGTGCCGGTCTTGCCGATCACCGGCTCGCCGGGGAGGTCCGCGAACTCGTCCAGGCTGCCGTCGGTGACCACGCCGCGCAGCATCTCCTGCATCTGCGAGGTCTCCTCCGTGCTCAGCGGGTGGGGCACCTCGGTGGTCACCGGGTCGGCGTCGGCGAGGATCCGCGGGGAGACCGTGGCACCGTTCTGGACGCTCGCGAGCACCACCGCCATGGACAGCGGGGAGGTGAGCACCCGGCCCTGGCCCATCATCGCCGCGGCGTGCTCGGTGCCGGTGTCCTCGGGATCGACAGAGCCCATGAATGCCTCGAGCCCGTCGGGGGCCTCCTGACCGATCCCGAGGGTGGTGGCGGCGTCGGCGAGCGCCGGCTGGTCCACCGTGTCGTGCTGCAGCAGCAGTGCGGTGTTGCAGGAGTGCGCGATCACGCTGCGCAGCGGCATGGAGCCGAACAGGGACGGGTCCATCGAGTCGGCGTTCTTGAAGCTCGCGCCGTCGATGGTCGCGGTCTCGGGACATTCCAGCTCGGTGTCCGGGGTGACGCCTGCCCGCAGCAGCGAGAGGGCGGTGACCGCTTTGAAGGTGGAGCCGGGGGCGTACTGGCCGACGAGACCCACCGGATAGGACTGGCCGGTGGGACCGAGGGCGGAGGCCAGGACATCACCGGTGGAGGGCTGCAGCACGATCACCGCGGCCGGGGACTCCGCATCGGCGATCGCCTCGGTGGCCAGGCTCTGCAGAGCGGAATCGAGAGTGGTGGGGACGGCCACGCCGTCCAGCGGATCGACCCGATGCAGGGAACGCTGCTCACTGCTGTCGTCGGCCGCAGCGACCACCTCGGCGCCGTCGGTGCCGACGAGCGCGTCATGCCGGGCGGCGACCACGCCGCCGCTGGCGACCAGGTCTCCGGCGACGAGCTCGCCCTCGGACTTTTCGATGTCCTCGGCGCTCGCCTCACGCAGCGAGCCGAGCACGCCGGGGGCGAAGTCCCGCTGGGCGGCGAGGGGACGGTTCTGCTCGACCGCGTGGAAGCCGGTGAGCTGCGCGGCCTCGTCCAGCGGGTACTCCCCCTCGGCCTCGACGCGGATGGTGAGGGCAGGGACGAAGGCCTCGGGGCCGTTGTCGGCGACGGCCTGGGCGTAGCGGTCGGGGTCGATGCCCAGCAGGCCGGCGAGGTCGCGGGCCGCGGCCTCCTGCTCGCTCTCCTCGAGCTGGGTCTTGTCCAGGCCCAGGACCTTCACCGGGAGTTCGCCGTACAGCATCTCGCCGTCGCGATCGGTGACGGTGCCGAGCGTCGCGGGCACGGTCGCGAGGTCCAGATGCTCGTCGCTGCCCAGGCCCGGGGCGTAGACCTCCGGGCGGAGCTCCGGTGCCCAGCCGTCCTCGCCGCGACGCAGAGTCGCCTCGGTGGTGTACTCCCAGGTCCCGGCGTCATCCGAGAGGGTCCAGGTCCAGGCGAGGGTCGCAGTGCGCACGCCGTCCTCGGCGGCCCCGGCATCGGTGAGCTCGACCTGCGGGGCGGCGCCGGTCGCCTCGATGAGCGGGCCGAGCACCTGCTGGTGTGGGGCTGCGGAGCCCTCCGAAAGCGCTGCGGCGAGCGCCTCCGCCTCCTCCTGCCCGTCGTCGGCGCTGCTGCGCCACAGCAGAACACCCACCACCAGCGCGGCGATCGCGAGCACGGCGATCAGGATGAACAGGGGTGCTCGACGGGTTGAAGAGGAGGCCATTGCCCCATGCTCCCACCTAGACTCGTGCGCATGCCCCGAGTGCTCCACACTGCCCAAGCGCTCGTCGACGTGATCCTGGAGATCGACGAGCTGCCCCCACGCGGCGGCAACGCCAACGCCCGCAGCGAACGCTGGTATGCCGGCGGCGCGGTGACCACGCTGATCGCCGCCGCTCGCACCGGCGCGGAGGCGGTCCACGGCGGAGCGCACGGCACCGGCCCGCACGGCGACCTGATCCGCGAGGCGCTCGCACGGGACGGCGTGATCCTGTCCGACGAGATCCGTCCCGACGTGGATACCGGCTACTGCACGGTGCTGCTCGAACCGTCGGCCGAACGGACCTTCCTCACCGTCTACGGGGCGGAGCGGCAGATCACCGCCGAATCGCTGGCGACCCTGGCTCCGCAGCCCGGCGACCTGGTGTGCATCTCCGGGTACAGCCTGTTCGAGCCCACCCGCGATCCGCTGCTGGAGTTCCTCGAGACCCTGCCCGAGGGGGTCGACGTGGTGCTGGATCCGGGCGACCCGTTCGCGGACTTCCCCCGCGAGCTCCAACGGCGAGTGCTGGCGCGCACCACGGTATGGACCTCGAACGCCGACGAAGCACGGGCGCTCACCGATCTCGACGACCTCGAGGACACCCCGGAGGCGATCCGTCGGCGGCTCGCCCCGGGCGCTGCGGTGGTGGTGCGGGACGGCGATCGCGGCTGCCTGGTGTTCCATCACGGCCGGGGCACCCAGATCCCTGCCTTCCCGCAGAAGGCGGTGGACACCAACGGCGCGGGCGACACCCACACCGGGGTGATGCTGGCCGAGCGGGCGCTCGGCGCGGACTGGGAATCTGCGGCCACCCGCGCCAACGCCGCCGCCGGGATCGCCGTGACCCGCCACGGCACCGAGAGCGCCCCCACCCGCGCCGAGGTCGACGAGTTCCTCGCCTGACGTACAGGTTGCCGGGAGCGTGGTCCCCGCACCTGATCAGGGCCCGCGCCTAATATAGAGGCGCACATCACCTTTCGATCCGAATCAGGAGACCATGGCTGACCCGACCTTCCACGACTTCTCAGCGCTCACCATCGATGGCGAGCTCCGAGCGATGAGTGAGTACCGCGGCCGCCTGGTCCTCGTGGTCAACACCGCCACGCTGTGCGCCTTCACGCCGCAGCTGACCAGCCTGCAGGAGCTGCACGACCGCTTCTCCGCCCATGGCTTCACGGTGCTCGGCTTCCCCTCCGACCAGTTCCATCAGGAGCCGGGGGCAGATGAGGAGATCCTGGAGATCTGCACCTCGAGCTATGAGGTCACTTTCCCGCTGTTCTCGAAGATCGACGTCAACGGCTCCTCCGCCCACCCGCTGTGGCAATGGATGTGCACGCAGAAGGCCGGAGTGATCGGCGGGCGCATCGCCTGGAACTTCACCAAGTTCCTCATCGACGGCGAGGGGAAGGTGCTGCGTCGGTACGCTCCACCGGTGCCACCCTCCCGCATCGCCCGACGTATCGAGGCCGAGCTGGGCCTGCGCCCATGAAGGGTTGGTAGCGTGGGTCACAACCCACCACCTACCTGAAAGGTGACCCCCATGGAAGGCGTCATTCTCTTCCTCGTCCTCGGCATCGGCTTCCTGATCTTCCTCGTGATCGTGGGAGCGTTGCTGTTCGGCGGCCTGCGCACCTCGCTGATGTTCACCGTGCATACGCAGGAAGCCGTCATCATCGAACGCTTCGGCAAGTTCAAGCGCGTCGCGAATGCCGGCCTGAACTTCAAGACCCCCTTCATCGACAACATCACCAAGCCGGTCTCGCTGCGCGTGCAGCAGCTCGAGGTGAACATCGAGTCCAAGACCAAGGACAACGTGTTCGTCAACGTCCCGGTCGCCGTCCAGTACCAGATCGAGAAGGAACAGGTCGTCGCTGCGTACTACGAGCTGTCGAACCCTGAAGCGCAGATCCGCTCCTACGTCTTCGACACGGTGCGTTCGGCGCTGTCCGGCCTCGAGCTGGATCAGGCCTTCGAGTCGAAGGACGACATCGCCAGCAGCGTCGAGCGGACCCTCGCGACCTCGATGCAGAAGTTCGGCTTCAACATCATCAACACCTTGGTCCAGGACATCTCCCCGGACCAGCGCGTGCGCGACTCGATGAACTCGATCAACGCCGCCCAGCGCGACCGGGTCGCGGCGCAGTCCCTCGCCGAGGCGGACAAGATCAAGCGCGTCACCCAGGCCGAGGCGGAAGCAGAGTCCAAGCGCCTCCAGGGTGAGGGCGTCGCCGCCCAGCGCAAGGCGATCGCCCTCGGCATCGCCGAGCAGTACGAGATGCTCCGCAAGGTCGGCATCGAGAACTCCGCCGAGCAGCTGCTGCTGATGACGCAGTACTTCGACACCATGCAGGACGTGGCGCGCAACGCCCGCTCCAACGTGCTGTTCCTGCCCTCGAACCCGGGCGCCGTGGGCTCCATGGGCGACGAGATCCGCACCGCGATGCTGGAGTCGCAGGCCGCGGCCGCGGCCAGCCAGGACGCCGATGTGGCCGACGCCGATTCCCGCAAGCGCATCTCCGCCGATCAGCTGCGCGAGCAGGAGCAGTCGCGGGCCGAGCAGGCCCGGGCTCAGGCCGAGCAGCGCGCCCGCACGGCGAGGCAGCAGGCACAGCAGTCACCGCAGGCCCCGAACGGCTATCCGGGTGGGAGCGTCCCGCCGTGGACGCGCCCGGGCAGCGCGAACCAGGGCTGAAGGATGATCGCGCGCCGGTGAATCGCCGAAAGTCGCACCTGGCCGATCCCGAGGGATGATCCCTCGGGGTCGGCCTTTGCGATGAGCTGGGGGTATGAACGATTCTGCTGACTACTCCGCCGAGAAGCGGATGGCCCGCACCGCCGCGGTGACCCTGGGCTGGTGGGCGCACGGCAGCGTACGGCTGCTGCTCGCGGTGGCGATGCTCTACTACGGCTACGCGAAGCTCGTGCTCGGTCAGTTCGGGGTCACCGACATGGGCGATGCGCTGATCACCCAGGGCGAGATGAGCCCGATGGGGATGCTGTGGCGGATGATGGCCTTCTCGCCGCTGTTCCAGTTCCTGGCGGGCCTTGCCGAATGGGGCGCCGCGATCGCGCTGCTGTGGCGGCGATCGGTGCCGCTCGGTGCGGTGATCGCCGCCGGTTCGATGTCGCTCGTGCTGGTGCTGAACCTCGGCTATGACGTGCCGGTCAAGCAGATCGCGCTCGCGCTGCTGGTGATGGCGCTGCTCGTGCTGATCCCGTGGATGCCGCGCCTGGCCAAGGCGTTCCTCGGCCATGGAGAGATCGGGAAGGGACCGTTGCCCACGCTGGTGCCGTGGCGGCCGGCCGCCCGGATCACGAACATCGCCGGCCCGCTCGCCGCGCTGCTGCTGGTGGTCGTGCTGGGCTGGGGCGTCGGCGCGATGTACCCCGAGCGGAGCGTCGACGAGTCCGCACCGGCCGGGGTGTGGACCGTGCAGGAGGATACCGCCGAGCCCGCCGCACAGCTGCACGAGGATACGCGCTGGAGCGCGCTCGCCTTCGGCGAGGTGGAGTACGACGGCCGCGCCGCGGTGCAGCTCCGGCAGGCGAACGGGGAGCTGCTGACCGGGAGCTATGAGCGCACCGGGGAGGGTGCCGTGGAGCTGTCGCTGGGGCCATTGCGGGAGCAGGGGACACCGCTGCAGGAGCATTCCGCGATCGAGCCCGTCGTGCTCACGCTGACGCTCCAGGAGCAGGCCGACGGCACCCTGCGGGTGAGCGGTGAAGGACAGGATCTGGTGCTCGCCCCGGATGACTCCGCGATGGTGCTCTACGAGCGCGGGTTCAGCTGGGGCGTCCGCGCGGATGATCCGTTCAACCGCTGACCGTGCTGGCCGGACCTGATCCCCGATGTCCGCCCCCTCCCCTAGTCTGGGGCGGGACATGCGACGACGGAGGAGCCCAGATGCAGATCGAGTTCGGCTGGTCGCTGGACGGCACCGCCTGGGCGGATGGCGCGAGCGCCGCCGGGACGGTGCGGATGGGGCCCCGTGGCCTCGTGCAGCTGCTGCAGACACGGCTCGCGCTCACCCGTCCGTCGGTCGATCCGGCGGTGCGGATCGCCCAGTACGCCCGCGCGATCGCCGCGGCGGACCACGGGTGGGTGCGGTCCTCGTTCGACGTCGACCCCTGGGCGACTGCGGGCACGATGCTGGCCTGGCGGGATGCCGCCGTGATGGCCGGCGCCTCGCTGCGCAGGGCGTCCGGGCTGCCGGCACGGATCGAGGCGCTGTGCGCGATCGAGGAGGCTGCTGGCCTTTCCCCCGGCGCGGCGGATGATCTGCGAGAGATCGTCGACCTGCTCCAGGAGCTCGCTGCCTCGCCCTGGCCACTAGGGATCGAGCAGGTCCTCTGCCATGAGGAGCCGGCCACCCTGCCAGGGCTATGGCCGCAGCTGGTGGAGCTGCTGGCCGGAGCCGGTGCGGAGATCCGTCGGGCTGACGAGGCGCCGTCAGGGCGCCCGGAGCTGATGCTCCTGGAGGCCGACGACGAATGGACCGCCGCCGAGACCGCCGCCCGCTTCCTCGCCGGGCGCGGCGGGGATCCCGTGCACGTCCTCGCCACCGAGGACACGATCCTGCTGGACCAGGAGCTGCACCGCCGTGGCCAGGCGGCGATCGGGGTGGCGGGAGCCTCCGCGGACCGCACCAGCCTGCAGATCCTCCCGCTGTACCTCTCGATCGCGATCGCCCCGGTGGATGTGCAGCAGCTCGGCGCCTTCCTCGACCTGCGGGTGCTCGATGCCCCCGACTCCGACCGCGAGCCCATCGGCCTGGTGCCCTCACGGGTGCGGCGCCGATTCCTCGACGCGCTGGCCGCCGAGCCCGGCACGGGAGGCTCGGCCTGGCAGGCGGTGCTCGCGGAGCTCGCCGCCGATCCCGAGGAGGCGGCGGCGCTGGCGATCGCACGGGAGGTCTCTGCGCTGGTCACGGCGCCGATCAGCCCCGACGAGCTGACGCCTGCCCGGTTGCGGGCGGCGACCACCTGGCTCGGGGAGCGGCTGCGCGCGCTCGGGCAGGGCGCGCCCTCTCTGGTGCGGGCGAGCGCCCATCTGCAGACCTTCCTCGCCGTGCTCGACACCCTCGGTGAGCAGCACATGCTGGGCGCGCGTGAACTCTCCCAGATCGTCGAGGCCGCGGGCGGGCGCGCCGCCTCCCCCGTCGCCCGCCCCGAGGCGACCGACGCCTGGACCACCTGCACCCGCCCGGCGCAGCTCCGCCCGCGCGGCGGAGACGTGCTGTGGTGGGGCGCGGACCGGCAGGATCCGTACACCGGGGTGTCCTGGGACAGCGTCGAGATCGAGGCGCTCGCAGGGCTCGGGGCACGGGTGGTCGACCCGGCCGCGCTCGCCGCCCTGGAGACAGATGCGGGCCTGCGCGGGCTGCGCGACGCCGGCCGGCTGGTCGTGGTCCGCACCCGCAGCCGCGTCGAGAAGGCGACCGCCCCGCACTCCCTGCTCGCCCACCTCGCCGCGGAGCGGGCCGCGGCTGGGGAGGACGTCGCCGAGGTGCTCGAGCGGTATCGGGTGGACTCCCGCGCGGCGGTCGGGGACGGGGGCTGGGAGCTGGCGGGGTCGCGTCGGCCGCTGAGTGCTCCTCCTGCGGAGGAACGACCGGAGCCGCCGTTGGATCTCACCAAGCATGCCGGTCCCGCGCCGCACCTGGTGCCGACTGCGCTGAGCTATTCGCAGGCCGAGAACCTTTTGGGCTGCCGGCAGAAATGGACCTATCGCACCGGGCTCGGGATCCGCCCGGCGTCGGTCGCGAGCGTGCCCAGCGGCAATCAGATGATCGGCACCCTCGTGCATGCCGTGGTCGAGGAGCTCGTGAACGCTGGCCGGGAGCGCGGCGGGTCTCCCTCGGCCGCGGAGATCTCGACGATGCTCGACCGCCTCGTGCCTCAGCTCGCCTCAGAGCTGCTGCTGCCGGGTCGGGAGGTGGAGCTGACCTCGATGCGCGAGACCGCGGTGCGTTCGCTGGTGGAGTTCTTCAGCCGGCTGGCGGACGCGGGGCTCGTGATCACCTCTGTGGAGTCCCGCTTCGAAGAGCCGCTGACCCTGCATCTGCAGCGCGGGGACCTCGAGGTGCCGTTCCTCGGCTACCGGGATGTGCTCGCCGAGGACGCCGCCGGGAGGCCCACCGTGATCGACCTGAAGTGGACCTCGGCCGCGAAGAAGTATCCCGAGCTGTTCGATGCCGGTGAGGCGCTGCAGCTCGCCTCCTATGCCTGGTCGCTGCATGACGACTCGGCCGACGTCGGCTACTTCCTGCTCAAGCAGGGCGAGTTCGTCTCCGCGAACCCGGCGCTGGACCCCCACGGCCGGCCCACGCTGGACATCGCCGAGGCATGGTCGACGACCGTCGGCGGGATCACCGAGGCGCTGGATGCGATCGGGGCGGGCACCGTCACGGCAGAGTCCGGGCAGATCCTGGTCGATGCCGGGCAGGGGCTCGGCACCCCGCGCGTCGACGCGAAGAAGACCTACGCCGCAGCGCAGGAGGAGGCGCGGGCCGACGGCGGGATCGTGGTCGATGCCCGCTGCGACTTCTGCGATTTCTCCCTGCTGTGCGGCCTGAGAGGCGATGCATCATGAGCTTCACCCTGATCAACGCCTCGGCCGGTTCCGGCAAGACGTACACCCTGACCCGGCTGCTCGCGGAGCGGCTCGCGGCCGGGCTGGACCCCTCGCAGGTCATCGCCACCACCTTCACCGTCAAGGCAGCTGACGAGCTCTCCCAGCGGGTGCGCTCCACGCTCCTGGACCGTCAGCAGGTCGAGGCGGCGCGCGGCATCGACAGCGCTCTGATCAGCACCGTGAACTCGGTGGCCGGGCGCCTGGTGACCGAGTATGCGCTGGATGCGGGCATCTCCCCGCAGGTGCAGGTGCTGGACGACACGACCCAGAAGGCGGCCTTCGCGGCGGCGATCGACCGCACCGCCGCCGCTGCCGGGGTGCGCTGGGCGGCGATGCTGGCTCGTACCGAGCATGACGGCGACGAGAAGGACACCGGCTTCGGCTTCGGCAACCGGAAGCAGGCCTGGCGCGGGCGGGTGAAGGACGTCGCCGACGCCGCCCGCACCAACCTGCTCGGGGCCGAGGAGCTGCGGGCGGCGGCGCCGCGCTCCTGGGAGGAACTGCGGGAAGCGGCCCAGCTGCCCGAGCCGGGCGAGGATCTGCGGGGCCGCTGGCTGCACGAGCTGGGGCAGCGGATCGAGGGGTTCGCGGCGGACCTGGCTGCGTCGGTCGACGGCGGGCCGATCGCCCCGCGCAGCGTGAACAAAGCACGGACTGACCTCGACACGCTGCGGCGACTCGAGCGGACCCTGCGGGATCGGGAGCGGGCACCGTGGTCGAGCTGGCTGCGGCTGGCCGGCGGCGCTTTCGGGGCGCCGGCGAAGAAGGCCCTCGAGCCGCTCGCGATCGAGGTCTCCGAGGGCTTCGCCCAGAACCCGGCCTGGCAGCAGGACCTCCGCGATCTCATCGCGCTCGTGCTCGACGTCGCCGCGGACTCGCTGGACGCCTACGAGACCTACAAGCGCGAGCTGGGGCTGATCGACTTCATCGACCAGGAGGTGCAGGCGCTGCGGCTGCTGCAGGACTCCCCGCGGGTGCGGGAGTCCATCGCCTCGCGCTATCGCCTGCTCGCGGTCGACGAGTTCCAGGACACCTCCCCCGTGCAGCTGGCCCTCTTCCTCGAGCTCTCCCAGCTCATCGAGGAGAAGATCTGGGTGGGCGACCCCAAGCAGGCGATCTACGGCTTCCGCGACGCCGATCCGCGCCTGATGCAGGACATCATCGCCGCGCTCGAAGGCGGCGGGACCGTGTTCGGGACCGGCGAGGTCAAGAACCTCTCCCACTCCTGGCGCTCCCAGAAGCTGCTCGTGGACTTCTCCAACGCCCTGTTCACCCCGGTGTTCGCGCCCGACGGGGAGGGCCTGGAGCGGGTGCGGCTCCAGATCCCCGAGCAGCGGGAAGCGGAGGCGGCCGGCGGCACGCTCGAGGTGTGGGAGGCGACGAAGAACGACCGTCGCGTGGTCTCCGCGCAGAAGCACGCGGCGATGATCGCCGAGCAGATCCGCCGCCGTATCGATGAGGGCGCGTTCACCCCGGGGTCGACCGCGGTGCTCGTGCGCAGCAACATTCAGCGGGCCTCCGTGGTCGCCGCCCTGCAGCAGCGCGGGGTGCCCACCGCCGGCGCCGCCCATCCGCTGCTCGCGACCCGCGAGGCGCAGCTGGTACAGGCGGCGCTCGCGGTCACCCTGGACGGCTCCGACACCCTCGCGCTCACCGAGCTGGTGACGCTGCTGAACGATCACGAGGCGCACGAGGACTGGTTCGCGCAGCTGATGGCGGCGCCGGATCGCGACGCGCGCAAGGAAGTCTTCGCCCGCTGGTGGGAGGATCCGGTGCTGGCCGGGCTGCGCGAGGTGCGTCGCGCCTGCATCGACTTCACCCCGGTGGAGATGATCAGCGCGCTGATCGACGCCCTGGACCTGCCGCAGCGGATCAAGCGCTGGACCGGGCAGGGCTCCCGCCGTCGCAGCCTGGACGCGCTGCGGGCGATGGCGCAGGAGACCACGCAGCGGCGACGGGCGGAGGGCTCCCCCGTCACGCTGACCGGCCTGCGCGCGGAGCTCGACGCATGGACGGAGGGACCGGACCTCTCCGCCCTGCCCGAGGCGGTCTGGGTGGGCACCATCCACGGTGCCAAGGGCCTGGAATGGGATCACGTCATCGCCTATCTCGGTGCCCCGCCGAAGGAGCGCGACCACTCCAGCGGCGTGCTCGTCGTCTCCCCCGCAGCGCTCGACGTGACCGCCCCGCTGGATGGCCGCAGCCTGCGATTCTGGCCGAAGATCGCCGCCCCTGCGGAGACCGCGGAGAACCTCGCGGCCTCGGGCTTCGCGAACCGTCGGCGCGACGCCGAGGCGGAGGAGTCCGGGCGGCTGCACTATGTGGCCCTCACCCGCGCCGCCCGCACGTCGGTGCTCGCGGTGCCCGGCGCCTCGACCGTGCTCGACACCCTGATCGAGACGCCGCCGCTGGTGAGCTGGTCCGACGGGGCGCTCAGCGTGCACGGCACGGAGGGCGCACTGCCGGCGACCGTGACTGCGGTGAACGTCGATGACCTGATGGAGCAGATCCCCGCAAAGTTGCCGCGCAGCGTGGACCCGTTGGCTGCGACCGATATCCCGCTGCGCCCCGAGGTGCCGGGCACCGCTCGGGCGTCAGCCCGGTTCCAGGCATCGGCCGCGGCGTCCGACGGGACCCTCGGCGAGGTCGCGGAGCCCCGCAGCATCGGACCGGTGCTGGTGCGCGGCGGCGGTCCGCAGTGGGAGCGCGTCGGCGAGGCTGTGCACGCCTATCTCGCACTGCCGCTCGAGCATCTCTCGCCGGAGCAGCGGCTCGCGGCCGCTGAGCGGCTGCTCTCGCGCTGGGTGGTGACGCGGACCGTGGAGGCGCGGGTGCTGCTGGAGGCCGGGGAGAGTTGGTCGCGTTTCGTGGCATCCGAGTTCCCTGGCGCGGAGCAGCTCACCGAGCAGCCGATCACCTGGTGGAACGAAGATGCGCAGGTCATGGAGGGGTGGATCGACACCCTGCTGCGCCTGCCCTCGGGCGAGATCGTGCTGGTGGACCACAAGGCGTATCCGGGGGCTGAGCCGGTGACGCACATCCGCGAGCGGTACCTGGGGCAGATGGCGACCTACTCGCGGGCACTCGCAGCGGCGGGCCGGGCACCGGACCGGATCCTGATGCACCTGCCGCTGCGAGGAGAGATCGTCGAGATCGAGCTGGCCGCACATGCCCGCTGAGCTGAGCGCCGAGCAGGCGGTCGGTGCTGTGCGGGTGCTGCTGGATGAGGCGCTGCGGACCGGAGCGCGCCGGGTGCTCGGGATCGCGGGGGCGCCTGGTTCGGGGAAGTCCTCGCTCACGGCGATGCTGGCTCGGGAGCTTCCCGCAGGGTCCTGCGTGGTGGTGCCGATGGATGGGTTCCATCTGGCGGATGTGGCGCTCGCGCGGCTGGGCCGGAGCGAGCGGAAAGGGGCGCCGGACACCTTCGACGCCGCCGGCTATGTGGCGCTGCTGCAGCGGCTGCGGGCCGCGATGCCGCAGGATCCGCCGGTGTGGGCGCCGATGTTCGAGCGGGACCTCGAGCAGCCGCTGGCCGGGGCGATCGAGGTGCCTGCCGGGGTGCCGCTGGTGATCACCGAGGGGAACTACCTGCTGTGCGAGGACGGGCCGTGGGCGCTGGTGCGCGGGATGCTGGATGCGCGCTGGTTCGTGGAAGCGCACGAGGAGCTGCGGCACCGGTGGCTGATCGAGCGCCACGAGCGCTTCGGGAAGACTCCTGCGGCGGCGCGGGAGTGGGCGCTCGGGCCCGACGAGGACAACGCCCGCCTGATCGCGGAGACCCGCGACCGGGCGGACGTCGTGGTGCAGCTGAGCTGAGACCCGGCCATCCGCGCAGGGCTCAGTCGTGCAGGACTCAGCCGCGCAGGACTGCCCGGGCGAAGCCCGCGCTGCGCTCCTGCAGGCCGGCGATGCGCTGATCGCGATGGTAGGCGAGCAGTTCCGGGTCCTTGGTGCGCAGCTCGAATGCGGCCGGGGCGCGGCGCGCATTGCGCGAGCAGCGGAAGTCGGCGCAGATCGCGGTGCCGATGGTGTTGCCGCGACGGCCGGAAGCTCCTGCCAGGGGCGCCACGAAAGATGCGGCTCGGACGCCGTCGACGACGTCCTCGCACCAGGCGCAGAGCATCTTGCGGCTCGGCGGGCGGCCGGTGCCGCGCAGCATCAGGCCGACGGGTTCGCCGTCGACCTCGAGCACCACGTAGTGCAGCTGCGGCCTTCGGGCGTCCTGCCAGCCGAGGTAGTCGATGGCCTCCCAGCGCACGGCGGAGAGGTCGGGCAGCTCGGCCCGGGTGGCGTCACCCTTGGTGGCGTTGACGAAGCTGGAGCGGATCTGTGCAGAGTTCAGGGCAATCATGGGGTCCTCAAGGAGAGCGCACGGGAGCACCCCGATGGCGGGGTCCCGGCGCGGGAGATGACGGTCAGCGGTGACTGGCGTGCAGGCACGCCAGCTCACACCGAGCAGGCCTCGTGGGCCGCCCCGCTTCCTGCAGGCGTGGTGCGCATGCCGTCTCTCTTCCTGTCCTGGACGCCGCCACGGTACGCCTCTGCGCCAGGTGTGGCAACGCAATAGCGGCGCAGCGCTCAGGCGCCGAGCACGCTCAGCTCAGGCGATGATCTGGCTGAGCTGCTCAAGCTCCTCGGCGCTGAGCTCAAGACCCATCGCGCGTGCGGAGTCCGTGATCGACTCGGGGCGGCTGGCTCCCGGGATCGGGATCACGTGCTCACCGAGGGAGAGCTCCCAGGCGAGGACGACCTGCTGCGGGCTGACCGTGTGCGCCTCGGCCACGCGCTGGATCTGCGGGAACCGCTCCCCCACTGCGGCAGCGCCGCCACCGGTGCCGCCGAGCGGCGACCAGGGCACGAAGGCGATGCCGTGCTCGCCGCAGTGCCGCAGCTCGTTCCGGCTGGTGTGGAAGAACGTCGGGGAGAACTCGTTCTGCACGGCGGCGAGGCCACCCTCGCCCAGCACGTCGCGGGCCACGTCGATCTCCTCGACGTTCGCATTGGAGATGCCGACCTCCCGGATCAGGCCCTCCTGCTGGAAGGCGGCGAGCACCTCGACCGCGTCCGCATAGCGGATGCTGCGGTCGGGTCGGTGCCAGTAGTAGAGGTCCACGGAGTCCATGCCGAGGTCGGTCAGCGACTTCTCGAGCGCGGAGCGGAGATAGGCGGCCGAGCCGTCACGGCCGCCACCGTCGGCGGAGCGGGTGATGCCGCCCTTGGTGGCGATCTTCACGACCGAGCGATCGCCCTGCCAGCTGCGCAGCGCCTCGCCGACGAGCTTCTCGTTGTGCCCCATGGTGTCCCAGGTGGGGGCGTAGATATCGGCGGTGTCGAGCAGGGTGACGCCGGCGTCGAGGGCGGCGTGGACGGTGGCCATCGCGCGGTCGTGCGGGGCGGGCTCACCGCGGCCCATCGAGAGCGGCATGGCGCCGAGGCCGAGAGGAGAGACAGACAGGGAGCCGATGCGGCGGGTGGGGGTCGTCATGAGGTAAGCGTATGCCGATGCGAGGTGGTGGCGCGACCGCGCGGACGGCTCAGACCTTCAGGATCCCTGCGGTGCTCCGTCGGAAGAGGCCGTCGGCCATGTTGAAGTCGCCGAGGTCCGCTTCGAAGTCGACGTGCAGCCACTGCACCGGGGTGGACTGACACTTCTCGATCGCGTGCAGCACCAGGGAGCGGCCGACCCCGGTGCCCTGATGCTCAGGATGGACGACGACGTCGAGCAGGAAGGCGTGGCGCCCGCCGTCGGTGATGACGTTGCAGAAGCCGGTCAGGGTCTCGCCGCGGCGGGCTGTGATCCAGCCCAGCGAGTAGCGCTCGAGCCGTTCGCTCCACGGCTGGACCCCGTGCTCGAGGTCGAAAGCTGCGGAATGCAGGGTCGAGAGCTCCTCGTCGTCGATCGCCTCGCGCCAGGCATAGCGGAGCGGATCCGTGGGTTCCATAAGTCTCAGTGTGCAGGGTGCGACCCGGCCACGTCAGGGGTTCCGCAGAATCCCTGCTCCGTCGAGGTCAGCTCGAGAGCTTTTGGAGCGCGGAACCCTTGTGCGCGGCGACGTGGTCGGTCTTGTCGCTCTTGATCGAGTACTGAGGCTCCTCCTCGCTCGCGCGGCGGGTATGGCCCTTGTAGTCGAAGTCCTTCGTATGGACCTCGGTGATGGTGCCGGAGACGTGCCCCGCCTCGGAGTTCCAGCTGACGTGGTCTCCGACAGAGAATTTTGTGCTCATGGTTTTCCTCTTCCTTGCTCGGTTGATCCCCGCGCCGGGCGTGCGAGCATCGCGACGGTGAAGAACACCGCCGCCTGGCCCTCGTGGGCACGGTAGCGGTAGGCGCCGCCGGTGACGATCCTGCCGGAGCCGCCGGCCTCGATGACCTGGACGTCGTCCCCGGTGTCGATCTCGAGCGCACCCTCGATCACGTGATGCATCAGGCCGGGCAGCGGGATGCCAGCCCCGCCCTCGTAGGCGTCCTCGCCCAGCAGCTTCCACTTCCAGGTCTCGACCGAGAGCGTCTCGGTGTCCACCGCATCCAGCAGCACGGACCAGCTGCCGGCGTCGGTCGACCAGATCTCGACCCCCACCGGAGCGCCATCGGCCCCCACCCCCATCAGGGCGGCGAAGGTGGTGCCGAGCCCGGCGGCGATGCGGTCCAGGGTCGCGACCGAGGGGTTCGCCTGGCCGAGCTCGATCTGGGTGAGCATCCGACGGCTGACCTCGCTGAGCTCGGCGAGGGCGCCGACGCTGAGGTCCTGCTGCTGGCGGGCAGCGCGGATCCGGTCGCCGAGCTGCGCGACGACTGCGGGGCGCATCCCACCGCTCATCCGGGCCTCCTCGTGGTGTTGGTCGTCCGATCCTAGCCAGGGTGACGGGAACTATATTGCGCACCGACAGCAATGCGCACTATGTTGCGCAGAGAAGATATCTCCCCTGCTCCCCCGCGCCTCGAAGGAGGTCCCCCATGGCCGGACGCACTGCCGTCGCCCCTGTGCAGCGCACCCCGCTGCGCCGTCCGGACGGAGCGCTGCTGCGCTGGTTCGTGTCCTACGGCTCCTTCGCGGTGCCGCAGGCCGCGGCGCCGATCGCCTTCTCGCTGATCGCGCTGCCCCTGACCGGCGATGCCGCCAGCGGCGCCGCGATGATGCTCGCGATGACGATCGCGCAGGTGCTCGGCGCGGTGCCGATCACGCGGCTGGGCCGACGCTTCTCGCCGATCCCCTTCCTGCGGGTCCTGATCGGGCTGCGCACGCTGGCCCTGATCGGGATCGCGGTGCTCGCGGGGCTCCATGCCCCCTTCGCGCTGGTGGTGGCCGGGGCTGCGCTCGCGGGCCTGGTCAACGGCGCCGCCTATGGGAATCTGCGGGCGGTGCTGAACCACCTGGTGCCCGCGGGACGACTGCCGCGCGCACTCGGTGTCGCCGCGACCCTCAACGAGGTCACCTTCGTGGCCTCCCCGGTGCTCGCCGCGGTGCTGGGCAGCTACTCGCCTCAGGCTGCGGCCTGGGCGATGGTGGTGCTGGGGATGGGCCCGATGGTGCTGCTGCCGCGCATCGCGACTGCCATTGCGCCCGGACCGGAGCAGCGGCGCAGCCGTCTGCGCCTGACCCCGATGATCGTGCTGTGGCTGGTGTGCGGCGGGGCGAGTGCTGCTGCGATCGCCGCGATCGAGATCGGCGCGGTCTCCATGGCGGTCTCCTTCGGCCTGCCCGCGGCCTGGGGCGTGCTCTTCCCCGTCGCGATCTGCGCCTCCTCGATCGTCGGCGGGATCTGGGTGAGCGTCCACAACCGGATGCCGCGTCGCCGCACCGTGCTCGCCTGGCTCGCGGTGACCGCGCTCGGCGTCGCCGCCGTCGGCTTCGGGAACTCGGTGGCCGCCACCGTGATCGGCGCCCTGCTGGTGGGTGCGGTGCTCGCGCCGCTGGCGACCTACTACTCGCTGGTGCTGGACCACCTCGTTGCCCCGGAGCACCGCGCAGAGGTGTTCGCGCTGCTGCGCACTGCGAATGCGTTGGGCATCATCACCTCGAGCGCGCTGCTGTCGCTGGTGTCCCTGCAGGTCACCTTCTCCGTGGTGATCGCTTTGATGACTGCGGTGATGGTGGTGGCCGGGCTGGTGTTCACCGCGGGCTGGGTGACAGCCCGCCGGCGGCGTCTCGCCCGGGAAGCGGCCGAACGGCGCGCGCACGAAGGGACCGCCTCCGCACCCGCGCCGCTCGGCTGAGGGTGCCTCAGCGCAGGCCGTGCCCGAGCGGGTAGGCCTCCCCCGTGCCGTCGGCGGTGGGGATCGGGACCGGGAGCGTGCCGCGCAGGGTCACGTCCCCGGCGAGCGCTCCGGCGACCGCCTCGAAGTTGCAGTCGGAGTTGCCGTAGGCGGCCAGCGATGCGGCGACCTCTCCCACATGCACCACGTCGTAGGGATTGCGCAGCGAGACGTGCACGACGGGGGTGCCGGTCGCGGCGAGCGCCGCCACCACCGCCACCTGGGAGGCGGGGGTCGTGAAACCGGAGGACGAGGTGAACACCAGCGCCACGTCGACGTCCGTCGCCGCGGCGGCAGCTGCCTCCGGGGTCGCGCCGGCGAGCGAGGTCGCCTGCAGCCCGTGCGCCCCCAGGGCCTGGGTGGCCACGTCGATCTTCGCCGCCGTGCCAGCGCCGGTGACCAGCACCGAGGCACCCTTCGCGAGGGGGATCGCGCCGGCGTCATCGCTGATGAGGGTGACGGCGTCGTCGGCGATCTTCTGGGCGGTGCGCACCGAGCGGGCCGTCCCGATCGCGTCGGCCGCGGTCGCGGGATCCACATGGACCTGGTCGAACAGTCCGCGGCGCAGCTTCTGGGCGAGGATGCGTCGCACCGATTCGTCCAGTCGCTCCTCGGTGATCTCGCCACTGGCGACCGCATCGCGCACGCCTCCGATGGCGACCACGAGATCCGGGGGCATGAGCATCTGGTCGGCGCCGGCGAGGATCGCCTCGACCGGGACCCGGGCATCGCCGAACAGGGTGCGCACGCCCTCCATCGCGAGCGAGTCGGTGACGATCACACCCTCGAAACCGAGCTCCTCACGCAGCAGACCGGTGAGGATCGGGTGCGACAGGGTCGCGGGGACCCCCGAATCATCCAGCACCGGGACCACGATGTGCGCGGTCATGATGCTGTCCACGCCCTCCTCGATCGCCGCGATGAAGGGCGGCAGGTCCAGGGTGTCGAGCTCCTCGCGGGTGTGGTCGATGACCGGGAGTCCGAGGTGGGAGTCGGTCGCGGTGTCGCCGTGGCCGGGGAAGTGCTTGGCCGCGGCCGAGCAGTTCGCCTTCTGCATGCCCTTGATCTGGGCGGCGCCGAGGCGTGCGACCGCGCTGGGGTCCGCGCCGAGGGAGCGCACCCCGATCACCGGGTTCTGCGCCTCGATGTTGACGTCCACCACCGGGGAGAACGCCTGGTGGAGGCCGGCTGCCCGCATCTCGGTGCCGACGATGTCCCCGGCCTTGCGAGCGTGGGCGTGGGAGCCGGTGGCACCGAGCGCCATCTGCCCCGGCAGCGGCGTGGCAGGAGCGGGTAGCCGGAAGACGACGCCCCGCTCTTCGTCGGCGCTGATCACCAGCGGGATGCCGCCGGAATCGAGGGCGGCGTCCTGGGCGTCGTTCGAGAGGGTCGCGATCTGCTCGATGTCCTGGAGGTTGTCGCTCCAGACGAAGTAGATCAGCCCGCCCACGTGGTGGGTGCGAACGATCTCCGCGATGGTGTCCACGCCGGTGGAGCTGGTGTTCGAGGGGTGCGGGGCATGGGCCGTCGACCCGTAGCCGACGGCCACGAACAGCTGGCCGATCTTCTGCTCGAGGCTCATGCCGGCGAGGAGCTCGTCGATCTGGCCGGAATTCTTGCCGGCAGGGGCGGCGGGGCCGCCGGGGGCGGCATGGGCGGCGGTGGGCAGGGTGATGGAGGCGCCGAGGCCGCCGAGTGCGGCGGCACTGAAGGCGCGGCGGCTGAGACTGTGGTGGGAGGTCATGCCGTGCTCCTGCTCAGTAGATGTGGTAGCTGCGGGTGGTGGCGGAGAAGCGCTGGGCCTCTTTGCCCCAGGCGGCGACGATCGACTCCGGGCTGTCCCCGGCCTCGAGCATCGCGCGGGTGCGCTTGGTGCCTGAGAGCTTGTCGATCCAGCAGACGTCCGCCTCGGTGCGGCAGTCCTCCCCCTCGCGCCAGTCGACCTCGTCGACGTTCCGCAGCAGGGCGGCGAGCACGTGGATGCCGGTGCGCACCGGCTCGTAGGCGTCGGCGTCGGTGACGTGCAGCTGCAGGCCGCCGCAGAACGCGCCGGCGTGCTTGGAGGAGGCGGGCGTGGTGAACATCGGCCGGTAGAGCACCCCCGGCAGCTCCGCGCTCTGCAGGTCGGCGATGATCGCGTCGATCTGTGCCTCCCCGATGAACGGGGCCCCGAACCATAGGAAGGGCGTGGTGGTGCCGCGCCCCTCGGAGATGTTCAGCGATTCGATGAGGCCCGTCCCCGCATAGACCACCGCGGTGTCCGGAGTGGGGATATTCGGGCTGGGCAGCACCCAGGGCAGATCCGCGGCCGCCGGGTCCTCCGGGTCATAGCCGCTCATCGCGATCACCTCGAGAGTGGTGGCGCCGTCGAGGAACTCGCCGTTGAACAGCTGGGCGAGCTCGCCGACGGTGAGGCCGTGGGTCTGCGGGATCTCGCGCAGGCCCACGAAGCTCGACAGCTCGGGCTCGAGCACGAAGCCCTCGACATCGGTGCCCAGCGGGTTCGGGCGGTCCAGCACCACGAACCGCTTGTCGTTCTCACCTGCTGCTTCCATCGCGTAGTAGAGCGTCCAGATGTACGTGTAGAAGCGGGTGCCGATGTCCTGGATGTCGAAGACCAGCACGTCCACGTCGGCCAGCATCTCCGGGGTGGGATTCTGGGTCGCGCCGTACAGCGAGCGCACCGGCAGCCCGGTCTTCTCATCGATGTAGTCGCCGACGGAGCCGCCGGCCGGCTCGGCGCCGCGCACCCCGTGCTCGGGGCCGAACAGGGCAGCCATCGTGAAGCCGCCGTCCGCCTGCGCGGCGACCAGCAGGTCGATGGTGGAGCGCAGCTCGCTGTCGGTGCCGGTGGGGTTCGTGATCAGGCCGACGCGCGCTCCGCGCAGGGTCTCGAGGCTCTCCGGCTCCAGCAGATTCTCGATGCCGAGCCGGAAGCCGCCCTTCCCCTTGCCTTTCCCCTTTCCATGTCCTTGGCCCTTGCCTTTGTCGCGTCCGGCGGGGGCGGCCTGTGCGGCGCCGGCGGAGGCGAGGACCGCTCCGGCAGGGAGGGCGCCGAGGGTGGCGAGGACTCGGCGGCGTGCGGGGCGCACGGTCGCGTCGGCCGCGGGGCGAGGATTTCTGGGGGCAGGCTGATTCACGAGAGGACCTCCGTCATCATTGTCGGATCGTGTGCGTGCGCACGGCGGCGCACGCTCATGCACGCTAACAACCCTGTGTGCTGAACCGCCACCGATTGCAGAAACTGCCCATGTGGGACTGCGTGGCGCTCGGGCTACCGTGAGGTCTGCGCGGTGGTGGACGCCGCGGGAACGCGATGAAGGAGACCCGATGCCTATGAGCAGCAGTCAGCAGAGCGGCCAGGTGCTCGTGATCGGCTCGGCCACGGTGGATCTGACCACTTTCTCGGCGCGTTTGCCCGGGCCTGGCGAGACACTGCTCGGGGACGCGTTCTCGCTGGTGATGGGCGGGAAGGGCGCGAACCAGGCGGTGGCCGCGGCGCGGGCCGGGGCGGAGACCCGCTTCGTGGGCTGCGTGGGGGATGACCTGTTCGCCCCGCTGGTGCGGGAGGGACTGTCCGTTGCGGGGGTGGAGCTGACGCACCTGCGCGAGGTGCCCGGGCAGACAGGCATCGCGCACATCCGGGTGGACGGCGCCGGCGAGAACGACATCGTGATGGTGCCGCTGGCGAATGATGCGCTGGGCGCGGACCAGATCGATGCGGCGCTCGACGAGGCCGCGCCGACGGGAGGGGTGCTGCTGACCCAGCTGGAGATCCCCGCGGCCGCCACCCTGCACGCGATCCGCGGTGCACGGGCGCGAGGGTTCACCGTGGTGCTGGATCCTGCCCCGGCGCGCGAGCTGGACGAGCAGATCTGGCCGCTGATCGATGTGGTCACCCCGAACGAGACCGAGGCGGCGCTGCTGACCGGCATCGCTGTGGCGGGCCGCGAGGAGGCGGTGCGTGCCGGGCGCTGGTTCCTTCAGCGCGGGGTGGGCGCCGCGCTGATCACCATGGCGGGCGCGGGCAGCGTGCTGGTCACGCGCGACGAGGTGCTCGACATCGCGCCCCATCCGGTCACGGTGGTGGACACCACCGCAGCCGGGGACGCCTTCGCCGGCTATCTCGCCGCGGGGCTCGCCGGCGGTCAGGGGCTGACCGACGCGATCCAGCAGGCCGGAGCGGCCGGGGCGATCGCGGTCACCCGGCGCGGGGCCTCCCCCAGCATCCCTGGACTCGACGAGGTCCAGCAGCTGCTGGCGGACGGGGTGAGGGCATGAGCGGGAGCTGCTGCGCGGCGGGACGGGCGGAGCTGAGTGGGAGTGCGGATGCCGCGGCGCGGTCTCAGGCGCAGTCACAGTCGCAGTCGCAGTCGCCGACCGCACCGGATCTGTCGCTCGCCGCGCCCGTCGAGCAGGTGCGTGCGCGCGCCGAGCGGGCAGTGCTGATCGAGGCCGGCGCATTCCAGATGGGCACCGAGGATGCGGACCGGAACCGCGGCGACGGCGAATCGCCGGTGCGCAGCGTCGAGGTGCCTGACTTCCGGATCGATGCCACCTGCGTGACCAATGCCGAGTTCGCCGCGTTCGTCGGCGAGACCGGCTATGTCACCGAGGCGGAGGAGTTCGGCTGGTCCTTCGTGTTCGGCGCTCTGCTCGAGCCGGAGCTGCGCCGGGCGAGCCGGAAACCGCCCGGTACACCCTGGTGGCGGGCGGTCGACGGGGCGCGCTGGGATCAGCCGGAAGGGCCCTGCTCCACGCTCGAGGATCGCGGGACCCATCCCGTCGTGCACGTCTCGCTGCGTGACGCGGAGGCCTTCGCCGCCTGGTGCGGGATGCGCCTGCCGCGCGAGGCGGAATGGGAGAAGGCCGCCCGTGGGGGCCTAGTCCAGGCCCGCTATGCCTGGGGCGACCAGCTGACCCCGGGCGGGCAGCACCGCTGCAACATCTGGCAGGGCGGGTTCCCGGTGCGCAACACGCTCGAGGACGGCTACCTGGGCACGGCCCCGGTGCGGTCCTTCCCGCCCAACGGCTTCGGGCTCTACGAGGTGGCGGGGAACGTCTGGGAGTGGTGCAGCGATGCGTGGACCACCGGGCAGTCGCAGTCGCTCACCGGGGATGTGCGGGTGATGCGCGGCGGGTCCTACCTGTGCCACGACTCGTACTGCAATCGCTACCGGGTCGCGGCCCGGTCCTCGACCGCCGCCGAGGATGCGAGCGGGAACAAGGGCTTCCGGCTCGCGGTCGACGCCTGAGCGACGGGTGGCGGGGCTGGCCCGCACCCGGCAGGAGGACTGCTAGTTGCCCGGCAGGACGGCTGGTAGATGTTCGGCAGGACGTCCATTATGAGGAGACGCCGCTGGTAGCTGGCGTTGAGCGCCGACCTCAGGCGGCGCGGCGCCCCGCAGCGAGGTCGAGCAGGTGGTCCAGCACCGCGTCGCCGCCGGCGCGCAATCCGTTGTGCTCGTACTCGCTGGTGACCCAGGGACGCAGGCCGGGCAGCAGCGCGGCGGTCGCCATCGAGTACTCGCGCGGCACATAGGCGTCGTCGTAGTAGACCGCGGCGGCGCCGGGAACGTCGGCGGCGCGGAGGGCCTGCTCGTCGTAGAGCCGGGGCCAGTCGTGCTCGGCGAGCAGATCCGCGGCCTCAGCCCACATCTCCAGCTCCGGATCCTCGGCGAAGAGGTCCCGGTGGATGTGCTCGCCGCCCAGCAGGGTCGGGTCCTCACGCACCTCGGCCGGCATCATGCGGTCCGCCGTCCAGCGGGTGGAGGTGCCGTCGGCCCAGCAGCTCTCATGGATCACCGCATACAGCGGGTTCCGGCCGCCGAAGGGCAGCGCGGCGCCGAGATCGTGCACGAAGGCCGGGGAGGCGGGGTCGAGGTCCAGCAGGTAGTGGAGTCGCTCCGCCCCCTGGGAGGCGCCGAGCAGATGGCCCAGTCGGCGCAGCCGCTCCACCCCCACCCGCTGTCCGTCCGGGAGGCGGAGGCGCCCGGCGCCCGCCGCGTCGGCGAGGCGGCGGAAGCGGTCGCGGTCGCCGGGGAAGCGGGACCAGTAGCGCTCGCTGCGCCCGATCATGCCCTGCCAGGTGGTCGCATAAACGGCGTCCATATCCGGGCCGACCGTCGGCAGGCCCCCGGTGAACAGGGCCTTCTCGACGCTGCCGGCGGCGGCGCTGAGGTAGCGCAGGGTGGTGAAGCCGCCGAAGGACTGCCCCAGCAGCGACCAGGTCGCCGCCCCGAGGTGCTCGCGCAGCGCTTCGGCGTCGGCCACGATCGCGTCGGCTCGGAAATGGGTGAGGTAGTGCGCCTGCTGGGCGGCGGTCGCCTCGCGCAGGGTCGCGGCGCCGGGGATCGCGCCCTCGGGCAGCGTCGTGTCGGGGCCGACGGGGGTCGAGCGGCCGGTGCCGCGCTGATCGAGCATCACCACGCGGTGCTCGCGCAGGGCGCGGGGCAGCCAGGGCGTGGAGCCGGGCGAGAGCGGGCGGGGGGCCTCGGAGCCGGGGCCGCCCTGCAGGTAGACGAGAAAGGGACGGCCCTCGCCGCCGTCCTCGGCGATCACCCGGGCGAACACCTCGATCTGCGCGCCGGTGGGATCGGCGTGGTCCAGCGGGACGGGCAGGGTCATATCTCGCAGCTGCAGGCCGGGCAGGATCCAGGAGGTCATATCGCTCATTCGTCGTGGCGGGTGGTGGTGCCGGGGAAGAATTCCCAGTCGAAGGTGATGAGGCGGCCGGGAGTGTCCTCGCGGTCGATCGCGCGGTCGATGATGATGCTCGAGAGCCGCACGAAGACGTCGTCGACCCCGTAGTAGCTGATCGGGCCGAAGAACTCGGTCTTCGCGGGGACGTCACCGATGGAGAGGAACTCGAGGTCGTCCGGGGTATTGAGTCCCACCCGCTCGGCGGCGAGCTGCAGCGCCACGGCCTGATAGCCGGTGAAGCAGATGACCGCCTCCGGGCGGTCGGGCCCTTGCAGCCAGTCGAGCGCCGCGAGGTAGGTCTCGTGGCTGCCTTCGGGGACGACATGCACGAGCGCCTCCGCGGGCCCGTCGCCGTGCTCACGCACCGCCTCGAGGAAGGCGCCGGTGCGGGGATGGGCGAGGGTGCCGCCGGGGCGCCGTTCGAGATCGGGAGCGAGCAGCTGGACCCGCGGGTGGCGGGCGCGCAGCAGCTCATAGGCGCGGCGGATCGCGTGGACGGGCGTGGAGGAGACGACGTCGAAGTCCTCCGGTTCCATCTGCGCGGTGAAGGCGACGATCCCGCTGTGCGTCGAGGCGGCGAGGCGGCGAACCTGGTCGGGACCGTCCTGGACGAAGTCGATGCTGGTCAGCAGGGCGGCGTCGGCGGAGGCGCCGAGCAGGTATTCGTACCAGCGCTCGTCGGCCAGGACCAGGGTGGAGAGGTCGTGCACGAGCGCGTCGTCCCGCACCTGGGTGGTCAGCTGCACGGCCCAGGGATCATCCAGGGTGCCCAGGGTGAGCACGATGCCGCCGCCGCGGCCGGTGCGCATGGCCTGGGCATGACGGTTGGGCACATAGCCCAGCGTTGTCGCAGCCTCGCGCACCTTCGCCTTCGTGGAGGCGGAACCGGCGGAGCGGGAGCCGCCGCGGCCCGAGAGCACGAAGGAGGCGGTCGCGAGGGACACCCCCGCCGCCCGGGCGACGTCGGCCAGAGTCACGGTGCTGCGCGGCACGGGAGAGCGCTTCATCTGCTCCTCCTCTCGCGACGCCGCGCGGTCAGTCCGCGACCGGCCACAGTTCCCTGGAGTCTACCGGCCGGTCCTCTCGCGTCAGACGCCGCCCCCGGTGAGCCAGGTGAGCGCCGGGCCGATCGTGTTCAGCAGGATGATCACGCCGATGATGCCGACGACCCAGGAGAAGGAGCTGGTCGCGTTCTTCACCGCCCAGTCGTGCGCGCGGTCGAGGAAGGCGTCGGCCCGATCCCCGAGCGCGGCGCGCACTGCGCACAGCACGGCCCCCGGCACGATCATCACCGCGCAGTAGGCCAGCAGGATGAGGCTGCCGGTGGCCAGGCCCGCACCGCTCTCGGCGATGATCCCCATCGCCGCGAGATAGGGGATCATCGAGGCCGCTTCGATGAGGCCGGCGGTGAGTGCGAGGCCGATCAGCAGGCCGGGTCGGCCGGAGGCGCGGCGCGCGCGTGCGGTCCACTTCCGGGCGGACGCCTCCGGGTCCCCGCCGCGCTTGGCGATCGCCTTGGGATCGATGCGGAAGGAATAGATGACCAGCAGCGCTCCGATCGCAGCAAGCACCACCAACACCGGCGGAGAGGTCAGCAGGTGCCCGAAGGACTCGATCAGCGGCAGCAGCCCGGCGAGCAGCGCGATGCCCAGCAGCAGATAGAACACCCCGATCACCGCCAGGAACAGCAGGGTGCGGCCGGCGACGCGGCGTGCCCCGCCCTCCCCCACCACCAGCAGGATCACGGGGATCACGAGCGTGCCCATCGAGGTCGAGTCGATCAGGGCGAGCACCAGCAGGCCCAGCGGGCCCGCGACATCCATCAGTGATTCCATGGTGACCAGCGTGGTGCCGCGGACCCGGTGCCGTCCTCCTCCCTTGGGAGGAAGTGCGTCGGGCGGGCGTGATCAGCGGTGCGCAGCCACGTAGCCTCGCACCATGACCAGTGCTCCCACCCCGCGCCGCAGCTCGCTCGCGCGCGCGCTCCCGGCACTGTTCGAGCCGAAACCGTCCGAGGACGATGGAAAGCCGCCGATCGGGGCGCGGGACCTGCTGGTCGTCGCGGTCTATTCAGTGATCGTCCTGCTGCTGGCCGCCTCCGGTGCGGAGAACTCCGGGTTCCTGCTCCAGGGGCGGATCTGGCCCGCGGAGGTCTCGACCGCGCTGATGCTGGTGGCCTGTGCGAGCCTGCTCTGGCGGCGCCGGCGACCGGTCATCACCCTCATCGTCGCCGGTCCCCTGAGCGTCGCGGAGATCATGGTGGGCGGCCAGATCTCTGCGTACTTCCTGTTGTTCGAGGCGCTGTTCGACCCCGTCATGCACGGCAGTCGACGGCTCGCGGTGCGGACCACCTGGGCGGCACTCGTGCTCGGGGCGGCAGGCTTGCTGGCCGTCCTCTTCTCCGGCCTCCCCGGCGAGGCAGTCTTCGTCCTCGCGATGATCGCCCTGCTCGTCGTGGTCACCCCTTTGCTGTGGGGCTGGGAGGTGCGCCATCATCGCGATGCACGGCAGGCCGCCGAGCAGCTCGCGGGCCTCGAGCACGAGCTCGCCGCGACCCGCGCCGCTCACGCGGTGGAGACCGAGCGGCGAAGCATCGCCCACGACCTGCACGATGTGATCGCCGGGCATCTCAGCGCCGTCTCCCTCCACACCAACCTCGCCTCCTCCCTCGAGGACCGGGCCGCCCGTGACCGCTCCCTGACCACCGCCCGGGAGTCCGCGCACGCCGCGCTGCGCGACCTGCGCTCGATGATCGGGATGCTCTCCACCGCGGAGGCCGGGGCCCTGCCCGACGTGACGCTGGACTGGCCCTCGCTCACCGCGCGCCTGCACGGCCGCGACCCGGAGGCGCAGGTCAGCATCGATCCGGTGGTCGCTGACCCCGCCCGGGTGGAGCCGGCGGTGCAGGCAGCGCTGCTGCGGATCGGCGCCGAGGCGGTCACCAACGCGGTGCGCCATGGGCAGGCCCCGATCACGCTGGCGGTGCGAGTGGATGCCGGGAGCGTGGTGCTCGAGCTGCGCAATCGGCGGTCGGCAGCGACGGGGCTGGACAATTCGGGGCCGGGCGGTGGAACGCCGGACAGTGGGGCGCCGGGCATCGGAGTGGGCCGTGGCGCGCTCTCGCACCGGGCCGCCGCCGTGGGCGGGAGCGCGAGCTCAGGACCTGTCGCCGGCGACGGCTCGGGAGCGGGCACTGGCTCCGGCTCCGGCTCTCACTCCGGCTCTGATTCCTGGCGGGTGCTCGCGCGACTGCCGGTGAAGGCCGCCATGCCCACCGTCGCGCTGGGCTCAGAGCCCCTCGTGACCACACCCGAGGAGTCCCGTTCATGACCACCCCGCCCGCTCCCGCCGCGTCCACCGCGACCCCTCCCCCGATCCGGGTGCTGGTCGCTGAGGACCACCCTGCCGTGCGCTCGGGCCTGGTGGCGCTGCTGGCTTCCGCGCCGGACATCACCGTGGTCGCGGAGGCGGCCGACGGCGAGGCCGCGGTGGCTGCGGCCCGTGAGCACCACCCGGACGTGGTGCTGACCGACGTGCGCATGCCGGGTGCGACCGGCATCGAGATCACGCCCCGTCTACGGGAAACCGGTGCGAACGTGCTGGTGATCTCCGGCTTCGATCTGGATGACTATGTGCTCGGCGCGCTCGCGGCCGGCGCCGACGGGTACCTGGTGAAGACCGAGGACCCGCAGCGGATCCTCGCCGCGGTACGGGACGTGCACCGCGGAGATGCCGTGCTCTCCGTGGCGGCGACCCGCGCCGTGGTCGGGGCGCTGCGCGGGCGCGAGGTGGAGGTGGCCAGCCCCGCGGCGCAGGTCGGTTCCGCAGTTCCCGTCGAACCCGCCCCGAGTTTCACCGGCCGCGAGGAGGACGTCCTCGCGCTGGTCGCCGAGGGGCTCACCAATCAGCAGATCGCCTCGCGGCTCTTCGTCGAGATCAGCACCGTGAAGTCGCACCTCTCCCATGCTCTGCTGAAGCTCCAGCTGGACTCACGGGTGCAGGCCGCGCTGTGGTGGCAGCAGCACCGGGGCTGAGCCCGCGGGAGGGACGGATCTGAGGTGAGGGGCGAAGGCCAGGCCCCACGGCGCGTCATATATCACCGTGACGAGAAGAGGGTCGGCATGGAAGGATCACAGTGGTCGCGGACGCTGTTCCGTCGGCCCCACCGGATGGTGACCTGACTGCTCCGCCCCAGCCCTTTCAGGGCTTCCCCTCGGGAACGCGCGGACGTGCGGGTTCCGGCCCTTCGGTCCCTCGACGAAGAAAGCCCTGCTGCTCTCATGACGACGCAGACTCCCACCCCCACGGGAGAGTTCCCCGCAATCCAGTCCTCCGGCATCGTCGCAGGCGGCTCCTCCGCCGCCGAGGCCGAGTTCGCCACGCGCGACGGCGCCGACGACCCCTCGACCACGGTCGTGGACGGTCACGCTCCGAAGGACGTCACGGTCGCCCCGATCATCGCGGTGCTGGTGGTCTCCGCCTTCGTCATGATCCTCAACGAGACCCTGCTGTCGGTCGCACTGCCCACCCTGATGGATGACCTGTCGATCACCGCGGTCACCGCGCAGTGGCTCTCCACCGGCTTCATGCTCACCATGGCCGTGGTCATCCCCACCACCGGCTTCCTCATGAAGCGCCTGTCCGTGCGGCACGTGTTCCTGATCGCGATGCTGCTGTTCCTGGTGGGCACCGCGAGCGCGATGCTCGCCCCGACCTTCCCGGTGCTGCTGGGCGCCCGTGTGGTGCAGGCCGCCGGCACCGCGATGGTGCTGCCGCTGCTGATGACGACCATCCTCGCGCTGGTGCCGATCCGCTCCCGCGGCCTGGTGATGGGCCTCGTCGGCGTGGTCATCTCCGCAGCGCCGGCGCTCGGCCCCTCCATCTCCGGGTTCATCCTCGAGCACGGCACCTGGCACCACCTGTTCCTGATGATGCTGCCGATCATCGTGATCGCCCTGACCATCGGGCTGATCTTCATGCGCAACTACACCGAGCCCGAGAAGGTACGTCTCGACGTGCTCTCGGTGATCCTCTCGGCGTTCGGCTTCGGCGGCGCGATCTACGCGCTGGCCTCGATCAGCCAGATCGTCTCGGGCACCAGCCGCCTGATCCCGCTGCTGGCGGCCGGGATCGGCGTACTCGCCCTCACCGCGTTCACGCTCCGCCAGCTGCGGATGCTCTCCCGTGGCGATGAGCCGCTGCTGGACCTGCGCCCGCTGAAGGTGCGCACCTTCACGGTCTCGGTGCTGGTCATCCTGATCGGTTTCGCGACCATGCTCGGCACCGTCGTGGCGCTGCCGCTGTACATGACCGGCGCGCTCGAGATGACCACGCTCGAGATCGGCCTGACGATGCTGCCCGGTGCGGCGGCCTCAGGCCTGCTCGGCCCGTTCATCGGCGCCCTGTACGACCGGGTCGGTCCGCGACCGATCGTGGTGCCGGGCATCGCGCTGATGGCGATCGTGAGCTGGCTCGAAGTGTTCCTGCTCGACGCCGACGCCACCCAGGGCCTGATCATCGCGCTGAACATCCCGCTGGGCATCGGCATGGCGATGGTGATGACCCCGCTGCTGACGCTGTCGCTGGGGGCGCTGCCGCGCTCGCTGTACGGCCACGGCTCGGCGATCCTCAACACCCTGCAGCAGCTCGCCGGGGCGCTCGGCACCGCGGTGTTCATCGCCCTGCTGACCCTCGGCGCGGTCATCGCCGCAGAGTCCGGTGCCTCGGCGCAGGCCGCCCAGGCCAGCGGCATCTCCTGGGCATTCGTCTTCGGTGGCGTGATCACCACGGTCGCGACCGTGCTGGCCATCACGCTGAAGTCGACCCCTGCCCAGGACGAGCCCGCCGCCTGAGCGGACGCCGCGGCGACTTCCCTAAGCTGGCGCGATGAACGCGATGAGCAGGGTGATCTTCATGTGCGGGCCGGCGGGCTCGGGGAAGTCGACCGTCGCGCGCGGTTTCGAGGCCGCCGGGATGGTGCGGCTGTCCGTGGACTCTGAGGCCTGGGCCCGCGGGCACCGCACGATGCCGCTGCCCGAGGCGGTGGCCGCCGAGATCATCACCGTGCTCGAGCAGCGCCTGCTGGCGTGCGTGCGCGCGGGGCAGGACGTGGTGCTGGACCTGTCATTCTGGTCCCGGCAGATGCGGGACGACTGGCGGGCGCTGCTCGCCCCGTCGGGCATCGTCCCGGAGATCGTGCACGTGGTCGTCTCCCGGGAGACGGCGCTCGCCCGGGTCGCGGCGCGGGCCGTGGGCCACAGCGACGATTTCCGCCTGCCGCGCGAGATCGCGGAGATCTACTACGACCACTTCGAGCCGCCGACGGACGACGAGGGCCCCGTCACCGTGGTCCGCACCGACTGAGGCAGCTCGACTCAGAGCAGCGCCGCGAAGCGTTCCAGGGCGGCCGGGCCCACCACGTCCTCCTCCCCCAGCGGCACCTCCTGGAGCGGCACGTGGGGCAGGGCGGCACGGAGGGTCGTCAGGTGCTCCTCCTCCAGCGCGCGGCGCCGGTCGAGGAACTCCCCGCGGCCGGCCGGGGAGCGCTTGTTGACGATCAGGGCGCCGATGTCGACGCCGGTGCGGGTGAGCTCCTGGTGCAGCTCGATGGTCTCCAGCACGGGCAGACGCTCAGCGGCCAGCACGATCGCGAAGGACGAGAGCTCGGCGTCCACGAGCACCTCGCGGAGCCCGGCAAGGCGGTCGCGGCGGCGCAGCAGGATGGAACGGATCTCGTCATCCCGCTCCTCGATCGGGTCGCGTGGAGCGGTGCTGCCGAGGAGCGTCCTCCCGCGGTCGCCGTCCAGCCCGCGCATCGCGGCGCCGAGCTTCGCGGACTTGTCGCGGCGCTTGAGCAGCCCGTCGGTCCAGGCGGTCATCACCTCCGGCAGCGCCATCAGCCGCGCGGTGTGCCCGGAGGGGGCGGTGTCGAAGACGACCAGGTCATAGTCCCGGAGCCCGGTCTCGACGAGCTCCGTCATCCGCTCCAGCACCGCGGCCTCGTGGGTGCCCGGGGAGCGGCGCGAGAGGTCCATGTGCTTGTCGACCTCCCCGGCGAGGTTGTCCGGCATGAGGCGCTTCAGGGTGTGGGCGACGTCCTTCAGGTGACGGTCGGTGGTGGCGTCGGGATCGATCTCCAGGCCGAACAGGCGCCCGTCCACCCCGTCGCCGAGCGGGGCGACACGGTCACCGATCCTCTGGCCCCAGAGGTGGCCGAGGTTGTGGGCGGGGTCGGTGGAGACCACGAGCGCGCGTCGGCCCCCGCGGGCGGCGGCGAGGGCCACGGCGGAGGCGACGGTGGTCTTGCCGACGCCGCCCTTCCCGCCCAGGAAGAGCACGCGGCGCTCGGCGGCGAGGTTCAGCAGCATCGGTAGTCCTCCAGCGGTGAGCGCTCCATGCCCATGCGGCGATGCCAGTCATGGAAGCTGTCGTAGAGCACGGGCAGCAGCTCGGCGGTGTAGTACGCGGCGGGGTTCGGGACCCCGAGCATCTCGCTCATCACGAGCATTCGGAACAGGTCGTCCTCATCGCGCCTCGCGCGGGCGAAGGTGCGCCGGTAGGGGGCGACGTAGAACTCGTGGAGGCCGTCGCTGAAGGACCGCCAGCGCTGGGCGAGCCGGACACGGGTGCGTGCGGGGGCCACCCCGCCGGCGGGCCTGTCCGGGGACCCGCCGACGGGAGCGCGTGGGGAGGTCGGAGTCACTCGCGGGAGCCGCCGTCGGCCGAGACGGAGTCCCGTTCGTCCTCCTCGTCCAGGTCCGGCTCAGGCTCCGAGCCGTAGGCCCGCTTCAGCGCGATCGCGGATTCGACGATCACCCACACGGCGGCGACCACGATGATCACATCCATGATCAGCAACAGCCAGTTGCCCTCGCGATAGAAGGTGCCCAACTGGATGATCGCGGCGTACACGCTGACGAACAGGACGAACAGCAGCGGGATCATGATCGGCAGCACCGGGCGGCGCTTGCGCATCAGCATCACTGCGAGGATCGCGAGGGTCAGCCCGGCGAGGATCTGGTTGGTGGTGCCGAACAGCGGCCAGATGATCATGCCGCCGGCCCCGTCGGCGCCAGCGCTGAAGGCCAGGCCCAGGCACACGGCCAGCACGATCAGGGTCGCCACCAGCGTCCCCAGCTTCACGCCGACGATCTGCCCGATCTCCTGGACCACGAAGCGCTGCAGGCGCACCCCGGTATCCATCGTCGTCGCCGCGAACAGCACCGCCATGGTGGCCAGGATCGTCGCCGAGAGCGAGGTGGGGATGCCGAGACCCTGATTGAGGATCGAGCCGCCACCGGTGACGAACGCCGCGACGCCGCCCTCGTTGAAGGCGGAGTACACGGCTTCCCAGTCCGCCAGGGTGCGGAACCCGGCGGTGGTGGCGATGATCGCGCCGAGGGCCAGCAGGCCCTCTCCGACCGCGCCGAAGTAGCCCACGAAGCGGGCGTCGGTCTCCTTGTCCAGCTGCTTCGAGGAGGTGCCGGAGGAGACCACGCCGTGGAAGCCGGAGACGGCGCCGCAGGCGATGGTCACGAACAGCAGCGGCATGATGCCGGGGGTCCCGTCGGGCACATTCGCGTTGATCGCGGGGGCGACCACCTCGGGGCGGAAAATCAGCACCGCGCCGTAGAGCAGGCCCAGCCCGATGAACAGCTGCAGGCCGTTGATGTAGTCGCGCGGCTGGAGCAGCACCCACACCGGCAGCACCGAGGCGATCGCGGCGTAGACGAACAGCACCACGATCCAGAACGCACCGGCGGACAGGCCCAGCACGGTCTCCGGCAGCACCACCGGGAAGCGGTCGCCCAGCAGGATCAGGCCGTACAGGGCGACCACGCCGATCACGGAGACGACCGGCAGGCTCCACTTCAGGCGGTAGATCGCCTGGCCGATCAGCACGGCCACCACGAGCGCGCCCCAGGTGGGGATCACGGCCGTGGGGGTGGAGACCAGCAGTCCGGAGATGACCACCGCGAAGGCGGCATTGACCATGAGCAGCAGCAGGAAGATGACCACCAGGAACAGGCGGCTACCGCGCTTGCCGATGTAGCGCGCCGAGAGGGTGCCGATGGACTGGCCGCGGTTGCGGACCGAGGCCCACAGGGCGCCGAGATCGTGCATGCCCGCGAAGAAGACGGTGCCGAGGGTGACCCACAGGAAGGCCGGCAGCCAGCCCCAGATCACGGCGACCGCGGGACCGACGATCGGGGCGGCGCCGGCGACCGAGGTGAAGTGGTGTCCCCACAGGATGAACTTGTTGGTGGGGACGAAATCGACCCCGTCCTGCAGCTCATGGGCGGGGGTGCGGAAGGAGGCGCTGAGCTTGTAGACGCGCCTGCCGAGGAAGCGGGAGTAGAGCAGATAGCCGGCGATCATCATGGCGATGCCGACCACTGCGAGGATCAGGGAGTTCACGGGGGCTCTCCTGTCGAGGGGCGGGGAAGGGACCACGGCGACAGGGGCGCAAGGGCGGCCGACGGGCGGAGCCGCCGGTCACCGATCACGTCGTCATCGCGCGCGATGGGACTCACCGTAACCGACGCCTGCGCCCTTGTGCACGGAACTGAGCACTGTGCCGGGTCCGGCACCACCTGAACCGCGCCCTCGACATCAGACCACCGCAACTGCGCCACCGGGGCTCTACCCCTCGCCCGGAGCCACCGGAGTTCTGTCTCTGGTGAGGCTTGAACGCCCTATAGCCGTTCAAGCGTCACAGGCGTCAAAGTTCTGGTGGCGGATGGGGCGCGGGGGACGACAGGGCGCGGAGGTAGCGACGGGTGACGAGCTCCTGGACGAGGCGGGTGACCGGGGCACCGAGCCGGGCGTACCAGGTCGCGGGGCGGGAGACGACGTCGAGGTGGAAGCGCACCAGCCCTGTCGCTGTGCGGGTCAGGGTGAACTGCTCGATTCCGGATTCGGGATGACCAGGCAGGGTGCCGTAGGTGAAGCCGGCGCGGTCCGGTGCGTCGACCACCTGCAGCACGCGGCAGGGTGCGGTGAACTGGAAAGGTCGGCGACCGAGCACCAGGTGCACCTCGGTGCCCTCCTGCAGCGGGGTGTGAGTGGCGCTGACCTGCAGTCCCGCACGATGGTGCACCACCCAGGAGCGCAGCGCAGAGACCGCGCGCTCGAAGTCCATGCCGGTGATCACGGTGCTGCGGTGGTCCCTGCGGTACCCGGCGGGCGGATGCTCGAGGGCGTCGTGCGGGGCGGTGACCGGGTGTTCGACCAGCGGGAGAGAGACGGAGGAGACCGCGGCCGAGGAGCGCGAAGGTCGCAGGCGATGAACGCTTCTCGCGAGCGGCGACGGAAGGGAGTCGATCAGGGTGTCGAGCCGCAGCGCCCACCGGCCCTCGCGCAGCATTTCGTCGGCCCAGGCGGAATCGTCCCGGTCAATCGCCGGGCTGAGCGGGCGGGGCGTCCAGCCGTCGGCCCAGCGGCCGGCGGTGAGGGTCAGGGACGGGCCCGTCCCGTCCTCGCCGCTGCCACCGCTCGCACCGAAAGAGGTGCGCTGACTGGACCAGTCCGGTGACAGCTCCACCTCGAAGGAGCCGTCGACAATCGACAGGAGCGTGCGGTCGAGGTCCTCGAGCAGGTCGCGGGAACCGGAGTCGCAGGCATCGCAGCCGCAGTCCGGCACGGTGCTGACGGAGACCGCCGGGTCACCGATACCGACGACCAGGCCGAGGATCAATGCGTCGCCGCCCTCGAGGTCGGTGCTGCCTGCTGCGCCATCGGGCGCGGTGCGGGCGAGGACGAGCGGCAGGGCGCCGGGCCGACTGGGACGCAGCACGGTGGTGCGGTGGAGGGCGAGGCGCGGCGGGGTCGCCCAGCGGACACCCGCGCGGAGGTCGCCGCTCTCCACGTCCTCGCGGGTCGCCCAGCCGCGGGCGGTGAGCACTCGCGCCCAGGCCTCGGCCCGTGCCCAGAGGATCCGGTACTTGCCGGGATTGAGGCAGCGGCTGTACTCCTCCTCCAGGCTGTCGCGGTCCTCGCCGTCGGGTCCCCGGTGCGGGTCCTCCCATCCGGGGGTGTCCGCGCCGGTCTCCGCGAAGGTCTCCTCCACCTCGGACAGCAGCTGCAGGAGTGCGTCGGAGAACGGCGGGCCGGCGTCGGCCCACTGCTCGGAGGCGTCCTCCGCGATCTCGCAGAGGGAGGCGTGATCGGCCTCCCACCAGGTGGGGGCGGGGGTAGTGGTCATGCCTGGGAACTTACCGTGACCAACGCCGGACCTCTACCGGAATATGTCGTCAGCCTGCGCTGCTGCGCCCCGCGGCGGAGGCGATGCCGAGCCAGGTGTGGCGGTTGTTCCACCAGCACCAGCCGAGCTTCGGGGCGTCCTTGCGGTCCTTCCCGTCCCGGCCGGTGCCATTGGAGATCCAGAGCGCTGGGGTGCGGGAGTCGAAGCTGCCGCTGGGCTTCTGCAGGCGCGAGCCGATGGTCATGAAGCAGTGGTTCCGCTCGAGGATGCCCGGCTGCTGGAGCACCCAGTGGATGCCCTCGGTGAGCAGCAGCGGGGTGCGGCCACGAGCGGTGAGCTCGGCGAGAGCCTCCGCCGGGGAGGCATTCTCGAACTCGTCTCCGCGGTCCAGGCCCTCGACCAGGTAGAGCGCCTCGCCGCCCAGCTCGATCCCGGTGGGGGCGAACTGGTCCACGTCGGTCATGTCCTCGACCACGAAGCCGGGCTTCCCGCTGCGGCGCAGCAGCGGGGTGAGGGCCGACGGCGGCGCGAGCGCCGGGTCGATGACGAGCAGTGCGTCGGTGCGGTCGTTCCCCCACCGTTTGGTTGCGGTGCGCAGCGCATCCTCGGGCAGTCCCGCGAGGGCGTGGACGTCGAGGTCGATCAGGCGCTGCGCCTGAGCGGAGAGGGTCGGCAGGGCGGGGCCGTGCGCGGCGCTCATGCGCACCCCATGACGAGCGCCTGGCGACGGCGCCGCACCCCGCCGGAGAGCGCGTGCAGCACCCGGGCGGTGTCCCCCCAGCCCATGCACTTGTCGGTCACGGACTGGCCGCGCACGAGGCCTGCGGGTCCCTGGTCCACCTCGAGCTTCTGGGCGCCGGCGATCAGGTTGCTCTCGAGCATCACCCCGGCCACGGCCGCGCCGTCGACCGCGATCTGGCCCGCGAGCATCGTCGCGACCTCGGCCTGGCGCACATGGTCCTTGTTGCTGTTGGCGTGGCTCGCGTCGATGATCAGGCGCTGCGGCAGGCCGCCGTGGGCGAGGCGCTCGGTGGCGGCGCGCACCGGGCCGGGGCCCCAGTTCGGGCCGTCGGCCCCGCCGCGCAGGATCAGATGGGCATCGGGATTGCCGGTGGTGGAGACGAGGCTCGCACGTCCATCACTGCCGATGCCGAGGAAGGACTGCGGGGCCGAGGCCGCCGCGATCGCATCGAGCGCCACCTGGATCCCGCCGTCGGTGCCGTTCTTGAAGCCGATCGGCATGGAGAGGCCGGAGGCGAGCTGGCGGTGGATCTGGGACTCGGTGGTGCGGGCGCCGATCGCGCCCCAGCTGATGAGGTCAGCGATGTACTGGGGGCTGGTCGGTTCGAGGAACTCGGTCGCGGTGGGGAGGCCGAGCGCGGTCACCTCGCGCAGGAAGGTCCGGGCGCGGCGCAGGCCGGTGGCGATGTCGTGGGAGCCGTTCAGGTGCGGGTCGTTGATCAGGCCCTTCCAGCCCACGGTGGTGCGCGGCTTCTCGAAGTAGGTGCGCATCACCAGCAGCAGCTCCTCCCCCACCTCGTGCTGGATCGCGGCGAGGCGGCGGGCGTAGTCGAGTCCCGCCTCCGGGTCGTGGATCGAGCAGGGGCCGACGACGACCAGCAGCCGGTCATCGGCGCCTGCCAGCACTGCGCGGATCCGGTCGCGGTGGCCCGCGACCCGTGCGGAATGCTCGGGACCGAGGGGCAGCTCGGCGAGGAGCTCGGCCGGGGTGGGCAGCGGGGTGTAGCTCGCGATGTGGCGCTCGGGGGCGGTGGTGGTGCGTGCGGGGGCGGTGGCGAGAGCAGTCATGGGTCCTGTCCTTCGTAGGGGCGGACCCGATGCTCAGAACCTGCGCAGAGCCCGCCGGGAAATGGCGAAGGGCAGAGCGTGTGCTCTGCCCTTGTCGGCTCTGGAGAGGTTGGGGACGCTACACGGCCGCCGGCCCCTCCAGGGCCGACTTCGCATAGGTAAACCAACGGTTCTGCATGCGGGAGAGACTACATGGATCCCTGCGGGGAGCAAGCCCGAGTCCGCAGCGGGGCGGGAGCGGGTGGGCGGGCCATCGCTTTCGCGGCAGGACGGGCCTACGGTGGAGGCAGGTCCGCCGACGGGCCTCGACGGCGTTCCGCTCTCCGAGGAGGACAGTGCCATGCCCCGCAACGTCGCGCAGAAGCTCATCGCCGCTCACCTGGTGGAGGGGTCGCTGGAGCCCGGAGCCGAGATCGGCCTGCGGGTCGACCAGACCCTCACCCAGGACGCCACCGGCACCATGGTCATGCTCGAGCTGGAGGCGATGGGCCTGGACCGGGTCCGCACCGAGCTGTCGGTGCAGTACGTGGACCACAACCTGCTGCAGACCGACGAGAAGAACCCCGACGACCACCTGTTCCTGCAGTCCGCCGCCCAGCGCTTCGGGCTGTGGTTCTCCAAGGCCGGCAACGGCGTCTCCCATCCCGTCCACCAGGCACACTTCGGTCGTCCGGGCGCGCTGCTGATCGGTTCGGACTCCCACACCTGCGCGGCCGGGGCACTGGGGATGCTGGCGATCGGCGTGGGCGGGCTCGAGGTCGCGATGGCGATGGCCGGTCAGCCGCTGTACGTCACCCTGCCGGAGATCTGGGGCGTCGAGCTGACCGGGAACCTGCCGGACTGGGTCAGCGCGAAGGACGTGGTGCTGGAGATGCTGCGCCGTCACGGGGTCAGCGGCGGCGTGGGCCGCATCATCGAATACCACGGCTCGGGGCTCGCCCAGCTCGATGCGATGGACCGGCACGTCATCGCCAACATGGGCGCCGAGCTCGGGGCGACCGCGACAGTCTTCCCGGCCGACGACGCCGCCCGCGACTACCTGGAGGCCGTCGGCCGCGCCGAGCAGTTCGAGCCCTGGGAGGCCGACGAGGGCGCGACCTACGACCTGACCGAGCGCATCGACCTCGCTGCGCTCGAGCCGCTGATCGCCCGCCCCTCCTCCCCCGGCAACGTAGTGCCGGTGGCGGAGGTGGCCGGAGAGCCGGTGAATCAGGTGGTCGTCGGCTCCTCGGCGAATCCGGGGCTGCGGGACTTCGCCGTGGTGGCTGAGATCCTCGACGGCAGGCAGGCCGACCCGCGGGTGTCGGTGGACATCAACCCCACCTCGCGGGAGGTGCTGGCGGACCTCATCACCGGCGGCTGGCTGGGGTCGCTGGTCGCCTCCGGCGCCCGGATCCACCAGTCCGGCTGCATGGGCTGCATCGGAATGGGCCAGGCCCCCGCCAGCGGCCGCAACTCCCTGCGCACCATGCCCCGCAACTTCCCGGGCCGCTCCGGCACCGAGGAGGATGCGGTGTGGCTGTGCTCCCCGGAGACCGCAGCCGCCTCGGCGCTGACCGGGACGATCACCGATCCACGCACCCTCGAGGCCAGCCACGACCTCCCATATCCGCGACCCACGCTGCCCGGGCAGTACGCGCAGATGAGCGACATGCTGATCCCACCGCTGCCCGAGCAGGAGGCGCTGTCCGTCGAACTGGTCAAGGGACCCAACATCTCCTCGCTGCCGGACTTCGCGCCGATCGCGGACCGCCTCGCGGTGCCCACGCTGCTGGTGATGGGCGATGACGTCTCCACCGACGAGATCCTGCCGGCCGGATCCCAGGTGCTGCCCTTCCGCTCCAACATCCCACGCATCGCCGACTTCGCCTTCACCCGGATCGACAAGGACTACCCGCGCCGGGCCCGGGAGACCGACGGCGGACACGTGGTGGTGGCCGGGAAGAACTACGGACAGGGCTCCTCGCGCGAGCACGCGGTGATCGCCCCGCGCTACCTGGGGCTGCAGGCCGTGATCGCGGTGAGCTTCGCCCGGATCCACTGGCAGAACCTCGCGAACTTCGGGATCGTGCCGCTCGAGTTCGAGGACCCTGCGGATCTGGAGTCGATCGCGGTCGGCGATGAGGTGATCCTCGAGGGCGTACACGCGGCGCTGCGCGAGGGTCGAAGCCTGAGCGCGACGATCGGCGGGCGCGAGGTGCGCCTGGCGCACCGGCTCTCGGAGCGCCAGGTGGGCATGGTCCTGGCCGGGGGTCGGATCCCGCTGACGGCGCAGCAGGTGAGATGAGTGTGTGCCAGGCGTGACGTCGACTGGTTCCGGGACGCGGTCACCGGGGCGTCGAAGGGCTGACGCGCAGGCGCATCGGCTCCGACCGGAAGGTCGGACCCGACCGGCGCTGTCGTTCTACACTCGCGACCACCGCGCACTATCGGCGCGGACCCTCGACATCAGGAGGTACGCGATGAGCACCGACGAGAAGTTCGAGAACGCGAAGGACAAGCTGGGCGGCCAGGCCAAGGAAGGCTTCGGCAAGGCCACCGGCGACAAGCAGACCGAGACCGAGGGTCAGGCCCAGCAGGGCAAGGCCGAGGCGAAGGACAAGCTCCAGGACGCCCGCGATTCCGTGAAGGGTGCCGCTGAGGGCATGTTCGGCGACAAGGACAAGCGGGACTGATCCGGCCCGGGCGAGAGCCCGGTCTGCGCGCAGTTCTCGGTGGCGGCTCCACGTGGTGGGGCCGCCACGGTCATGCCTGAGGGTCGGGCGTGCCGCCCTTCAGTGCCAAGAGTGGGGTTGACGGGTTCGGGCGTGAGCAACAGGGGTGACAGCCACGCCCGCGAGGAGCAGGATGGGCGGCCCGGACCCCTCCGAGAGGACCCCGCCATGACGCAGCGCCTGCGCGTCCAGAACTTCACCGTCTCCCGTGACGGCATCGCCGCCGGCGAGGACCAGACGCTCGAGCGGCCCTTCGGCCACGACGTGAATCCGATGGAGCTGATGAGCTGGGCTGCGGGCACCGCGAGCTGGCCCAACCGCACGGACTCCGGCGGCAGCCGAGGCGTCGAAGACCGCCTGACCCGCGACTTCACCCACGGCATCGGTGCCGAAATCATGGGCCGTCACAAGTTCGGCCCCAAGTCCGGCCCCTGGCCCGACGAGACATGGGAGGGCTGGTGGGGTGAGGAACCACCGTTCCACACCCCTGTCTTCGTGCTCACGAGCCACCCGCGCCCGCCGCTGGTCAAGGGCGAGACCACCTTCCACTTCCTCGACGCCACCCCGGCTGAGGCACTTGAACAGGCGAGAACGGCAGCGAATGGGCTCGATGTGCGGCTCGGTGGGGGTGTCACCACCCTGCGCGCCTTCCTCGACGCAGACCTGGTCGACGAGCTGCACGTGGCGATCGCGCCGATCGCGCTGGGGACGGGCCTGAAGCTCTGGGATCGGCCGGAGGATCTCGAGGACCGCTTCCACCTGGAGAAGATCACTGCTGACAGCGGTGTGACGCACTGCTTCCTCTGGCGGCGTTCCGCCTGATCTCGCCACCAGTCTCGCCACCGGTCTCGCCACCGGATTTCTGTCGCTCGTGAGGTCTTGAACGCTCCACAGCCGTTCACAGCTCACAGGAGACAGAGTTCTGGTGGCATCGCCGAGACCTTCGACCGCGGCGAGCCGTGGACGGTGCAGCGCTCGGTCGACCAGGGCGAGCCGGAGGAGACCGCCGTGAGCGTCGCAGTGTTCGCCGGGCGGTGAGCTGAGAGCCGCGAGCTGAGCAGCCAATGCTGCCCACCACGCCGCCTGCACGCCGAATCGGGGGCTGACCGCAGAACCTGCGCCATGGGCTTTGGTATCACCGGTGATACACTCCCTTCATGAACGGAGTGACGGTCAGAGACCTACGGAATCGCAGCGCCGAAGTGCTTCGTCGGGTTGAGCACGGGGAGACGCTCACCGTGACGCGGGACGGCGAGCCCGTCGCCGCCGTCGGCCCCCTTCCTCGACGGGCACTCTCCGTCGAGACGCTGATCGCCCGTCGGCGTTCGCTGCCTGCGATCGATGCAGCGGAGCTGCAGGCCGAGATCGACGAGCTGATCGATCCAGCGTTGTGACGCACCCGGACAGCCATGGAGTGCTGGACACCTCGGCATTGATCGATCTTGCCTCGCTGGACCCGTCATCCCTGCCCTCGAGGCCTAGCATCACTGCGATCACCCTCGCCGAACTCTCGGTCGGCCCTCACGCGGCCCGGTCAGCCTCCGTGCGGGCGGCGCGGCAGGCACATCTGCAGCAGGCGGAAGCAGATTTCGAGCCGATCCCCTTCGACAGCTCTGCGGCACGCGCCTTCGGGCTGGTCGCCGCGGCGCTGCGCGCCTCAGGCCGCAAGCCTGCCGCCCGCGCCTACGACGCACTGATCGCCGCCGTCGCGATGTCCCGGGAACTGCCGGTCTACACGGCGAACCCGAAGGGCTTCGAGGGGATCGACGGACTCACGGTGCATGAGGTGCGGCGCTCGGACGACGCGTGACCGCGCCGTACAGATCCACGGCGAGAGGATCGACGCCGGGACGGCGAACGTCATGTGGTCCGCGACGTCCGCATCGCCGTGTTCACCCCAGACCCTCATACTCCTCCTGCATCTCCAGTGCGCCGAAGGCCTCGACGATCACCTCGACGGTGCCGTGGAATCGGAGGTCGTTCCCGTCCGGGGAGGCCTCGCGCACCAGCAGTCCGTAGGTCGCGAGCGCTGCCAGGTCCCGTCCCGTCTGCCAGTACCGCTGGATCTCGTCCATGTCGGGGTCACCGCCGAGGTCCGCCGGGACCAGGTCACGGTCGAGCGCGACGCGGATCGTGGCCGGGAGTGCGAGTCCGCCGGGCGAGATGGTGTGCATCAGAGCCGCGAAGGTGTCGGGGCCGCCGAACAGGCCACCCTCCTCGGGCCCCTGCTGCAGGGTGTCGAGGATCAGCAGCATGAGCAGCGCCCGGGAGAAGCGGACGAAGGCCGCAGGGTCCTCCGTCTGCGGGACCGCGGGCGTCAGCCCCTGCCCCGGCGTGACCCGGGTGCTGCTCAGCTCCAGCCAGCCGCCGCTGACCAGGGCGTTCCAAGGGCCGACGATCGGGCCGACCTGCCACATCGTGGTGAGCTTCTGCTCGCCGAGGTCGAGCTGCCATGCCTCGACCAGGGCGCGGACGTCGGCCATGCGCAGCGCGCCGGTGGAGGTGATCCGGCGGCCCTCGCCCACGTGCTCGAGCAGGCGCACGGCGCCGCGCACCAGAGGGATCTCGGCGTAGACGGCCGCCGCTCCGACCGGGTCCTCGTCGACGTCGACGGAGCTCTCCAGGGCGCTGCGCGACAGCCCGTCCTGCGGGAGGAACCAGGGCCAGCCGAGCGCCTCCGCACCGGCGGAGGCCGCAGGGTCCGTGCTGACAGGTTCCGGTGCCGGGGCATGGGAGAAGAAGGCGGAGCCGCTGCCGGCTCCGAGCGCTGGGCTGCGAGCACCGGGGATGTAGGGACGGGAGGGGTTCCGCAGCTGCCCTGTGTCGCTGAGCTCATGGCGTTCTACCACGGTGAGCTCTGTGTTGTACCAGGTCATGAAGCCTTCCAGGGTCTCGGCGTCGTCGAGCTCGACGCCGAGGGTCTGGGCGTAGGTGAGGATGTTCCCGGAGAAGGTACGACGGGAGGGGTCGTCGGCCGCTTCGAGCGTCGTGAACTCCAGCTCCGCCAGGAGCTCCTGGGCGTCATCGGCCGTGAGCCCGTCGGGGTGTCGGCGGCCGGTCTCCTGCAGGAAGCCGAGGAACTGCCCGAGCGCCGGGCCCTGCGCCATGACCATCTCCCGCGGCTGGACCACCTTCCGGGGCGCCACCTCGGTGAGCAGCACCTCGATGAGCTCCCCGGTCCAGTAGGTGGGGTCAGGGCTCTCCAGCTGCTCCGCCTTCAGTCGCAGCAGCTGCTCGACATGGGATGCCTCCGAGTCCGCCGTCGCCACGGAGACAGCGTCCCGGCGCGACAGCACGAACTGTGCGAGCAGCGCCTCGACATCCCGCTCCCAGCGGCGGGTACCGGTGCTGTGCCGGTCAGGGCCGGGACCTGTCTGTTCGCGGTGGTCGCGTCGTGTTCTGCGCTTCTTCGGCATGTCTCCCATGATGACGGCTGAAGGGATGCCGCGCGACATCGAGCTCACGACGCGCTCTCTCCGACGGCGCACTCCGTGCACGAATCAACTGACGACGAACCCGTCGCCGCTCTTCACGGGCTCCAGCACCCGGGCGAGGCGGGTGACCGCCTCGATGAGCAGCGGCTGCGGCATCGCATAGATCAGCCGCACATGCCCGGCTCCGGCAGCGCCGCAGTCGGTGCCGTCTGTGCATTCCACGCGTGCGTGCTCGAGCAGGTGGTCGTGCAGGGAGCCGGTGATGCCATAGGCGCGCAGGTCGAGCCAGGCGACGTAGGTGCCCTCCATCGCGGTGAGCTGCGCCCGCGGCAGCAGGGTGCGAACCAGCTCGGTGAGGGTGTCGCGGTTGCGGCGCAGGTAGGCGACGATGTCCTCCAGCCACTCCCCCGCCTCGGTGTAGGCGGCCGCGGTGGCGGCGAGGCCCAGGTTCGCGGCGCCGTGGCGGGCGAAGTGGCCGACGGCGATGAAGTGGTCGCGGTCGGCGTCGTTGCTGGTGATCAGCTGCGCGCACTTCAGCCCCGGCAGGTTGAACGCCTTCGACGCGGAGACGGCGGTGATCGTGTGGCCGGCGGCGGTCTCGCTGAGCGAGGCGTACGGGAGGTGCTGGCCCTCGAGCACCAGCGGCATCCAGATCTCGTCGGAGAACACGCGCCCGCCCTTGCGGTCCACCAGGTCGATGAGCGGGTCCATCTCCTCCCGGGTGACGACTCTGCCGGTGGGGTTGTGAGGATTGCACAGCACCAGCAGCTCACCACCGGCGTCGAAGGCGGCTTCGAGCGCGGCGAGGTCGTAGCGGTAGCGGCCGGAGTCATCGCGGAGCATCTCGACTTCGATGACCTCGCGGCCCATCAGTGGCGGGACCTGGAGGAACGGCATATAGGACGGGGTGGGCACGATGATCTTCGAGTCCGGGCGCAGGAAATGAGAGATCACGGCCTGGAAGATCGAGATGACGTCGGGCATCTCGTGGATGTGCGAGGGATCCACGGCCCATCCGGTCTGCCGATCGAGGAAGGCGGCGGTGGCCTGCTGCAGCTCGGCCGCGAGCGGGGCGGGGAGGTAGCCGAAGGCGCCGCGCTCCACCTCGGTGTGCAGCCGCTCGGTGACCGCCGCGGGAACCCCGAAGTCCATCTCGGCGACGAACGCTCCGATCACGTCCCCGCCGCGGGCCCAGCGGGTGGCGCCGGCCGCGACGAGGTCGTCCTGGGTGATGGCGTCGAGCTGCGGGGTGGTGGGCATGGGAACTCCTTCGGTGCGGCGCGCGTGGGTAGGCGCTGCGGATGCTGTGGAGCTTATCGAGCACTGGTGCCCGCGAGGAGTGACCGTCCCGGCCAGTCGGGCCGTTGGTCCATTGCTCCGCCCCGCCGACGGGGGTACCGTCGGAAGCAGTATTCATGCAGTCCACGGCGGGTGCAGGGAGCTCTGGCAGCGATGATGATCGAGGGATATCCGGTTCCTGAGGCGAGGCCCGCTCTGCTGCGGCTGCGCGACCGTATCGACGGCACCTTCCTCGAAGCCGGTGATGAGGCGTACGACGAGGCCCGCGCGGTGTGGAACGGGATGATCGACCGGTACCCGCTGGCCATCGTCCGCGCCGCCTCTGTGGCCGATGTGGTCCCGGCGCTCGAGGCCGCCCGCGAGACCGGGCTGCCGCTCGCGGTGCGCGGCGGCGGGCACAGCATCGCAGGCCTGGGGACCGTGGACGACGGGATCGTGCTGGACCTCGGCGCTCTGCGCGCCGTGCACGTGGATCCCGAGACCCGCCTGGTGACGGTTGAGCCCGGGGCTCGGACCGGCGACGTCGACGCCGCGACCGCCCCTCACCACCTGGCGGTACCGCTGGGGACGGTCTCCACGCCCGGGATCGCCGGGATGACGCTCGGCGGCGGGGTGGGCTGGCTGGCCCGCCGGGCAGGGCTGACGCTGGACCGGCTGGAGCGCGCCGAGGTGATCACCGCGGCCGGCGAGCAGCTCACCGCGAGCGCCACCGAGAACCCGGACCTGTTCTGGGGGCTGCGCGGGGGTGGCGGCAACTTCGGCGTGGTCACCTCTTTCACCTTCCGGGCGGTGCGCCTCCCCGACCCGATGCTCGGGGTGACCCTGTTCTACCAGCCCGCCCGCTGGCGCCGAGCGCTCGCAGCCTTCGAGCGCTGGAGCCGCGGCCTGCCCGATACGCTCACCACGATCCTCACGATGATGGTCATGCCCGAGCACCTGGGGATGGGCGACGAGGCGTGGCTGATGATCCGCTGCGCCTACGTGGGCGACGACGTGAAGGCGGGGAACCTGCTGCTGGACCGTCTGCGCCGAGCCGCCCCGCCCGATGACCAGACCTCCGGCGTGATCGACTGGCCGCGATGGCAGAGCGCCATGGATGATCTGTTTCCGACGGGGTCACGCGGGTTCTGGCGCAATGTGGCCTTCTCCCGGATGGATGAGGATGCGCTGGATGCGCTCACCTCGATCGCCGCAGCGATTCCCGGGCGGGGCACCGCCGTGGACATCCACCACCTCGGCGGCGCCTTTGCGCGCGTGCCCGAGGAGTCCACCGCCTTCCCGAACCGCACCGCGCGGTTCTGGATGACGATCTACGGCTTCTGGCAGGAGGAGGGCGAGGACGCACCTCTGACTGCCTTCGCCGAGCGGGCTCGCGCGGTGATGGAGCAGCTCAGCGAGCACGGCGAGTACGTGAATTTCCGGGCCCGCGAGCACACCCACCCCGTCGCCGACATCTCGCGCCACATCTACGGTGAAGAGACCTACCGCCAGCTGCAGCGGGTCAAGCAGCGCTACGACCCGGGGAACCTGTTCCGGGGAAATTACAACGTGGCGCCGTAGAGGAGAGACCGCCCGCTCACTCTCGCGCCGGACCCACGGACCTCCCCGGCATGAGTCTGACGGCGACCGGCCCCGGGTGCTGCGCCGTCGCGGCGTCGACCCCTTCGTCGAGCGCGGCGAGCAGCAGGTCCACGCTCTGCTCGGCCTTCACGGAGATGTCCTGCCCGATGGTGGTCAGGACCGGGGAGGTGACCTGGCTGATGTCGAATCCGTCGAAGCCGATCACGGAGATGTCCTCGGGGACCCGGGCCCCGGCCGCGGTCAGGCCGTGGAGCAGTCCGGCGGCGAGGTCGTCGGCCGAGCAGAACACGGCGGTGGGTCGGGGGATGAGCGCGAGGACCTCCTGTGCGGCGGCGATCCCGGCACCAACAGTGGTCTCGGTGAGGGCGGGCATCGCCTCGGGGGCGGGCAGTCCGGCCTGGGCGAAGCCGGCGCGGAAGCCTCGCCACCGTTCATCGTCGACGCTGGTGACTTCGCGGATCGGGCCGAGGAAGAGCGCGTGGCGGTGCCCGTTCTCCAGCAGGTGCTCGGCGGCCAGCCTGCCGCCGGCGAAGTCGTCGGCATGCACGGTGAGGGTGCCGGGCACGGCGGTGTAGTTGTCGGAGAAGAGCATCGGCACGTCATGCCCGCCGCGAAGTCGTTCGACCTCGGTGAGCAGCGTGTTGATCACGATCGCGCCCTCGACGTTCCAGGAGCGGAGGCTGACGACCGTCTCCTGCAGGTCGGTGGCGGTGATCAGCATCGAGACGTAGCCGTGCTTCTGCAGCACGCGGGAGAGCTCGCCGACGTAGCGGGCATCGTGGGTCGAGGTCATCACGTCGCCGTCCCCGTTCACGATCAGCGCCACGATCCGCGAGCGCCGGCGTGAGAGGGCTCTGGCGGCGCCGCTGGGGACATAGCCGGTGGACTCCACCGCGGCCATCACGCGCTCCGCCGTCTTGGCCGAGACCTTCTTGGTCTTCCCGGCGAGCACATTGGACACGGTCATCATGCTCACCCCGGCTTTCGCCGCGACATCAGCCAGCGTGGTCATGGGCCCCTCCTTCTCATTCCGTCGCGATCACCTGGTTGCCGTCGGCATCAGCGTGCGCTACTCTATCCGCAGTTTAACGCTAAACGTTGCATCGATGCTGATCACGAGCGTTGGACGACCTGCACCACTCACGACTCCCTGAAATCCAGCAAGGATGGTGGACCATGTTCAGCCGACGTTCATTCCTGTCGACAGCAGCCCTCGGGGTGGTCGGCGCAGCCGGTCTCGCCGGCTGTTCCTCCGACGGCCCCGCGGCCCTCGAGACCGCCCCCAGCGGTCATCCGGTCCAGGGCGCAGCCCTCACCTACGACCCCAACCACCTCGTCAACGACGGCGAGCCGATCACCCTGGAGTGGTGGCTGTGGGATGGGGACGAGATCTTCGGTGCCTTCGCCGAGGCTTACACCGCGATCCACACCAACGTGGAGCTGAAGATCGTCAAGCAGCCCTGGGAGGACTACTGGACCAAGCTGCCGCTGGCGCTGAAGGACAGCGGGAACCCCGCCATCTTCAACATCCACAACAGCTACCACACCAACCTCTTCCCCTACCTCGAGCCGTACGACCTCGATATCGCGCAGCTCTCGGAGGACTACACCGCCGTGGACGCTCACGTCATCGACGGGAAGGTCTACTACGTCGACTACGGCCTGATGTCCGGGGTCATCTACTACAACACCGACATGTGGGAGGCCGCCGGCCTCACCGACGCGGACATCCCGAAGACCTGGGACCAGCTGCGTGAGGTCGCCAAGAAGCTCACGATCAGCGAGGGCGAGAACTTCACCCAGGCGGGCTTCAACTTCAACGCCCAGTTCAGCGCCTTCACCCCGGGGATGCCGTACCAGCAGGGCCAGAACCTCTTCGCCGAGGACCAGATCACCCCGACCTTCGCGACCGACGCGATGACCGATGCGGTCGCCTTCTTCCAGGGCCTCTACGACATCGACAAGGTGGGCTCGAAGGACTTCGGCACCTCGGCCGGCGACTCCTTCGGCCAGGGACAGACCGCGATGACCTACTCCTGGACCCACCTGGGCGGCACCCTCGCGGCGGACTTCCCGGACCTCCCCTATGCCACCTTCCCCACCCCGGTTCCCGTCACGGGCGAGGAGCCCTATGCACTGGACCGCTACAACGGTGAATCCACGATCGGGATCAGCAAGAACGCCGACGATGCCGCGAAGGCCGTGGCCCAGGACTTCCTCACGTTCTTCCTCACCAGCGAGGAGAACCTCAAGGCCCTGTGCCTGAACTACCACGTGTTCCCGATGTACGGGCCGCTCGCGGAGGCTCCCGAGATCGCGGAGAACCCCCAGCTCTCCTCGCTCGCCGAGAACCTGGAGCGCTACATCTGGCCCGGGCCGATGCCCGCCACCATCGAGGAGAACGCCACCACCATGTGGGAGGACATCCTCTACAACGGGGTCGCCCCCGCGGACGCGATCGCCGCCGCCCAGGCCGCGATCGAGACCGATCTGTCCTCCGCCGACTTCGTCGCCGTCGAGGACAAGTACGCGTTCTACCAGCCCTCCCACTGACCTGATGCGGGGCCCGACCGCTGCGTCGGGCCCCGCTCGGAGGACCTCATGCACACCACTGCCACTGCCACCGCCCCCACCACTGACCCACCGCTGCGTCGCCGCCGGAAGATCGTCTACAAGGGCGAGGCGCCGCTGCGCAACACCGTCGTCCTGGCCCTGATCGCCTTCAACCTCCTGCTGCTGGTGATCCCGGTCGGGATCGCGTTCGCCGGCAGCTTCCACAATTGGAACCCCCTCAGCGGGGTCTACGATCCCGTCGGCCTCGAGAACTATGCGCGCATGTTCACGGATCCTCGGCTGCTGCGCTCGCTCACCAACACCACCGCCTTCGGCGTGGTGGTGATCGTGGCCCGGGTGGTGATCGGCCTGGCGCTCGCGCTGGCGATCTTCTCGAAGGCCACCCGGTTCAAGACGTTGTTCCGTGCCGTGTTCTACATGCCCACGGTGACCCCGCTGGTGGCCGTGGCCTACGTCTGGAAGATGATGTACGACCCGCAGGTCGGAGCGATCAACTCCTTCCTGGGCCTGGACGTCAACTGGCTGTTCGACACCACCTTCGCGCTGCCCGCCATCATGACGATGACGATCTGGAAGGACTTCGGCTACGCCGTCATCCTGTTCCTCGCCGGGCTGTACTCGCTGCCGGAGGACGTCATGGAAGCGGCCCAGATGGATGGGGCCGGTGCGTGGAAGCGGTTCTGGTTCGTCACCTTCCCGTTGCTGCGACCGATGACGATCTTCGTGGTGATCACCTCCTTGATCTCCTACCTGCAGGCGTTCATCCAGGTGCTGGTGCTCACCAAGGGCGGCCCCGGCTCCTCCACCTTCCTGATCTCATACCTCATCTATGACGAGGCCTTCGTGAAGTACAACTTCGGCTACGCCTCGGCGGTCGCCTTCGCGCTGTTCCTCGCCACCGCCCTGCTCACCGCGCTCTCGTTCGCCCTGTCGGGGATGCGCCTGCCCCGCCGGGCCGATCGTCAGAGGAAGGACTCCTGATGCGCCGCCTTCCGCACCTCATCCTCCACGTCGGGCTGATTGTCATCGGCGTCATCACGGTGTTCCCGTTCGTGTGGATGCTGCTGAGCGCTTTCAAGCCCAACAGCGAGATCCGCGCACTGGATCAGACGTTCTTCCCGCGGGAATGGACCTTCGAGAACTTCCTGAACATCCAGGAGAACTTCGACTTCCTGCGGCTGTTCGCGAACTCCGTGGTGCTCTCCACGACCATCACCGCGATCTCGCTGTACACCAGCGTGCTGGCCGGTTACGTGCTCGGCAAGTACGTCTTCCGGGGGCGCGGGCTGCTGTTCGGTTTCGTGCTGTCCACGATGATGATCCCCTGGGCGGTCACGATCATCCCGCGGTACACGATGTTCGCCGACGTGGGCCTCAAGGGCTCCTGGGCGTCGCTGATCATCCCTGCCGTGTTCAGCGGATTCGGCATCTTCATGATGAAGCAGTCGATGGACGGCATCCCCGACGAGATCCTCGAGGCGGCCCGCATGGACGGTGCCTCCGAGCTGTACATCTTCCACCGCATCGTGATCCCGATGAGCACCAATTCGATCAGCGCGCTGGCGATCTTCCAGTTCCTGTGGGTCTGGGAGGACTACCTGTGGCCCTACCTGATGATCGACGACGACGCGAAGCAGGTCCTCGCCGTCGGGCTCACCACCTTCAGCGGGCGCTACTCGACGGACTTCGGCGGGCTGTTCGCCGCGACCACCCTGTCGATCCTGCCGGTGCTGATCGTCTACATGATCTTCCAGAAGCGCTTCATCGCCGGTGCGGCGAGCGCAGCAGTCAAGGGATGAGGCACCTATGACCCAGTCCGCGCTCGAGACCGACGGCACGCTCCGCGGCGAGCACTACCGGATCACCCCGGTCGCACCCCGTGTGGTGCGACTGGAGTGGTCCCCGAAGGGGCGGTTCGAGGACCGTCCCTCCACCTTCGCGATCCACCGCGACCTGGCACCGCAGCCGGTACGGGCCACCCGCGAGGGAGGCCGGCTGAGCGTGGTCTCCGAGCATTACCGGCTGGAGTATGACGAGGGCCCGTTCTCGACCAACGGCCTGCAGGTCCAGGTCACCGGGAACATCTCCGCCTATCACTCGGTGTGGCGGTACGGGCAGGATCTGTCCCTGCCGGCCCATCAGGAGGGCCGGCGCCGCGGGGAGCCCACGCGGATCTTGGACGGGAACCTCGGCGGGGCCGCCCGCACCCTCGATGAGGCCGACGGGGCGATCCCATTGGAGACCGGGGTGAACTCCCGCTACGGCTATGCACTGCTGGACGACTCCGAGTCGATGGTGTTCGACGCCGACGGGGCCCTGCAGCCGCGCGACGCCGCTCCTGGGACGCTGGACCTGTACCTCTTCGTCGCCGGCCACGACCACATCGGCGCGATGCAGGACTTTCACGCGCTCAGCGGTCCCCAGCCGCTGCTGCCCCACTTCGCGCTGGGCAACTGGTGGTCGCGCTTCCACCGCTACAGCGAAGAGTCCTACCTCCAGCTCATGGACCGTTTCAGCGACGAGCAGGTCCCGCTCTCGGTCGCGGTGATCGACATGGACTGGCACCTGACCGAGGTGGATCCGAAGCATGGCTCGGGCTGGACGGGCTACACCTGGAATCGGGAGCTCTTCCCCGATCCGGCGCGCTTCCAGCAGGAGCTGCACGAGCGCGGGCTGGCCGTCACCCTCAATGTCCATCCGGCCGACGGTGTCCGCGCCTTCGAGGAGGCCTATCCCGCGATGTGCCGGGCGCTCGGGCGGGAGGCGGACGGCGAGCCGATCGCTTTCGATGCCGCCGACCCGGCCTTCATGAGCGCGTACTTCGAGGTGCTGCATCGGGATCTCGAGCAGCAGGGCACGGACTTCTGGTGGGTCGACTGGCAGTCGGGTCCGTACTCGCGGCGGGCAGGTCTGGATCCGCTGTGGGTGCTGAACCATGGGCATTTCGAGGACAGTGCTCGTGAGGATCGGCGTCCCCTCACGTTCTCCCGCTACGCCGGGCCGGGCTCCCATCGCTACCCGATCGGATTCTCCGGGGACACGGTCACGACCTGGGATTCCCTCGCTTTCCAGCCGCGTTTCACCGCGGCCGGGGCGAACATCGGCTACGGCTGGTGGAGCCATGACATCGGCGGCCATATGGAGGGTTACCGGGATGATGAGCTCGCCGCGCGCTGGGTCCAGTTCGGGGTGTTCTCGCCGATCATGCGCTTGCACTCGAGCAACTCCTCCTTCAGCGGGAAGGAGCCCTGGCGCTTCGGCACGGCAGCCGAGGCCACGATGGCTGACCACCTTCGACTCCGGCATCGGCTGCTGCCTTACCTGCATGCGATGAACCGGCGGGCCCATGTAGAGGGACGCTCGCTGGTGGAGCCGACGTACTTCGTGGACCACTCCCCGGCGGCCTACGACCATTTGGATCAGTACTCCTTCGGCTCCGAGCTGCTGGTCGCCCCGATCACCCGTCCCGCTGCGCAGGACACAGGACGCGGCGCGGTCGAGGTGCATCTGCCCGCAGGGCGCTGGGTCGATATCCGCACTGGGCTCGCTTACCGCGGCGGGCGCACCCTGCGCCTGCACCGGGACCTGAGCAGCATTCCCGTGCTGCTGCGCGCTGGAGGCATCCTCCCGCTCGCGACTGAGCTCGATGACCCCTGGTCCCAGGCCCGGATGCCCGCCCTCGAGGTGCTCGTCGCCGCCGGGGAGAGCCGCAGCTTCGCGCTCTGGGAGGAGCCCGAGGAGGGCCGCTGGACCTGCACCGAGTTCGCGCTCGACATCAAGGCGGGCTCCCTGCGCATCACGAGCGACGGCGCCGGATTCGGGCCGGAACGGAGGCTCAGCCTGCGGCTGCTCGGTTTCGACAGCTCTGCTTTCGCGGATCTGGCGGGGCCGGCCGGGCCGGCCGAGGTGCGCCCGGAGGAGGGAGGGCTGCTGGTCGAGGTGGATCTGCCCGGCAGCACCGGTGACATCGAGCTCCGCTCCGGAGGTTTCCGGACCACGGGAGCGAATGATGTGCTCGGGCAGGTGACCGAGCTGCTGGATGAGGCGCAGATCGGGTTCGGGCTGAAGGAGACGCTGCTGCGCTCCGTGGAAGATCTCGGGATCGGGGCGGCGGCGACCTGGAGCGCGGCTGGAGTGGTGCCGAGCGGGCACTCCCCGCTCGTCCACGACTACAACATCGCCTCCCCCGAGCTGATCTCCGCGATGCAGGAGATCCTCTTCGCGGAGTGACGGGGTGACCGGAGGGACTGGAGGAGCGTGCCGGCAGAGCGCCCGACGGGCTCCGGGCCGAGCTGCTTCGTCGAGCAACCCGGCCCGATCACCGCAGGCTACGGCGTCAGCTCGTCTTCGGGGTGCGGGTCTCCGCGCTGATGAACCAGGCCTGCTGCTCGAGCTGCTCGAGGATGCCGTGCAGGATGTCCGCCGAGGTGGGGTCGGCCTCGTCGACCTCGTCGTGGACGGAGCGCATGGTGCCCACGACGCTCTCGATCGCCGCGACCACGAGGTCGATCGCGTCGTGGGTGAGCACCTCGCCCTGCGGGAACTCGGGCAGCGAGCTCTGCTCGGCGACGACGGCCGGGCGGGCATCGGGGGTGGCGTGGAGGGCACGCATGCGCTCGGCGACCTGGTCGCCGCTCTCGCGGGCGATGGCGACGACCTCATCGAGATTCAGATGCAGGTCGCGGAAGTTCGGTCCCACGATGTTCCAGTGCGCCTGCTTGCCCACCAGGTGCAGCGCGGTGAGGTCCACGAGGACGGCCTGGAGATTCTTGGCGAGAGCTGCGGGGGCGAGGAAGCCGCTCTCGGCGTTCTCCTTCTTCGTGCGCTTCGCGCCGGCGGGGGTGGGGACCTTGACGGTGTCGTTCATGGGAACTCCTCCAGGTGGACAGGTGGATCAGGTCGATGAATCGCTCATGTCGGGGAACTGCCCGAACTGCCCTCCACGTTATGGAGCACGGGACGGGACAGCAAGAAACCGGGCCGAACGGTAGACCCGGGGCGAAGGAGGGCTGCGACCCCGCCAATCCGGCGCCGGCGCTCAGAGGAAAGACCGACGGGCCGACGGAACGGGGCTCTGTCGTGGTGCTCGTGGCCCGTGTGGACGTCAAGGGCGAGGGTGGAGCGGGCGTCGGCCCCACCAACCCGCACCGCGGCGGTAAGGCTGACTCGGGGATCACGCAGTCCGTGGGCGCCGCGGTGGGCATACAGTTCCAGGAGGAGCCTGCTGCGGCCAATCCCTGGTCGGGATGCTCTGCAGCCATGGAGAAGGTCGTGGAAGGGATGGTGCCGTGGAGGATTCCGCCGCCGCTGTCCGCGCTGTCGCCCTCACCATCCCGGCGGGCAGCGTGATGACCTATGGCGAGATCGCCTTCGCGACCGACCTGCACCCGCGTCAGGTGGGCCGGATCGTCGGCGCCATCTCCGAGTCCATCCCCTGGTGGCGGATCCTCCGCGCTGACGGGACTCCCGCGACCTGCCACGGCGGGACCGCCCCGTCCCTGCTCGCGAAGGAGCATGTTCCCTTCCGCGGGAACCGAGTGAACCTGCGCGCGCTGCGCCAGCCCCACCCCGCTCCCCCGCAACCCTCGCAGCCCCTGGCCTGAGCATCCCCCGCCTGACAGGAGTCACCCCATGACCTCGATCCAGTCGCTCTGGCCCAGCCCGAACGCGGACCTCACCGATGAGCAGCTGCTGGAGCTCTACGCGCCGCCCGTCGGCCCCTGGCTGCGGATGAACTTCATCTCCAGTCTCGACGGCGCCGTCACCCGCGACGGGCTCTCCGGCGGCCTCGGCGATGAGGCCGATCACCGGGTCTTCGAGCTGCTGCGGCGCTGGGCGGACGTCGTGCTCCTCGGGGCGGGGACCGCGCGCGCCGAGGGCTACGGCGCGATGCGGCTGCCCGCGGAGGCGGAGCGCTGGCGGGTGGAGCAGGGCCTGGCGCCGCAGCCCGTCTTCGCTCTCGTGACGCGGCGCCTGGATCTCGATCCGGCCTCGCCGATCTTCACCGACGCCCCGGTGACGCCGCTGCTGTTCACCGTCAGCGATGCTCCTGCGGACCGCCGGGCGGCCCTGTCCGAGGTGGCGGAGATCGTGGACGCGGGCGAGACGGTGGTGGATCCCGCCGTGGTCCGTGCCCAGCTCGAGGCGCGGGGTCACACGCGCATCCATTCCGAGGGCGGGCCCACGCTGTTCGGCGCGTTCCTGGAGGCGGGCGTCGTGGACGAGCTCTGCCTCACCCTCGCCCCGACCCTCGAGGCGGGAACGGCCATGCGCGTCACGCAGGCGCCGCAGTCGGCGCCCACGGCGATGGAGCTCGCCGGCGTGCTGCGCGGCGGCGACGAGCTGCTGCTGCGGTATACGAAGAGAGCCGACGCCGGTCCGGACGCACAGGGCGTCACGGCCTGAGCCCGCTGGGCGGGTCAGTGGCCTGTCAGTGGCCTGCGGAACCGCTCTCGCGGGGCGGTGACCCGGGCAGGATCAGCTCGGGCTCTGGAAGTTCGAGGCTGACGTCGACCGTCCAGCGCTGCTGGCGCCGGTCGTAGCGTCCTGCGATCGCGGCATGCAGACTCAGATGCTGACCGCGCTCGGCCATGCCGGTCAGCAGCGGCGCGTAACGGCTCGCGTTCTGGCGGGCGAGGAAGCCGACGTGCCGCCCCTGGATCCATACCGAGACCGCGAGGCCCGGGTCGTCCGGATTCTCCGGGTCGAGGCTGAGTGCGGCAATGCGCTCGACCTTCAGGTAGGAGCCGTTCTGCGGCTCACCCTCCAGCAGGTGCGCGAAGGCGCCGGACCGCAGATGCTCGCCCACCACCTCCGTCATCATCGAGGTGCGGGCCGGCGGCTCGATGGCCATCCCGGCAGGAGCCGGCGGCACCCGCTCCCCCGCAGTCGCGCTCGGACTCGTGGTGGGCGCGGGTGCGGGCGCCGGCTGTACGGGTGCGGTGCGAACTGCGCGGCGGGCGCGGCGCAGGTCACCGGCGCGCAGCACGATGTCGATCAGCCACCAGATCCCCAGCCCGCCGATCGTGAGGAGCTTCAGCAGGCCACGGATCGGGTGCCCGATGTAGAACCGGTCGATGCCGAGATAGCCGAGCAGGATGGAGAGCACCAGCGCGGAGGTCGGGTCGTACGTCTCCGTGCGGGGCATCGGGTCTCCTGGCGGTGCGGGTTCATGCGGGATCGACGGCCGACGGGCGCCGCTGCGCGGGCGCTGCGGGAGGTCGGGCAGTACCCGAGCTTCCCACAGCGGCGGGGGGCACGCCCACCGGGGGTGGTCGTGTCCCCTTGGCTACGTTCGAAGGGGACTCCTCGCCGTATTCATCGCGCAGATGGCCCGCCTCCTCCGGAGAGGAGCAGAGTGACCTGTTCGCCGTGAGGAACGAACCCAAGGTGTCGGCCCAGCTGCAGCGACTGCTCATTCGACACGGCGCTGCGCCACTGCGGGACCAGCCCGGCCTCGAGCGCGTGCGTGATCGCCGCCGATGCCACCTCGGCACCGCGACCGGTCCCGCGGTTGCGCGGCGCGACCAGAACCCCGAGGTGGGCGACACGCTCATCCCAGGTCTCATAGCCAGCGGCAGCAACCGGCTCCCCGTCGTGGTCGGTAGCGACCCACCACTGCGTCATCTCTTCCAGACCGCTCTCCTCACGATCCCCTCCCCGGCACAGGGCGAGCACCATGTCGAGTTCGTGGCGCGAGGCACGGTGGACCTGCGAGATCGCGCCGAGATTCAGCGTGTCTGCGTCCGCGTAGGCCAGACACGCCGGGCCGAGCAGCTGGGGGCTGAGATCGCTGAGTGCAGCCATCAGAGATTTCGGCTGCTGGACATGATCCCGTGAGAGCTCCCGTAGGCGGGTGAGCGCTGGCTCCGGAGCGCCGATCACGACGGTCCAGCCAGCTCGGACCATGACTGCCGCCGACGCTCCGGGCCAGTCCCGATAGACGGTCTGCTCCCGCTCGAACACCGAGGGGTGCACACCCAACCTGCCCGCCCACATCTCATGAAGGGCGTGCAGGGTAGCGGGCAGCAGAGTGGTCACCAATGAAACCTGAGCCGGTCGCCTCAGATCGTGATCTCGGTGCCGTCCTCGGTGCGCAGCTGGAGCACGAAACGGGAGCCCTGAGCCTTGCGGATCTCGGCGACGCCGTCGCCGAGGCCGAGTGCGTCGGTGGACTTCTGCTGCGGGCCGGGGTTGACCTCGATGCGCTCGAAGGAGACCAGCTCGATCGAGGGCAGCTCGCCCAGGCCCGGGTGATCCGTGGTGCCCCAGTCGATCAGGAACGGCACGCCGTAGTTGCGCGGGGCCGCGGCCTGGGTGAGCCGCCACTGCAGCTCGGTGCCGTCGGCGGTGGTGCGGGAGAGCTCCTCGACGTCGCCGGGGTCGAAGCCGGCGGCGCGGGCGCGCTCGACGACCTGGTCGATGCCCTGGGGGTGGACGGCGTAGGTGATCAGGGTGGGCTTCTTCAGCCGGTTGATGCTGAAGGTCTTCGGCAGCTCCTCGCCCTCCCGCTCCGGGTCCGGACCGATCAGCTCGAGGTAGTGCGGGCGTGGCTCGCCGTTCACGGCGAGGGCCACCAGGGCGTTGGCGGTGCCGGTGGGGTGGGTGCCGCCGGGGGCGGCGGTGACGCCGGTCAGTTCGCGGAACCATTCCACGATCTCGGCCAGGTCGGGGCCGGCTATGACGATGTGGTCGAGCAGGTGGGGAACGCTCATGAGCTCTCCTTAGGGAGGGTCGGGCGGGAAGGGTCAGGATCTCGGGATGCCGAGGAGTGCGCGAGGCGGTGGGCTCAGCAGGAGTGGGCACCGCCAGTGTTGGTGCCGACGTTACCTGGCTTCTTCGGTCCCGCGCCGCGCAGACGCACACTTCGCGGGCGACGACTGTCTCACGGAGAACACCCGAGACCCTCACAGCCGCGGGAGTGCACCGCATTCGGTGGCACCGCCGATCCGTCGGCTCGGCAGGCCGACGACAATGGACGGATGATCGACTGGAATCTCATCTGGCGGGACTATCTGGGTATCAGCTGGAGCGGTGCATTGGGGGTGACCCTCGCCGCCGTGGCGCTGTACGCGTTCTTCTCCCTGCTCGTGCAGATCTCCGGGCAGCGCCTGATGGCGAACCCGACCGTGGGCAGCTTCGTGGTGCTCGCCGTGATCGGCGGCGTCACCGCCCGGGCAACGCTCGGCGAATCCCCCACCCTGCTCGCGGCGCTGATCGTGTTGAACACGCTGATGCTCCTGGAGTGGCTGATGGGCACGCTGCGGCGCACGGGACGTGCTCGCTCGTTCGGCGCTCTCCGCCGACCCACGGTCGTGATGGTCGGCGGTCGCACGGTGGCCAGCGCGCTGCGCCGACGCCGCCTCTCCGAGCCGGACCTGCTGAACCGCCTGCGCATCTCCGGGGTGCTGAACCTTGAGCAGGTGGAGCTGGTGATCCTCGAGAACCGCGGCACGCTCACCATCGTGCGGCAGGGGCACACGATCGATGCGGCGCTGGTGGCAGGGGTCGACGGCCGCGAGGAGATCCCAGGGCGACTGCTCGCGGGATGAGCGCAGCTGCCGAGCACGGCGTCGGGCCGGCGAGGAATCCCCCACAGTGATCAAGCAGATTGATCAACCTGCTTGTACGATTTCTCGGTGCTTTCCGATCCCACCCTTGCCCAGGAGCTCCGCGAGGCCATGCGCCCGCTGTTCCGTCGCCTGAACGCCGCCCGCACGATGTCGCTCGGCAAATCCGGGATCCTCGCCCAGCTGATCGAGCAGGGGCCCACCACGGCCTCCGAGCTCGCGGCCTCTCAGCAGATCACCCCGCAGGCCGTCACCGCGGCGCTGCGCGAGATGGACTCCGCGCAGCTGATCGAGCGCACCCCTGATGAGGTGGATCGTCGGCGCATCTGGGTGTCGATCACCGCTGCGGGCCGCCAGCGTCTCGCCGCCGACCGCGCCGCTGGACAGGCCTGGCTGGATGGCGCCCTCACCGAACGACTGGACGATGAGGAGCGCGCCGCCCTCCGCACCGCCCTCCCGGCGCTGCGTGCGCTCACCGGTGAGCGCACACTTTCCGGCGAGCGCACGTTCTCTGGCGAGCGCAGCGTGGAAGGCACCGCGGAGCGCACTGATGTCTGAGCGCCGCGAGAGCACCCGCCTGCTGCCGGTCCTGATCTATGCGGCCCTGTGCACGGCGATCGTCAGCTCGCTGGGCATGCTGCTGGTGCCGACGATCGCGGAGGTCTTCGGGATCAGCGTCGGCTCCGCGCAGTGGATGCTCACCGTGAACCTGCTGGTGGGAGCTATCGCCACGCCCGTGCTGGGGCGCCTGGCCGACGGTCCGCACAAGAAGCAGATCCTGGTGATCGCGCTGTCGATCATCTTGGCCGGCTCGATCCTCGCCGCACTCGCCCCCACCTTCGGGCTCTTCCTCGTCGGCCGCGGGATGCAGGGCCTCTCCTACGGCATCGTGCCGATCACGATCGCGCTGGCCCGCCGGTACCTCCCCGCCGAGAAGAGCGGGCCGGGGATCTCGAGCCTGTCGGTCACGGTCTCCACCGGAATCGGGATCGGCTACCCGCTGACCGGCATCATCGCCGGCACCTTCGACTACCGCATCGCCTTCTGGTTCGCCGCCACGTTCGTACTCAGCGCCATCGTGGTGGTGCTCCGCACGGTCCCCTCCGGGCCCGACGAGCTCGCCCCTCGCAGCCCCTTCGACCTGCTCGGGGCGATCCTGATGGGCCTGGGCGTGGGCGGGATCCTGCTGGGGGTCAGCGAGGGCCCGAACTGGGGCTGGACCTCCCTGCCGACCCTGGCCGCCTTCGCCCTCGCGGTCGTGGTGCTCGCCGCCTGGGTGGTCGTGGAGCTGCGGGTGGAGCATCCGCTGATCAACCTGCGGGTGCTGAAGAACCCCGAGGTGCTGCTCGCGAACGCGACCGCGATCGGCCTGGGCACCGTGATGTATATGGGTCTCTCGATCGGCAGCCTCATCGCCCAGGCCCCCGCCTCGACCGACTACGGCATCGCGCTGCCCGTGTTCTGGGCCGGGTTCGTCATGTTCCCGCTCTCGGTGGGCAGCTTCCTGGCGAACCGCCTGATGCACGTCATCGCCCGGCGAATCCACCTGCCCACCTTCCTCCCCCTCGGTGCCGCGATCGTCACCGGTTCCTCGTTGCTGCTGTATCTCGCGCACAGCACCCTGTGGGAGATCCTGCTGGGGATGTTCCTGTTCGGGGTGGGCACCGGTGCGACCTACGCCGCGATGCCGTCCCTGATCGCCCGCCGCGTCGCCGCCCAGGAGCTGGGCAGTGCGGTGAGCTTCAACCAGGTGCTGCGCACCGTCGGCGGCGCGTTCGGCAGCGCCATCTCCGGTGCTGTCCTCGCCACCCACATGGCTCCGGATCTGCATCCCACCGCTGCGGGCATCGACCTGGCCCTGCTGATCAGCGCCGCGGCCTGCGCGGTGGTGCTGATCGCGCTCCTGGTCAACCACGTGCTCACCCATGCGGCAGCGCGGGTCGGCGGAGCTCAGGCGGGCCGGGAGGCGTAGGCGGCAGTCACCGCCCGCCCCCGCCGCCATCCTGTCCCGGGAGCGGGGTGGGCTGGTCGTTCGGAGCCTCGGCCGGGTCGCTCGACGTGCCGCCCTGGTCTGTCCTGGCACCGTCGCCCTCCTGCGTGCCGGCCCCTTCGCCGGAATCCTCCGGCACCTCGGTGGCCGGGGCCAGATCCTCGCCCAGCTCGGAGTCGCGCTGCTCTGAGTCGCCCGGTTCGGAGTCGCCCGGCCGGTCCAGACCGTCGTCCGTCGAGGAGGAGTCCTCACGCGGTGAGACCGCGTCGGAGCCGGTGACCGATCGCTGGATCTGCCCGGTGCCCGGGGACAGCTCGGTGCCGGTCAGCTTCTGGATGCCGAAGACCGCGCCGATGCCGATCAGGGCGATCACGGCGGCCAGGAGCGAGATCTTCACGATCCGACGCCGGGTGGACGGAGCGTCGGAGGGAGTCTCGGAGGACGCCTCGGAGGGTGCATCGTCGCTGCCGTCGAGCGCGCCGGGAGTGCTCTCGGGGTCCGCGGGGTCGTCGCGTCGGGCGGCTGTCCGGGAGGTGTGGACTCCGTTCTTCTGGTTCGCCTGGGGGCGCTGGCGACCCCGTGCGGCGACGTCCTTGAGCTTCTGCGTGCTCCTGTTCACCGAGTCGGTGTAGAAGGCGAGCGCCGTGGCGGAGACCACCGAGGTGAGTGCGGCTCCGACCACGGTGCCTGCGATGCCCAGCTGGCCGCCGATGACTGTCGAGGTGGCCGCCGCCGCCCCACTGGCGATCAGGCCCACCGGGGAAAGCTTCTTGACCTGCAGATCTGGCTCGCCGTCCGGGGTCTGCGAAGAAGGGGTCTGCACGGGAGGGGACTGCGAGGGCGGGTCCTGCGAGTCGGGTCCAGCAGCGGAAGGACGAGCGGAGTGACGCACAGGGGAAGCCATGAGTCCCACCCTGGCCAACCAGCGTCAGAACTCGCCACGGATGTCCTCACAGCTGCCGGGGAGCGCCTCGGATCTCGCCGTGGCCTGCGGTGACGGGCCCGATGAGGCGCGTCACAGCCGCGATGGCGTCGAGCCTCGCTCCAGGCTCGGTCGCGGGACACAATGAGTGGATGACCCACTTCTATCGGCCCTCCGAGGGTCACCGCCTGCCCCACAACCCGTTCAATGCGATCGTGGGGCCGAGACCGATCGGCTGGATCGGCACGCTGGACGCGGACGGCCGACGGAACCTCGCGCCGTACTCGTTCTTCAACGCGCTGAACTATGTCCCGCCCCTGGTCGGGTTCTCCAGCAACGCCTGGAAGGACACGGTCGCCAACTGCGAGGCCACGGGTGAGTTCACCTGGAACCTGGTCTCGCGCCCTCTGGCCGAGCAGATGAACACCTCCGCGACCACCGCCGGAGTCGACGAGTTCGACGCCGCGGGGCTCACGGCCGCCGCCTCGAGTGAGATCGCGGCGCCCCGGGTGGCGGCGTCTCCGGTGAACTTCGAATGCCGGGTCACCCAGATCGTCGACCTGCAGACAGCCGCTGGGGACGCGTCCGGTTCCTGGTTCGTGGTCGGCGAGGTCGTGGGCGTCCATATCGAGGAGTCGCTGCTGGTGGAGGGGATCTACGACACGGCCGCGGCGCAGCCGGTGCTGCGCGGCGGCGGGCCGACCGCGTACTTCGGGATCGACGAGGGGCAGCGATTCGACATGCGCCGGCCGGACTGAGGTCCCCGGAGGCGCGGCCGATGACGCGCTGGCGCTGCGGAGAAGGCAGCTGCGGAGAACTGGAGACGCTCAGAATCTGCGGGCTCAGACGAAACCGTCCTCGACGAGCACGGGCCGGGAGCGCACGGGATCGAGGCTCGGGTTCAGCACGTCGGGATCGAGGATGCCTGGCCAGGCTGCGCTCATGTCTGGTCCTCGCTGGTGCCGTCGGGGCTGGTCGTCATCGGGTCATCGTACGGAAGGCCTGTCGGGCCGTCAGGCGTGGCGCTGAGCAGATCTTCGACGACTCCCCCTGGGTCCTGACGACCGCAGGAGCCGACGACCGCAGGAGCCGACGACCGCAGGAGCCGACGAGTCAGCCGGCCAGGTCCGCGGCCGCGTCGTAGAGCCGCCGGTGCGCCGGGCGCAGCTCGGTGAAGACTCCGGCGGCCGACGGGTCCGGCTCGGTGACCTCCCCGCCCTGCGCGGCGAGCGGGGCGATGCGGTGGTCCAGGTCGAGTGCCTGCGCGCCGGCGAGCGCGGCGCCGAGCAGGGTCGCGTCGGTGCCGTCGGCCCGGAGCACGGGGCGGCCGGTGACGTCGGCGAGGATGCGCCGCCAGGGGGCGGAGGCCGCTCCCCCGCCGACGACGGGCAGCACCCGCCCTGCGTCGGCCGGGTCGAGCGCATGGGAGAGGGCGAGGGCGACGCCTTCGAGGGTGCCGGCGTAGAGGTCTGCCGGGGTGGTGGAGGCATGGATGCCGAGCACGGCGCCGCGCAGTGACTCGTCGCGGACAGGGAACCGTTCGCCGCCGAGTGAGGGCAGGACCAGCAGCCCCGTCGGGGCCCGTCCGTGCGTCTGTGCGCGCTGGACCAGGCGGGCGTCGGCGCTCCGGGCGGATTCTCCGCTGAGATACGCGTCCCGTGCCCAGGCGGCGGCCGCTCCCGCGGCGAGGATCGCGGAGATATGCAGCGCGGCATTCCCCCCGAGCGCGAGGCGGTGCGAGGCGCCGTCGACCGTCGCCACCTGCTGAGCGAGGCGGATGCTGGCGATCCAGCCGCTGGTGCCGAGCGAGGCATGGTCCTGGCCGGTCTCGACGCCGGTGATCCCGAGCGCGGCGGCGCCGGCGTCTCCCGGTGCCAGCACGATCGGGATCCCGGCGGGCAGGCCGATCAGCTCGGCGGCGCTCGCGCCGGTGTGGCCCACGATCTCGCCGAGCTCGGAGGTCAGGTGCGGCAGGAGCGCCTCGTCGATCTCGGCAGCGCGAGCGACCGCGGGTGACCAGTCGCTGGTGCGGGCATCGAGCAGTCCGGTGGCCGCGGCGGTGGTGAGGTCGCAGTGCAGCCCGGCGCCGAGCGCGTGGGCGAGATGGCCGGCGGGGCCGAAGGTGAGGCCGCGGGTGCGGGCTGCGATATCCGGGCTGGTGCGGGCCAGGCGTCGGAACATCGCCCCGCAGCTGCTGGCGTCCTGCAGGTTCCCGGTCAGCGCATCCCAGTCCTCGCCGGTCGCGGCGAGAGCGGCGCGGATCTCGTCGGCCTCGGCGGCAGCGCGCAGATCGGTGTAGAGCACGGCCGGGCGGGCCGCACCGTGCTCGCCCTCGAGGACGAGGTCCTGCATCTGGCCGGTGAGGCACAGCGCCGTCACGTCCGCGCCGGGCGGGAGCGTGCGCGCGATGGCGGCGTGGGCGGCACGCACCCAGTCGGCGGGGTCCTGCTCGGTGCCGCCGTCCGGGGTGTGGTGGGTGGGATAGCCGGCGCTCGCGGAGGCGATCGTGCTCCCCTCGACGTCGATCAGTGCGGCTTTCGCCGAGGTGGTGCCGAGGTCGAGAGCGAGGAGGGCGGGCATGGGATCAGGGTAGGCGGGGTGGTCGCCTCGTAGATGTGGATCTCGTACAGCGCGAGCGTTGCCTCACCAGCCTGCCCCGAGACCAATTTCCGCGCACCCCTTGACAGGCAGTATCGGCGTGGTTCATTCTCTCCGTCATACGAATAACGTCAGCGCGGATCACAGGGGTCCACGGCGACGACCAACGGGGGTCGGAGGGGAGAATCATGGCGCAGCGCCCGACCATGCACGACGTCGCCGCCGTTGCTGGCGTCTCCCAGGCCGTGGTGTCCATCGTGCTCAGCGGGTCGTACTCGGGGCGCGCGTCGGAGACCACCGCCCAGCGCGTGCGGGACGCCGCCTCGGAGCTCGACTATCGCCCCAATCTCCAGGCGAAGAGCCTGAAGACCGGGGTCGCCGAGATCATCGGGCTGGTGGGCGACGAGGTCGCCACCGCCCCCTTCTCGGGCATGCTGATCAAGGGCGCTCAGGACCGCGCCTGGCAGGACCGCCACATGCTGATGACCATCGACACCGGTGGCGACGACGCTCTCGAGCGCGCGGCCGTCGAGACGATGCTCTCGCACCGGGTCCGCGGGATCATCTACACCGCCATGTACCACCGAGAGGTCGAGATTCCAGCAGCGGCCGCCACCACACGGGTGGTCTGCCTGAACGCCCGAGACCTCTCGGGCCGGGCCCCGAGCGTCACCCCGGACGAGGTCACTGGCGGCTACGAGGCGACCAAGGTGCTGCTCGACGCCGGGCACACCCGCATAGCGATGATCAACATCCACGACGCTCTCCCCGCAGCTCGAGGCCGCTACGAGGGGTACACGCGCGCGCTGGCCGAGGCGGACATCGAACCCGACCCGGAGCTCTATTACATGGGCGAAGGCATCCAGCGTTCAGGGTTCGAGGCCGTCCTGCACCTGATGAGCCTCACCTCTCCCCCGACTGCGATCTTCTGCGGCAACGATCGCAGCGCCCTGGGCGCCTACCAGGCCCTCGCCGAGCTCCACCTCCGAGTTCCCGAGGACGTCTCGATCGTGGGCTTCGACGACCAGGATCTGCTGCGTGACTTCTTCCATCCGCCGCTGACCACCGTGCGCCTGCCCTTCGCCGAGATGGGCGACCGTGCGGCCGCCCTCATCCTCGACCCCGACGCTCCGGCAGAGGTCCATCTGGTCCACTGCCCCGTCATCCACCGCAAGTCCGTTGCCCCGCCGAAAGGACGATGATGTCGCATTCGCCCCCCGCCACCGACGCCGGAACCGCAGCCCCGGTCGCCGTTGCTGTCGCTCACAGCACCGCAACCGCAGCATCGGGGACCACGCCCCCTGCTCTGCGCGCAAAACGGCGCCTGCTCCCCCGCATTTTTCATGCCTGGCAGTTATACGTATTACTCGCGCCGGCTCTGATCTATCTCGTCGTGTTCAAGTACTGGCCGATGTACGGGGCCCAGATCGCCTTCCGCGACTACAACCCCGTCGACGGCTTCTTCTGGAGCCCCTGGGTGGGGCTGGATCACTTCGTCGCCTTCGTGACCTCGTTCCAGTTCGAGCGGCTGGTCGCGAACACCCTGACGATCAACACCGTCGGGCTGCTGGTGGCGTTCCCCGTCCCCATCATCCTCGCGCTCATCGTGAACCAGCTGCCCAGCGAGCGGTTCAAGCGGATGACGCAGACGATCCTCTACGCCCCGTCGTTCATCTCGGTGGTGGTGATCGTGGGCATGATCCACCTGCTGTTCTCCCCCAGCTCCGGCATGGTCAACCACGGGATCTCGCTGCTGGGCGGCGACCCGATCTTCTTCATGGGATCTCCCGAATGGTTCCGTCCCCTCTACATCGGGTCCGACATCTGGCAGAACGCCGGCTTCTCGATGATCATCTACCTCGCGGCGCTGACGGCCATCGATCCGTCGCTGCACGAGGCCGCCCGGATGGACGGGGCGAACCGCTTTCAGCGGATCCGGCACATCGATGTCCCCGGCATCCTGCCGGTGATCACGATCCTGTTCATCCTCGCGGTGGGGAACATCTTCAACCTCGGGTTCGAGAAGGTCTATCTCATGCAGACGGATCTCAACCTCCCCACCTCCGAGGTCATCAACACCTACGTGTACAAGACCGGTCTGCAGAACGCCCAGTTCAGCTATTCCGCAGCTATCGGGCTCTTCAACTCCGTCCTCAACCTTCTTCTTCTGCTGACCTTCAACTGGGTCGCGAAGAAGGCCAACCAATCGAGCCTGTGGTGATGAACATGTCGAGCACCCTGTCCCCCACGAAGAACTCCCTCCGCCGGGAACCCTTCCACCGCCGCATGGCCGATCCCCTGTTCGGCCTCGTCACCTACGGCCTGATCGCCGTGGCGATCGTCCTGATCGTCTACCCGCTCTACTTCATCGTGATCGCCTCGATCTCCGATCCGAACCTCGTCCAGCAGGGCAAGGTCATCCTCTTCCCCCGGGGCATCACCTTCGACGGCTACCTGACCATCTTCGGCACCTCGACCATCGTGCGCGGGTTCGCGAACTCCGTGCTCTACACCGTGGTGGGCACCGCGCTCAGCGTGACCATGATCCTCACCGGCGCCTACGCGCTGAGCAGGAAGGACATGCCCGGACGCAACCTGTTCATGATCCTGTTCGTCATCACGATGTTCTTCGACGGCGGCATGATCGCCCGCTACCTCGTGGTCAAGGAGCTGGGCATGCTCAACACCATGTGGGCCGTGGTGCTGCCGGGAGCCGTCGGGGTCTGGAACCTGATCATCGCCCGCACGTTCCTCCAGCAGAACCTCTCCCCCGAGCTGCGGGAGGCCGCGCAGCTCGACGGCGCCTCCGACTTCCGCTTCTTCTTCGGGATCGCGATCCCGCTGTCCAAACCGCTCATCGTCCTGATGGTGATGATCCATCTCGTCGCGAACTGGAATGCGTTCTTCGACGCGATGATCTATCTGAACGACGAATCGAAGTACCCGCTGCAGCTCATCCTGCGCAATGTGCTCATCCAATCCCAGGCCTCCGCCTCCGGGATGGACATGGCCTCGATGGACAGCACCGCCGCCGCGCAGAAGATGGGCGAGCTGCTCAAGTACTCGATGATTGTCGTCTCCACCATCCCCCTCCTCATCGCCTTCCCCTTCCTCCAGCGCCACTTCATCAAGGGCGCCACCCTCGGCGCCCTGAAGAGCTGACCTCTCGCCATCCCACTGCATCACCGTTACGAAGGAGTACCGCCATGCTTTCTCGCCGTCGATTCACCCTCTCCGCCACTGCCCTCGGCGTCACGATGCTGGGCATCTCCGCCTGTTCCCGTCCCTCGGAGCGCACCATCGAGGACCTCTCCACCGAGGTCGGCCTGACCGACTCGGGGCTGCCGGTCGTGACCGACGAGCTGACCCTCACCTTCGGCGGTGCGAAGTCGCCGCTGGCACCGGACTACGAGGCGATGGAGCTGGTCAAGACCTGGAAGGCCGATTCCGGCATCGAGATCACCTGGAACAACGAGCCCGACGAGGTGTGGGGGGAGAAGAAGAACCTGCTGCTGGCCAGCGGCGAGCTCCCTGACGCCCTGTTCAACACCGGACTCTCCGATGCCGAGGTCGCCAAGTACGGCGCCAACGGCACCCTGATCGCCCTCGAGGATCTGATCGAGGAGAACGCTCCCACCCTGGCCGGGATCCTGGCAGAGCGTCCGGACATCAAAGCCGCCATCACCGCCTCGGACGGGCACATCTACACCCTGCCGTCGGTCGAGGAGATGGGGCTGGTCGAGTTCCCCAGCATGCTCTTCCTCAACACCGACTGGCTCGAGGAGTTCGGACTGGAGATGCCTACGACCGTTGAGGAGTACCACCAGGTGCTCCTCGCCTTCAAGGAGAACGGGCCGGCCGGCACGCTCCCGCTGTCCTTCCTCGACACCGGTGCCATCGCCGACCTGATCGCTGCGATCGGTGGGCAGCCCGACAACGCGGACCACCGAATCGTGGAGGACGGGAAGGTCATCTACACCGCGAACAAGGACGGCTTCCGCGACGCGATCGCCGAGCTGCACACCTGGTACGGCGAAGGGCTGATCGACCAGGAGTCCTTCTCCCAGGACTACGTCAAGTTCGTCTCCAAGGGCAAGGCGGATCCGCAGACCCTGGGCTCGTTCTACTTCTGGGAGGGCCCCGAGGTGGTCGGGCCCGAGCGGGCCGGGCAGTACGAGATCGTGCCGATCTTCCCCGGCCCCGACGGCGTCCAGCGCGCCTGCGTCGCCAACAACCAGGAGATCAACCGCGGCGCCTTCGCGATCAGCCGCACCAACCAGTACGCCGCGGCGACGCTGCGCTGGGCGGACATGCTCTTCGACCCGGTCATGAGCGCGCAGGCGAACTGGGGACCGATCGGGGTCTCGCAGCAGGTCAACGCGGACGGCCTGCTCGAGCAGATCCCCGTGGGCGAGGGCGAGACCGAGCAGGAGCGTCGGGTGAAGTGCGCCCCCGGTGGCCCGAAGATCATCACCGCGAAGGACTTCGAGACGGTCGTGCTGGCCGAGCCCCGCGCCGCTGAGCGACAGGCCCAGATCGCGGAGTTCTTCGAGCCCCATCGCGCCAACGAGAAGTACCCGCCGGTCATGCTCTCGGTCGAGGAGCTGGACCGGATCAGCACCATCGAAGCCGATATCTCGACTCTGGTCACCGAGAAGATTGCGACCTGGGTCGTCAAGGGCGGTATCGAGGAGGAGTGGGACGGGTACGTCGCCCAGCTGGACACGATCGGCCTCCCCGAGGTCGTCGAGGTCTACCAGACCGCCTACGACCGCTTCTCCGCGAACGCCTGACCACCCAGCGCCCGCCGCCGAGTGTCTGAGACTCGGCGGCCGGCCCCAGGCCCCTGCCTCCAGCGCCCTGCACCCTGCACCCAGCCCTGCCTTGCCCGCGGCGAGTTGCCGCCCCCGACCCCTCCTGAGTATCGAGAGAGATCATGAATTCAACGTCTTCCCCCATCGCTCCCGCTGACGTGCACCGACCCAGGTATCACCTGACTGCCGATGCCACCTGGATGAACGACCCCAATGGCCTGATCCGGCATGACGGGGTCTGGCATGCGTTCTTCCAGAACAACCCTGAAGGCAGCACCTGGGGGAATATGTCCTGGGGCCACGCCGTGTCAGAGGACCTGGCGACCTGGACCAACCTGCCGGTGGCGCTGCCCTTCTCCGAGACGGAGCTGATCTTCTCCGGGAGCGTCGTCCACGACGCGAAGAACACCTCCGGCCTCGGCGCCACGGACGGTAAGGGCCCGCTCGTCGCGTTCTACACGAGCGCGTACACGCCCGCTCATCCCACGACGCCGGGCATCCAGGCCCAGTCGATCGCCTTCTCCGAGGACGGCGGCGCGACCTGGACCTACTATGCCCAGAACCCCGTTCTCACCCGCGACTCGGAGAACTTCCGCGACCCCAAGGTGTTCTTCCACCAGGAGAGCAGCCGCTGGGTGATGGTCACCGTCGAAGCTCTCGACCACAGCGTCCACTTCCATGTGTCCCAAGATCTGCTGGCGTGGGAGCCCGCCTCGGTGTTCACCCACCCCGGCCTCGACGGCGGCATCTGGGAATGCCCCGACCTACTGCGCGTGCCGACCCCCGGCGGGGGCGAGGACTCGTGGGTCCTCGTGGTCAGCACCAACCCCGGCGGCCCGGCCGGAGGCTCCGGAACCTACTCCCTGATCGGGCACTTCGACGGTCGCCGCTTCACGACGGAGGCAGCTCCCCAGCCGCTGGACCTCGGCCCGGACTGCTATGCCGCCGTCTCCTTCTCCGGCGTCGACGGTGATCCCGTGCTGCTGGGCTGGATGAACAACTGGGCCTACGCCGAGCACACGCCAACGGACCCGTGGCGTTCCTCGATGACCCTCCCCCGCACGCTCCAGCTGGGCACCGCGGCCGACGGCACGCTCGAGGTGATCCAGCACCTCATCGTCCCCGCAGAGATCCGGACCCTGGACCTGGAGCTGCCGACCTCCTCCGCCGTGCTGGCCGAGCTCGACGCGGAGGAGCCGATCAGGCTGCGCGGCACGCTCTCCACCCGCTCAGCGCACCGGCTCTTCCTCCGCTTCGGTGACGGCCCGCAGGCCCGTGACCTGATCCTGGCCGTCGATCCCGAAGGCCGCATCTCCTTGGATCGCAGCGACGCCCATCGCGAGCCGTTCGCCCCGGAACACACCCGCACCCTGCCCTACGCCCCCGCGACGGACCGAGACGAGATCTCCTTCGACCTCGTCATCGACAGATCCTGCGTCGACCTGGAGCTGGACGGCGGCCGCGCGATGATCTCTGCGCAGATCTTCCCGGGCGCCAGCACCCTGGCCGTGTTCACCGAGCCGGCTGCATGAGCACGCCCGCCGCGCTCGTCATCGGGGAGGCTCTGACCGACATCGTCCGCGAGGTGGACGGCACCGTCCGCTCCCGGCCTGGGGGCAGCCCCGCCAACGTCGCGGTGGGCCTGGCCCGGCTCGGAGTCGCCACCGAGCTGCTCACCTGCCTCGGTGCCGACGCGCACGGCGACGCGCTGCGGGAGCATCTGGAGCAGGCCGGAGTAACGCTGCGCGCCGGCAGCGTCACTCCGGACAGGACGTCGACCGCCGAGGCCCGGATCGGGACCGATGGCGCAGCGACCTACCGCTTCGATATCGACTGGAACCCCGGCCAGATCGCGCTCGACCCCGTCCGGCTCATCCACACCGGCTCCTTGGCGACGGTGGTCGAGCCCGGAGCAGGCGCGGTGGAATCAGCACTCGCCGCTGCACACCCGGGCACCCTGATCTCTTTCGACCCGAACGTCCGCCCGTCGCTCGGCCTGCCTCGGGACGAGGCTCGCCGACGATTCGAGCGCATCGCGGGCCTCTCGCATCTGGTCAAGATGAGCGATGAGGACCTCGAGTGGCTGTACCCCGCGGAACCCTTCAGTGCCGTCGCCGCCCTGATGCACGCCTCCGGAGTGCACCTGTTCATCGTGACCCGCGGTGCCCAGGGCTGCACGCTCAGCACTGCCCGGTGGACCGCCGAGATACCGGCGTTGCCGGTCACCGTGGCGGACACCATCGGGGCAGGTGACGCCTTCATGTCGGGCCTGCTCTACGCGATCCTCACCGCGGACGGCGACCAGGCAGTCCGCTCCGGTGACCTCTCCCAAGAGGTCGCGGAAGGCTGGGCCAGGACCGCACTGCACAGCGCCGCGATCACGGTGAGCCGGCACGGGGCGCAGCCTCCGTATCCGGCGGATCTGGGTGTGGGCATGGAGAGGGAGTCGCTCACCGCCGGGTGAGCGTGGGGAGGGCTGGCCTCTTGACGTGAGTCCACTGATCAAGGGCGCTGGCCAAGGCCGGCGCCTTTGATCAGTCGAGGAGTCATGATGACGAGCCCGCATCAACAGCGTCTGCGTCGCGAAAGATGCTCAACACTGCTACCCGAGGCAGGTGTTACGGTCCCCAGATGGTCGACTCCGCTGTCCTCACCGCACTCCGAGCCTTCTCCGCCGAACGGGACTGGGCGCAGTTCCACACTCCCGCGAACCTCGCGAAGTCCATCTCCATCGAAGCCGCCGAGCTGCTCGAGCACTACCAGTGGAGCGAGGACGCGGATCTCGCGGAGGTCCGTGACGAGCTCGCGGACGTGCTCACCTACTGCTACCAGCTGGCGATACGACTGGAGCTGGACCCCGACCAGATCGTGCTGGACAAGCTGGAGAAGACTCGGGTGAAGTATCCGGCGAACTCCCCCACCGCGGTGCGCGGCGACAGCTCGAGGACGAGGCCGTAGGCGCCAGCCGGGCCGCGCCCACGGCCCGGCCGATCCTGTTCCACACACACCCCTCAACCACTCACCGCTCGGCTGCGGCACCCAGCCCCGGGATCACCATCGTCTTTATCGCCAGCGGGTCGGTCTTGCCCTTCAGCAGCGCTTCCTCGACGTCGCCGAGGCCGTAGCGGCCGGTGATCAGCGAGTCCACGTCGACGGTGCCGGAGCTGATCAGGGCGATCGCGGCGGGCCAGGTGTTGACGTAGCGGAACGTGCCGGTGAGGGTGATCTCCCGGTGCTGCATGAGCGCGATCGGCAGTTCGAGCCGTTCCCCGCCCATGCCCACCAGCACGGCAATCCCGCCGGGCCGGATGGTGGGGATCGCGGCGTCGATCGCGCGGGCGTTGCCGGAGGCGTCGATGTAGCAGTCGAAGTGCTCCTCGAACTGCGAGAAGTCCGTCTGCGCCGGGTCGATCGCGCGGGTGACGCCGTGCGCCTCGGCGAAGCGTCGGCGGTTCTCGACGGGATCGGAGATGACAACCTCTGAGGCGCCGTAGGCCCGGGCCACCTGCGCGTTCAGCACGCCGATCGGGCCGGCGCCGGTGATCAGCACCTTGGAGCCTTCGGTGATCTTGGCATTCCGCACGGCGTGCACGGCCACGGAGACCGGCTCTGCCATCGCGCCCTGCTCGAAGGTCATCTGCTCGGGCATGTCGTGGGCGAAGTCGTCGTCGATGATCTCGTAGTCGGAGAAGGAGCCGTCCACCGGCCAGGCTCCGTAGAACTCCACGGCCCGGCACAGGTGGTAGGACCCGCGCTTGCAGTACTCGCAGCGGCGGCAGACCGTCTGCGGTTCGACCGCGACGCGGGCACCGATCCGGGTCGCGGCAACATCTGCGCCGACGGCGACGATGGTGCCGGAGGATTCGTGGCCGAGGATCACCGGGCCCTTCACCACGAGGTCGCCGATGTTCCCGGTCTCGTAGAAGTGGGTGTCGGAGCCGCAGACGCCCACGGCTTCGACCTTCACCAGCACCTGGTTCCGGCCGAGCGCCGGGACGGGCACCTGGCGCAGCTCGATCTCGAGCGCCTCTGTGAGCACGCTCGCGGTCATCGTCTCGGGGGTGGTCGTCATCGTGCGGTCTCCTTCAGAGTGAGGTGTGGATGTGTGGTCGTCCGGGTGCGTGGTCGCGGGGGCGCTCATCCCTTGACCGTGCCTGCCGTCAGCCCGCCCACGATCCAGCGCAGGGAGAAGATGGCGAACAGGATGCCGGGGATGATCGAGACGATCGTGGCGGCGGCCATCGGGCCCCATTCGATGGACTGGTAGCCGATGTACTGCTGGAGTCCGGTGGTGATGGTCTGGGTGTTCTTCCCGGCCAGCACCAGCGGGATCATGTAGTTGTTCCAGGCCCAGATGAACGAGAGCATCAGGCTCGCTGCCAGGCCCGGGGCGATCAGGCGGAGCAGCACGTGGCGGAAGGCGGTCCAGCGGGTGCCGCCGTCGACCGCGACGGCTTCCTCGAGCTCGCTGGGCAGGTCCTCGATGAAGGAGCGCAGCATCCACACCAGCATCGGCAGGGTGACGATCTGGTAGGCGAGGATCAGGCCGAGGTAGTTGTCGGCCAGGCCTGTGCGCTGGAAGACGAGGTAGAGCGGCAGGATGATCAGCAGCTCCGGGGCGAAGCGCAGGGAGAGGATGCCGAAGCCGATGTTCTCCCGCCCGCGGAAGGAGAATCGCGCCAGGGCGTAGGCCGTGGGCAGTCCGATCACGAGGGTGAGCAGCAGCGAGCCGGCGGTGACGATGATCGAGTTCACGAACGGGTCGAGGAACTGTGAGCCGCTGAGCACGGATGCGTAGTTCTCCAGCGTCGGCGTGAAGAAGAACAGCGGTGGGTTGGAGACCACCTGGGCGGGGGTCTTCAGCGACATCATGAAGATCCACACGATCGGGGCGAGCGCGAAGATCGACCAGGCCGTCAGCGCCGTGATCGCGAGCGCGTGCCCGATCCGTCGGCGCCGGCGACGGCGGAAGCTGCCGGAGTTGGTGGGAGGGGTGGATGTGCGCGGGGACGTGAGGGTCATGCCGACATCTCCTTGCGTCGAGCCTTCAGCAGGAAGTACGAGATCAGGTAGCACAGCAGCCACAGCACGACGAGGATCGCCATCGCCGCGCCGAAGTTCATGTTGCGGATGCCTTCGAGGTAGGCCAGGACGTGCAGGTTCGTGGTCGCGTCGACCGGGCCGCCCTTGGTGGTGGTGTAGATGACGTCGAACATCTTCAGCGAGTCGATGCCGCGGAAGGCGATCACGACCACCAGCACCGGCATCACCAGCGGCAGTGTGATGGAGAAGAAGTTGCGCAGGGGGCCGGCGCCGTCGACGCCGGCGGCCTCGCGGATCTCGGTGGGGATGCTGCGCAGTCCGGCCTGCATCAGCAGCACCACGAACGGGGTGTAGAGCCAGACGTCCACCAGGATCACGGTGGCGAGCGCGGTATCCGGCCCGTTGAACCAGAGGAAGCCCTGGCCGATGGTGGATTCGAGCAGCCAGTTGGCCACGCCGTTCTCGGTGAGCATCACCTTCCACATCAGCGCTGCGATCACCGGCGGCAGCAGCAGCGGCAGCACGATGAGGATGCGGAAGAAGGAGCCGTAGGGGCCCATGTTCAGCAGGTAGGCGAGGCCGGTGCCGATGAGCACCTCGATGACCACGGCGCAGACGGCGTAGGTCAGGGTCACCAGGATCGCGTGGAGGCCGTCACCGGTGGTGAACAGCTCCAGGTAGTTCTGGCCGAAGTTGAAGGAGGGGCCGCCCTCGGTGAGGCGGTAGTCGGTGAAGGACCACCACACGCCGGTGAGGAAGGGGTACATGATCGCGATGAGGACCGCGATCCCCGGCAGCGCGAGGAGGTAGGGCAGGGATTTGCTGTGTCTCATGGTCGCTCCTCAATCCGCGATGATCGCGTTGATCTTCTCGGCGGCCTCGTCCATGGCCTCCTGCGGGCTCTGCTGGCCCAGCACCGCGGACTGGATCCGCACGGTCCAGGCGTCGCCGATCTCCGGGAAGCGGGACGAGGGGGTGTAGGCCCACTGGGCGTATTCGGCGAGGATCTCCTGCCACACCTCGTTGTAGTTGCCCCATTCGGCGGTGGCCGCGGTCATCTCCTCGCTCTCGGCGACGGAGATCCGGGTGGGGTTCATGTTCCCGTTCGCGATCGCGGTGGTGAGGAACTCCTTGGAGGTGGCCCACTGGATGAACTGCCAGGCGGCGTCCTTCTTGCGGGAGGCGCCGTTCATGCCCAGCGACCACACCCACATGCTCGAGCCGCGACCCTTCGGGCCGCTGGGCGGCAGGGAGTAGCCGACCTTCCCGCCGATGGGGCTCTTCTCGAAGTCCGGTGCCATGTGGTCGGCGTCGATGTAGAAGGCGGCGTTGCCGGAGATGAAGTCCTGCTGCGCCTCGTACCAGGTGTAGGTGCTGGCGGAGACCGGCGCGTACTGCATCAGCTGGACCCACTGCTCGACGGCGGCGACGGACTCGGGCGAGTTCACGGCCGCCTGGCCGCCGTCGATGTCGGTGGCGCCGTGGGCGAGGAAGAAGGTGCTGAAGGGGTTCAGGGTGGGGTAGGTCTTGTCGCCGCGGCTGACGAACCCGTTGATCTCGATCCCGTCCACCACGGTGCCGTGCAACTGCCCGGCGGCCTGGATCAGCTCGTCGATGGTGTCCGGGGCGGCGATGCCGGCGGCCTCGAGGATGTCCTTGCGATAGAAGAGGGCATAGCCCTCCTCGTTGGCGGGGATGGCCCAGAGCCCGCCCTCGCCGGCGCCGCTGTACTCCGTCTGATCCCAGCGCAGGGACTCGATGAGCGCGGGGTAGAAGTCCTCGAAGTCCCAGTCCGGAGCGGTCTTGGTGGTGTCCTCCACCCAGGGCATGAGGTCTTCGATCCAGCCCGCTCCCGCGTACTGGAAGTTCATGGGCTGCGAGGACATGAAGGCGTCATAGCTGCCGGAGCCGGACTGCAGCTCGGTGAGGAGCTTGACCATGTAGTCGGTCTCGCTGAGGGTCTCGAGGCTCACGGAGATGCCGGTGAGCTCCTCGAACTCCGGCAGATGCTCCCGCACCGCGATCGAGACGGGGTGCTCGCTCATGAGCAGGCTCAGCGACTCCCCCGAGAAGTTCTTCCAGTCGAAGGTGTCGACCGTCTTCGGAGCAGGGATCTCCGTGTTGTTGCTGCAGCCGGCGGCGAGCGCCGTCATGGCGACGACACCGACAGCCACGGCGCTGCGCCGTGAGACTGCGAGTTTTCCGGTGGGCATTCGTGTCCTCCCTTGGACAGCTGATGAATCTGAGGAGCGCTCCGACAGTGGATGGCTCGCTTCCGTTCCGCATGAGAGACTACCCACATGAGCGCCCCCGATGGAAAGAGTGCACATATGAGCACCTCGATGGATCTGCAGAGCCGGGTCCTGCACGCCTACGTCGCCGTGCAGCACCTCGGGCATGGACGCCCCATCCTGGAGATCGCGGAGGAGGTGGGCCTGTCCCGCTTCACCGTCTCGCGCATGGTCAAGCGCGCCCGCGAGCTGAAGCTGGTGGAGGTGCGGGCGACGCTGGGAGACCCGGTGGACATCACGCTCTCCACCCAGCTGGCCTCGCAGTTCTCGCTCCGCTCCGCACTGGCGGTCGCCGTCTCGGGAACGACGGAGGACGACGTGCGCGGGGCGATCGCCGCAGTCACCGCGAAGTTCCTCCGAGACAACGTCAAGGACGGCGACATCATCGGCGCCACCCCCGGCCGCACGATGGTGCGCGCCTCACGCCTGGTGGACTCCCTTCCGACGGCCGACGTGGTCCAGCTGACCGGCGTGGGCAACTCGCGGGTGGAGGACGGAGTGGAGGCGGCGCTGAACCTCGGCCGGGCTTCGAGCGGCGAGACCTACCCGCTCTATGCGCCCTTCCTCGCGGATCGACAGACCACCTCCACGATGCTCACCCACCCCTCCCTGCAACGAACACTGCAGCGGTTCCGCCGGATCAGCCAGGCATTCCTCACCATCGGCGGTTGGCCCGACTCCTCCCTGCTCGCCACACAGGTCTCCGACTACGGGGATGAGCACCTCGTGAAGGATGTGGTCGCCGAGCTCGGCTCGACGCTGCTGGACGCCGACGGACGCGACGTGAATGCTCTGGATGGCCGCCTGATCGGGATCTCGAGCGCCGAGCTGCAGGCCATCCCCCAGCGCGTCGCCATCGGCGGCGGGGCCGGCAAGCACGATGCGGTGCTCGCCGTGCTGCGGTCGGGGCTCGCGGATGTGGTGATCACCGATGTGGAGTCGGCGCGGTATGCGTTGGAGCGGGATGGGGCTGTGGCGTGATCAGGGTGCCGGCCGACGAGGTACGCACTGTGCTGCGTCTCCACCAGCAATGAGCCACTCATGCGCCGAGAGTGAGGATGAAACAGGTGACGTAGATATGGAGCGGACGTGCTCAACTACTGCTGCCAGCTGATGAAGGACACACAGGGAACCGACGCTCAGCGAAGTGGTCACTTCTACGCCGCTGAGGACCGATGCGGGCCTCGGCATCGGTCCTCAGCGGCGTAGAAGTTGCCGTGGGCGCGGGCGTGCCCGCGAGCCCGAGCAGGTGCGCATCGACCTCGCCCGCGCACAGCTTCCACATCCACGACGTCCAGTTCCGGATCCTCACCGTGGACGACGCTCCCCCGCGGCCCGAGCTCGCGGGACCGAAGGACACGATCTACCTGCTGCCGAAGGTCCGGTACCGCCTGCTGGTGCGCTTCGCGGACTATGCCGATCCGGCCGTGCCGTACATGTACCACTGCCACATGCTTACCACTGCCACATGCTGCTGCACGAGGACGAGGGGATGATGGGCCAGTTCGTGGTCATCGAGCCCGGTCAGGAGGACCATGTGGGGGTCGCGGCGATGGCGGGGCACGGGCACTGACGGGCCGGGCTCAGGGACAGGGACCGGCTCGGCGGGAAGGGCTGAGAGATGACGTCTGCTCAGGCATGATGAGCGCATGATGCCGCGCCGCCTGCTCGCCCTCCTCGCCGTTCCCGCTCTCGCCGCCGGCCTCGCCGCCTGCGGCCCCGATGACCAGGACTCCCCGGCGACTCCCACCGCCCAGGAAGAGACCACTCCCGCGGAGCCGACCGAGGAGGGGACCACCGAAGAGGAGGCGGCGTCCGACGAGCCGACGGAGGAGTCGTCGACCGCTGAGGAGCCGACGGAGGAGGAGTCCGGCCCCGAGGTCAGCCCCACCTCGTTCGAGACGATGTGGATCGATGACTCGTGGAGCGTCGAGGCGGTCGAGGAGGACCTCTGCGAGATGGGCGGCGGGTACGCCTCGCCCTACTCCGAGCAGGAGGACCTGTTCGTGTGCGGGCCCACGGCCGCCGGCGCGCAGGCCTGCGCGCTCGCGGAGGGGACAGTGCAGTGCATCGTCGACCCCGTCGGCAGGACGGCGATCGAGTTCGACTCTCCCACCGCACCCCAGCAGGTCGATTCCCGCGAGGGCGACCCAATGCCGCTGCTGGTGAACCTGCCCGACGACGTCACCTGCACGACGATCTCCCACGACCACGACCAGCACTGGGACGGCATGTTCAGCTGGTACCGCTGCGATGACGGCTCCGAGCTGCTGACCTCCGAGGACATCGCCGACACCTTCGAACGCGGCAAGACCTGGACGGTGCAGCGCTCGATGGATAAGGGCGAGCCCGAGTCGACGGCTGTGATCTCGGCGGTGTACGCCGGGCGGTGAGGCGCGGGAGGGCCGGCACGAAGGGGAGCTGCTGAGGGGCCGCTCGGGCTCGAGGTCTGATCGCGATGTGCTCGGCGCGAGTCAGCTCGCGTCGTCGATCACCCGGAGCACGTCATCGGCCTGGAAGACCTCCGACCGCCGGTATCTCCCCGTGCCCGGCACGAGGATTGCCCGCGCGACCAGGGTGTCCACCGCCCGGTGCGCAGCGACGCGGGAGACGTCGAGCCGCTCGGCGACGAACTTCGCGGTGATGACCGGCTGCTCCCGCAAGATCGGGAGGATGCGACGTGCAGACGAGTCGGCGCGCAGACCGGCCGCCTTCTCAGCGAGGGTCGCGTCGAGCAGCCGGACCGCATCCTGGGTGCGCTCCATCCGCTCGCACGCCTCGCCTGATATCGCCACGAAGAACGCCACCCATGCGTTCAGCGCCTCGACGGCGTCCTCCGGCTGATCGGTACGGACGGCGCTGAGGCGCTGCACGTACTCCCTTTCCCGGGCGCGGATCGCCGTGGAGACCGGGAGGAGGCCCGAACGCACCACTCCCCCGCGCTCGAGAACGGCATGGACCAGCGCCCGGCCGGCGCGCCCGTTGCCGTCCTCGAACGGGTGGATGGACTCGAACTGCAGATGCGCGATGGCGGCGAGCAGCAGAGGATGCTCTCCCGAGCCGTTCAGCCAGTCCAGGAGATCCTCGACGAGGGCGGGGACCAGGCCCGGAGGCGGGGCGACATAGTCGGCTCGGAGCCTGTCCCGCCCGCCGATCCACACGTCGACGGCTCGCAACCCTTCGGCGGCTCCGACCACGCCGAGGGCCCGATGGATCTCCTCGACGTCGTCGACGCCCCAGACGCCTCGCTCTGCGAGCTGCTCGATGGCGGTGCGCGTCGCCTGGACGTTGCGGGCCACGCTCAGCGCGTTGTGATTGCGCAGGTGATCCTGCTGGTCCCCGAGCTGGGCATAGGAGACATCGCGCCCCGAGGCGGCGACCCGCTCGATCCAGGAGGAGGCGATGGACTCCGAGCGGAGGAGGAGGGGGTATATCCCTGTTCGAGTCGCCTCATCGACCTGCGCCGAGGCGGCGGTGACGAGGCCCGAGGCCTCCAACGCCTCCTCGCGGACCTCTCGGTCGAGGAGAGCGCCGATGTCCTGACCGGCGAGCTTCGCAGGCCTGAAGTAGGAGAAGTCGCCCCCTCGCCGGGCGGAGGCGGTGGCGCCACGGTAGTCGGGCGCCTGGTGGCCTTCCAGCCACGTGCCGTGGATACCCATATCCCCTCCTCAGTTAACCTTATAGACCTAAGGTTAACTGAAGCCGATCCTGGATGAGAGATGGTGGCCCCGCTCCAGCGCGGCGGCACAGATGGACCTCACCGTCCCCCGGCCCAGTCCGCGGAGCCGGATCTCGGGGAGAGTGAGGAGCCCGAGGTCGGCCAGCTGCGTGCCCCGCCATGGATACATATTCGCGGCGCACACCAGGCGGTCCTCGAGGAAGGTCCCGACCACGAGCCGGTGGTCCCGATGAGGACGCGGTCGCTGTGTGATCCCTCGAGTAGGCCTCTCACAGCACTCTCGAACGAGGTCATCACGATGACCGCTCCTCACAGTGTCGACCCTCATGGCCTGCTGGTCAGTCGCGCCAACGCTCGGACGCCCGCAGTGAACTGGTCGAACCTCAAGCGAACGTGCCCATTCTGAAGAGCTCTGCCCTGGACGCCAAGTTCATGCAACTTGAGTTCTCGGAGATCATCGGGAACCAACCGCGGTGCGGTCCTGTTTACCCAGGGCCACCGGTCGAGGTCGCCCGGGCGATCCACGGCGACGGCAGCGGCGTAGTCCTCGGGCTGGAACTCGGGCTCCGAGGTCACCTCTATGACTGCGTAGCAGTCACTCGATTCCTTGGCGCAGATGAACACCAGGTCACCCGGTCGAAAGCCAGGCCGTCCCTTCTTCGGGCTGGCGAAGAACGACGGTTCCCTCCAGCCATCACGCTTGGGTGCACCGTATTCAAGCTTCAGCCACAGGGTTCGATCGTCGTCCCGCGCATCCGCCAGAAGTGTCTCCGCCAATTGGAGAGCAGAACGGGCGTCGGGAGGCGCTGCCTGCGACTGAGAGGAAGCGCTGGTCAGGCCTTGTGCGTCCTTCTCGAGCTGGACCAGGTCTTCCGAGCTGACAATTCGCGAGGGCCACGCGGTGATCGATTCCAGCGCCTCATGGAACTGCTCCAGGTCGAGCTCCACCCCAAGCTCCCGGTTCGGGCTGGCACTGCTGCCCAGTCCGGCGCCGGTGAGGTTGGCGGACCCGAGCATTGCCCGGGTTCCGACTACGAAGCACTTGGCATGGAGCCGGTCGACGTGGCGGATCTCGACCCCTGCCTGGTGGAGTGCCCGCATACCCTGGACGCTGAGATATCCATTCGCGACAGCGCTGGGGTCCAGTGTTGTCATCAGCCGCCAGGACCGGGACGAACCTTCAGCGGCGGATGCCACCTGGCGGCACACGTCGTATGACAGAAATGGACTCGTGAGGACGACATCGCCGTCGACCTGTACGAGCGCTTCCCGTAGCCAGTTGGCGGCCGAGGTGATGAGGGGTCCCTGAGCAGACATAGGTCAACGCTAGCGGCCCAAACGGGAGTCTGATGAAACGACAGGGGGCCAAATCGGGGACTGAACCGCTCGAAGCAGTCAGCCCGCACCTCCGCAGGATCGTCATCTCCTCGAGACCAGATTTCTCCTTCATCTGTCTGAAGTCGATGACAGGATCAGTCTGACCAGGAGAAACAGAGCAGAGGGAGGCGCCGTGCCCGGCTATGCAGTCATCGATCTCGAGACCACCGGATTCTCTCCGGCGAAGCACCATCGAATCCTCGAGATCGGGGTCGTGGAGGTCTCGGAATCTGGAGAGATCGAACGTGAGTGGGCCTCACTCGTGAATCCCGGGCGGGACATCGGGAACTCGCATGTCCACGGGATCACTGCGACCGACGTGGCCGGCGCTCCCCGCTTCTCTGAGCTTGCTCCATCGCTGATCGAAAGTGTGCAGGGCCGCACGATCGTGGCCCACAACGCTCCGTTCGACCTACGCTTCCTCGAGGCGGAGCTGCTGCGGGCGCGGGTGGCCCCGACCCTGCTGCCACTCACCGGACTGTGCACGATGCAGTGGTCGAACATCTTCCTCGAGGCTCCGTCCCGCAAGCTGGCGGACTGTTGCTCAGCGAGTGGCATCGACCTCGTGGATGCCCACTCCGCGATGGCGGACGCCCGTGCCACGGCCCTTCTGCTCGGGCACTACATCTCGTTGGTCGAGGGCAGCGGTGCACTCCCCTGGCAGGAAGAGCATGAGCTCAGCTCCGCGCAGATCTGGCCCTCCCTCTTCGCCTCCGACTCAGTGCGAGTGCTGCCCCGTGACGCAGCGCGCTCCGCACGGCCCAACGGCTGGCTGGACAGAATCCTCTCGCGGATGCCTCGCACGGCGGACTCCCGCATCGACTCCTACCTCGAGACCCTCGAGCGCGCACTGCTGGACGGCGTGCTCGCCGAGCACGAAAAGGATGAGCTGGTCGAAGTCGCCTTCGACCTTGGTCTGACTCGTGGCGGTGTGCTGGACCTTCATTCGCGCTATCTCGAGGCATTGGCGGAGATCGCGCTCAAGGACAACGTGGTCACGAACCAGGAACGCGGTGATTTAGACCGGATCGCCGCGATGCTGGGCCTGCAGGAGGTGGACGTGGACCGCGCGCTCGAGACCGCGACCAGCAGGCGGTCGCTCGCCGCGTCCGGCACGACTGAGCACGGCAGCGTTCCCGACGGGCACGTGGCGGCCCTGCGGCTGGGCACTGCGGGGATTGCTCTCTCTCCTGGCGATCGAATCGTCTTCACCGGCGCGATGATCCGTGATCGCGCCTCGTGGGAGGCTCTCGCGCGGGAGCTCGGCTACGTCCCCGGCACCATCACCAAGAAGACCGCGCTGGTGGTGGCTGCGGATCCGAACTCACAGTCCGGCAAGGCAGCAAAGGCCCGAACCTACGGGATCCCGATCATCACCGAAGAGGCCTTCGCTCGCATGGTCGGAGCCTGACGCGATGGTGGACCTGACGCGCGCAGCCCGAGCGCAGCTGGCAGCCGACGCCGCGTCCGGGGATTGTCGCCACACAGGCAGAAAGCTTTCTAATGAAAATCGAAAGGGAGAAGAAGGATGAGCGAGCAGGGGACCGTAGCCCCGGGGTGGTACTCAGACCCGTCAGGGCGTCACGAGTCGCGCTGGTGGGATGGAACGCGCTGGCGTGATGCGGTAACCGACCAGGGGATCCGCGGAGACGACCCGTTACTGCCTGCCTCCCCCACCGTGCAGCACGATGTCGAAGCCCGACCCGAAACGACTACTGTCACTGAGCAGGGATCGCCGGCATCGCAGACCAATTCCACGCTCGAAGCCGAAGCGTCCGCTGAGGCTTCCGGTGCCGCCGACGCCAAGATCACGATGTTCTCGGCTAAGAAGATTGCTACTGAACTCCAGTCCGAGACTAGGGAGCTTCGCGCCCGCGTGAGAGCTCTCGTAGAGGTAGCTCGTGAGTACGGCGGCCTAGAGTCGGCAGAGATCACGCTTCGCATCGACGCGCTTCGCGCACAGGAAGTCGCACAACGCGAGAGTGCCGCTGCTGAAGCGCGCGCAGTGGGTGACGAACTAACTGCAGTCCAGCGGCAGGTTGCTCGAGCACAAGGAGAACTTGCCTCCGTCGAACAGCACATCATCGTCGCCCGGGACCGTGTGGAGCTCGAGGCGAGAGGACTGTTCGACTATGAGCACGTCGCGGAGGCCTCCTCCACGCTCGCCGGCAACCTCGAGCGCCTGCGCGCCGAAATCAAGGAGAGCAACAAGTACGACAGAGCCATCCACGCGACGTCGAACTTCGTCTTCAACAACTCGCAAGCGAAGGGGAAGACGTTCGTCAACCAGATGCGTCGCATCATGCTCCGCGCCTATAACGCGGAAGCTGAGAATGCGGTCAAGACGGTGAAGACAGGGAACCTCGCTCCGGCGATCAAGAGACTCTCCCGTGCCAAGGAGCAGATCGAGAAGCAGGGGACGATGATCGATCTCGCGGTCGACGGTAAGTACCACCACCTTCGGCTCCAGGAAATCGAACTCGCGGCACGTCATCACGAGGCTGTCGCTGCGGAGAAGGCTCTTGAACGGGAACGGCGCGAGGAGCTGCGTGAGCAGCGCAAAGCCGAGCAGGAACTGCGCGCGGAGAAAGAACGGCTGGAGAAGGAGCGCACCCACTACCTCAACTCGATCAAACGTCTCCGCGCCGCGGGCGACGACGCTGGGGCCGACGCGCTCGAAGCCCAGCTCAGCAAGATCGATGAGGAGATCGCCCAAGCCGACTACCGCGCTGCGAACATCCGCGCCGGCTACGTCTACGTCATCTCCAACATCGGCGCGTTCGGGGAGGGAGTCGTGAAGATCGGGATGACGCGACGCCTCGACCCGATGGACAGAGTCAGGGAACTGGGCGATGCCTCCGTCCCCTTCACCTTCGACGTCCACGCACTGTTCTTCTCCGACGACGCTGTGACCATCGAAGCGTCGTTGCACAAGGACTTCGCCGAACGAAGGCTGAACCAGGTGAATCCCCGCAAGGAGTTCTTCCGTGTCACTCCGGCCGAGGTGCTGGACAGCCTGCAGAGACGGCAGGTCTCCGTGCTCGAGTTCCGTACAGATGCAGAGGCAGAGGACTACCGCACAAGCTTGGCGATGCTTGCGCAGCTCGACGGCGAAAGCATCCGCTGATGGAAGTCGCCAATTTTCGTGCTGGTCGCGCCGGTATCTCACCGCAGAACGCCCACTTCCGACGAGACTCTGCACGGCGAGCCGGTCGCGTGAATGTTAGGTTGCAGACGTGACTAGCGAATCTTTGCTCGAGACCCTCCGCGCGTTTATGGCTGAGCGCGATTGGCAGCAGTTCCACTCCCCGGAGAACCTCGCGAAATCGATCAACATCGAGGCCGGGGAACTGCTGGAGTGCTACCAGTGGAGCGACGATGCCGACCTCGACGACGTCGCCGGCGAGCTAGCTGACGTCCTGACCTACGCTCTGCTCCTCGCGGACAAACTCGATCTCGATCCCGAGCAGATCATCCGAAGCAAGCTCGAGCGCACGGGCACGAAGTATCCCGTCGAGAAGGCAAAGGGTCGGAGCACTAAATATGACCGCCTTTGAGATCGAGGAGCTCCGCTTCTCGCCGGAGTCCGTAGAGGAGGCCCGGGCACGGCTCCCCCGGTTCTCGAACTGGCCCGTGGTATACCTCCTCGAGGACGGCCGAGACATCTACGTCGGTGAAACCGGGAGCGCGGACCGACGGATCCGCCAGCACCTCAAGTCCGAGCAGAAGGAGCACCTGCGCGAGGTCCGAATCGTCTTCGACGATCGATTCAACGGCTCAGCCTGCCTGGACCTCGAGTCCCTCCTGATCCGCCTGCTCGGAGGCGACGGGAAGTACGAGGTCCTGAACCGCAACGAGGGCATCACCAACCAGGACTACTTCCAGCGCAGCGAATACAACGACACCTTCAAGGAGATCTTCGAGGAGCTCCGCTCGCGCGGATACTTCGAGCGATCGATTCCCGAAATCGAGAACTCCGACCTCTTCAAGCTCTCCCCCTACAAGGCACTCAACACCGAGCAGGGCATCGCCGTGCTCGACATCATGGAGGGCCTCGTCCAGGACCTGCACCACCCAGAGGTCCGCACCCTTGCAGCGATCCAAGGGGACCCCGGCACCGGGAAGACCATCGTCGGCATCTACCTCATGAAGCTCATGCGGGATCTCGCCGACTTCGACCCCACCGACGAGGTCGAAGGCGACTCGATGTTCTCCGACCTCTTCGTCGAGGGGAACCGCGAGCTCTTCACCGGGCTCCGGATCGGCCTGGTCATCCCACAGAAATCACTGCGGAAGTCCATCAGCAGGGTGTTCCGGAAGGTGCCGGCGCTCCGGGATGCACAAGTGCTCACCCCCTACGAGGTCGCCGACGCAGAAGAGGACTTCGATGTCATTGTGGTCGACGAGGCACACCGGCTCACCCAGCGCGGCGCCCAGGCTCACGGGACGCTCACCAAGCGATACAGGGAGACCACGCTTCGGCTCTTCGGCGAGGACGATCTGGCGATCAACCAGCTCGACTGGATCCGTCGTCGTACGCGCCACACGATCCTGCTGCTGGACACCGCGCAGAGCGTCCGACCGATCGACATCGAACCCGAAGTGTTCGAGCGAGTGCTCGACGAAGCCCGCACACACAAGCGCCTGTATCCGCTCGACACGCAGATGCGTGTGAAGGGAGGCAAGGCGTACCTCGATTTCGCCCGCGCTCTCCTGTCGGATACTCCCCCGCAAACCGTCCCCGATCTCGAGGAGTACGAGTTCGAGCTGTTCGACGACCTCGGGAAGATGCACCAGAGGATCCGCGACCGCGACGAGGAGCATGGGTTGGCCCGGCTCGTTGCCGGCTATGCATGGAAGTGGCGCAGCAAGAAGAAGTCCGGTTTGCACGACATCGAGCTCGACGGCGTCGCCCTCGATTGGAACGTCTCCGATGTCGACTGGATCGCTTCGAAGACGTCCCTCGAAGAGGTCGGCTCCATCCACACCGTGCAGGGCTACGACCTCAACTACGCCGGCGTCATCATCGGCGGGGACCTGCGCATCGATCCGGAGACCGGGATGCTCGTCGCCGACAAGGAGAACTACTTCGACACCAAGGGCAAGGCGAACAACACCATGCGGGGGCAGACCACCTCTGATGAGGATCTGCTGCGGTACATCGTGAACGTGTACCGGGTGCTGCTCACGCGGGGGATGCGGGGGACGTATCTCTATGTAGTGGATCCGCTGTTACGGCGGAGGATCGCCTCGATCCTGGCTACGAATCTAGCTTGAGTCGGGCTCCCGGCCTGGCGGCTCCACCCCACCTGATCATGCATCTTTCCCGGGCGATTCGGCATCAGGCGTCAAGCCAGCGAAGAATACCTTCGAGTTCGGACCTGATCTCCTCCCAAGGAGTATCGAGGTCGAGGCTGCGAGCACCAACCCGGTTCCCCTGGATCATGACGTCGAGGTCGGGTTGGGTGCTCGCGCCCGTGCGCGCGTAGAGGAGCAGGCCGCTGATCGCCCCGGAACGGTCGATGTCCGCATTCTTCACGTACGCCAGCATCTGATAAAGATTCCCCGAGTGGATGGTTTCTTTCTCCCATCGGGACTGAAGCGTTTGGCTGTAGTACTTCGCGTCGATGATCAGTACTCGACCGTCACGTCGCAAGGTGACGTCCGTGCGCATCGCCGGAAGCTGCGCTGCTCCGACGGCGCTCTCATGGTCGTAGTCCCACGCCAGGTGAGAAGCGCGGGGAGAGAGCTCAGGATGATGGAAGGCGTAGTACTCGCGCAGGAACCTCTCGTACAGGGTGCTCATGGCATCGTCCGAGATCCATGCGGCGAGGTCTGTTGTTCCCGAGGCCCTCGTGGGGAGGAGCCCGCGCACGATCAGTTCGCAGACGCCCATGAGCATCCGGTATCTGACATTGGCGCGGTGGTAGGTCAGGGTCGCCCAGCGGATCGAGGTCGGAGCGATCAGCGTGACCTCATTGAGGTAGGGCAGGAGGCGTCGCAACGAGCCTTTACGGGAGGTTGCGATCTGACCGCTTCGGATCAGGAGGACGATGACCGACTTCAACACCCTGTTGTGCGGGGTATCGATCTCGTACTCGTCGAACTCGCAGACCAGTCTCCCTTTCACCGTGGAACGTGTCGCGATCGTTCCCGTGATGTCGATCCGGCCCCGCACCGTGGCAAGATCTTCCCGGTTGCGTCGGTAGTCGCGGTGGAGGCCGCGCTTCACCTCAGCGCCGACGCCCCGCACCAGGATCTCTGCCAACAGGTCGTGAAGATGGTCGAATGGCTCGGAGGCGATCCGGTCCTTGCCCTCGTCGCGCATCGCGCCGAAGGCATACGCCATCATCACGTAGATGTTGCGGATCGCGATCGGGCCGGGAGTCATGCGACTACGGCCCTCAGCTTCTCCGCCCACTCTGCCGACCGCGCCTGCTCATCGAACCAGTACTCGTCGAGCAGAGGAATGAGCTCGTCCTCGACGACCGACTGGATCCACTCCTCGAGGTCCTCACCCTCCAGAGGCCCCGTGAGGTAACTGTGGCCGATCGCGAAGCCTTGCCCGAGCGCTGGATCTTCGGCGATGACCTTGTTCAGATCGATGAGAGTCCGGACCAGGCTGTCCAACGCTCGGCTGTCGACGCCTCGTTGCCAGCGCGTGAAGCCGTCCGAGTCGAAGCCCGGTCGCATCTCGAAGAAGCCGAAGCGTCGCCGCAGCGCGTAGTCCAGCACGGCGAGGCTGCGATCGGCAGTGTTCATCATGCCGATGATGTGCACATTGTGCGGAACGGAGAAGTGCTCGTCTTTGTACAGCAGACGCAGCTCCTGGCCCCGTTTGTCGGCTTCGATGAGCATGAGCAACTCCCCGAAGATCTTGGAGATGTTGCCGCGGTTGATCTCGTCGATGATGAAGAAATAGGGACGGTCGGAGTCATCAGCCCGCGCCTCCTCGCAGAACCGATAAAAGGGACCCTCGGTCAGAGTGAAGCCAGCGTCCTCGTTGGGGCGGTAGCCCATCATGAAGTCCTCGTACGAGTAGCTCTGATGGAACTGGACTACCTGGATCCGGCTGGGGTCCTTCAGTCCCATGATCGACTGCGCGAGTCGCTTTGCAGCGAACGTCTTGCCGACGCCGGGCGGACCGGCGAGGATGACGTTCTTCTTGCGCCAGAGCAGAGAACGCAGCCGGTCGTAACGCTCCTTCGGCAGATAGACGTCATCGAGGAAGTCCGCCATGCCGTAGGCCGGAAGGTGGTCCGTACTGGTCACGGGAAGTTCGACATCGTCCACTCCCACGAAGAGCGCTTCCAACTTCTGCGCGTAGCCCGGGTACTTCGTGATGTCGGTGAGAGTCTTGAGCACGGCATCCCCAGGGTGCTCCCACGACCCGATATGGGTCCACCTGACTGAGCGAAGGTTCTGGTAGGACTCTCGCTCCGGCTCGAACCGTGCGTCGGAGACGACTTCGCCACGGCCGACGAGCTCCTTCCGTCCGCGCTTGGCATAGACGATGTCGCCGATCGCGATCTCGTTCTGGAACTGCCATACCGCAAGCCGTGCATTCATCTTGGACGCACCGGATCCTCCTGGATCGAGCGCGCGGCGGACGGCATCCTTAGTGGGATACGCAGAGAGATTGCCGAGCTCATCCCAGGCGATCCCCATGATGCCCTCGGAGGAGAACTGCTCCCACTCCGAAGCTTTCTCGCCCGGCGAGTACATCCAGTAGTGACGCTCCCGAGGTTCCGCCGGTGAGTCCGTCTCGGGGTCGACCGCGTTCGAGGTCGGGTCCCAGAGCTCTCTGACTCCGGAGTCCCAGAAGTTGAACGGCTCCGTCATCTCACGTGCCAGCTCCAGACGGATCTCCAGCAGGTCACGATCGATGTCATATGGGCCGGCGCCGGACCCACCGTTGATCCTGTCGGCAAGTCCATTCCGGATGCGCTTCTTCATGTCAGCCGCGGTGATCAGCTCGAACGCGTCGGGTCGAGCCAGGAACTGCATCGCGTTGCGAAATTCGGCTTCGTCCTCGCCGGAGGCGAGCATGACCCGCTGCAACGCCCACGGATCTGTGCGGGCCTCCTCCCGCTCGGACTCGGGAAGGGACGTCCAGTAGCGCACGAAGCTCGATCCCCAGATGATGTGCCGCCACATACGGCCGAAGTAACCCTGGCCGACGTGCGCACCCGCGGTGTTCGTCGGGCGCGACAGCCACCCGGCAATGGTTTCCGGGAGCTCTACCTTTGGCTCAGCATGTGCCAGTACGCGTTCGACGTGCGAATACCGCACATCGGGCCTGATATTGCGTACCGCGTGTTCGCGCAGGAGCACCAGCTCAGCAGCCAGAAGCACGACTTCTCGAGGAGCTCCCTGCAGTTGGAGGTCGAGTTTCTCCCACTGCCCTTGAGTGCTTCCGAGGATCGGATTGTCCTCGACCCGGGCCCGAAGATCTTCAGCGGCTTCCGCGGTCCAGATCGTCTCTGCAGGATCAATCACGGAGCGTCCATCGCCCAACATATGCGCAAACACCTGTCCGATCTCGCGAGCTATCGAGATGAACGAGGCAGAACGTGAGCGTTCGATGATGGCCAAGTCGTCGGCGTCCAGCGGAGTGTGCATCATGACCACAGTGTGCCTGATCAGACTGACATTCGAAGCGCCAATCCCCAGTATCGCGATTAGCTGCGACCGGGCTCGCTACCGCGATTTGATGAGATCTCGCAATGACACAAAAGCCCCACGCTAAGCGATGGCGGCGTCCTGAATCGCAAGCACGATGGAACAGCCAACTCTCGACGAGGCGGCAGATTGAACTGCCCGACGGCGCGTCCTGAAACCCACGGTTTTCCGTTCCAGGGTCAGCGGACACGCGACTCTTACGCCTCGCCGTCGGCTTCCGGGTCTTCCGCTGCCTGTCGCCGTGAGAGAAGGGACCCCACTCGGCCCTTCACGGAGCCCGCAACACCCTTCGCCTTTGAGCTGGTCTCCCTCACTGCTCCGAGGCCGCGTCCCCGCAACGAGCTCTCCACCCGCTCCGCCTCCGCCTCATCGATGACGAAGAGCCGCGCGAGATACGCCTCCGCATCGACGTTCGGGGGCGGGAGCTGGCGCAGATGCTTGATGAGCCGGGCGGACTGCACTCGGAGGGTGGCATAGGTGAGACTGCCGGAAATGACTCCCCCGGCCACCGGCACCGCCTTGGAAACCGCCTTGGCGAAGCTGTCCTTGGTGAGCTTCACGCCGACCACCCGCAGCACCTGCTTCATCGGGGTGTACCAGGCGGTCTTCGTGAGCGCGACGCCAGCAATCTGACGCTGGATCGCGGGTCGGGCGATGTTCGCCGCGAAGTTGGTGACGGTCGCCGAGGCACCACCGACGCCCATCATCACTCCGAGGAAGGCGGTGAGCTTGCCCAGGGTCTCGTCGTCGACGTGGTCCGTATCAGAGAGGAACTCTCTCCACCCGTACACGTACGCGACCTTCTGCATGATGCGGAACGCGTGCACATAGAACTGGGTGATGTCGCCCGGGATCGTGCCGATCATCGCGAATCCCCCGGGAATACCCGCCGCGAAGGACATCGCGGTGGACTTCCGCGTTTCGAACTCGACGACCTCGGCTGCGATGCGATCGAGCATCTCGATCCCGATGCCAGAAGCTGCAGGATTTTCTGCCACCGCCGCGTCGATCGACTCGTTGCTGATGCCACGTCGATGCAGCTCAGAACGCAGGAAATGCTCGCGATCGATCCGCACGCCCCTCAGACGGATCACACGGGAGAGGAACTCGATCGCGAACTTCTCAGCTTCCAGTCCCTGCGACTCCGAGACCCCTTGGAGCTCAGAGACCGGATCCTCGGTGACCTTGAGAGGCTCAATCTGCACGTCATCGAATTCCGTCAGCGCGCTGTCATCTTCTTGCACTGTCCCTGCCGCTCCTCACGATGCCCGATCGGAGGCGACGGGCTGTCAAGCGCAGAATAGGCGTGCCGTATGACGGATATGCAGCGTGGCGGTCTCGGTCCTGCAACAGTTGTCGGATTCAATGGGGAGAGCAGACCCGGGCCGATTCGCGCCGGAACCGTTACCTGCACCTCATTCGTCCCATCAGTCAGGCAGAATCGCCCCATGGGGATGGGGACTCACACGACCGACAGACAGCGCATCCTGCAGTTCTGGACGCTGCTCGAACTCTTCAGTCCGCAATCGGTGCCCAAGCCGACTCGGCGATCGACCCGCCCCGGAGACAAGCAGGTCGTCTCCTGGCAGCCCGGTCAGCAGTTGCCCTGGGTGACACTCGCCCCTCCGCCACAGCGGGGGAAGACCCCGAAATCGTGGCAGCACACTGTCTACCTCGGCGTCTACGAGCTCGAGGACACCTTCCAGCTCCTCCACCGTGCCTTCGGCGAGGATCGGGACGCCTACGACGCACGCCGCTCGGGCCAGAGCGCGTGCGCCGCCGTGGTGCTCGACCACAAGGGAGTTCTGGCGATCGATTCGTCCGTCCTGGCATCTGCGCCGTGGGCGATCGCAAAGCTCGAGGCCGGGTCTCCCTCGCGCGGTCCCGAGTGGGCGACCGACTTCCCCGACGCTGCGAGCGCGTTCCGCGACACGATCGACGAGGTCGAAGGGGCCCGTCGAGACCTCTATGGTGCGGATCAGCCGCTCCCCCACGATGAGGAGTCCCTGTTCGCCCTCCTCAGGGTCGCGCACCGTGCAGCGGGGGTTCAGGCGATTCCCGAGCTCGCGAGCACACGTATCGTCATCGAGTCCCGGGTGCGTGAAGAGTCGCAGGCGAGCGACAACGACTTCCTCAATAGCTTCTTCCTCGAAGACCTCGCGCAGGTTGAGAAGGATCTCCGCCGCGGAGGTGTTCCGGCAGCGCTGAGCGAGTATCTGACGCCGGAGCGGGAGCTGCGCCGCGACCACCGGATCGACGTCATGACGTCGCATCGGACTGTCGATGCCGAGGCGGGGCTCGGCCATCTTCCTCGAGGTCGGTGGCCGTCTGACCCCGAGCACGCCCTCGCGCTCCGCCAGCAGTTCGCCGTGAACCGCGCCCTCGGCGAACTCGCCTCGTCCTCGGGGCTTTTGGGCATCAACGGCCCGCCAGGTACCGGGAAGACGACGATGCTGCGGGACATCCTGGCAGGGAACGTCGTGGAACGGGCTCGTCGTCTCTCTCAGCTCAAGAGTCCTGGAGACGCCTTCACCCAGACCACCCACACGTGGAAGACCGGCCGATACACCCGGTCGGTTCGCCAGCTCCGACCTGAGCTGACCGGATTCGAGATGGTCGTCGCCTCAGCGAACAATGCCGCCGTGGAGAACGTGAGCGCGGAGATCCCCGCCCGGGACGCCATCGCAGACCCGTGGCGCGATTCCGCGGAGTTCTTCGCCGACATCGCCTCCGCGGCACTGGGAAGTGCACTACCTCGCCGCGACGACGATCTCCCCCGCGCCTGGGGGCTCATCGCTGCGAAGCTGGGGAACAAGAGCAACCGAGGGTCGTTCTTCTCCTCGTTCTGGTTCGACCAGAAACCTCACGGAACGGGCACCGCCGCTTCTCACGCTGTGCCAGGGATGCTCACCCTGCTCAAGAATTGGGAAAGTGGCGCTACAGCCCACCGCAGCTGGCGAGAAGCACGCGACGAGTTCCAGGCGAAAGCCGCCCGAGTAGAGGAGCTGATCCGTCTTCGCCGAGACGCTGCGGAACGTCGCGAAAAGCTCCCTCACGCCCTCCGGAAACTCGAGGATCAGGTACGACGAGAATACGAGCTCTCCACCGATCTGACTGCCGCGCAGCACGCCTATACGGAGGAGGACACAGTAGCCGGGCTCGCGGAAGCCGAGTTCGCGAAGGCGTCAGAGGAATGGGACCGCCACCTCGCCACTCGACCCGGATGGCTCGAGACGCTCTTGACCTGGGGGCGGGCAACGAAGGACTGGCGTGCGAAGGTCGGAGACGCCGAGGAGCGCCGACAGATTGCAGAGGATGATCTCGCGCAGGCCAGAGCCCACTCTCAGCAGCTCGAACATCAGCTCCTCACCCTCGAGCAGCATGCCGAGGCAGCCGCCGTGGCCCGCGCTCGCGCGGACGACGGGCTCCGCACGTTGCAGGCGAAGCTCACCGAGGACGCTGGTCGATTCGGTGCGGGGTACCCGGATGAGAACTGGAGCGGCGACCGTCGCGAGCTTCACGCCCCGTGGCTCGACGCTCAGCTCGATGCAGCGCGCTCCCGTCTGTTCCTCGCCGCGATGCGTCTGCATGAGGACTTCCTCGCCAATACCGCGACGGACATGAAGAAGGGCCTCGGCGCCGCGATGGACGTCGTCGCGGGAAATGCACCGCGGAACCTGACGCCGGAGCAGGTGCTCGCCGCCTGGCAGACCTTCTTCCTCGTCGTGCCTATGGTCTCGACCACCTTCGCTTCGTACGCACGCATGTTCACCGGCCTGGGTCGAGAATCGCTCGGCTGGCTCCTGATCGACGAGGCCGGTCAGGCCAGCCCGCAGTACGCCGCCGGTGCGATCTGGCGTTCACGGCGAGTGGTCTCCGTCGGCGACCCCCTTCAGCTGCAACCCGTCGTCACGATGCCGCACAAGGCACAGCGCGATATCGCCCAGGCGTTCGGGGTGGCGGGCACGTGGATTCCGCCGCAGGCATCTGTCCAGACTCTCACCGACCGCGTTTCCCGCTTCGGAACCACCTTGCGCAATGGGGAGGAGGACGTCTGGGTGAGCGCTCCGCTCACGGTCCACCGACGGTGCGACGACCCGATGTTCAGTTTCTGCAACGACGTGGCCTACGGCGGGATCATGGTCAACGGCATCGATCGCACCCTTGATGACCCCCGTCGGCCCGATCTCTTCGACGGCCCGGACGGCCCCCGCATCACCCAGAGCAGATGGCTTGATGAGCCCGCGCCCGTTGAGGGAACCCATCTCCAGGAGAACCAGATCGCCCGCATGCTCCTCGAGATCGAGAGGCTGCGCGAGCACTGTGTTGATCCCGCGTCGATCATCGCGATCTCACCCTTCCGGGCGGTGGCTGATCGGCTGGCGGCCCTCACCCGCGAGGTCCCTGATCTCACGGCGGGCACCATTCATCGAGCACAGGGGAAAGAGGCCTCGGTCGTGTTCCTCGTGCTGGGCGGCGACCCCGCGGCGCAAGGGGCGAAGAGCTGGGCGTCGGAGAGCGTCAATCTGGTCAACGTCGCGGCAAGCCGGGCGAAGAGACGCCTCTATGTCATCGGCGACCGCGCTCAATGGGCGCGGCACCCGTACTTCCGCGAGCTCAGTTCAGCGCTGGCGGCATAGGGTTGCGGTGCGTTGGAACCTCCTGCCGAGGATCTCGATGACCCGCCCAAGCTCCCCGGGCATCCAGAACTTGTAGGCCTATGCACAGAGTGTGAGCTGCACCGCGGCCCTCGATAGGCACTGAGTGGATGCCTTCCCCCGCACGGCGTCGCGCTCGCGGAGCGCCTGTTCCTCAGGCAAGGCCCTGCGCAGACGGTCAGGTCATCCAGGGATTGATGTCACCGTTCTCGTCGCGATGCAGATTCGTCTCCCCCCACGCCGTGCCGCTCCCCATGGCGACCTCGAAGATGTTCCGGACGTAGGTGTTCTCGATGCCGCGCTCATCCGCCTCCTGCAGGCCGATCTGCTCTCCCCTGGATATGGCGGAGTTGGGATCCTTCAGCTTCTCGACGTACCAGCTCTCGGCACGGTCGAGGATCGAGCCGTCGGGATCGGCGGACGTCGCTAGGTCGGTGAGATCGACCCCGGCGCCCACGTACGGGACCGCGCTGACCGCCGCGCGCATCACCACGAAGTTCCCCTCCGCGGTCTCGCCGTTGAGGTAGTGGCGTCCGGCGTCGTACAGGTCGGGGATCAGCGGTGTCCCCTTCTTGAGCACCCGCTCGGCGACCGGGAGTCCCTTCTCGACCCGGTCGGCGACGACATCGGCGCCCTCCTTCAGAAGGGGAGGAACCCACCCGTGCGGCGAGATGCGGGGGAAGATGTCCGGCAGCGACCACGAATCACCATCCCCGGTGCCGAACGGGAAGTCCTTGAGGATGTCGAACGGAGATCTGTCCGATCCGGTCCCACCGCCGCCAGAGCCCGACCCGGCCGAATCGGCCGTTGAGGCTGCGTCCTGCTCGTCGGCCTCGGCGTCGAGGTCGTCCGCCCATCGTCGAATCCTCTCGAGAACGTCCGCGAGCTGTGCGCGCACCTGGTGGCACGAGCTGCGGAACTCCTCAGCGTCGGGACCGACCCAGGAGACGGGCGGCCCGCACCGGGACCGTCGGCCCCGGGACTACCGTGGACCTCCCCAGATCCCTGCGCTCGAAGGAACCCTCCCCCATGCCATGCACCACCCTCCTCGTCGGCCGCCGCGCGAGCGCCGACGGCTCTCCCCTGGTCGCCCGCAACGAGGACTCCAGCGAAGGGTCCTTCGATCCCAAGCGGGTCGTGGTGGTGCAGCCGGCCGAGCAGCCCCGCACCTACACCTCCGTGATCGGCAGGCGCACGATCGCCCTGCCCGAGGAGCCGCTGCGATACACCGCGATCCCGGATGCGCTGGGGGTCAACGGGGTGTGGGCGAGCGCCGGCATCAACGCGGCGAACGTCGCCATGAGCGCCACGGAGACGATCACCAGCAACCCGCGGGTGCTCGGCGCGGATCCGCTCGTGGAGCACGACCCGGCCACGGGCGCGCCCTGCGGGTTCGGCGAGGAGGACTTCGTGACGCTGGTCCTCCCCTACATCCGCTCCGCCCGCGAGGGGGTGGAGCGCCTCGGCGCGCTGCTCGGAGAGCACGGCACCTACGAGATGAACGGGATCGCCTTCAGCGACGAGCAGGACATCTGGTGGCTCGAGACGGTGGGCGGGCACCACTGGACCGCGCGGCGCGTCCCGGAGGACCACTACGTGACGATGCCGAACCAGCTGGGCATCGACTCCTTCGACCTCGACGACGCGGAAGGGCCGGGCCGCGACCACCTGGCGAGCCCCGACCTGCGGGAGTTCCTCACCACCCACCACCTGGACCTCACACAGCGGGACGTGGACGATCCGGCGCCGTCGGAATTCAACCCCCGCGAGGCGTTCGGCTCCCACTCACCCGCGGACCACGTCTACAACACACCCCGCGCCTGGTCCATGCAGCGCACCCTGAACCCCAGGAGCGAGGACTGGGACGCGGGCCTGCCCGGGGCGAGCCCGGACTCGGACGATCTCCCGTGGAGCCGGCGGCCCGAGCGCCTCCTCACGATCGAGGACGTCAAGGACGTGCTCAGCTCCCACTACCAGGGCACGGTCTTCGACCCGTATTCCGCCCGCGGCACCGCGGCGGAGCGCACGGCGTTCCGCCCCATCGGCATCAACCGCCACAACGCGCTCGCGATCCTGCAGATCCGCCCGGACCTGCCCCCGTCCCATCGCGCGCTGCAGTGGGTCGCCTACGCCTCGCTCCCCTTCACCACGCTGATCCCGATGTTCACGAACGTCGAGGAGGCACCCGCCTATCTCACGACCACCACCGGCACCGTCAGCACGGACAGCTTCTACTGGACCTCACGGCTGATCGCCGCCCTGGCCGATGCGCACCACGCCGAGATCATCCCCGCGATCGAGCGCTACCAGCAGCGCACCCTGGCCCTCGGTCACGTCGCCGTGCACGCGGCGACCGCGGCGGCATCGTCGGCCGACGACGCCGCGGTGCCGGGCCTGCTCGCCGTGGCGAACACGACGATCGCCGAGCAGATCCGCACCGCGACGGATGCGCTGCTGGGCGAGGTCCTCGCCACCGCGAGCACGCACATGACGAACCGGTTCTCACGGTCGGACGGGTGAGAACGGTGGCCCCTCGGCTCGTCGCCGGCATCGATCTCGCGGCGGACCCGCGCAGGACGGGTCTCGCGGTGCTCCGCGAGGAGAACCACGTGGTCCGCATCGAGGACGTCCACGTGGGGGCGAGCGACGACGACGTTCTCGCGGCGATCATTCCCGCCTCGAAAGCCGGCGTGGACGTGCCCTTCGGATGGCCACGCCGTTTCGTCGACCTGGTCGCCGGGCACCAGGCGGGCGACCTCGAGTCCCCGGCGGACACCGGACCGGACTGGCGTCGGGCCGTTCTCTTCCGAGAGACGGATCTCGAGGTGCGCAGGCGGGTGGGCAAGACGCCTCTCAGCGTCGCAGCGGACAAGATCGCCTACCCCGCCATCCGCTGGGCAGCGATCGCTGCGCGCCTGCGGGAGCAGGACACCCCCACCCCGCTCGACGGAAGCGGTGTGGCCTGCGAGGTCTACCCGGGCGCCGCGCTGGCCGCCTGGGGATTCGGAGCCCAGCGCTACAAGAAGGCCGCCGGAGCTCTGGTGCGCGGCGAGCTCGTCGAAGCGCTCAGCGCCCGCTGGCCGTGGCTGGACTGGGCAGGACACGAGGACGTGTGCGCGGGCTCGGACGATGCACTCGACGCCGTGATCGCCGCGGTGGTCGCCCGGGAGGTGCTCCTCGGCAGGGCAATAGCTCCACCAGCGGAACTGGCCGCCGCCGCAGCCGACGAAGGATGGATCTGGCTGCCCGCGCCGGAGTGAGGGCCATGGTCCCGCCGCGACGACCTGGGCTCGTGCGGTGCGCCGCGTGTCAGCCGTCGTGCGGGCGGCCGTCCGGAGCGGGCTCGGACCGCAGCTGATCTGCGATCTCCTCCTCCGGGCGGGGCGCCGTCGTCTGATCGTCCTCGAGCTGCGGGATGGGCGGTTCCCCAGGTCCGGGGAACGGTTCGTGCGTGGGATCTCCGGAGCGAACGGTCATGGCGAGGCCTCCCTGTCGTGGTGCCCCCAGGCTACGCGCGGCGGGAGCGGCGGACCAGGTGGGAGGAGCGAGCACGCCGACGTGCCGACGACGGCTCAGACGAACCCTTCCTCGACGAGCTCGCACCCGTTCTCGGTGATGACGTGCCTCTACCCGGAGCCGTCGACAACCCGGCTCCAGCTCGCCACCACGAGCCGGTCCTCCTGGAGCGACATGCTGAAGCCGCCGTACATCCCCCGGATAGGGGAACCAGAGCGACTCGAGCCGGTCCAGAGCGATCACCTCGGTGGGCACCGGGCGGGACCGCACGGGATCGAGGCTCCGGGTGCGCTCCGCGATCAGGTCGGCCACGTGCTGATCCCACGCTGCGAACTTCTGCTGCTCCCGCTCGGTCGGCTCCGGGACGGCGAGGATCTCGAGCAGGTGGTGGTGGCCGCGCTTCCGTGCGAGATCGACCGCTCGGGCGCCGCCGGCCGTCCGGAGCGAGCGCCACGCGCCGAGTCGGATCAGTCGTTCGGCCACCTCGACCGGAGCGCCGAGCCACGCCGCCTGGTGCAGCGGGGTGAACCAGGACGTCCCGCCGAACCGCCACTGGTTGGCGTTCTGCGCCTGCCCCGACTCGAGGAGGTCGATCACCACGTCCCAGCGGCCCGTCTTCCCGGCGTCTGCGAGGCGGTGGGATGCCTCGACGATGCTCTCGTTCATCACCTCGGGATCGAGGATGCCGGGCCATTCTGCGCTCATGAGCGGTCATCGCGGATCTCGTCGGGGGTTGTCGTCCTCAGGTCATCGTGCCGCTCCGCTCTGAGCGACGTTGGTCCCCCTCCGCATCTCATCCGGCTCGCTACGATCGATGCCATCACTTCCCCGGGCGAGAAGCGACCGGAGAGCGAAGTCGAGAGGGTTGATCACCGTGCGCGCAGCACGCTATTACGGCAACAAGGACATCCGCATCGAGGAGATCGACGAACCCACCGCCGGCGCTGGCGAGGTGCTCATCGACGTCGCCTTCTGTGGGATCTGCGGCACCGATCTGCATGAGTACCTGGACGGTCCGATCTTCTGTCCCACCCCGGACACGCCGACGTCCTGGACCGGAGAGACGGCCCCGGTGACGCTCGGCCACGAATTCTCCGGGGTCGTGTCGGCGCTCGGCGAGGGCATCACCGACCTCGAGGTGGGTGACACGGTGGTCGTCGAGCCCTACATCCTCAAAGACGGCACCGACACCGGTCCGGACTCGACCGACTACCACCTCTCCGAGGGAATGAACTTCATCGGCCTCGGCGGCGGCGGAGGCGGTCTGGCCGAGAAGCTCGCCGTCCGTCGCCGCTGGGTCCACAAGATCGATCCCAGCATCCCGCTGGACCAGGCCGCGCTCATCGAGCCGCTCGCCGTCGCCTATCACGGAGTACAGCGCTCCGGCGCGAAGGCCGGTGACATCGCCGTGATCGGCGGCGCCGGCCCCATCGGACTGCTCACCGGTGCGGTGCTGCGGGCCCTGGGCGTGACAGTGGTGGTCTCCGAGCTCTCCTCGCTGCGCCGCCAGAAGGCCCTGGACTCCGGCGCCGCCGATCACGCACTGGACCCGGCCGCAGTCGACGTGGCCCAGGAGGTGCACGACCTCACCGGCGGCAAGGGCGCGGACATCGCCTTCGAGGCCACCAGCGTGCAGGCGGTGCTGGACACCCTGATGGATGCGCTGCGACCCACCGGGGTGCTGCTGAACATCTCGATCTGGGGCCACCGCTCCGACTTCGACATGCACAAGCTGGTGATGAAGGAGATCGACCTGCGTGGATCGATCGGATACGTCAACAACCACCCGGCGGTCATCGAGCTCGTGGAGAGCGGCAAGATCGATCTCGCTCCCTTCATCACCGGGCGCATCCAGCTCGAGGACCTGATCGACAAGGGGTTCGACACCCTCATCCATCGCAACGAGACGGCCGTGAAGATCCTGGTCTCCCCCTCCGGCAAGGGCGTCGACCCGGCCTGAGCCGGGGTGCCGTGACGTTCAGCGGCCGCGACCGGAGCTCCTCGCCTCGCGGTGCTCCGGTCCCGCTGTTTCCGACGTGAGCGCGTCCACGTAGGTCGCGTCCACGGCAGCGCCCGGGTGGGTGATCAGATCGATGAGAGTGCGGAACTCCGGATGCTCGACGGCCGACAGAAGGATCGGCGGTACGGTGTTGCCAGCCCATCACAGCGACGCGGGATCCCAGTACACCGCGATCAGATTGACCGAGCACCTCGCCCTCGAGGGCATCGCCCCGTCGATCGGGACCGTCGGCGACGCATATGACAACGCGCTGATGGAGACGATCAGCGGGCTCTACAAGACCGAGTGCATACGCACCACCGTCTTCCATTCAGGCCCGTTCCGGACTCTCGCGGACGTCGAGTTCGCAACCGCCGGCTGGGTCGACTGGTACAACAACCGCCGCCTCCACGGCTCTCTCGGGATGCTCACCCCGGTAGAGTCCGAGACGCTCCACTACGAGGCCCTCACCCGAGAGCCCGCACCCGCAAAGTAGCGGCAGAGAACCTGGGCCGATTCACCATCGTCGTGAAGAAGAAGCACACCGAAGAGGTACGGGACTTCCTCACCGCGCTGCTGGAGATCACACAGGGCGCCTTCGGCCAAGGAGAGGAGACCATCGCCCAGGCGGAGCACCGCTATGTGCGGATGGATGCGCTTCTGCGCCGTCTCGGGAGTGCGGAGACCAGCGACGTCTCTTGGAGACGTCGCGTGCTCGACACACGCCGGCACGTCGAGTTCGAGGCGCGTGAGCTCGATGAATCCGGCACGGTGGTGGATGTCTACCGCGGTGCGGGCGGCCGTTCGGGTGGGCAGCGGCAACGTCTGGTGACGTTCTGCCTGGCTGCAGCGCTGCGCTATCAACTCATGGAGTCGGCCGACGGAGTGCCGGCGTATGGCTCGGTGGTGCTGGACGAAGCCTTCGGGAACTCCGACATGCATTACACACGCGCCGGGCTCGAGGTGTTCCGCTCCTTCGGGTTCCAGATGCTGCTGGCCACGCCGCTGAAGATGCTGCAGACCATCGAGGAATACGTGGGCGGTGCCGCCGTGGTGGCCAAGAGTGCGGACAGCACCTCTCATCTCGCGGCCGTGACGTTCGCCGAGTTGGAGGCGTGATGCGTTTCCCGGAGGAAGTGCGCAAGCGCCTGCAGCAGGCATGGGCACGGAACACCGCAGCGTGGATCGCCGATCCCTCGGGCGCGGCCGTCTCGGTGCCGTTGCATCCACCGACGGGCGCCGAGGCGCTCGCCGACCCGACCAGCGCCCACACCTGGATCGATGCGTGGCGGAGTACCGGCCTGCTGGCTGAGTTCGTGGCGTGGGAGGAGCGGCGCTGGGCGAACCTGGGTACCCAGCTGGTTCCTGTGCGGTGGCAGGCCGGGGAGGCAGGGGCGCTGTGTCGGCTCGCCGGGGAGGCGACTCGAGCGGAGTGGGCGGTGCTCCTCGGACATGCGGAGGCGGCGGTGGAGGCTCTCGCGGCGATGACGCTCGCGGACGATGCTTCTTCGGATCTGCGGTCCCGAGTGGCCACCGCGATCACGCGTCGCCGAGCGCAGTGGCTGCAGATGCCATCGGTCGATGCGGACTTGTGCGTCCGGGCCGCTGCCTGGCTGCTCGCTCATCCCGGCAGCGGCTACCGGATCCGTCAGGTGCCGCTGCCCGGGATGCACACGAAGTGGTTGAAGGATCATCGCGCCGTGGTCGAAGGACTTGTCGGCGCCGCGCGGGCCGATGGCTCTACCGAGCTGGGGCTCCGGCCCGCGCCCACCTTCCACGATCTCGTGGTGCTCGATCCCCCGTCACGTGCCGAGCGGCCGGGCCTGCCCCGATCGAGCCGCATGGATCCGGAGGCGCTCGCTGCGACGAGGCTTCACCCTCGCGTGGTGATCGTGTGCGAGAACTCCGAGACCGTGCAGGTGCTGCCGGACCTGCCAGGGACCGTGGCGGTGGGCGGGACCGGCTACAACCTGTCGGAACTTTTCGCTGTGCCATGGATCCAGCGAGCACCCGTCCTGTACTGGGGCGATACCGATGCTGACGGATTGCGGATCCTCGACAGGGCCCGCCATCACCACAGCGATGTCCGCAGCGTGCTGATGGATCGAGCCACTCTCGACGCGCACCAGGAACTGACAGGATCCGGAGGTGAGCGCAGCCAGGTCGTGCTGACGCACCTCACAGCTGCGGAGGCCGAGCTGTATCGCGAGCTGAGCGCGACGGGGCTGCGGCTCGAGCAGGAGCGGATCGAGCTGGGGTATGCCGTCGAGCAGCTGCGCAGGACGCTCGATGAGCGGCTGCACACCACGCCCCCTCCCTCCCTGCCCTGACCTCCCGGCCATTCACGAAGCACCGCCGCACCCCTCCCGGGACCTTGACCCCAGAACCTGGAGGTTCTAAAGTTGCTTCATGTGGAGCGTCGACATCGAGCTGATCGCGGGATGGCTCGCTTCGCTGGATGAGGACTCGCAGGCACAGGTGGTCGCCGCCATCGAGATCCTGGAGGATCAGGGGCCGCACCTGGGTCGCCCCTTGGTCGACACGGTCAGCACGTCCCGTCACAAGAACATGAAGGAGCTCCGCCCAGGCTCTTCTGGACGATCAGAGCTTCGAATACTCTTCGCCTTCGATCCCACGAGGAACGCGATAATGCTCGTCGCTGGAGACAAGGCAGGCAGCTGGAAGCGCTGGTACCAGCGCAACATACCCGTGGCAGACGACCTCTTCGACGATCACCTCCGCACGCAGAAAGGAGAATGACGGACATGGCCATGACATTGAACGACTTCCTCGCCGAGCACCCGGTGGATCGCGCGCGCGTCGAGGAACACAAGCAGCGCTTGCTCGCCGAGGTGCGCGCATACCGTCTCCGCGAGCTCCGTGAAAATGCCGGGCTGACCCAGCAGCAGCTGGCCGACCGCATCGGTGTCTCTCAGCGACAGGTCTCCAAAATCGAGCACGGCGACCTGGAGAACGCCAAGGTCGGAACCATCCGCGGCTATCTCGAAGCCGTCGGTGGTGGGCTCTCGCTCGAGTACGTCACCGGCGACTCCAGGGTCCAGGTCGCCTGAGCGATGCGGTAGTGACCTCGAAGCAGGAGGCCATGACCATTGCGTCGCGTTGCGGCCGCGCGCTCCGCTTCGGCATCCACTCGATCACCCAGCCACGCGCACGCCGACTCGAAGCTACTTGCAACTACTCTAAAAAACTTCAAGTAGTTCCGAGACGGCCGCAGGGACGGAGTGAGTCCGATCCGCGGGCTCGCTCGACCGCAGGGCGTCAGGCGTTCCCGTTCTCGACCAGCACGCATCTGCTCTCAGTGATGACGTAGGTTTCGCCCGAGCCGCGTATCTGGGCCCGTGCGCAGGGCATCGCCGTCGGCGGGATCTCCGAGGGCGGTCGCCGCCACCACCACCGACTCGCTGCCCGGCGCGCCCGGATGCACGCCGCCCGGCCGATGCGGTCCGCGCAGCCCCGCCGGCCGCACCCACCCCGTCGGTAGCACTGGCCCCGTCGGCCACTCCTCTCACCATCACCACCGAGTTCCAGACCGCGCTCGACCACCTCCATGCCGGCCACCACCTGTTCCTCACCGGCAAGGCGGGCACCGGCCAGTCGACGCTGATCCGCCGCTACCTCGAGTCCTGGAGTGGGTCGGGTGAGGGTTGTAGCCCCGCAGACTCCTACCGAGCCTGGTTCACCGAGCTGCGCGAGCAGACGAAGACTGCCTTCGACGCGAGTGCCGACCCGTACCGCCTCGCCGGGCGAGGACAGGAGATCCCCGTCGGGCCTACAGCCAGCTGAAGCAGATCCGCGCAGGGGTCGGCGGAGTCCTTCTCTTCGAGCTGGTTCACCACAGAGCCGCACCGCCCTTGACCCCGCTCCGCCCCGAGACGACGATGCTGGGCAGGACGAGAGGACTGCCATGAGGATCGCGATCGCCGGGGGCACCGGAGTTGTCGGACGTCGAGCGGTCCAGGCCGCACGGGCGCAGGGACATGAGGTGGTGGTCCTCTCCCGCAGCGAGGGCATCGACGTGCTCTCGGGTGCCGGGCTCGAGGAGCACCTGGAAGGCGTCGACGTGGTCGTGGACGCGCTGAACACCCCGTCGCTCTCGCGCGAGAAAGCCACCGAGTTCTTCCGCACCACGAGCCGTCACCTGCTGGAGGCCGGAGCGCGCCAGGGCGTGGCCCACCATGTGGTGCTCTCGATCGTCGGCATCGATGGGATTGACGCGTCCTACTACGCCGGCAAGCTCGCCCAGGAGCGGGCCGTCGAGGCCTCCGGCGTTCCGCACACCATCGCGCGGGCGGCCCAGTTCCACGAGTTCGCCGAGCAGATGAGCGCCCGCACCTCCCTCGGCCCGCTCACGATCGCGCCGCGCCTGCTGGCCCGGCCCGTCGCCGCGCGGGAGGTGGGCGAGCACCTCATCCGGACCGCCGAAGCCGCCCCGACCGGTCGCGCGCAGGACCTGATCGGCCCCGAGGAGCACACGCTCGCCGACATGATCCGCCGCCTCTCTGCGCACGACGGAACCTCCCGGCGGGTGCTCGAGGCGCGCTTCCCCGGCGCCTACGGGCGCGGGCTCGCCTCCGGGGCGCTGCGGGGTGACCCCGCTGATGCCCTGGTCGGTGAGATGACCTTCGCGCAGTGGCTCCAGGAGGAGCACCGGGCGGGCTGAGCCCGGTGCCCGCGAGCGCTCAGCCCGCGCGCCGTGCCGCGGCGGCGTCCTGGGCGCGGGTGCGGATCCGAAAGATGCTGGTGCTGCCGCAGATGTACAGCGTGCGCCCGTCGGCCCCGCCGAAGCAGCAGTTGCCGACTTTCTCCGGCACCGGGATCTCGCCGAGCTTCTCGCCGCCAGGGGTGAAGACCTGGATGCCGCGGAGGGAGGAGGACCAGAGGTTCCCCTCCCCGTCGACGCGGAAGCCGTCGGGCAGGCCCGGGCTCACCTCCACCAGCGGGCTTCCGTTCTTCGCATGCCGCCCCTCGACCACGTCATAGGCGTGGATCGAGTGACCCCGGGGCCGGGCGGGATTCGGGTGGTCGCGGTCGGCCGGGGAGAGTGAGGAGTCCCCGACGTACAGGATCGACTCGTCCGGGGAGAAGGCGAGGCCGTTGGGCGCCTCGACATCGATGACGACGGGGCGCAGGGAGCCGTCGGTCGGATCGAAGCGGAACACGTACCGGTCCCCGTACTCCTCCTCCCCCGCATGCCCCTCGTCGGGTCGCTTGATGCCGTAGGAGGGGTCGGTGAACCAGATCGTCCCGTCGGACTTCTCGACCACGTCGTTCGGGGAGTTCAGCCGCGCGTCCCCGAAGCGGTCCACCAGGATCTCCGGCGCATACGGTGCGTCCGGCTCTGAGGCGGCCCGGTCGATCTGCACCGCCCGTCGGCCGTGAGAGCACTCGATGACCGCGCCGTCGCGGCCCAGGGTGCGGCCGTTGGTGTACTCGGCGTCGGTGCTGATCTCGGCGGTGGTGCCAGCGGTCTCCGAGTATTCGAGGACCCGGTTCCCGGGGATGTCGCTGAAGCGGAGCACGCCGCGGGACGGGATCCACGCGGGTCCCTCGACCCAGGTGAATCCGCTCGCGACCTTCTCCAGGCGGGCGTCGGGGGCCAGCAGGTGGTCGATGCTCATGGGGTGCCTCCGTCTACCGGGATCGCCGCTTTCACGCCCACCCCTTCCGCGCCGAGGTCTCCCCGACCCCGGCATTGAACATGTTCAGCGGGTCGAGCTGCTGGAAGTGCTGGATCATCGGCTCGGGTGCCGGGTAGATGCGCCCGAAGTTGTGCTCGGCGGGCACGGCGGCGCCGCGGTCCACGAGCAGCGCCGTCATCTCCTTCTTCAGCGCCACCGGGTCCACGCCCTTCTTCGCCACGTGGTCCTGGTGCAGCACGTGGCAGAAGAAGTGCCCGAAGTAGACGCTCTCCAGCAGCTGGTCGGCGATCTGTGGGGGCAGCACCTCGAGCCAGTCCTCGTCGTCCCGGCGCAACGCGACGTCGAAGGTGACCATCGCCGAGGCCTCGCTGCGGTGCATGACGAAGAAGCGGCTGGCGGCGCTGGCCACGCCGAAGCGGATCAGGGTGGCGCTCTCGGCTTCGTCGGCGTCGCACTCGAAGAACGCGCCCTCGTGCTCGGGCGCGGTGAAGAACTCCGTCAGCAGCTGCGCGGTCGCCTCCCGCTGGCTGCCGCTGACCACCAGCAGCAGGTGATGGGCGTACCGGTCGCGGTGCTCGACCAGGCGCGCCGGGAGCTTCTCCGGCACCAGGGCGAACAGCTTCTGGGAGATCGCGTCGGCCACCGACGGCCCCAGCCCCGGAACCTTCGCCAGGACCCCGTTCGCCCAGCTCTTCAGGGCGAACATGCGCACCAGGGTGCGGGAGCCGGCGTGCTTGAGGGAGACGTACGTGTCCTTCCCATACGTCACGGCCAGGTCGAAGGCGTGCGCGCTCATGTACTCCCCGGAGATCGGCAAAGGGGCGTCCGCGGCGAGGAAGGTGCGGCGCAGACCCTCGAGGTCCGCCGGACGGTCGGTGCCGATATAGAAGGTCGCCTTGTCCTTCTCGAGCGGGAACGTGCGGGTGCGCACCGCGAACACCATCAACTTCCCGGCGCAGCCCGAGGCCTCATGGAGGAAGGTCGGATCGGCGTTGAAGCGGGCCGGGGTGCCGGCGAGCTGGCGCACATGATCGGCATAGGCGGTGCCGGTCGAGTCAGGCGGCGGCGGGGTGACGTCGGCGGCCTCCCACTCGCCTCGCTGCAGCCGGTCCAGGATGTGCGTGGGGTCGGAACCGAGATCGATGCCCAGGTGGTTCACGAGCTGGATCTTCCCGTGCTCATCGACCCGCGCGAAAATCGCCTGCTCGGTGTACGCCGGGCCTTTGCGGATCTGGGTGCCGCCGGAATTGTTGGCGATGCCGCCCACCACGGTTGCCCCGATCGAGGTCGAGCCGATCACCGAGTGCGGCTCGCGCCCGTGCTGGGCGAGCGTCTCCTCGAGTGCGAAGAGGGTGGAGCCGGGCAGGCAGATCGCCTCACGGGCATCGTGGAGCAGATGGATCTGGTCGATCCGCAGCGTGGAGAGGATGACGATATCGCGGTCGTAGTCCTGATCGCCGGGCCCGGAGCCACCGGTGAGCCCGGTGTTGGCGGCCTGGGTGATGACGATCAGGTCGTGATCCACGCACACCTGCAGGGCGCGCCACATGTCCACCAGCGATCCCGGCCGCAGCACGGCGAGCACCTCGCCCGCCCCGAAGCGGTCACCCGTGGCGTAGGGGGCGGTCGCGCGCGCCGAGGTGAGGACGTGCTTGCGTCCCATGATCTGGGTGAAGGCCTCGAGTGCTTCCGATCCTCCGCGCGTTCGCCGTGCATGCATATCCGACTGCTCCCTCGCTGCGGTGGGGTCCGACGCGAGGAGCGCCCCGGACCGTCATGGGCTGCAGCCAGCGTAGCCTCCCGGCCGGCTACCCCTTGGGCATCCTGATCAGATCCTCGCCCTCCCTGGCAAAGACGAGGACGAACCCCTGCGGATGCTCGGGCACATAGTCGACGACGACGCCGGGGCCCAGGCCCGCGAGGCCGCTCTTCCACTGCTGGAGCTGGTCAAGATCCTCCTGGGTACCGCACGGGAGCCCATCGCGGCGCAGGCTCTCGCGCTCGAGCATCCGGAACATGTGCCGGCCCCGGTGCTCCTCGCGGACGTCCCAGGGAATGAGGGAGAGTGCCATGGTGATCAGCTCCGTGGAGTCGAGGGTCAGCACCATTGATACTCCACGGGTGTGACAACCGGAGCGGAGATGGTTCCCCGTCCACGCCCGCGCCGTCACGCCCCGCACCAGCTAGGGTGCACGGACATTCCACGACGAGGGAGACTCATGGCAAACCCCATCTTCCTGGCAGAAGAGGCCGACGAGCAGGAGTTCCTCGCCGCCTACGATCCGGCGACGACTCCTACGTACCGCTCGGAAGCGGCCGGGGACACAGTCCTCTTCGGCGCCCTCGTGAACCCCGACCTTGACGCTCGTGTCGCGATCACGAACAGGCTCCTCGATGACGGCGCAGATCCGGGCATCGTTACCCACAGCGGCGTGACGGTCCTGCACGTCCTCCTCACGAACGATGAGTTCGAGCCGGAGCAAGATGCTCAGCTGCTGCGCCGCCTCCTTGCCGGAGGAGCGCCGATCAATCGGATCGATTCGAAGCGCGGTGCCCCGCTCGCCATCCTGTTCGACAACTACATGCTCGAGGACGATGAGGCCGAGCCGCTCTATGAAGCCTTCTTCGAACGCCCCGATCTCAACCTCGACGCACGCGGGAACATGGGACTCCGGACCGTGCGGGAATCGATCGAGATGGCTGCGCAGAATCGTCCCCTCCCCCACCGGATGATGCTCGACTACGAGAAGCGGAAGAGCGATCTCCAGGAGTGAGCCGCTGGCGACTCACCAGGTCACACCTCGACGGTGACGCCACCCTCCGCCCGGCTCACGCACGCCATCATCACGTCGCCGCCTCGCATTCGTGCTCCTCACTCCGGCCGTGGCGTGCGCCGGGCTCTTGGCCGTTTCGCAGGTCAACGGGGCGAACGTCATCGAACTCCGGATCCTCGGCCCCCGTGGACGGTTCACCGATCAGCCCCTCGTTCCGAAGGATGCCTGGCTGGAGGGCCTGGTCAATGCCGTCGTGCACCGCAACTACTCGATGGCAGGGGGCCACATCCGCGCGAGCATCTTCCCCTCGCACATCGAGATCGAGAGTCCCGGCCGCTTCCCCGGGCTTGCAGATCCCACCAAACCCCTGGACATCGTCGCGGCAACCGGACACTCCCGCCCCTGGGCGCGCGCGCTGCTCGAAGAGATGCGCGCGAGCGGTGTGGTCCGCTGGGAAGGCAAGGCGCCTCGCGACCCACGTGCTACATGGTCACTCCGATGAGGAGTGGGGTCGCCATCGGCGTCAGCTCGAATCTAATCGCAACTACTCTAAATTTCTTCGAGTAGCTTCGAGCCCGGCGCACGAGCGGCGCAGCCGATCGCGAGGCACGGTGTCAGATCAGCCCGGCAGGAAACGCGACAGCGATGGCAGCCAGGAGATCATCCGAGCGCCAGCATCCCGGCGACCATCACCATCGTCACGGCCACCACCCCGTCGAGCACCCGCCAGGACCTTGCACTCGACAGCACCCGCCCTAACCCTCGAGCTCCAAACCCCAGCGCCGTGAACCAGATCGTGCTGCCGACCACCGCCCCCAGGGCGAACAGCCACGCCTGTGCGCCGTGGGTGGAGGCGATGGAGCCGAGCAGCAGCACGGTGTCGAGGTAGACGTGCGGGTTCAGCCAGGTGAGCGCGAGCGCGGTGGCGACCACGGCGCCGAGCCCGCTCCCGCGCCCGGCCCCGTCGGCCTGCAAGGATTCACCGCCGCGCAGCGCCCGGCGCGCGGCGAGCGCCGCGTAGCCGAGGAGGAAGGCGACGCCGGCCCAGCGCGCGGCGACGACCACCTCGGGCACGGCCCGCACCAGGGCGCCGAGCCCGCCGGCCCCGGCCGTGATGAGCACGGCGTCCGAGGCGATGCACACGGCCACCACGGGCAGCACGTGCTCGCGTCGGATGCCCTGACGGAGCACGAACACGTTCTGGGAGCCGATGGCGATGATGAGGGTGAGGCCGGCGAGGAGGCCGTGCAGTGCAGCGGTCACCCGCTTGACGTTAGAGCCACCAGTGATGAAGCACCAGCGAGCATTCCTGCACCACCTGAAGCTGTGCTTCATCTACGCTCTGGGGATGCGCATCGATCCCTCCCTCGCGGAGACGCTTCGCCTCGTCGCCGAGGAGGGCACGCTCGAGGCCGCGGCCCGGCTCCAGCACATGACCCCGTCGGCGGTGAGCCAGCGGTTGAAGCTGCTCGAGCAGCAGCTGGGCCAGCGCCTGCTGGTGCGGGCGAAGCCGGTGCGGCTCACTCCTCCCGGCGAAGTCGTGGTGCGTTTCGCCCGCGGCCAGGCGCTCCTCGAGCAGGAGGCGCGGGCGGCGCTCGGGCTCGAGGCGCAGGGCGAGCATCCCCGGATCGGGATCGCGGTGAACTCCGACTCGCTCGCCACCTGGTTCGTGCCGGCGCTTGCGATGTTCGCCCGGGAGCATGACGCACAGCTGGAGCTGCAGCGCGAGGATCAGGACGAGACCGCGCGCCTGCTCACCACCGGTGCGGCCCTCGCGGCCGTGACCTCGGCGCCGTCGGCCCCGCCCGGATATCGCTCCCTGCCGCTGGGCAGCATCGTCTACGTCGCGGTCGCCTCCCCCGCGTGGCGGGAGCGCTGGGCCGGGAACACGAGCGGTCCCGTCGGCCCGGAGGTCCTCGCCCGGGCCCCGCGGATCGACTACGACGCGAGCGATGACCTGCAGGCGACGTGGCTGCGCAGGCAGGGCGTGGATCCTGCGCTCGCCCCGCGCCACCTGGTGCCCTCCACCCACGAGCTTGCCGATGCGGTCGTCGCCGGGCTCGGCTGGGGGATGCTGCTGACCATGCAGGCCGAGCCCCTGCTCGCGAGCGGCGAGCTGATCGCGCTCGGCGGGGACCCGGTCACCTCTGCCCTGTACTGGCAGGTGGCGAAGACGCCGTCGGCCCTGCTCGAGGCGCTCACGGACGCGGTGCTCGACACCGCCCGGCGAGAGCTCGAGCAGGGCTGATCGCCCTGCGCCTCACTTGATCCCGGTGCTCGAGATCCCCTGCACGAACTGCCGCTGGAACGCCAGGAACACCACCAGGATCGGCAGCACCGTCACGGTCGCGACTGCCATCACGGCGCCCCACGGGGAGGCGAAGGCCGGGTTGTTCGTGAGCGTGGACAGCGCCACCGGGACGGTGAGGCTCTCGTTGCCCTGCAGCACCACCATCGGCCACAGGAAGTCGTTCCACCGCGCCATGAAGGCGAGGATCACGAGCACCCCGATGAGCGGCCCGCAGGTGGGCAGCACCACGGAGAAGAAGGCCCGGAACTCTCCGGCGCCGTCCACGCGGGCCGCCTCCACGAGGGCGTTGGGCACGGCGAGCATGAACTGGCGGGCGATGAAGATGCCCACCACGTCGAAGGCCGTGGGCAGGATGACCGCCCAGGGCGAGTCCACGAGCCCCAGCCGCGCCACCACCAGGAACGAGGGCACCAGGGTGACCTGGATGGGGATCATGATGGTGATGAGGAACGCCGTGTACAGCAGGCCCTTGCCCATGAAGCGGTACTTCGCCAGCGCGTAGCCCGCTCCGAGCGAGACGCACACGGAGATCGCGGTGGTGACCACGGCGATGAACGTCGAGTTCGCGATCCAGCGCCACACGGGCTGGGTGGAGAACACCTCCGAGAAGTTCGCGAAGCTCGGCTCCGCAGGCCACAGGTAGAACTCGGAGCTCTGCGACTGCCCGCCCGGGGTGAGCGCGGAGATGACCATCCAGTACAGCGGGAAGATCATCAGCAGCGCGAGGGTGGCGAGCACGGCGAACAGCAGCCAGCGGCGGGGCGACGTGCGCGCCCGGCGTGCTCGCGCGGGCGAGGTGGGGGTCGTCGTGGCCGGCGACGCTGCCGGGCCCAGGGTGGTGCTCACAGGAAGCTCTCCGCTCTCTTGGACGCCTGCTGTCGCAGCAGGGTGAAGACCAGCAGGATTCCGACGAGGACCAGGCCGAGCGCGGCGGCGTAGCCCATCTGGCCGTCCTGGAAGGCGGAGCGGAACACGTACTGGATGAGGACCGTGGTGGAGAAGCCCGGGCCGCCACCGGTCATCACGTAGATGACGTCGAACGCCTGGATCGAGAACACCACGTTGAGGATGAGGAGGATGGAGGTGGTGGGGGTGAGCATCGGGACGGTGATGGAGCGGAAGCGTGCCCAGCGCCCCGCGCCGTCGATCGCCGCGGCCTCCTTGAGCTCGGAGGGGATCGACTGCAGGGCGCCGAGGTAGATGACCATGCAGAACCCGATCCGGGTCCACACCACCACGAGGATCAGGGTGAACATCGCCATCGACGGCGAGGTCAGCCACGGGATCCGGTCGATCCCCAGCAGAGCGAGGGCGTTGTTGGCGACGCCGTAGTCGACGTTGAAGATCCAGGACATGATCACGCCGACCACCACGCCTGCGGCGACCATGGGGACGAAGAACATCGCCCGTAGCACTCCGCGGCCGGGGAGCGGGCGGTTCAGCGCCACGGCGAGCGCGAGGCCCGCGGCCATCGCCGTGGGCACGGTGCCGATCGTGAAGATGAGCGTGTTCAGCAGCGCGGTGCGGAACAGAGCGTCGGAGCCCATCTGGGCGTAGTTGTCCAGGCCCACCCACTGGCCCTCGCCGAGGGTCTGGGTGTCCTGGAAGCTGAGGGTGATCGCGATGATGATCGGGATCAGGGAGAAGGCGGCGAACAGCAGTGCGGCCGGGCCGATGAAGAGGTATGGGGTCAGGCGGGTGCGCCTGTCAGCGGGACGTGACACTGAGCATCGCCTCCATCATCTGGGCCGAGGCCTCCTGGGGCGTGAGCTGCCCCAGGAAGCACAGGTCGAGGTAGTCGGCGAACACGGTGTTCAGCGAGCTGAAGTACTCGCCCGACTGGGCCTTCACCATCGACAGCGGGATCGTGGTGCCCTGGTCGATGAACTGCTGCATGACGTCCTCGTGGTCGGCGTAGCCGATGTCCTCCGCACTGAGGGAGGTGCGGGAGGGGATCCAGTTGCCGTGGTGGCAGAACTCCTGGATGTTCTCGCGGCTGGTCATGTAGGCGACGAGCTCCGCCGCGAGTTCGGGATGCTTGGTGGACCTCGTGACGGCGAGGGTGTTGCCGCCGAGGTCGGAGGCTTCGCCGCTGTTGCGGATCATGGGGGCGGTCCCCCATTCCCCTGGCATTGCCTCGTCGAACGCTGCGATCGCCTCCGGGTTGGTCAGCGCCATGCCCACCTGCCCGGTGGTGAACAGGTCGAAGTCGACGTGCCCGCCACCGGACTTGCTCATGTTGCTGGGGCTGACCAGCCCGTCGGCGTACCACCGGCGGCCGAAGGCGAGCGCTTCGATCGCCTCGTCGGAGTCCATGGAGGGGGTGAGTCCGTCCTCGCCGAGGAATGCGCCGCCGTTCTGGTAGATCAGCGGCATCCAGCGGTAGGCGGTGTCCGGGCCGCTCCAGCCGTAGGAGAAGGCGTAGTTGCCCGTCGCCTTCTTCACCTCGGCGGAGACCTCCAGGAACTGCTCCCAGGTCCAGGCGTCCGCGAGCGCCGTCGGGGGCTGCACCCCGATCTGCTCCATCACCGCGCGGTTGTAGTAGGTGATGAAGTTGTCGGTGTGCTGGAAGACGCCGAAGATGCCGTTCTGCCGCTGGCCGATCGCCCAGAAGGGTTCGCTCCAGTCCTGCTGGTAGTCGGCAGGGATCGCCTGGGAGAGATCGAGCAGGCTGCCGTTGGCGGCATACCGGCCGATCTGCTGCGGGGTGATGCGGATGATGTCCGGGGCGAGATCCGCGGCGAGCCGCGTGATGAACCACTGATGGAACGAACCCGTCGTCACCTCCACGGCGACGGACGTTCCCGGGTGGTCTGCGACGAAGCGATCGGCGATCGCCTGGTACGACTCGAGGTCGATGGGGATGTTCCACGACGAGAGCCGAAGGTGCTGGGTGCCGGTGTCCTGGCCGCTGCATGCGGCCAGGGCACCGGTCACCGAGATGCCGGCGACCGCCAGGATCTGGCGGCGTCCGATCTGCGGGGGTCTCACGAATTCACTCTCCTTTGAGCGACGAACGACGGGGGTGGATCAGTGCTGCTGGAGTCGCTCCGGCAGCCGGTCCGCATGCGCCGCGAGCAGCTCATCCGTCATCGCCCGGGCGTCCTCGAGGGTGAGCAGAGCGGCGGTCAGCGGATCCAGCGCCACGGCGTGGTGGACGTTCTCCACGGTCCCCTCGAGCGCCGCGCGCACGGCGAGGGTCTGCACGTTGACGTTGGTGCGGTTCAGCGCAGCGAGCTGCGGCGGGAGGTCGCCGATGGCAGTGGGCTGGATGCCGCGGGCGTCGACCAGGCAGGGCACCTCGACGCAGGCGTCGTCCGGGAGGTTCGTGATCAGGGCGCCGCCGTTGGGCACGTTGCCGTGAACCACGCTCGGGGTGCCGGAGACGATCGAGTTCGCGATCTGCGCGCCGTACTCGACGCTCGGGGCGAGCTCGGCCTTGAGCTTCGTCAGCTGCGTGTCGATGTCGCCCTGGTCGTCATGGGCTGCGCAGATCTCGTAGTAGTCCCAGCGCTCGGGGATGAACTCCCGGGCCAGCTCGGGGGTCTTTCGGAAGTAGGGCAGGTACTCCGAGGCGTGGTGGCTGGACTCGGTCTGGAAGTAGCCGAAGGCGTTCATGATCGAGGTGCGCACCTGCTCGTTGCCGCCCTCATAGGTGCTGGCTGCGTCGGCCGCCTCCGAGTGATCGCCATCGTCACCGGCGAGGTCTTCGGCGCCGCGGCCGCGCTGGTGCTTCGCAGCCATCACCTCGCGAACCTGCGGGTACAGGTCCTCCTGGCCGCGGCTGAACTCAAGGATCCAGGCCTGGTGGTTGATGCCGGCGCAGCGGTAGGAGATCTCGTCGTAGGGCACGCCCAGGGTGCGGGCGAGCATGCGGGTGGTGCCCTGCACGCTGTGGCACAGCCCCACGGTGCGCAAGCCCTTCGCGTTCAGGTACGCGGTGGCCATCGCCATGGGGTTCGCGTAGTTGATGAAGGTGGCGTTCGGGCACACCTCGAGGGCGTCGGCCGCGATCTCGTCGTAGGCGGCCACGGAGCGCAGGAAGCGGAACACACCGCCGGGGCCCACGGTGTCGCCGACGGTCTGGTCGATCCCGTACTTCCGCGGGATCTCGACGTCGTGCTTATAGGACTCCACTCCGCCCACCTGGAAGGTGATGATCACGATGTTCGCCCCCTCGAGCGCCGCGCGGCGATCGGTGGTCTCCTCGACCGTGGTCGGGAAGCCGTGGTGGTCCACGAGCTCGCGGGTCGCGGCGGCGACGGGGCCGAGCTTGTCGGGGTTCACGTCCATCAGGGTGAGAGTCGAATCGCGCAGCGCGGGGAAGGAGAGGATGTCCCCGATGAGCCGGAACGGGAACACGAAACCGCCGGCGCCGATGAGGGTGATCTTGGGATTCTTCACGAACGTCGTTGTCATGCCCCCACGCTAGAGCCGCACAGGGTCGGAGGTCTCCCGGGATCGTTGGCGAAAGTTCCAGGATCCTACGGTGTATCCTGCCGGCGATGGTCTACCGTGCAGGCATGACACAGTGGCCGCTCAGCGACGCAGTCGAGGAGATGCCCGCCGGCCTCTGGATCCGCCGCGGGCCCCCACCGCCGATGTTCTCGATGCACCGCCACGACGACGTCGAGATCAACGTGGTGCTCGACGGCCAGCTGCACTACCTCTTCGGCGGGCAGCCGCTGACGATCCGCGAAGGCGAGATCGCCGTGTTCTGGGCCGCCCAGCCCCACGGCCTCGTCGATTCCCGCACCGGCGACATGTGCTGGGTGCACGTCCCCTTCAGCATGTTCCTCTCCTGGGGCCTGCCGGAATCGCAGACCGCTCCCCTGCTCAGCGCCCAGCCGCTCATCACCCACGCCCCCGACCTCGCACTGCGCATCGCGCACACGGCCGAACGGTGGGGCGAGGAGGTAGGAGGGAGCGAACCCGGTGGCGGAGAGAACGACGCGGACGACAGCGCCCAGATCGCGCTGCTCGAGATCCAGGCGGCGGTGCGCCGGATCCTGCGCGCCTCCTCCCTCGCGCACCCCGAACCTCCCGCCGACGGCGCAGGCTCCGTGCCAGCCGCCCGGCTGCGGCAGGTCAGCACCATGGCGCAGCACGTACGGGAGAACCACCGCTCACCGCTCGCGATCGCCGACATCGCAGCCTCCGTGCACCTCACTCCCTCGCACGCGATGACGGTGTTCCGCCGCACCGCCGGGGTCACCCTCGGCGACTACGTGACGATGTGCCGGGTCGCCGAGGCGCAGCGGCTGCTGCTGACCACCTCGCTGCGGATCACCGAGATCGCCGACGCTGCAGGCTTCGGCTCGCTCAGCAGCTTCTACGAGCACGTGAGCGCGGCGTGCGGGATGACGCCGCGGGAGTATCGGCGCCAGGGGCGGTGAGTTCCCGCCGCGGAGGACGCCCTGGCCGCTCTCTTCCCGCATCTCGGCACCAGATGCCTCTGAAGTCGTCGGCGACACGACAACGCCGCGACCGGCGAGTACGTCAGCAACCCCGTCAGCACCCTGGCGCAAGAAACTGTCGGCGTCTACTGTCACGCCATGAACGTCGTGCGAACGCTCCAGGACGGAGCCCGAGACCGATGACCGCTGAGGCCGCCATCACCGTCACCCCGATCGTCGTCGTCGAGCTGCACGTCGAGGGCGAGATCATGCCCGTCTGCGTGCACGTCATCGACCACCCTGCGGGCAGGATCCTGGTCGACACCGGCATGACGGTGCCGCACCCGGCGGTGGTCGCCGCCTTCGATCCTCTCCTCTTTCCCCTGAACGAGCAGGACTTCGATGTCGCCGGCATCGACATCGTCGTCAACACCCACCTCCACGCGGATCACTGCGGCGGAAACCACCTCTTCACCGGACGGCCTATCTACGTGCAGCGCCAGGAGCTCGAGGACGCCCACAGCGAGGACGGCTACACGATTCGCGAGTGGGTCGACGCTCCCGGACTGCAGTACGTGGCGGTCGACGGAGAGCTCGAGCTCCTTCCCGGCATCCGGCTGGTCCCGGCGCCGGGCCATACCACCGGGTCGCAGATCGTCGTGATCGAGACCGGGGCGCGCCCCGTCGTGATCTGCGGCGACACCGCGGTGTGGTTCGGCGAGCTGGACGAGCCGCACACCGACGGACAGCGGCTGATCCGCGCGCTCGACCCCGAGGAGGTCTGGCTCGCGCACGTGCACGAGCCGTGGCGACCCGCTGCCGACCGCGTCGACAGGCCCGGGGCGCCTGCGTAGCGACATGTGCGCACGATGTCGCCGGTTCTCGTCGTCGAGGTCGGCGGACGCACGCGCGACGGCATCGCTCGACCGGACGGTTCAGCTCACGAACGACTCTTCTTCCTGGCAGGCACCTCAGGCTCCCCGAGGGAGAGCATGAGCCGATTGGCCCAGTTGAAGAAGGCGGCGCCGTTGATGACGTCGACGATCTCCGCATCGCTGAGGCCGGCCGCGCGCAGGCGCTCGATCTGCGCGGGTCCGAAGTCGAGCGGGAGGTGGGTGAGGACGTCGGCGGCCTCGGCGATCGCGTTCCACGCCTCGGAGCCCAGCTCCGCGCCGACGCCCTCGTCGAGCAGGCGCTGCACATCATCGTGGCGGCCGGATTCACGGGTCGCGGCAGCCGAGTGCACGGAGGCGCAGTAGATGCAGCCGTTGGTGCGGGAGGTCGCGGTCGCCGCGAGCTCTCGCTCCGCGCGGCCGGCCCCGCCCTCGGTGTTGAAGAAGATGTCCTGGTCGGTGAGGGTGCGGGTGCGCAGCGCGTGCGGATCCCGTGCGAGCAGGCGGAAGTACGGGGAGGCGCGGCGGAAGTCGTCCAGCAGCGCGGCGTCCTGTTCCGCGGTGAGGTCCTCGCGCTCGACGGGCTCGACCCAGGGGACCCAGCCGAGGCTGTCCTGGGTGAAGGTCTCGGGGCGGGTCATCGGGTCTCCTCCGTCGTCGGGATGGCGTGCGTGGTGGGCGCGGGGTGCGTGGGGGGCGCGGGGTTCCCGGCGAGAACGGCCAGTCCGTGGGCGACCCGCAGTTGGAAGGTCAGGAAGGAGACCAGCTGGGAGAGCGTCACGATCCCGTCGGCGTCCCAGCCGGCCGCTTCGAGGGTGCGCAGATGAGAGGGTTCGGCGTCCCGTGGGCGCTGCACGAGCAGCTCGGCGTGGGCGAGCCCCGCGTCGAGGTGCTGCTCACCGGTGGAGCGGCCCGCGGCGATCAGCTCCGCCAGGTCCTCGTCCTCATCGCGCAGGTTCTCGAGGTACAGCTCGGCGGCGGGGCCGGGCCCGTGCAGCTGGGCCACGTAGGCGGCCACGGCGTAGCGCTCGCGCAGCGGGACACTGCCGGGATCGGCCGGTTCCAGCAGCGCCTCGTAGCTGCGCTGCGCATTCTCGCGGGCCTGGGGGCGCAGGGAGCGCAGGCGGGCGATCTGCCCGCCCTCTCCCTCCCCGGCGAGGTGGTCGATGACATCTACGGCGTCGACAACAGGGTCGCTCATGCGGCTGGTCCCTTCGGGGTGGAGATGGCGTGGTCGGTGGGGGGCGCCGACGAGGGGTCGCGGTGGGCGGTGCGCAGGGCCTCGGCGGCCTCGGTCCCGGTCGCGAGGCCGACCTGCGGGGCGACCTCGGTGGCGAGCAGCTCGAGGCTGCGCAGGGTCATCTCGTGCGGGGCGGCGATCGAGTGGACCTGGAAGGACACGTCGGTGGCCTGCGGCAGCGTCGCATCGGCCGCGAGGCTCTCGGAGACCTCCTCGACTGTGCCGACATGGGTGTCGGTGACCGCGATGAGCTGCGCGAGGGTGGCGCCCGCGGCGTCGAAGCCCGGCTGGAGGGCGGCGAGCTCCCGCAGGCCCGGCTCGGCGAGCTCGAGAGCGCGGGGGCGGTCCGCAGAGTCGACGACGAGCGCGGTGCGGGAGGCGAGGATCCGCGGAGACGCACCGTCCGGGAGCGCTGCCAGGTAGGCCTCGATGATGGGCAGCTGGAGCTCGTGGAGGGGACGGTCGTGCTCACCCTCGGGGCGGGGCTGAGTGCGGGAGAGCAGCAGGCCGTCGCCGGTCTCCCCAGCACGCCTGCCGCCGTCGACCGAGAAGGTGGCCTGCCAGATCCGCTGCCCCAGGTCACCGGCAGCGGGATAGATCCTCGAGTCGGTGCCGCGCACTCCGCGCCCGGCGAGGGCGTCGCGCAGCACCTCGAGATGATCGGCGAAGATCTCCCGGCGGGCACTCGGGTCCCTGCCGAAGGCGGGGAAGGAGCCTGGGGTGCCGCCGGCGGCGATGCCGAGCTGGACCCGTTCGCCGCTGAGGGCATCGAGCACGGCGGCGTCCTCGGCGACGCGCAGCGGGTCATCGATCGGGAGAGTCACCACGGCGGTCCCGAGGGCGATGCGCCGAGTGCGCTGGGCTGCGGCGGCGAGCAGCACGAAGGGCGAGGGCAGCCCGCCCTCGTGCTCTCCGAAGTGGTGCTGGGCCACCCAGGCGGAGGCGAAGCCGAGCTCGTCGGCGCGGGCGATCTGCTCGAGTGCGAAGCGGTAGCGGTCCGCGGCGGGCGCCTCCTCGAGCAGGCGGGTGAACAGGCCCAGACGGGGTCGGGTCATGATGCGGTGATCTCCTCGGGGGATGCGGTGCGGCGGTGCGCGCCAGGGGCCGACTCGTGAGGAGCCGGCATACTGCGGCCGGACTCCGCTCGGTCCGTCGTGGCACGGTGGTGGTGGCCCCAGGCACGCTCGGTGCCGGGGATCGCGGCGAGCAGCTGCCGGGTGTACTCGTGGTGCGGGTCCTCGAGGACCCTGCCCACCTCCCCGCTCTCGACCTGCTGGCCTCGGCGCATCACCGTGACGGTGTCGGCGACCTGCCGGACCACGGCGAGATCGTGCGAGATGAACACGTAGGTCAGCGCCAGTTCGTCCTGCAGGCGGGCCAGCAGCCGCAGGATCTGCGCCTGCACGGTGACGTCGAGCGCGGAGACCGCCTCGTCGAGCACCACCACCTCGGGCTGCAGGATCAGCGCGCGCGCTATCGCGACCCGCTGGCGCTGCCCGCCCGAGAGCTCCCGGGGGCGCCGGGTCGCGACCTCTGGCGGCAGGGCCACCAGCTCGAGGTGGTGCAGGGCGGCGGAGCGGCGCTCGGCGCGGTTGCCGCGACGGGTGTTGCGCAGCGGCTCCTCGAGGATCTCGGAGATCGACTGCCGCGGATCGAGCGAGCCGAAGGGGTTCTGGTGGACCAGCTGCACGGTGCTGCGGAACTCCCGCAGCCGCTTCCCGGTGCCGAGCTGCGTGACCTCCGTGTCGCCCACCAGGACGCTGCCGGAGGTGGGGGCGCGGAAGCCCGCGATCGCGCGGCCGGTGGTGGTCTTGCCCGAGCCGGACTCCCCCACCAGGGCGTGGGTGATGCCGCGCGGGATCTCGAAGGACACGTTGTCGACGGCGACGAAGGGTTCGCCGCTGCCGCGCCGGTGGAACTCCTGGCGCAGGTCGCGGACCCGCACCAGGGATGCCTCGCCGGCGGTGGGCCGGTGCGGAGCCCGGTCGACGATCTGCCGCAGGGAGGGGGCGTCCGAGAGCAGGGTGCGGGTGTACTCGGCCGACGGGGCCGCGAGCACCTGCGCCGTCGGCCCGGCCTCCTCGACCGTTCCGCCGCGCAGCACCACGAGGGAGTCGGCGCGGTCCGCCGCCACGGCGAGGTCGTGGGTGATCAGCAGGACGCCCGCGCCGGTGGCGACACGCAGCTCGTCGATGAGATCCAGGACGGTGGCCTGGACGGTGACGTCCAGGGCGCTCGTGGGCTCGTCGGCGATCAGCAGCTCGGGCTCCAGCGCCAGGGCGGCGGCGATGAGCACGCGCTGACGCATGCCGCCGGAGAGCTCATGCGGGTACTGGTGGGCGCGGGTCGCGGGATCATCGAGGCCCACGCGTTCGAGCAGCTCGATCACCCTCGCCTCGATCCGCTCCCTATCGCGCCAGCCGTGGATTCGCAGCGGGTCACCGACGCTCGCGCCGATCGTCCGCACCGGGTCCAGGGAGCTGGTGGGGTCCTGCGGGATCAGGCCGATGCGGGTGCCGCGCAGCTCGCGCCAGGCCCGCTCGGGGAGGCCCACGAGTTCCTCGCGCACCCCGTCGGCCCCGGTGAGCGCGATGGACCCACCCGTGACGGCGCCGTTCTCGGCGAGCAGGCCGATCACGGCCTGGGCGGCGCTGGACTTGCCGGAGCCGGATTCACCGACCAGCGCGGTGACGGAACCGCGGGCGACGCTCAGGTCGATCCCGCGCACGGCCTCGACCTGCCCGCGGCGGGTGCGGTAGGCGATGCGCAGCCCGGTGACGTTGAGCAGCGGCTGGGGCTGCGTGGTGGTCATGCGCTCTCCCCCTGTCCGATGGCGCTGCTGAGGCGGTTGGTGGCGAGCACGACGGCGGCGACGACCAGGCCCGGCAGCAGCGTGAGCCACCAGGCGGTGGCGACGTAGTCGCGGCCCTCGGCGATCAGCAGCCCCCACTCGGGGGTGGGCGGCGGAGCACCGTAGCCGAGGAAGCCGAGGGTGGAGATCTGCAGGATCGCCGAGCCCAGCTGCAGCGCGGCGAGCGCGATGACGGGGGCGGCGGAGTTGGGCAGGATGTGGCGCCACAGGATCGCCGGCAGCGTGCCGCCGGAGCCGAAGGCCGCTTCGACGTACTCGCTGCGGCGCACCGAGATCACCCGCGAGCGGCTCAGCCGCGCGAAGGTCGCGATCGAGGTGATGCCCACGGCGATGGCCGCGTTGGTGGTGCCGAAGCCCAGCAGGATCACCACCGACAGCGACAGCAGCAGCCCGGGGATCGCGAGCAGCACGTCGACCAGGCGCATGAGCGCCTCCTCGACGAAACCGCCGACAGAACCTGCGATCACGCCGAGGGTGGTGCCGACGACGAGTCCGACGGCGACCGCGACCACGGCCGCGGTGATCGAGTGCGAGGCGCCGTGGACGACGCGGGCGAAGACGTCGCGCCCGGTCGCATCGGTGCCGAACCAGAACTCGGCGCTCGGGGCCTGCAGGGAGGCGCCGACGGAGGCCGTCGGGCTCTGGGCAGTGAACACCCCCGGCAGCAGCGCCCAGGCGAGCGCGGTCAGCAGCACCAGGGCGGAGAGCACGACGCCGGGGCGCAGGGCGGCCAGGCGTCGAGCAACGAGGCGCAGTGCAGAGAGACGGGGGGCGCGGGCCGGAGCGCCGGGGCCGGCCGGGGCTCCGGGACGGGTGAGGGACTGGGTGCTCATCGGGCGGCCACCGCCGCTCTGCGGGTCGGGGCGGCGGCGTCCGAGCGCCGCAGCCGTGCGTCGAGGACCGGGTAGAGCAGGTCCACGACGAGGTTGATCAGGACGAAGACGACCGTGGAGATGACCACCACGGCCAGCAGCACGGGGGTGTCGCGGGCGGCGACGGCCTGCGCGGTGAGCTGGCCGATGCCCATCCGCCCGAACACCGCCTCGGTGACGACGGCGCCGCCCACGAGCTCACCGAACAGGAGCCCTGCCATGGTCAGCGCGGGCAGCATGGCGTTGCGGGCGACGGTGCGGCTCAGCAGCCAGGTGTTCGTGGCGCCGCGGGCGCGGGCGACGGACACGAAGGGCTGGGCGAGGACCTCGTCGATCGAGCGGATCAGCACCTGGGCGAGCGGGGCCGCGATCGGGATCGCGAGGGTCGCCACCGGCAGGATCAGCGACTCAATCGGGCCGGCGTTGAGCACCGGGACCAGGCCCAGCTGGAAGGAGAACACCTGGATCAGCACGATGCCGATCCAGAACACCGGCAGCGAGACCATCAGCGGCGGCAGTCCCCGCAGCAGGTTCCGCAGGGCGCGGGCGGCGCGGTGGCCGCGCAGCCCGGGATGGGTGGCCGTGACCGCGATGACCACGGCGAGCACCACGGCGCTCACCAGGCCGAGGGCGGCGAGGGTCAGCGTCGAGGGCAAGGCCTCGGCGAGCAGGGCGGAGACCGCCGCACCGCTCTGGATCGAGTAGCCGAGATCCCCGCGCAGGAAGGAGCCGGCGGTCTCGAAGAACTGCACGAGTTGGGAGCGGTCCGCCCCGTAGGCGGCGCGGATCTCGGCCAGCTGCGCAGCGGTCAGCCCCAGATCGGGGTTGCCGTAGCGGGCCAGGACCGCATCCCCCGGGAGCGCGGCGAGCAGGATGTAGGCCCCGATGAACGCGAGCACCAGCACCAGGAGCGCGCCGCCGATGCGGCGCCGGACGTAGGCCATGGCGGCGCCTCAGCTCGCGAGCCAGGTGTCGTAGAAGCTCGGGCGCGCCACGGACTCGGTGGAGAAGCCCTGCACCGCGTCGACGTGCCCGAAGACCTGCGGCTCCTCGAACAGCGGGAGGATCAGCGCCTGCTCGGCGAGGTGGGCCTGCGCGGCGGCGGAGGCCTCGGCGCGACCCTCCTCGTCGGGCGTCGAGGCGATCTGTGCGAACAGCGCATCGAGCTCCTCGTCACCGACGGTGCCGTCGGGATGGCCGTTCAGCAGCGCATTGCGGTTCTCCGAGGAGAACTGGGACTTGATGACGTCGTAGTCCGAGCGGGCGACCATCGAGTGATAGACCTGCACCTCGCCGGGCTCGGCGCGTGCGGCGTCCTGGGTGGCCTGATCGCCGGGCAGCAGCTGCACGTCGATGCCGAGCGCGGCGAGCTGCTCCTGGATGAGGGTGACGACCTCGCGCGAGCGCGGCTGCGGGAGCGCCTCGTTGAAGGTCAGCGTCAGCGGTGCGCCGTCCTTCGTGCGGGTGCCGTCGGCCCCCACCACCCAGCCGGCCTCATCGAGCAGCGTGGCCGCCAGCGCGGGGTCATGCACGTAGTGCTCGGAGGTGTCGACGTAGCCCAGCGCCTTCGCCCCGAGGGCGCCGGTGGCGAGCGGGTAGTTCGCGGTGAACAGGGTGTCCACGATCGCCTGGCGGTCGATCGCGGCGATCAGTGCCTGGCGGGTGGCGATGTCCTCGAGCGCGGGATCGCGGAAGCGGAAGCTGAGGGAGTTGTTCACTCCATTGGTGGGCGCGGCGTAGAGCACCAGGCCGTCGGCCTCGAACTGGGGCTCGTCGGGCGCATCGATCTGGCGCGCGATGTGGGCCTGGTTCGAGGTCACGGTGCCCACGCGCACGCTCGACTCGGAGGCGACGAGGTAGACGATCTCGTCGAGATAGGCGCGGCCCTCGTGCCCGAGGGAGGCCGGGGCCCAGTCGTAGTCCTCGCGCACGGCGAGGGTGATCTGGGTGCCGATCTCCTCGGCCGAGACCACGAACGGCCCCGAGGCGATGAGGTCCGCCGCGTTGCCGGGACCGAACTGCTCGCCCGAGCGGTCCAGGGTCGCACTCGAGAGCAGGCCCGAGTTGATGGTCGAGACGGCCTGGGGGAAGCCCGGCGACGGAGCGGAGAAGAAGAACTTCACCGTGGTCGCATCGACGACCTCGCCGCGGTCGTAGTTGTTGATCGCCTCGGAGACGGTCAGCGCCCGCTCGGGATCGCCGATGCCGTAGAGGTCGAAGTTCTTCACCACGTTCTCGGCGTCGATCGGAGTGCCGTCGGAGTAGCTCGCACCCTCCCGCAGCGTGAACGTGTACTCGGTGGCGTCCTCGTTGACCTCGGGCAGGGCGGTGGCGATCCACGGCTCGAGCGCAAGGGTCTCGGGGTTCTGATAGAGCAGGCGGTCGGTGAGGTTGTTGATCAGGCCGCCGTTGGGGTAGAAGCCTCCGGCCGGCGGGTACAGGGTGGTCCAGGTCTGCGGCTCGAGGTAGGTGAGCGTGCCGCCCTGCTGTGGCTCGCCGGCCGCTGCGCCGTCGCCTGCGCTGCCCCCTCCACCGCAGGCGGCGAGCGCCATCGCAGCAGGAAGACCGAGACCGAGGGCGAGAGCGGAGCGACGTGAGAGGGAGAGCATGGCGAGTTCCTCAAGGAGCAAAGGGGCAGGGCGCCCCGACGGTGCGGATCGGGTGGCTCCAGTGGAGCACGTCGACCAAAGATGACCTAATGGTCGGCCATAGTGCGAAACATGTATAGGCGAGTCCAGGGGCTGGCCAGTGGCATACGCCACTCCAGCGCCCATGCCTATACTGGCTCTTCACAGATGAGGGTGTAGGAGCTGGCGGCGCGGCGGTGTCGGGATAGACGTCGAGGTCT
>NZ_BAABGE010000009.1:0-198481 GCF_039541415.1 Brachybacterium paraconglomeratum
TACCGTTCGGGTTCGGCGACAGGTCAGAACGTGATCAGTGTTGATGATTACCGCCTCCAGGACCGCGCCGTGCAGGCGCGTGCCGCACGGGCGACCGCCGTCACTCCTCTCGAGGAGACGACTCCTGACCAGGACTCGGTCATCACGAAGGATGCCGCACCCGAAACTGAGGTGCCTGACGAAGCAGAAACTGCTCCCACGGATGACTCGTCGCCGACGAACGATGCCGACTCGGTAACCGAGGGGGCGCCTGAGCCGGATCCTGCGCCTGCTGCAGAGCCGGACACTGTGTCTGATGCAGGTGCAGATGCTGTGCCTACCTCAGATCCGGAGGAACCTGCTCCGGTCCAGGATGACGGGAGCGCCACCGAAACCGAGCCTGCTTCCGAGCCGGACTCGGATACTGAGAGCAGCACTGAGGGTGATGCCGTGACAGGCGATCCTGGGGAAGCACCGAACGCCGACGATGAGACCGGAGCGACCAAGGCGCCGGACGAGGCCGATACGAGTGAGTCTGCAGAACCGTCAGACACCGCAGGCGCTGAAGACACGGCGGGCATCCCAGGGGACTCATCGATGCCCCCGGGCGATCCAGTCGCGCTGGATGACTTCGAGCAGAGCTCCGATGCCGGATGGGGCGAAGCCACCCGCGGTGGCATGTGGAGTCTCGCCGGAGTGCCTGAGCCGGCGGCCAGTGTCGCCGACGGTGCCGGACGGCTGGATCTTGCGGCCGGCGAATCGGCGCAGGTGCTGCTCGAGGACACCTCGCTCTCGCAGGGCACCCTCGATCTGACGTTCCACATCGAAGGACCAGCTGAGACTGCCGACGGCAAGATCGGTGTGATCGCCCGAGCAACCGAGAATTCGCAGTACTCGGTGCGTGCAGAGTTCCAGCCGGACGGCACGGTGCAGCTGATCGCGCTGAGCGGAGACGAAGTCATCGCGACGCAGCAGCTCGATGGCGTGACCTCCAGGACGGATACGTTGTACACGCTGCGCGTATCGGTAACCGGCTCCTCGCCGACGACGATCTCGGCAAAGATGTGGGAGGTCGGAACGGATGAGCCTGAGAACTGGCAGCTGACCACGACGGATGCCACTCCAGCCCTGCAGGAGGCAGGGGCTGTCGGGCTCGTAGCAGAGCAGTCGGGTGACGCGGATTCGCTCACTGCCCGGTTTGAGAAGTTTGGGGTGGTCTCAGCCGACTAGGATCAGCAAGTATGACCACCGTTGCGCCGACTGCGCTGCTTGCCCTGGGCGCGCTCGCCTCTGTGGTCCTCGCCGCCTTCCTCCTGCGTGCCCTTCCTCGCGCTGCCTTCACCGCCTGGACCCTGGTGCTGTTTTTCGTGCCGATCTGGGTCGGTGCGAATGCAGGGGTGTTCTGGTCAGCTATCACCGCACTCACCGTGGTGCTCATCGCCTCGCAGTGGATGTGGGTACCCCTGCACCCGGCAGACGGCTGGATGGCGGTCTTCACGGCACTCCTGGTCGGTCTCTTCCTGATGAAGGGAGTGACCTACACATCGATGTTGACCGCGGTGCTCGAGTGGGTGATCCCCTATACGTGGGGTCGGATCGCTTGCGCCCGGATCGGCACGATGTGGACCACCCGCACCATCGCGCTAGTGGCGACCGCCGCCGCCGGACTCGCCCTACTCGAGTTCGTCACGTCGTTCAATCCTTTTGTGCTCATCCCAGGGCCGGAACCGCTGTACTCGGCGTGGGATGACCTGCAGCCACGAGGCGGATTCCTGCGGGTGGAGGGGGCATTCGGTCATTCGATCGCACTGGGAGCGGCGCTGGCGATGTCGTCGGCCTTCGTGATCGCTGCGCGATGGCGGGTGATCCCCACGATCGCCGCTATCGGAATCATCGTCGCGGCGACGATTGTGACGTTCAGCCGCGCAGGGCTGATCACCCTCATCATCACCATCGTGCTGTCGGTCTGCTTGTTGCCGGGAATCTCCACCCGGCTCCGTGCGACCGTCGCGGCGATCGGTGCAATCGGTGCCGCCGTGATCTTCCCTGTGGTCGATGGTGTTCTCGGAGCGGCAGGTGAGGAGGCCGCCGTGAGCGCTGGGTACCGGACCGACCTCCTGGTGCTGATCCAGCAGGTGAGGCTCTTCGGCTCCTCGGGGGACTGGGCCTCCTTGGTGCAGGGCGACTTCTATCTCGGATACTTCGCTCGCTCCATCGACAATGCCTCGATGCTGATGCTGCTGAGGTACGGCGTGATCCCGACTCTCCTGCTGCTTGCGACCATCGCCTGCGCAGTGCTGCTCGCGGTGCGGCGGGTCGGCCGAAACCCAGCCGCACTTGCGGTCGCGGGGCAGCTCCCGAGCTTGGTCGTCGTCGCACTCATCACGCAGTACGGCACGTTCCTGTGGTTCTGCGTTGGGCTCGCCGTCGCGTGGGGTTCAGTGCGGCGCGCGGCGAGCGACGTCGCCGAGGGATCGAGGCGACAGGAAATGCCTCGCACTGAGGGGAGAAGGCGGGTTCTTCGTGGCTAGGGGAGACATGAGTGGGATCATCAGCCTAGAGAAGGTGGGGGTATGTACGAACCAAGAGTGAATCTGCGATTCCTGATCGCCTCAGCACGGAAATTCTGGTGGCTCGCCGTGCTCATGGCGATCATCGGTGCGGCGGGGATGTTCGGGTACTCCTCGACGCAGACCCCGCTGTTCAAGGCGACGACCTCGCTCCACTTCGCGCTCGACCGGGGAGCCTCGGCGACGGACCTCAACCAGGGCTCCGCTTATACGCAGAGCCAGATGCTCTCCTTCGCCCAGCTGGTGCAGGGATCGAGCGTCCTCGAGCCGGTGATAGACGAGCTCGATCTGGAAACGACGCCCAAGGGGCTCGCAAAGTCGCTGCAGGTATCGATCCCGCAGGACACGGTGACGATGCGGATCACCGCGACGACGACGGATCCTCGGGGCTCGGCCGCGCTCGCCACCTCCGTGGGAGAACATCTCATCGAAGAGGTCCAGGGCGTCGCACCGAAGAACCCCGACGGCACGTCGACGATTACCGCAGTGATCTACGACGATGCCGTTGCCCCAGCATTCCAGACCTCACCAGACAAGAAGAAGGACGCTCTGCTCGGCGGCCTCGTCGGCGGTATCGCGGGGGCTGCTGCCGCGCTGGTCGTCGCTCTTCTGGATACCCGGGTCCGGAGCGAGGAGACGCTCGCAGAGGCTTCACGGCATCCCGTGCTCGGCGTTGTCACGAAATCGCCGCTGCTGTCCGGGCGGACGATCGCGATGGCGCAGCAACCCCTCAGCCACACGGCGGAAGAGTTCCTCCGCATCCGTTCTGCGCTCACGTACGCGAGCGTCAACTCACGGGTGAAAGTGCTGTTGGTGACTGCCTGTCTGCCAGGTGAGGGAAAGTCGACCGTCTCCGTCAACCTGGCCATGGCACTGGCCGGCAAGCAGGACTCGGTGCTGCTCATCGATGCGGATCTGCGACGCCCACGGGCCCATGAATACGCCGGGATCGATGGGTCCGTCGGCCTCACGAACGTTCTGCTCCACGAGGTCGATGTCGACATCGCCAAGCATCGGATCCGCGGGACGGGCCTGGATATCCTCCCCGCCGGGAAGATCCCGCCCAACCCCGCGGAGATGCTGACCTCGCAGCGAATGGCGGACCTGGTCGCTTCGATGACGGACGAGTACAGCTACATCGTCATCGACACTCCTCCGGTGCTCAGTGTTGCTGACGCCAACCTGCTGGCACCCATCGTCGACGGCGTGATCCTTGCCGTCGACGCCTCGAAGACCCGGCGAGCGAACCTGACCCGCACCATGAAGACTCTCGAGAGCGGTGGTGCTCGGATACTCGGAACCGTGCTGAACCGTGCACGGGGCGACAGCCATCGCGAGAAGTACTACTCCGAAGACCTCGTGGACTGAGATGTCCGCGCGCCAACCTGCGCCGTGGAGATCTCACCCCGTATCGTTATCATGCTGACCACCTTCGTGGAAGTGGCGGTGATCCAACGCGGCGCCTGGAAGAGCCAGATAGCCGGGGGCGCCGACTTCCACACAGCGAGCACGCTGCCGAGGAGCACCGAGGCCGCCAAATTGAGGGTGGCCAGCAGCAGGAAGCTTCCCTCTGCGAGCGAGGACTGTGACAACAGCGCCATGATCGGGAAGTGGCTGACGTAGAAAACGATCGAGGACCGGCCGAGGAACTGCAGGCCTCGGGTGATCGGGCCGTCGATACGCGGCCGTGCGAATGCCGCAATGAGCACGAGGGCACCGGCGATGCTCAGCGGTGCACCCCACACTAGGAATTGCAGTGACTCCGTCCAGATCACCGAGGCCGCACCGAAAGCGATCGCTGGGATCGCGAGCAGCAATGCGGCGCGCGGACGAGCCAGCCTGTCGACCAGCCCTGATGTGTTCGCGATCCAGCTGCCGGCGAAGAAGAAGATGGCGAAATACCCCATGCGCTGTTCCGTGGAGCCTTGTTCCAGGAACGCCCCCGCAACCGCGCCGAGTGCGATCGGCACCCAGGACGGCAGGCGCTTCAGCAGCGGTGCCGCCGCATAGTAAACGCCGATGAAGAACAAGAACCAGAGGTAGGACGCCGCATACCAGGCGTGCCAATGCCACCAGGGCACCCCGGGCATGTCGAGGAAGACGATCTTGGCGATGATGAGCCAGACCAGATAGGGCCACAGCACCATGGCGATCTTGCCTGCGTAGTACGCCGGGAGCGGCTTGCGCAGGGACCGCGTCAGCAGCATTCCGGACAGCAGCATCAGCGTGGGCATCCGATACGGGAAGAAGAAAGCGTTGGCCGAGCGGATGAGGTCAGGCATCGGCGTCTCGAAGAAAGCGGGGATGGCGCTCGCATGCCAGAGGAGCAGGAGGAGGATCGCAGTTCCACGCACCGTATCCATCCACCCCAGCCGTCGCCCGGTGGCGAGCACCGTGCTCTCGGCCTGTGTAGTGTCACTCGGCACCGTCTAAGCACCCTTCCGATTTTTCACGAGAATCATGACCTCGATGAGGTCCTTTGCATCTCGTCGAATGATCGGCAGCAGGCAGAGCAGACCAACCGTGCCGATGACGAGGACGGCCGTAAGGAGAATCGATAGGAGCGCTGGCATTGAGGGCAGCGCAGCCATGACAGAGAGTGTCGTGCCAGCGGACACGCCAGCAGCACCGATGATGCGTAGTGCTCCGGTGTACAGAGCTCGGGTGGGCACCGTGGTGACGCGGGAGAGCCATAGCAGGGAGATCGGCCATGCGAGCCATGGGGCGAGAGCAAGACCGCCGGCCACACCGATAACCCCCCATTGGGCACCTATGACGACGCAGACGACCCGGATCACCCCGGTCACCAGTGAGTATCGGAAGAGCGAGCCGCTCAGACCTCGTACGACATATACCCAGTACCCGACAAACGCCAGGTTTCGCGCGATTCCGGCGAGCGCGAAAAGTTGCAGCAGAGGTACTGCGGCGAGCCACTTCTGTCCGAGCATCAGCTCGACTACCGGTTCGGCTGCGATGGCGATGGTGACGAGGCCGAGGGAGATCGGATAGCCCAGGGCAAGTTGACCTCGAACGAGGTACGCCGAGAATCGCCGCTGGTCCTCCTGGATCTTGGACAGGATCGGGATCGCGACGGAGGTGACGGGCGACTGGATCTGGCTGAGAGGTGTGACCACGAGCTGGTAAGCCCTGTTGTAGAGCCCCAGTGGTGACGCGCCGTAGACGAAACCGACGAGCGCGGTATCGACGTTGTTCGTCGCGTAGTTCACGATTTGGGATAGCACGAGATTCGATCCGAATTTAACGAAGGAACGGACCGAGACGTCCCGTCGGGGCCACCCGGGGCGCCAGCGCGCTCCGAGAGCCGCGCCGACGAGGATCACCAGCGCTTGGGTGATCTGCTGTGCGACTAGTGCCCAGAATGCCCATCCGAGCAGTGCGCCGCCAATTGCGACTCCTAGAGCGAGCGCGGCGGCGAGAACGTCTACTGTCGCGAGCCAGCGAAACCGTAGTCCGCGCATGAGCTGGGCTCGGAATTGGGTTGCCAGTCCGTTCAAGGCGAATATGGCGGCCATCGCCTGGGCGATCGGTCGGATCTCGTCCTGACCGTACAGAGATGCAAGAGGCGCGGCCGCGACGAGGAGAAGGCCGCCCAGGAATACGCCGATCCCTGTGTTGATCCAGAACAGGTTGGTGCTTTGGTCTCGGGTCAGCTCCGGCGCGCGCACTGCGGCCGACGACAGTCCGAAGTCCCGAAAGATCTCGCCGACGCCGATGATGACGACGACGATCGCGATGAGCCCGTAATCGTGGGGCGAGAGCAGGCGGGCCAGAACCACGACCCCGGCGAACTGCAGCAGGATGCGCATGCCCTGGCCCGTGAGCATGGTGATTGCTCCGCGCGCTGCAGTCGATCCGAGACCGCCCGGCTGGGCTTCGGAAGAAGGAGAGCAAGTCGAGGTGGCCTTCACGGTGTAGCCCGCAAGATGTCGATGATCGGATCCAGGCTCTCCCTGCCGGCGGCGGCCGACGCCCGGGCGAGCGCGGGATCGAGGAGCGTGGTGGCCTCTGCGACCCTGCGCGCCATTGTCGCGAGGCTGTCGGTGCGGAGATCGAAACCTATGTTCCACCCCACCGAGTCCAGCAAGGGGGCGAACTTCCGCGAATAGGCGAGAGGCACCGCGGGCACCCCCATGGACAGCGCATTCAAACACGCATGCATACGGGAACCGATCAAAGCGTTCGCGCCGGCGATCGCCTCACGGACGGAATCTAGATCCGTCGGCACGAAGATCTCCAGATCGCCTCCGGCCTCCTTCGCGAGTGCTCGCACCGCGGGGACGTCGTTGTCAGGGTTCGGTGTATTCAGGACGTGTGCGAGCAGCGTGACCTCGCGGCCGTCGCTGCGGAGGTTATCGAGCACCTCCCGGACCACCCGGCGATAGCCGACGGCGTCGACGTGAGGGTTCTCGTTCCACAGCAGCCCGCTGACGTTGAGCAGCACGTCCCTGGAGGTTCCAGGAGTGGGCTGGTCGATGGCGAAGACCAAATCGGCTGAGGTCAGGTCCGGGATGCGCCCCAACGAGGTGGCTACCTCGGTGCTTACAGGATCCCGGGAGAACACGAAGTCGGAACGGGAGAGCGTCCTCCTTGCCAGGGCGCGGCCTCGACGTGTGGTGAACGGGCCGATGGTCTGAGGTGCCATGGCGACCTTCGCGCCAGCCTGGCGGGCGAACTCATGGACCATGCTCATCGTCATGTGGCGTCCCACCCCGTAGATGTCCGCGAAGCTGTCGCCCGAGCGGGTATCCCAGATGAGGTCGAAACCGCTGAAGAAGCCCTGCATCCCGTAGCGGGGAAGCATCCGCTCGCGCATCAGCGACCGAGGGCGCCCCCAGGGCACCGCGGGCGGCCTCGCGCCATAGTTGGCGAACGTGAACTCGGCATCCGGGAAAGCCTGGCGCAGGAGATCGTGCGAACCTCGGGCCAGAACGGCCACACCGAGATTCGGTGAGGATTCTGCAGCCCACAGGACGAGGATGCGCCTTGGACTTCTTGAGGTGTCGGCCATGGTTTCCATTCGAGGTGTAAAGGGGATGTTGAGCGAAGGTCTTTTGTATCATAAAAACGGCGCGACGAAAGGGCTTAAGAATCCTGCTGCGGACGGAAGGAATCGCCATCTGTTGTCGGATGGGTTTTGTGTATGGGTGGGTCGGGAGTATTCTTTGAGTTCGAGCGCTGAGTGATCTGCGCGTCCATCCGTGAGTTCGCCGCTGCTTGTACCGCTGTGGGCATAGATGCTGTCATCGACGTCCACTTGACCCCGGAGGTTTCCGCATGACAGTTCTCGAGTCCTACCGCAGCCTCGCTAAGGCGCAGAAGGGGCGTGCGCGTGGTGCCCCGGCCTATTCGCTGTATGTGAACCGCCCGCTGGGCCGACTCCTCGCTTCGGTTGCCCACGCGGCGGGACTGACCCCGAACCAGGTGACCCTGATCAGCGCGGCATTCACGTTCACCGGTATCGCATTGCTGACGGTGGTGCCGCCTTCCATCGGACTGGGTGTGATCGTCTGGCTCCTGCTGGCCATCGGCTATGCGTGGGACAGTGCGGACGGCCAGGTCGCTAGATTGCGCGGCGGTGGCTCGTTGGTGGGGGAGTGGCTCGACCACATCGTCGATTCGGCGAAGCTCGTGTCCCTGCACATCGCAGTCGCGATCGGTGCGTACCGCTTCTTCGAGCCGCTCGAGATCGAATGGCTGCTGGTCCCTCTCGTCTTCACCATCGTCGCGACGGTGACATTCTTCGGGATGATCCTCAATGATCTGCTCCGTGCCCGGATCGGGGCTCCCCAGGCGGCCCAGTCGGGCGGCTCGTCGCCCCTTCGCGCCATCTTGGGGATTCCTACTGACTACGGCACCTGGTGCTTCATGTTCGTGCTGTGGGGATGGGCGAGCGGATTCATGGTCGTGTATACGCTGCTCGCGCTCGCGGCAGTCCTGTATCTGGCGGCGGCGCTGGTCGTCTGGTTCCGCAAGATGAAGGCCCTCGAAACGCACCCGTGACCTCATCGGTCGAGCTCCTCGACGGCCCTGCCGAAACCTTCATGGAAGCGGTCCGTTCCGAGCCTGGCCTGTGCGACCACGGCCTCGACCATGGCGACCGCTCGGAAGTGTCCCCAGTCCTCCAGCACTCGCCTGACCGCGTCGGCCACTGCTTTCGGGTCGTCCGGAGCGACACGCACGGCACTCTCGAAGCCCGACGCCGCTTCGCGAAGACCGGTGTGGTCGGCGACGATTACCGGGCGCGCACTGAGGAGGGACTCGATCACGACGTTGCCGAAGGACTCATCGCCGCGAGACGGGACGATCATCATGTCCGCTCCGTCAATCGCTTCCCAGACCGGGGATTGGAAACCACGGAAGCGAACCACGCCCTCGAGGTGGAGCTCGCGGACGCGAGCACGTAGCTGGTCCTCGTACCACTCGTACCCGGGGAAGACGTCGCCCACCAGATCGACTGTGACCGCGATGCCCATGCTGCGCAGCAGGGCGGCGGCATCGATGATGAGGTCAGGTCCCTTTCGAGGTGACAGCCGCCCGACGAAGAGAAGGCGCGCGGGACCTTCGATGTGGTCCCGCGGTGGGCGTGACGTAGCTGGACCCTGCACCCCGTTGAGTACCACGCGGACCTTCCCGCGACGTTCCAGAGCTTGCGCTTTGCATGCGATGCGACTCGTCTCCGAGTTGAAGACTACGCCGTCGGCCAGCCCCAGCGGGGCGGTCAGCAATGTGCGTGCTGCCCGGGAGAGGGACGATTCTGCCTCATGGACATAGACGATGATCGGGCGGCGGCAGCTCCTCGCGGCGAGAGTCCAAAATGGCAAGGTCAGCGTGTTCGCGATGACGATATCTGCACGTGCAGCCCCGATCAGCCGCCGCATGCGGGGGAACGTCGACATCACGATGCGGGCCAGATTTAGCATTCCTCGCGGGGAGAGCATGCTCTTGCGAATGACCGGGACCTCTGTGATGTGGACGGTGACGCCGAGCTCCTGCAGCCTATCGACGAGCGGGCCCGTACGTGAGCAGGTCGCGATGACACGGGAGTTCTGTTTGAGCAGTCCGCGGACCGCCTCAAGCATCATCCGGTCCGATCCGTACAGATCTGCGGAAGGATTCGCCACCAGCACCGTGCGACCCGTGAGCGAGGCAGGGGCTGACGTGCTCACGGCGTCACCTCTCGTGGCCAGTACTCCTCTACGAGTCGAGCGGTGGACGCGATGTTGGCCCGGTTCGAGGCACCGAAGACGATCGACTCGAGATTCGGGAGGGCGCACGTCCATTCGATGGCCTCTCGAGGATCCAGCGCACCGCTCGCGAAGACCGACATGGCGACGGCGCGGAAGGGACGCTTCTCAATCGCATCCAGATACCCCTCCACACCGCCAGACATTCGGAAACCGAGCTTGTTGATGTTGGAGCACACGATGGGGTTCTCAATACCTGCGGCATCGAGATCATCCAACAGTCGAGGAAGATTCATCGTGATGAATCCCGGCTCGGCGTTGTATCGCGTCCGGACGTGGTCTGCGAAGATCCGGAAAGCCTCGGTGAAGCCGAGCCCGGACAGCAGATCGACGACGACATTCTGCATCCAGATCACGGGAGTGCGCAGGCCGGTGAACATCTTGAGCTCAGCGTCGATCAGGAGCGTAGAAATGCCTTCGATGTCCTTCCTTGCGAAGGAGGAAGTGCCTCGGGCGACGCTGTCCAGCAGCCCCGTTTCGGGCAGGAACTTCTTGACCGCACCGAGAAAGCCCTCCTCCGTGATCGCATTCGCATACTTGTGTGCGTAGGGCATGCAGGGATAGAACGTCATCCCTGCATAGCGGGCGGGTTCCTTCCGGACCCGATCGCAGACCTCCTGCACCCGATCATGAGTGGTGCACATGAAGGTCTTCACGCCCTCCTCGCGGGCGGCGTCCAGAACATCCATGATCGCGTCGGTGTTCTGGAATCGCATCTGCTGGCTGCGAGCCTTCTCCTCGGACATGTGGTTGATTCCGAAGAACTGGTTGTCGCCGAAGAGCAGGCGGTCCATAGTCGTCGTTGTCGTGATGGTCATCGGGCAACCTTTCCGCGCAGGACGCGCCATGCATTGCGTGCCCGGTCCGGGAGTCGCGGTGTTGTGAGGCGTGCGGATGCGGCCCGCAGGGGTGCTTCCGTTCTGCCGGCATCTTCGATGATCATCGCGATGCACTCGTCGGTGATGGCCGCTGAGGTGAAGTCATTCTGACCATCTGCTGCGGAGTCTTTGATGCGGTGGATGAATGCATCGAGCTGGCTGCTGTACTCCTCGCCGCGCAGATAGAACCAGGGCGCCTCGGTGAGCTCGGTCGTGTACTTCACGTTCCAGCCGGCGTGATACCCCTCCGGGGTCGGAGCGGTATCGCGCAGATACACCTGGATCTCCTGGCGGTCCGCGTGGATCCTGCCGTGGGTACCCCATAGCGTGATCTGAGTCGTCATCTTCCGTTGGGACTCATCGGACCAGTTGGCGATGAGCTGGGCCGTGGCATGGGGATAATGAAGGGTGGTCGCGACGGCATCGTCGATGTCCTTCGAGAAGATGTTGGTCAAGCGACTGCCGCTGACCCCCTCTGGCGCGCCGAGGTACCACGTGAGCAGGTTCAGGGGGTGTGCCGCGTAGTCGTACAGGCACCCTCCGCCGGTCGCGCGTCGGCTTCGCCACGTGGTGCCCGCTTCTTTCAGGACGACTGGGCCGTAAGCCTCTGCCAGTGCGGTGCTCACGGTCCCGATCGCGCCTAGCTCGAGGAGACGCTGCACCTCGGAGAAGGTGCCGACGAACCGATTGTGATAGCCGACCTGAGTGACGACCCCGGCAGCCCGCGCGAGATCGGCTAGCTCTACGCTCTCGGCGGGGTCGAGCATGAAGGGCTTCTCGCAGAAGACATGAATCTTCCGTCGCAGCGCCTCGCGCACCATCCCCGAGTGGAGATGGGTCGGGGTGGCCACGATGAGTGCGTCGGGCTGGGCCTCATCCAGCATCCGGGTGAGGTCCTTGAATGTCGGCAGCCCGGTGTACTTGGTCAGGATGTCCAGCATGTATCCCGTGGCATCGCATATGCCCACCACTTGCACCTCGGGATGCGCATTGATCATGGAGAGATGCGACAGCCCCATCTTCCCAAGTCCGACCACGGCCACTTTGATCATCGCAATGCCTCGTTGCTTTCGGGAATGGACGTGGACCGATGTGCCTTTATACGGCGGTGGAGGGCTCTATTCAGAGCTACCTCATACTCGTGTCCGATCTTTGACCAGGTGAATTCCCTGCGGAACCGAGCGCGACTCGTGGTGCCCATGCCTCGCCGTCGGATGTCGTCGTCGACCAACTCGTCGAGGATCCCGGCCAGATCGTCGATGCCAGAGAAGTATGAGTTTCCTTCTCCAGCAACCCACGTGTTGTAGTCATTCCGATGGGCGACGACGGCATTGCCAGCCGCCATGGCCTCGACCAGGGAGGGGTTGGTCCCGCCGACGGTGTGGCCGTGCAGGTAGAGCCCGGCGTGGTGGCGCAGTGCGGAGAGCCGCTCGGGCTCGAAGATCGCCCCCGGGAACAACACCTCCTCGGAGGCCGCGGCGAGAACGGACGCAGAGTACGGATCGCTGCTCTCGAAGGGCCCGACGACGACCAGCGGCATGCCTCGGTGCCTGCGGGACCAGGCGGTGACGATCTCCAGCACCGAATTCTCGGGGATCGGGCGGCAGACGACGATCCCGTAGCGTCCCGGCACCAGACCCTCCGCCTCGACCGGCTCGGTCGAGGCGTCGAGGACCTCGTGCGCCCCATAGGTGATGGTCGTGACCCGTCGCCGGCCGAAATGGCGGCTGAGGTATTCGGCGATGACGGGATGATCCGCGATCAGCACATCGCCGACAAGCCCGGCAAGTCGTTCGTTTGCCAGGAGGATCGCCTGCTTGGCGAAGCCCCAGCGCTTGCGAGTCCATTCCATGCCGTCCATGTTGATGACGTTGGGAATCCCTCGCAGGCGCGGCACGATGTCGAACACTCCGGTGTTGTACCCGAAGGTTAGCCACACTTCTCCCGCTTGGTGAGCGCGCAGGGCGTGGCGCACCGAGGTGAGATCGAACGCGGACGTCCCACGCCAGCCTTCTCGGGGTTCATGGATCAGGACTCGTTCGAGGCCTCTCCATTCATCGGTGCGCGTGGCACCGCGGCCGGGGAGCTGGCAGTAGACGATGACACGCCATCCCTGCTCTTTGAGATACAGGCCGACATTCTCGGCGGCCGTCTCGAATCCGCCGTACGCCGCGGGGACTCCATGAGTCCCGAGAATACGAACTGTCTGTTGCACGTTGAGTCCCCTCGCCAGCTGATCGCGATTGGTCTTGGTGTCTTGCAGTTGAGAGATCACCCTCGTATGCGTCGACCGGTCATCTGGGCTGTTCAGTGACGCAAGATCCCCTAGAGCTGCAGTATGTCCATATTGTCATGCATTGCCCAAATATAGTGGGCTTGGCTCCCAGCGTCCAGGAGCCGAGGTGCCCTGCGAGATGGCTGCATGACGTGCAGCCCCCTCGCCTACCATTCCCCACATGGCCAAGGAACGCCCCCGCGCCCGCCCCGCCAGCGCCTTGACGCGAGGGCGCACGGTCCGCATCCGTGTGCTGACGGTGATGATGGCCTTCATGGCCGTGGGTCTCGCCGTCACCGGGGTGCTCACCTATGCGGCGCAGTTCCGTGCGCTCGAGACGCGCATCAATGCAGAGCTCTGGCAGGAGCACAGCGAGCTCACCCTGATCGCCGAGAACACGAACGAGGACGGCAGCCGCGTCCACACCACCGTGGACAGCGTGCTGCTGCACGCGACAGATTCCGCGGCGCCCTCGGACTATGAATCGGTCATCACTTTCCTGGACGGGAAGCCTCTCTACCAGCCCCGGGAGCAGGACTTCGCGCTGCTCCCGAGCGAGTCCGCGGAGTCGCCGCAGGTGCTCGAACAGCTGCTGGCCGCCCATCAGCCGGGCTCCTCGGTGATCGTCCCGATGGAGGCTCACGGCAGAGACCTGCAGGTCCTGATCGTCTCCGTGAACGTCGAGGGGGACGAGGCCCAGGGCATCTTCGTGGTCGCCAACGACATCGGCGCCCAGCGCCGCGACCTGTGGCAGAGCGTCCTCACCTTCGCAGGGCTCGCGGTGATCACGCTGCTGGTCGCGGGGTGGGTCGGCTATGTGGTGACCGGCCGTCTGCTGCGCCCGCTGGAGGACCTCCGCGCGGCCACCGAGCAGATCACGGTCGACGATCTCGAGTACCGGGTGCCGGTCCCCGAGGAGCGCGACGACGTCGGCGCCCTCGCCCAGAACTTCAATCGCATGCTCGGGCGCATCCAGGCGGGATTCGCCGAGCAGCGCCGCTTCATGAGCGACGTCGGCCATGAGCTGCGCACCCCGCTGACCATCGTGCGCGGCACCCTGGAGACCACCGATATCGAGGACGTCGACGACGTGCGCGAGTCCCGCGACATCGCGCTCGAGGAGCTGGACCGGATGGGAAGGGTCGTAGGTGACCTCTCCGAGCTCGCCGCCTCGACGCGCCCTGACTATGTGCGGCCGAAGCCGCTAGACCTCGCCGGCTTCACACGCTCAGCCTTCGCCCGCATCGAGCACATCGCGGATCGGGAATGGATCCTGGAGGGCACGGCCGAGGTCGTGGCCGACGCCGATGAGCAGCGACTCGCGCAGGCAGTGGTGCAGCTGGCCGCGAACGCCGTGCGCTACAGCGAGGAGGGCAGCCGGATCCGCTTCGGGGTGGACCGCGTGCTGGGTGCGGAGGGGCCCGAGATCCACGTGACGGTGCGGGACGAGGGCATCGGCATCAGCACCGAGGATCAGCGCCGCATCTTCGAACGGTTCACCCGGGTGGACGGCACTCGGGGCTCGGGGACCGGTCTCGGCCTGCCGATCGTGCTCGCGATCGCCGAGGGTCACGGAGGGGTGGTGCGCCTGCTCTCCACACCGGGACAGGGCTCGACCTTCACCCTCGTGTTTCCCCAGTTCGCGGACAGACCAGCGGCGGACGAACGAGCCCCGGACGACCCCGCCGGGGATACTGACGGGCGGGGGCGAGCTTCAGCCGCCGACACGACGACTACGGCGACACCCACGACGAGACCCACCACGAGAAGGGACCAGGCATGAGGATCCTCATCGCCGAGGACGAGGCGCGCATCGCCCGGTTCATGGAGCGCGGGCTCAAGGCCAACGGCTTCGCCTCGACCGTGGTGGAGGACGGCATCTCCGCCCTCGACCTCGCCTCCAGCGGAGATTTCGACTTGCTGATCCTGGACGTGGGCCTGCCGCGGATGGACGGCTTCCAGGTCCTCAAGGCGCTGCGCGCGATGGACGTGCAGATCCCGATCCTGATGGTCACGGCGCGCACCGGGGTGGATGACACCGTGCAGGGCCTCGAGGGCGGGGCGAACGACTACATCGCCAAGCCCTTCCGCTTCGAGGAGCTGCTGGCCAGGGTCAAGCTCCGCGCCCGCGAGGCCACCGCCGGTGCGGGCAGCGTCAGCGCGGACGTCCTTCAGCTGGGAGACCTGTTACTGGACCTGCGCACCCGGATCGCGAGCAGCATCGCCGACGGCCAGCCGCGCTCGGTCGAGCTGTCCTCGCGCGAGTTCACCATGGCGCGCGTGTTCCTCGAGAACCCGAACCAGGTCCTCACCCGGGACCTGCTGCTGTCCAAGGTGTGGGGCTACGACTACGACGGCGCCTCGAACGTGGTCGACGTCTATGTGGGGTACCTGCGCGGAAAGCTCGGAGCAGCGCGCCTGGTGACCGTGCGGGGCGCCGGCTACAAGCTCGTCGATCCCGCAGCCTGAGCCGTGTTCATGCAGTTCAACGCATAGATGAGAGGTCTCTCATGTCGGCTTCACCGGTCTCTCATCGGCGGCGATGAACATGATTGACATGAAGATTCTGCGGACCCTCGGAATCATCGTGGTGGTCGCACTCGCGGTGATCGGTCTCGCGCTGCTGCCCTCGATGGATGATGCCCCGCAGGCGCGCGCGGGCATCTCGGTCGGGGAGACCTCCCCTGCCGAAGGCGGCTCGGCCCCGGCATCGGAGAGCGCTGCGCAGCCTGCAGGGGAATCGGTGGCTCTGCCCGCGCCCACCGCCTCCGAGCAGCCGGTGCGGGGTATCCACTCGGACACCGGGGTGGGCACGATGGAATCCGAGGCCTCGCCCGCGCCAGCGCCTGAGCCCGCTCCGCAACCCGCCCCTCGGCAGTCGGGTTCCTCGAGCTCGTCCTCCAGCTCATCCAGCGGCGGCTCATCCAGCGGGTCCGGCAGCGCGTCCTCGGGGTCGAGCTCCTCCTCTTCCGGCACCAGCAAGAGCACCCCGCCGCGTCCGGCGGGCGTCTGCGAGTGGGATGACGGCGAGCTGGAGTGCGAGGACGACGACGATGATGACGACGACGATGATGACGACTGATCGACGACGACTGATCGACGACGACTGAACGTCGGCCTCGCGGGTGATTGCCACCCCGCTCGACCCGCTCCGCTCCGTGCTACTCGCCAGTATCCCGTCTGAGCTGTCGCTCATCCCGCCGCATAGCGACAGTTGAGAGGGGATGAGAGGGGATGCCGCCGCGGCTCCTCGCGCCGCTGCAGCTCCTCGTGCCGCCTCAGGCAGGGACGCCGAGGCGGGCGAAGGCGTTGCGGAAGATGGTCAGCCCGTCCAGGCCCGGCATCTTCTGAACCCGCTTGTCGAGCTTGTCCAGCTCCGGGGACTGACCGCTGAAGAGATGGTTCATCACGTGCACCACCTCGGACTCGTCCATCATGCCGCTGCCCACGGGCTTCCAGACCCTGGACATGATCAGCCGCACGATCTTCTGCGCAGCCTCCGAGGCCTCGAGCCGCTCCCGGGCCTGGGTGGTGTAGAAGGCGACGTGGCGGGTCTCCTGCTGGGCGATCCGCTTCAGCAGCGGGGAGAGCACCGGATGGTCGGTCATCGCGGAGAGCCGACGGTAGGCGGCCACGGCGGAGAGCTCGTTGGCCGCGCCCCACACCATGTGCACGGCGACGAAGTCGGTGCCGGCGAGGTTGGTGAGCACGGACTGCTTGAGCGGCCCGAGCGCTCCCATCCAGCCCAGCTTCACGCGCTTGGCCTTGATCTCGTCGTAGTCCACGACGATCCCGTGCCGGGCCAGCACCATCGAGAGCGCCTCCCCGTGCCAGAACTCCTCGCGGTTCCACATCGTCATGAAGCCGCCGGCCTCCTCCTCGCGGTGCGAGGGGGTGACCAGCAGATCCCGCAGGAAGCAGGACGTGTGGTATTCGACGTCGCACATATAGCGCAGCGAGCGCAGGGTCTGGGCGTCCAGCGGCTGCGTCTCGAAGAGGTCGAAGTCGAGGTCCTCGTACTTGACGGGGACGGAGGTCTGGGCGAACTGGTCGAGGTCGAAAGCCATGTCACACTCCGGTGCTGGGCAGAGAGCTGAGAGAGGGATCCGGGAGATCAGGCCCGGGCAGCAGCCGGGTGATCTCGTACCGGGCGCGCCGCAGGGCGGCGCGATCTCGGGGATCGGCGCCGAGCACGGCGAGGGCGGGGCGGAGGTCCGGGTCGATGAGCCCGCCGCCGTGGAGCGGGGAGTCGAGCGAGAGCAGCACCCGCGCCGTGACCGCCTCGCGACGAGAGCGGGTGAGACGGGTGATCGCCTCGACGACGAAGAAGTCGACGGCGGCCTGATGTCGCGCAGCGACCGTGTCGAGGACGCGTCGCGCCTCCCCGGAGGTCTGTCGCGAGAGCGCCACCAGGGCGGCCTGCAGGGACGCTTCCTGGATCGCCATCCGCGCCATATGTCCGGCGGGCAGCGCCTCGCCGGCAGCTCCGTTCCAGAGCGGGGTCAGCAGCGGCTGCACCCGGTCCACATGGACTCGGCGCAGCGCAGCCAGCGGATGCGGGCGATGCTGGGGCTGAGGCCGGTCGGTCGGATGGTCCCCGGTGAGCAGGTCGCGCAGTGCGCGGGACTGCCAGAAGCGGTCCACCAGCCAGGTCGCCAGGAAGGCGGTGATCCGCGCCTCGTTGCCGGTGATGGTCGCGAGCATCGCCCGCGACTCCCCGAGCGCCGAGGACTCCAGGCGCTGCAGCACCCCGAGAGCGAGGCGGAGGTCCGCATCGAGTGGTCCTTCGGCGGCCAGCAGTGCGGTGTCCACCTCAAGCCGCGCAGTGCCCCGGCGCACATATTCCGCGACATCGAAGTCGGTGCGCAGCACTGGGGTGATGGTCTCGTCGAAATGGAGATGACCCGCGAAGCGTCCCTCGCGGGGGAGGGAGGCGTGAGGGTCCTGCACCGTGGAGACGGGGGTCGACGACGCAGCAGCCCCTGTCAGATCGACTGCCAACTTCTACCTCTTCTCTTCGGTCCTGACCCCGAGGGCCTCGGTCATTGTACGGAGAAGAGCTGGCTGTGGGCTGATACATGGTCACTTGGTAGGTTTCGGTCTGTGATCACATCTGGCGCCGCCTCGCTCCCGGGCCCCGGTGGTGAGGAGGTCGGCAGCGGCCTGCCGGATCTGGGCCGGTTCCGAGTCGCGCTGCGCCCCGCCGAGCTGCCGTTGCCGCACCCCGGGGACGTTCATGAAGCCGCGCACCGGGCGAGTGACCTGATCCACGCAGGACACCCCCGTGAAGCTCGCCGGCTGGTGGAGGAGTTCCGCCGCACTCCCGCCGCGCCTGCCGATCGCTTCCAGCTGCTGCGCACGGCGCTGCACGGCTCGCTGCTGATCGCCGATTCCTCCCAGTTCAGGGAGGACGCCGCCGATCTGGTCTCCCTGCTGCACCGCCAACGCTGCTCCGAGCAGGCAGCAGCAACGCTGGCCGTCCTGCTCGAACAGGAACCCGCCGCGCACGGCACCACCGCGCAGCGCACCCGCGCAGTGGACGCCTCCGCCCGACGCCGCGCGACGGAGGAGACCGTTCCCGCCTCCCGCGGACGGCGTCGCGGGCAGGCCCCGCAGGCGTCGGCCGAGATGCTGGTGGTGATGCGCGCCCTCACTCGTTCCTCGCTGGCCGGGACGCGCGCGGCCGCCACGGATCCGCGACGGGACGCGGCCCGGCTGCGCGCGGCACTGTCGGTGCTGCCCGAGGTGAGGGAGCGGATGCTGGTCGACCCGGAGCGCGAGCTGCGACTGCGCTTCGCCCAGGCGCTCGAAGGTGCCGGTGACCTCGCCGGCGCGACCACCGCGGCGCTGGACCTGCTGGAGCTGATCGAGCTCGAGGAGGTCGACGCCGACGGTCCGTTCAGCGACCCGGCCCGCACGCTCACCGGCGCGCACGCGGTGCTGGCCCGCACCCTCGGCATCAAGCATCCGCTGCAGGCGGTGCACCACGCACTGGAGGCGCTCGAGGCGCTGCACGAGATCGAGGATCCGCCGCTGCGGGTCGGGCTGATCACTGCGCTGCTTCGAGCGCTGATGGCTGCCGGCGCCACCGCCCATGCCTCCTTCACCGCGGGCAGGCTGCTCTCCCTTCAGCGCTCCCTCGGCGGGGACGCTCTGCGGGTCGAGCCGTTGCTCGCCGTGGCCACGCAGCGGATCCAGGCGGAACGTTATGACGCCGCCCGGGTGCCCCTCGAACAGGCACGCACCATCGCCCGCGAGCAGCGTGACCAGCACGGACTGCTCGAGGCCGCACGGCTGGCCGCCAGCATCCACGAGCGGACGGGCGAGCAGGCCGCCTCGCTGCGCGAGCTGCGGATACTGGCCACCGCGGCCCGTCGGCTCGCCGATGACCTCAGCACCCCGGGAGCGGCGCGCAGCGAGCTGATCCGCACCGAGCTCGAGGCGAATGCCCTGGTGCTGCGGCGGGCGCTCGACCTCGAACTGCTCGAATCCGTGATCGCGGCGGCACGTGCGATCGAGCGCCGCACCCGCCCCGACGGGGGCCGTCCGGTGCTGCCGACGGAGCTGCTCTGGGATCACCGGGTCGATGCCCGAGTGGGCCTGTTCATCGCCACTGGGGACGCCCTGGCCCGCGGCGTGACGGGGGTGGACGAACAGGACTGCGAGCAGCGCCGTCGCGAGGCGATGCAGGTGATCGACGAGATGCCTCCCGGCCACGATGCGCGCGCCCGCTACTGGGCGACCTACCTCGATGACCGCCATGCGCATCTGCTCACCGCCCGGGGAGAGCTGGCGCGGGCCCGCCGGGCCGCCCGCCGCGCCCGCGAGGGCTGGGCTCAGCTCGGCCGGGACGAGGATGTCACCCGACTCGACGCGCTGCAGGAGCAGCTGGCCCAGCAGGAGCAGCTGACGGGGGAGTGACGGGCCTGCCGGCGGCCCTGCTGCCGGTGGCCCCGCAGCTGTCGACAGCCGTCGACACCTCAGCCGTCGACACCTCAGCCATCGACACCTCGGCCGTCGACGCCGCAGTCGGTGGCTCAGCTGCCGTCGGCCTCCAGCATCGTGGTGCGCAGCACCTCGATCACCGCCGCCGGATCCGTCGCCGGATTCACGAAGGCGAGCCGCAGCGCCACCTCCCCGCGGAACGCGGTGGGCACGCAGAGAAGCGTTCCCTCCTTCGCCAGGCGTTGCGACCAGCGGCGATAGTCGGCCGGGGTCCATCCTGGCCGACGGAACACCACCACCGACAGCTCCGGCTCGAGCAGCAGCTCGAGATGCTCCGTCTCCTGGATCGCCCGCGCCACCGTACGTGAGGCCGCCAGGCAGCGCTCGATCGCGGCGGTGTACGCGGCAGTGCCATGGGTGGCCAGCGAATACCACAGCGGCAGCCCGCGGGTGCGGCGCGAGAGGTGCGCGGCGAGGTCGGAGGGATTGGACTCCCCACGGTCGATCGAGTCGAGATAGGCGGCGTGCTGGGAGTGCGCCGCAGCGGCCGGACGCGGGTCCCGGTACAGCAGGGCGCAGCAGTCGTACGGCGCGAAGAGCCACTTGTGGGGGTCCACGATGAAGGAGTCGGCCTGCTCGATCCCCGCGAAGCGCTCGCGGGCGCTCGGCGCGGCCAGTGCCGCCCCGCCGTAGGCGCCGTCCACGTGCACCCAGGCGCCATACCGATGCGCGACCTCGATCACGGAGGCGAGATCGTCCACGATCCCCGCGTTGGTGGTCCCCGCAGAGGCGACCACCGCGCAGATTCGCGGGTCGGCCTCGAGTGCCCGCGCGAGCGCATCGCCGGTGAGATGCCCGCGCTCATCGACCGGCACCGAGATCAGGTCCATATCCAGCAGCCGCGCGGCCGAGGAGATCGACGAATGCGCGGTCGAGGCGCAGGCCAGCGCCCAGCCGCCCTCGGGCCTGCGGCCCCGCATAGCCAGTGCGTGATCGCGGGCGGTCGCGAGCGCCGAGAGGTTCCCATGGGTGCCGCCGGCGACGAACACCCCGGCGGATTCGGCGGGCCAGCCCAGCAGATCGGCGAGCCAGCGCAGCACCTGGTTCTCGGCGAAGATCGCGCCAGCCCCGTTCTCCCAGATCCCCCCGAACACGTTCGCGGCGGAGACCACGGAGTCGAAGGCAACCGCCGCGCGGGTGGGAGCGGCCGGGATGTAGGCGAGGTTCATCGGATCCTCGGCGGAGCGGGTGGCAGGCAGCAGTACCTGGTCGAACAGCTCCATCGCCTGCTCAGCCCCGATGCCGCCCTCGGTGACGGTCTCGCCGACGTCCTCCTGCAGGGCGGCGGCGCTGCGGGCGGTGGTCTTCGGATCGGTGGCGACCGTGGTGTGGGCGGCGGCCCATTGCAGCGCGATGCTCACGGCCTCGCGCTCATCCCCCCAGACCTCTGACTGCGGACGATGGCTCTGCAGCGCGTCCGCCGCTCGGGAGAACGCGGCGGCGGGGGATGGCAGACGGTCAGCGATTTCCTCGGTCACGCCCAGCATGGTCGCACGACGACGAGGGCCGGCGGAGCAGAAACGGTGGAGCGATATCGCACCGCTGGACATTCCCGCCGCGGGCACTCACGCCGCCGGGCAGTCGCGCCGTCGGGCACTTCCCGCCTCCCAGTTCCTGACAGCCACGACTGCTGGGTCGTACCGTGGAGGCAGTGGCCGGAAGGAGCCCCCGGATGAGCAGCAGCGACGTCGAGGATCATGTCCACGGCCCAGACGAGACCATCGCAGTCCGCGACAACCCGGCCGTCAGCCGCTATGAGGCGGTGCGCGGCGGCGTGGTGGTGGGGATCATGCTCTATGAGCGCACCCGTCACCAGATCGAGCTGATCCACACGGTCACCGACCCCGCGCACAGAGGCGAAGGAGTCGCCTCCGTGCTGGTGCGCACCACCCTCGCCGAAGCACGGGCGATCTCCCTGCCCGTACTGGTGATCTGCCCCTTCATCGAGAGCTGGCTGCAGCGCCACCCCGAACAGGCCGACGGCGTCATCGTCGAGGACTGAACGGACGCGACGCAGCCACCAGAGCCCGAGACACCAGAGTCGTAGCCACCAGAATCCTGTCTCTGGTGAGCTTTGAACGGCTGGGGAGCGTTCAACCCTCACCAGAGACCGACAAGTGGTGGCGGCGGGGATGCCGGCGGGCTGGTGCGCTGGTGTGCAGATGATGCTGGCGGGCTGGCCGCAACAGGAGCTGACCGTGGCGGAGTACCGTCGATGCATGGACGCTCTCGACCTTCTTCGTGACCTGACCTCCCGCCCCCGCGACGCCGCCGAGCGTCTGCGGCACCAGCTGGGCCCGGTGACTCTCAACGCCCGTCCCGGCGGGCACCCCAACTCCGTGGCCTGGCTGCTCTGGCATTCCGGCCGCGAGATCGATGTGCAGCTCGCCGACCTGTCCGGCAGTGAGCAGGTGTGGACCGCGGGCGGTTTCGACCAGCGCTTCGGCCTCGGCTCGATCGGAGACACCGTCGGCTACGGACACACCGCCGCCGAGGCGCGCCGGATCATCATCGAGGACGGTGCGGGACTGCTCGACTACGTCCACGGCACGCTCGCCGCGATGGAGAGCTACCTCGGCACCCTCTCCGCCGCCGCGCTCGACGACACCATCGACGAGCAGTGGGATCCGCCCGTCACCCGCGGTGCGCGCCTGGTGAGCATCGTGGACGACGCCATCCAGCACCTAGCCCAGGCGGCATATGTGCTCGGTATGTCGCTCGAGGAGTGACCGCGGGCCCGCCGTGCTCAGGGCTGGAGGCAGCACGCGCTCAGACCAGCTCGTTCTCGATCCGTGCCAGATAGGCCAGACCCACCGGGGTGAGCGCGAAGTCCTGGCGCTTCGCCCCGGTGCGAGCCACGTCGACCTTCTCGAGGCTGAGCACACCCGACTCGGCCAGACGCCGCAGCGTGCGGTAGAGACCGCGATCGGTGAGGGTCCAGCCGGTGGTCTCCGCGAAGAGCGGGGCGATGCCGGCGGCCGAGATCGGGCCATGCTCGCGGATGATCCGCAGCAGCGAGAGGGTGGTGGCGGACTTCTTGTAGACCTCGATCCAGGAGCGGGCAAGCTCCTGGACCCATTCGTCGTCCGCAGAAGGGTCGGTGGGCGAAGTCATGCGCGCCGCGCCTCGAAGCCGCGCTCGCGCAGGGCCGCCAGCCCATGCGAGATCAGCCCGATCCCCCAGAATCCGGCCATGCCGAAGGTGGCGCCGAACCAACCGGCGTTCAGGGCGAGATGGCCATCGCCCTGGATGGCGGGAGAGGCCGACGCGATCAGCACATAGGCGTGCAGCAGGTAGCCGGTGTTGACGATCGCGTAGGTGAGGGCGTGGGCAACCAGACGCCCGTAGCGGACCCGGCCCAATGCCCGGCCGTAGGTCATCAGATACACCGCGTAGCCCAGTGCGATCACGAGCAGCGGAAGCGTGGTCAGCAGGGTGATGCGGTTGTTCGCGAGCACGATGATCAGGTGCACCGCAGCCGTGGCGATGAGGACGGCGAGGGCGTACGGGAACAGGGTCGCGTGCGCCCGGTCTGTGCGCGATGGCCTCTCGGCCGGGAGAGATGCGGAGGAGATGGTCATGATGCCCTTCCGTGGCGTGCATCGCCGGCGCCTACCGGCTGTGTACCACTGGTGCAGTGCGGGTCTGCACTGTACCTCTGGTGCACTACCTTCCGTCAAGAGGCTCCGGCGGGCGGTGTGGAACGACGGGCTGACCAGCCCTCCCGAGTGCCCTTTCGTCCACACTCGGCAAGGATCACGTCGCAGTGCCCAGCCGGACTTCCTACACTGGCTCGGTGACATCTACCGAGGCCTTCGAAGCTGGACCCGACCGCGGCCTGGAGCGCACCCCGCCCCAGGACCTCCCCGCCGAGCGCGGTGTGCTGGGCGGCATGATGCTGTCCAAGGATGCGATCGCCGACGTGGTCGAGATCGTTCGCGGCAATGACTTCTACCGGCCCGCCCACGAGATGGTCTTCGAGGCGATCATCGACCTCTACGGGCGCGGTGAGCCGGCTGACCTGGTGACCGTCTCCGATGAGCTCTCCAAGCGCGGCGAGCTGGCCCGGGTGGGCGGCGGAGCCTATCTCGCCGATCTCATCGACATGGTCCCCACCGCGGCGAACGCCGGCTACTACGCCGAGATCGTGGTCGAGCGCGCCACCCTGCGCCGCCTGGTCGAGGCCGGCACCCGGATCGTTCAGCTGGGTTATGCGTCCGACGGCGGCGAGGTCGAGGAGGCCATCAATGAGGCCCAGGCCCAGGTCTATGCGGTCACCGAGCGTGGACAGAGCGAGGACTTCCTGCCGCTGGGCGAGGTGATCGATGAGACCCTCAACGCGATCGAGGCCACGCAGAACCGTGGCGGCCAGGTCACCGGCACCCCTACGGGCTTCGCCGAGATGGATGAGCTCACCCAGGGCCTGCATCCGGGTCAGCTGATCATCTTCGCCGGTCGTCCCGCGATGGGCAAGACGACTCTCGGCATGGATGTGCTGCGCTCCGCGTCGATCCACAACGGCAAGACTTCGGTGATCTTCTCCCTGGAGATGGACAAGACCGAGATCACGATGCGTCTGCTCAGCGCCGAGGCGCAGGTGCCGATGAACCGGATGCGCGACGGCTCGATGGACGACCGCGACTGGCAGTCGATGGCCCGTGCGATGAGCCGCATCGCTGACGCTCCGCTGTTCATGGACGATTCGGCGAATATGTCGCTGATGGAGATCCGTGCGAAGTGCCGTCGGCTCAAGCAGAAGCATGACCTCTCGCTCGTGGTCATCGACTATCTGCAGCTGATGAGCTCGGGCAAGAAGGTCGAGTCCCGCCAGCAGGAGGTCTCGGAGTTCTCCCGTGCGCTGAAGCTGCTGGCCAAGGAGATCCAGGTGCCGGTCATCGCGATCTCGCAGCTGAACCGTGGCAGCGAGCAGCGCACCGACAAGACCCCGATGATGAGCGACCTGCGCGAATCCGGCTCGATCGAGCAGGACGCCGACCTCATCCTGCTGATCCACCGCGAGGACTACTACGAGAAGGAATCCGCCCGTGCCGGCGAGGCGGACCTCATCATCGCCAAGCACCGAAACGGCGCCACCAAGACGATCCCGGTGGCCTTCGAGGGGCACTACTCCCGATTCAAGGACATGGCCCACTCCGGCGGTGGCTTCAGCGGCTGAGCTGCGACAACGGATGAACACAGCGGCTGAGCTGCGACTGCGGATGAAGACAGCGGCTGAGGCCGAGCAGTGGCTGAGCAGGGGTCGTGGCTGAGCCAGGACGACGGCCGAGCCGGGACATCGATTAAACTGGAACGACGACTACGCAGGACCGGGTGCTGAGTGCGACAGCGGAAAGAGGACTGAGATGGACGTCGATATCCTGCCGGGCACCGACGTGACTAGGGACCACTGGCATTGGCGGCCGGGGTGGGGACCCGGACGCAGGATGTACACGATGCACCTGACTCTGCAGGACGCGCCCAGCGCGGAAGCCACGATTCGCCGAGTGCAGGAGTCGCTGGCTGAGGTCGACGCCGTCCGGCCGGTCCCAGTCCAGGGTCTGCACCTCACGATGGCCGGCGTCGGGTTCACGGACGAGGTCGCCGCCGGGCAGCTTCACGAGGTCTCCCAGCAGGTCTTCGCGAGAGCGGAGGCCATCGAGAGCACTCCGCTGGTCCTCGACTCGATGCTCATCGCTTCGGAAGCGGTCATGTTCTGTGCCCGCGAGGAGTCCTGGCTCGAGGAGCTCCTCACCATCCAGCGTGAGGCGGTGGATCAGGTGGTGGGTCGCCGCGAATGGGGGCCGTTCCACCCGCATGTCTCGATCGCCTACGCAGACGCGATGACCGCAGTCGATGAGGTGCGCGACGCTCTCGAGGATCACGTCGCCGTGCTCGAGCCCGTGGAGATCGAAAGGCCTGTGCTCACCCTCATGCGGCTCGGCCGTGACCGGAACGTCTACGAATGGGATGTGGTGCGCGAGCTCTCGCTGAGTCGCTGAGTCGTTCGGGCGTTCAGCCGTTCAGGTGAAGAGCCCGGGGAGAGCGGTCGCACGGCTCACGCGGCGAGTTCTACGATGCTGCTGCAGAGGACATCCACACAGTCAGCAAGGCGAAAACCTTCCCCGCCAGTCGTTGCGGCGATGCGCTCAGGGTCAGCCGCCGGAGGCGGTGCAGAGCACGTCGTATCCCTCGCCCCGTCATCCTTCGAATTGAGGGTGCTGCGGAACAGGAGATGCTCGAACATTGCGGGCCATCGTGCCTGTACGGGGCGCCCATTGGCGTCGACGACCGCGAATCGTCGGCCCAGCGACGTTGCGGTCGGGGACCCGGATCCGGGCACGAGGCGCAGGCCTCCTTCGTGGACCATCACGTGGTGTCGGCGGCATAGCAGGGCGAGCCCTTCGATGTCGGTGGGGCCGCCCTCCGACCAGGGAACGACGTGGTGCGCATCGAGATGCTGGGTCTGATGGCAGCCCGGGAAGTTGCAGGTCGTGTCCCGCAGGCGCAATGCGCGGCGCTGGGCTCGTGATGCCAGGCGCCGTGACCTGCCCAGATGGAGAATCTCGCCGCCGGCATCGGTGATCGTGATCGCGACCTTGCCGGTGCATGCGAGGCGCTCGGCGGTGCGAATCTCCAGCGGACCCATCCCGAGTGCTCCACAACGCTCGGACGTTCCCGCGGGAACGTTGTGCGGCGGTGTGCCGGACGTGGTGTCCGTCAGGGGCGTTCCTGCGGGAACGTCGATCCGGGCCGGCTCGGTGCCGACATCGACATCAGCATCGCCATCCACATCGAGTTCGTCCTTGCCCAGGTCAGCGAGCTCGTCAACGAGTTCGTCGTCGTAGACCGCGCCAGCGCCGTGGGTCTCGACCTCGTCGGCCGCCTCGAAGCTGTCGATGGCGGGCTCCCGACTGCGGAGAGATGCGGTGGCTTCCGGCTGGTCGGCGTGGGGGAGAGCCGTGAGCGGTGACGCGGAGGAAGGCGTTCCCGCGGGAACGTTCTGGGAGAGCGACTCGGCGCTGACCTGGATGATCACCAGATGGCGATCCTCGCCGGAGCGATCGTCGGGCTCTGCGTCGAGGAAGGTGCGTGCGAGGTCCAGGAAGGCGTCTGCCCGACGCTGCTCGAGAGTCGGCGCCGTCGTGACGTCAGCTGCGAGTTCAGCGGCCTGCGCGTCCGAAAGCTGCTCCACCCGGGTGGCTGTCGGCGCGGAGTTGCTGCGCGTGGAGTTGGGGTGAGGAGCGGCGTCACGTGCAGGGCGGTCTACCACTGATTCGCTCTGCGGCGGTTCCGTCCCGTCGCGGTCCAGGGCGAGTTCGAGGGCGGTGATGAGCTCGGCCCCCATCTCGGCGGGGAGCACCGCGCGGATCTCGACCATTCCATCGTCTCGGATCTGCCAGTGGGCCTGGCGCACGGCATCCTGGCCGAGGCGGGTGCCGTCCTCCGCGCGGAAGGAGGAGATGGTGTGGGCCAGCTGCGAGGCTGTCGTGGCACGGGCGAGCTCGACGAGCGCAGCCTCATCGATTCGGCCGACGAGGCGGGTCATCTCGCGGACCTTCGAGTAGGACAGGCGGCCGACCCGGAATTCGGCGACGGTCAGCGGCATCCTCGGCAGCGCGCGGGCAACGCGGACGTGCTCCCGGGCGGTGCCCGGTGACATGGAGCAGGACCAGCCCAACCAGTGCGCAGTGGACTTCAGGCCGTGGAACCAGGCGAATCCTTCTCGGGCATCGAACTCACCGACCATCAGGAGCATTTCGCACGTGGCCGCAGCGATCATCGCCGCCTGCTGCTGGATCCGTGCACCGAGTTCTTCGGCGTCGGGGCGGGTGAGCCGGGCACGTGCCTCGGGGCGGGGAACTTTCGAGGGGCTCTCAGGGCTCTCGGGGGTCTCTGAGCTCTCGAGATTCTCTGGGTTCTCAGGGGTCTGGGGTAGTGGGGTGCTGGTCATCGCGGTCTCCAAGTGACGTCGACTCTGATCGTCGGCTTCAGTCCATCAGAGGGGTGTGACAGATGACGCGCGGCGTCGCTCACGCAGCCGCCGTTTGGAGAGTTCCCTGCGAGGTGCGAGGTGCGAGGTGCGAGGTGCGAGGTGCGAGGTGCAGGGTGCGAGCCGGCTCAGGGCTGCCGGGGGTGGGCGGCCTTGCGCAGCTCCGCCCCGGTCGCACTGCCGGCGACCTCGAGGATCTGTGACGGAGCGCCCTGGGCGATGATCCGCCCGCCCTTCGCCCCCGCTCCGGGACCCATATCGATCACGTGGTCGCACTGGGCGATCACGCGCTGGTCGTGCTCGACCACGAGCACCGTCTGCCCGGCGTCCACCAGCCGGTTCAGCTCGCTCACCAGCAGGTCCACGTCCGCAGGGTGCAGGCCCGAGGTGGGCTCGTCCAGCAGGTACACGCTGTGCCCGCGCACGGTGCGCTGTAGCTCGGTGGCCAGCTTGATCCGCTGCGCCTCGCCGCCGGAGAGCTCGGTGGCGGGCTGGCCGAGGGTGAGATACCCGAGTCCGATCGCGTGCAGCGCATCCAGCGCCCGCGAGATCCTCGGATCAGCGGCGAACACCTCGCGGGCGCCTGCCACGGACAGCCCCAGCACCTCGGCGATGCTCAGTCCCTCCCACCGGATCTCGAGGGTCTCGGGGTTGTAGCGGGTGCCGCGGCAGCGCGGGCAGGTGGCATAGGAGCCGGGCAGGAACACGAGCTCCACCTCGATGTGCCCGGTGCCGCTGCACTCGGGACAGCGGCCCTCGGCGACGTTGTACGAGAAGCGGCCCACGCCCCAGCCGCGCGTCCGCGCCTCGGGGGTGTCCGCGAACAGCCGCCGCACCCGGTCGAACAACCCCGTATAGGTGGCCAGGCACGAGCGGGGAGTGCGGCCGATCGGCCGCTGGGTGATGTGCACGAGCCGGTCGATGCCCTCGGCGCCGCGCACCTCGCCGTACCCAATCCGGTCATCTGCGAGGCCGGACACGGCAACGGGCGCAGTGTCCTCGGGTCCGTCGGCCGACGGGTCGGGCTCGTCGGCCACCGTGGTGCGCACGCGCTCGCCGAGGATCGTGCCCAGGCAGTGCGTCACCAGCGTGGACTTGCCGGCCCCCGAGACGCCTGTGACCGCTGTGAAGGAGCGCAGCGGCAGGCGCAGGTCGACGTCGCGCAGGGTGCGCGTGCTCAGCCCGTCGATGTCCAGCCAGCCTCCGGGAGCGCGCACGTCGGCGGGCCCGCGCAACGCCAGCGGTTCCGGGTCGAGGTAGCGGGCGGTCACCGAATCCTGCGCCTCGCTCAGCCCCTCGGCGACGCCCGAGTAGAGGACCTCACCGCCGTCGGACCCGGCGCCCGGCCCCACGTCGACGATCCAATCCGCGTCGGCGACCAGCGTCATGTCGTGCTCCACCAGCAGCACCGAGTTCCCCTCGGCGAGGAAGGAGTCCAGCAGGTGCTGGAGCACCGCCTTCTCGCTGGGATGAAGCCCGGCCGACGGCTCATCGAGCACGTAGGCCACTCCGAAAAGCCCCGAGCGCAGCTGGGCCGCGAGCCGCAGCCGCTGCAGCTCACCGGTGGACAGGGTGCCCGCCGGACGATCCAGGGCCAGGTGCCCCAGGCCGAGGCCCACGATCGTGCGCAGCACCGGCAGCACGGAGGGCAGCAGGATCCTCTCGGCCTCCTGCTCCGGGGTGCCCTCCGCGCGGGGCAGCGCCTCGATGCGGGAGTTCAGCGCGGTGAGCAGATCATCCAACGGCAGCGCGGTGAGCTGCCAGATCGGCAGGTCCGCGTAGGTGACGCGCAGGGCGTCCGGTCCCAGCCGATGTCCCTCGCACAGCGGGCAGGGGGAGACCTCGAAGTGGGTGAGCGCGCGGCGGCGGGAGGACTCCGCCTTCGAGGTCGCGACCGTGTCGCGCAGATACCGCTCGACGCTGCGCCACTGCCCCTGGTAGGTGCCGTGGGCCTGGCCGGGCTCGCGCACCGGTTCGACGGTCACCACCGGCTGCTCCTCGGTGTGGAGGATCCAGTCGCGGGTCTCCTCCGGCAGCTCCCTCCAGGGGAGATGGATGTCGATCCCGAGGGTCGCCAGGATGTCGCGGAAGTTCTTGCCGAGCCATGCCCCGGGCCATGCGGCGATCGCGCCGCCCGCGATCGAGAGGGAGGCGTCGGGGACCATCGAGGACTCCGTCGGCTCGCGCAGCACACCCGCGCCGTGGCAGCGAGGGCAGGCGCCGTCCGGGGTGTTCGGGGAGAAGAAGTCCGAGGTCAGGCGGCCGCTGGGGAGGCCGCTGTGCTGGGTGGCATGGAGGTTGGTGCCGCGCTCGAGGACGTCGGCCGGATGGTCCCCGGCCCGCGAGTACAGCAGCCGGATCGCGTTGGAGAGGTTCGTGGTGGTGCCGACGGTGGAGCGGGCACCACCCGCCGTGGTGCGCTGTTCGAGGGCCACCGTGGGAGGCATCCCGGTCACCGCCTCGACGCGCGGATCCACGGCGCTGCCGATCAGCCGGCGCGCGAACGGCGCGACCGACTCGAGGTAGCGACGCTGGGACTCCCCATGGATCGTGCCGAAGGCGAGCGAGGACTTCCCGGAGCCCGAGACGCCGGTGAACGCCACGAGCCGACCGCGCGGAAGGTCCACATCGACATCCCGCAGATTGTGCAGCCGAGCGCCGCGCACGTGCACATAGCCGTCATCGCTGCCGGTCAGGGAGAGGTCGGAAAGTTCCATCCTGCCAACGTAGCAAGTGATCCCGAGGTCCCGACGGCCGGTGAACCCAGAGGTGGACCGGCGGCGCCCTTCCGGTCAGCCCGCCGCCGGAAGAGCGCGCGGTGCCAGTCGCCCGGAGCGCTCCGGATTCAGGGCGACATGCCCGGCGCTGCATCATCGGCCGATGAGAGCCGCCGGCATCGAAACTCCTGCAGCCGCATGCCGCACCAGCAGGGAGAGGCGTTCGAAACTTCTGTCACAGGGCGAGGGGAGGCGAGGCGAACGCCGAGAAGTCGAGCGGAGCAGGTTCTTGTGGGGGCCATCACAACTGCTACTGTCGCTCCGCACGAGCGACACCCCGCCCCCACTGGATGTCCCCGCAGAACAAAGGAGTTGTGCACCGTGAGCACCCCGTCCCACGCGTCCCCTGAGGCCGCGCCGGATCCCGGCGACCCGTCGGCCCCCACCCCTGAGCAGTTCCTCGCTGTCCAGCAGTCCGAAGAGTTCGGTCAGCTGCGTCGCAACTTCCGCGGCTTCGCGATCCCGATGACGGTCGCTTTCCTCGTCTGGTATCTGGCGTACGTGCTGCTGTCGACCTACGCCGAGGGCTTCATGTCGATCCACGTGATCGGAAACCTGAACCTCGGGATCATCCTCGGCTTCAGCCAGTTCCTGATGACCTTCGCGATCACCTTCCTGTACATCCGCCACGCGAACAAGAACCTGGACCCGATCTCCTCGAAGATCCGCATCGAGCTGGAGGGTGATCTCTGATGGAATTCGGCAACCCCGTCCTCAACATCGCGATCTTCCTGGCCTTCGTGGTCGTCACCCTGGTGGTCGTCATCAGGGTCTCGCGCACCACCACCAGCGCCAGCGACTTCTACCACGGCGGCCGCGCCTTCTCCGGGCGCCAGAACGGCATCGCCATCGCCGGCGACTACCTCTCCGCCGCGTCATTCCTCGGCATCGTCGGGGCCGTGGCCCTGTACGGCTACGACGGCCTGCTGTACTCCGTCGGCTTCCTGGTGGCCTGGCTGGTGGCACTGCTGCTGGTCGCCGAGCCGCTGCGCAACACCGGCAAGTACACGATGGCGGATGTCCTCAGCTTCCGCATGCGGCAGCGCCCTGTGCGCACCGCTGCGGCGACCTCGACCCTCGCCGTCACCTTCTTCTACCTCCTCGCACAGATGGCCGGCGCCGGCGCGCTGGTGTCCCTGCTGATCGGCATCGAAGGCCGGGTGGGGCAGTCGATCGTGATCGCCGTCGTGGGCGTCGTCATGATCCTGTACGTCCTCATCGGCGGGATGAAGGGCACCACCTGGGTGCAGATCATCAAGGCGGTGCTGCTGATCACTGCCGTCGGCGTCACCACCGTGTGGATCCTGGCGATGAACGGCTTCAACCTCTCCGCGGTGCTCGGCAATGCGGTCGACGCGCACCCGGACGGCACCGCGATCCTCGAGCCGATGCTCCAGTACGGCACCTCCGGCTCCTCGAAGCTGGGCTTCGTCTCCCTCGCGATCGCGCTGGTGTTCGGCGCGGCCGGACTGCCGCACGTGCTGATGCGCTTCTACACGGTGCCCACCGCGAAGGAAGCCCGCCGCTCGGTGGTCTGGGCGATCGCCCTGATCGGCTTCTTCTACCTGTGCACGCTGGTGCTCGGCTTCGGCGCCGCGTACATGGTGGGCGTCGACGTGATCGGCGACCTCCCCGGCGGCTCGAACTCCGCAGCCCCCGCCCTCGCCTACGCCGTGGGCGGCACCGTGCTGATGGCGATCATCTCCGCCGTCGCCTTCGCGACCATCCTCGCGGTGGTGGCGGGCCTGACGATCACCGCCTCGGCCTCCTTCGCGCATGACATCTACAACGGAGTCATCAAGCGCGGTCAGGCAGATCCGAAGAAGGAGATCAAGGTCGCTCGGCGCACCGCGCTGGTGATCGGTGCGGTCTCGATCGTCGGCGGCATCCTCGCCGCGGAGCAGAACGTCGCCTTCCTGGTCTCGCTCGCCTTCGCGATCGCGGCCAGCGCCAATCTGCCCTCGATCCTGTACTCCCTGTACTGGAAGCGGTTCAACACTCGCGGTTCGGTGTGGAGCATCTACGGCGGCCTGGCCAGCGCGATCCTCCTGATCGCCTTCTCGCCGGTCGTCTCCGGTGCGGAGAATGCGATGATCCCCGGCGCCGACTTCGCCTGGTTCCCGCTGACGAACCCCGCGATCATCTCGGTGCCGCTGGGCTTCTTCCTCGGCTGGCTCGGCTCGGTCACCTCTTCGGAGAGGAACGAGCTCAAGCAGGCCGAGATGGAGGTCCGCTCAATGACCGGCGCGGGCTCGGAGAAGGCCGCCATCGAGCACTGAGGAGGCGCGCGGCAACGCCAGCCAGCGTTGCCGCGCTGCCCCGCCACCGTGACGAGGTTGCCCCGCCACCGTGACGTCGCTGCCGGGCCAAGGCGACGTCCCTGCCCCGCCAATGGGACGAAGTGGGGGAATAGATCGTTCTATCCCCCCACTTCGTCACTCCGGCGGGGCGCGGGCGAGGCTTGGGGCCTACCGTCCGGCAGGCGCCCTCACGGCAGGCGCCCTCACGCCAGGCGCAGTCCCGACTCGGGGCGCACCGCGCGGTCGTGCAGGTCGATGATCTGCTGCTCCACGGCTGACGGCGCTGGTCCTGACACATCCAGCAGGCGGCACACGGCGACATCCTCCGACGCCGCCCGGTAGCGCGCCACCCAGGCGTGATGTGTCTCGTCGGCCGATGTGCGCGTGCCGAGATCCTCGAACCGGTCCACCTCGATCCGCCACGGCTTCGGGGTGAGCCGGGCCCGGTAGCTGTCGTGCACGCGGCACAGGATCATGTACAGCTCATCGCTCCTCAGCTGACCCATCAGCTCCCGTGCCCGCTTGCTCGATGGCCCCGCACCGGTGCCCGTGACCAGCAGCCGGAAGCCGTTGCGGGTGCGATAGCTGCGCACCCCCAGCTCCGGGTGCCGCGCACGGAAGTCCTCGATCAGGTGCAGCGTCCGCTCATGGTGCTCACCGCGTCGGTGCAGGCCCGGCAGACCGAAGGCATCGGGGTCCTGCTGCTCCGGGGTGAGCTCTGCCTGCCGGCCACCCCCGAACAGGCGCGAGAGCAGACCGCCCGCTGGCTTCGCACGATCCTGCGGGGAGGGCTCGACGAGGTCGACGTCGCTGATCAGCAGCGCATCTGTGTTCAGCACGGCGGAGCCATAGCGGTTGCGGCTGATCGCCGCGATCAGCTCACCGCCGGGAGAGCGGAGCTCCTCGAGCAGCTCTTCGGGCAGGCGCCGCAGCGGGTAGTACTCCAGGCCGCTGTCATGCAGCTGCCCGGGGCCGCCGGACGCAATCAGGAGTGCCATCCGCTCTTGGGCATCGCGCTGGGCATCCTCAAGAGAGAGGTCCGAGGCGCCGTGGATCGTGAGCGCATACTCCTGCGTGTTGGGGAAAGCGACGGTCTCGCGGACGGTGGCCCAATGGCGGGGGAGTGGCTGCATGCCGCGACGCTACCCGAGCACGGTTGTCCCCTCGGTGTCGACCAGCCGCCAGGGCTCACCAGACTGGCGCTCCAGCCGCACGGAACGCCTACCGAAGGGATCCGGTGCGATCACCGCGGTCCCGTCCCACACCTCCATCGCCGTGGGCATGCAGGTCACGTTGACGAAGCCGCGTCCCGGACCGGCGGGCCAGAATGCCCTCCAGAAACCGCGGAACCTCACCGGAGCGGAGGGATCGGCGAAGCGGGCATCGCATTCGAGGGTCACGCAGGCACGCCGGCGATCGTCCTGATAGACCAGCAGGCAGCGGCCGGTGCGGAGGATCTGCGCGACCTTCCGACTGCTCGGATCGGTGCCGAAGGTGATCATTCCGCCGGGATCGGGTCGCAGGGGCTCCACCACCCGGGCCGCGGGACCCTGCGGCCCCTCGGTCACCACGAGGCAGTACTGCTGCTTACTGATCACCCGCCAGGCCCGCCGTGCGATCTCGGACGGTGCATCGAGCCGGCGTGACAGCGCCCATCTGCGGTATGTCAGACCCAGGAGAGCGTGAAGCCTAGACATGGTGCTCATGCCCCGAACCTAGAGGGTGCGGAGCGATCCCGCCAGGTCCCGGCCGCATTGTCGACGAGACCTCGGTGGATCATCCCGGCGTGATGCGGCCCCGCATCGGCCGGCGTGACACTGCCCCGCATCGGCCGGCGTGACACGGCCCCGCATCGACCGACGTGACACGGCCCCGCATCTGCCAGGGCGATGCGGGGCCGAGAGGCAGGCTCAGGCGAGCGATGCCGTCAGGGTGATATCCACTCCGGACAGGGCCTTCGAGACTGGGCAGCTGCTCTTCGCTTCCTCGGCGATGCGCTGGAAGTCGGCGTCCTCGATCCCGTCGATCTTTGCGGTGACGGTCAGCGCGATGCCGGTGATGCCGCCCTCGGCGATGTTGAAGGTGACGTCGGCCTTGGTATCCACCGTGGTGGGAGGGGTGTCGTTCTCGGCGAGCATGTTCGAGAACTGCATGGAGTAGCAGGCGGAGTGCGCGGCGCCCAGCAGCTCTTCGGGGGAGGTGGTGCCCTGCGTGGACTCCTCTGCGCGGGCCTTCCAGCTCAGGTCGAGGGTGCCGAGCTGGGAGGTCTCCAGCGCGGTGGCCCCGGAGCCGGAGAGCAGGTCGCCCTTCCAGGCGGTGGACGCGGTGGAGGTGACGGGACGGGGCATGGTGACTCCTTTTGTCGACGGTCGCCCCGCGTTGCCGCGAAGGGCGCTCGCCTCCCACCGTAGTCCCGGCCCGTACCGAACGGGAGGGGCAGATCGTCCCGTCCCAGGGCCGAGGCGCGTTCCACGGCCTCCCGGGCGAGTCATCCGCGACCCCGCGGGCGCGTCATCCGCGCCCCCATGTCAGGCTCCGCCGCCCCGCCCCGCCCCGCCCCGCCCCGCCCCGCCCCGTGCCAGGCTCCGCCGCCTCCCGCACGAGTCAGCGGGGCAAACATGGGCGATAGATCGCGCCATTCGCCCCACTTTGCCCCGCTGGCGGGCCGGACCGGGCCGGGCCGAGGCGATCGGGGTGCGGGGCGAGGCGGGTGCGGGTGCGGGCGACGTGGGGACGTGTGGGGTCGGCGCTTACTGCAGGGACTCGAACTTGCGGATCCAGGCGGAGCCGATGGGGTTCGCGTCGGCCACCATGATCACGAAGCGGTCCCCGGCGATCTCGGCGACCTCGGTCAGCGCCACGCGGCGCTCGTGGGCGAGGGAGTGGTCCAGGCGCCGCACCCCGTTCTCGATGATCTTCGCGAAGGAGTCGGTGCGGCCGAGGTAGGCGACGAAGGGCATGTCGAACTTCTCGGCGTAGCGGGCCGAGAGGTCGCGCACGGCCTCCACGTCCTCCTCGGAGAGGTTCTCCAGCGCGAAGGAGCCCACGTCCTGGCTGATCGCGCCGGCCTGCTCCTCGTCGGCCGTGACCAGGGTGGCCATGTCCGGATAGGCGCGCACCAGCGCGTCCTGCTCGGAGCGTTCCGCAGTGAGCACCGCATCCTCGATCGCGGCGCGGAGGGTGGGGGCGTCGGTGAAGGGGCGGGCTTCCCAGGCGCGCTCGAGCGGCCAGGTGGCGCCGTTGAACAGGGAGCCGAAGGTGGACACGAAGGTCTCGCGGTCCATGTCGTTCACGTCGTCGATGCCGATCCGCTGGCCAGCGGCGGTGGTGGTGACCATCGAGCCGCGCTGGCGGCCGATGTGGAAGAACAGCACATTCAGCACGATCGCGGAGATCGCGCCGACGGTCACGCCCGAGGAGACGAACACCTGCGCCCAGGAGGGGAACACGCCTGCGATGTCGGGCTTGAAGCTCACCAGCATCGCCAGGCCCAGCGAGGTGCCGACGATGACGGAGTTGCGGTTGTCGGTGAGATCCACCTTGGAGAGGGTCTGGATGCCCACCAGCGCCACCGAGGCGAACAGCGCCAGAGACGCACCGCCGAGCACGGGGGAGGGGATCGCGGCGACCACGGCCCCGGCCTTGGGCAGCACGCCGAGGATGATCATCAGCACGCCGGCCCCGGCGACCACCCAGCGGGACTTCACGCGGGTCAGGCGCACCAGGCCGATGTTCTGTGCGAAGCAGGTGTAGGGGAAGGAGTTCAGCACTCCGCCCAGCAGGGTCGAGAGACCGTCGGCGCGGATCGCCTCGGAGATGTTCTTGGGGCGGATCCGCTTGCCCACGATCTCGCCGGCCGCGAAGACGTCGCCGGTGGTCTCCACCATCGTGATCAGCATGACGATGATCATCGAGATGATCGCGGTCGCCGAGAAGGTCGGGATGCCGAAGTAGAACGGCGTGGTGACGCCGAAGGCCGAGGCCTCGGTGACGCCGCTGAAGGAGGTGTCGCCCAGCAGCACGGCGACCACCGTCCCGACGACCAGGCCCAGCAGAATCGCGATGGTGCCGAGGAAGCCGCGGAAGAACCGCTGCACCAGCACGATGATCGCGAGCGTGCCCAGCGCGTAGAGGATGTCGCGGGTGGCGGGGGTGCCCTCGGCGTAGTTGGTGATGTCCCCGGCGGAGACGCCCAGCAGGGTGATGCCCATCGTGGTCAGCACGGTGCCGATCACCACCGGCGGGAAGAACCGCAGGATCTTCGCGAAGTAGGGGGCGACCAGGAAGGTGAACAGGCCCGCGACGATGATGGAGCCGTAGATCATCGGCAGGCCCTCGGCGCCGCCCTCGCCACCGGTCGCGGCCAGGCCGATCGCGATGATCGGGCTCACCGCGGTGGTGGTCACGCCCTGGATGATCGGCAGGCGCACGCCCACCTTCCAGAAACCGACGGACTGGATCAGCGTCGCGATGCCGCAGGTGAACAGGTCGGCGTTGATGAGGTGGATCGTCTGCTCGGCCGTGAGGTTCAGCCCGGAGGCGATCAGCAGCGGCACGATCACCGCGCCGGCGTAGAACGCCAGGACGTGCTGAACCGACAGCACGGCGAGCTTCCCGGCAGGGGGCACCTGGTCGACGGGATGAGTGCGGGATGCGGGGGCGCTCGGTGCGGCGGCGGCGGTGGTCATCAGGATCCTTGAGGTCCGTCGAGAGCGGGAATCTCGACGCGGGGGAGGAGGCGGGGCCGACGGGACGGCCGCGCACCAGAGTAGGCCCCTGCGCCGCACCGAGGGCAGCGTGCCCGCGGGGGAGAGGGGTGAGATGGGACAACGCGCGGGCGGGGCCAGCCGCAGCGTCTGCGGGCAGGAGCTGAAGACACCCGCTGATGACGGCATCTGATGACAGCGGTGTCAGGCCGGGGCGTGAGATCGAAGGCAACGGGTGGCGCCGCCGTCGCAAGCGGGGTAGAAGGGAGCGGTGACAACTTCCCCGCCCCGCGACAGCGCCCCCTGTCCGACCGGCTCTCTTGACGCCGGTGCGCAGCGGGTTGACGCAGGCCCGGCTGCTCCGGCCCACGCGGGCCCGGCTCACGCAGATGCGGCTCGTGCGGGCTCCGCCCACGCAGACTCGGCTCACGCGGACCCGGCTGACGCAGGCCCGGATCGTGCGGGCGCAGCCTTGCCGAGGCGGGTCCCGGCGCGCACCACGGCCGTCGGCAGTGCGCTCGCAGTGCTGGCCATCGCGACCATCGCACTGAACCTGCGCCCCGCCGCGACCGGCGTCGGCCCCCTGATGGAAAACATCGTGGGCGCCTATGGGCAGGGAGCCTTCGCCTCCGGGCTGCTGGCCGCCCTGCCGTGCCTCGCCTTCGGCGTGCTGGGCCTGCTGGCGGTCCCGATCTCCCGCCGGGTAGGGCTGACCGGCGCGATCGTCGCCTCCTTCGTGCTGGTCGCGATCGGGCTCCTCCTGCGGCCCGTCTCCGAGCTGTTCTCGGTGTTCGTGGCCCTGTCGGTGCTGGGACTGCTGGGGCCGGCGCTCGGCAATGTGCTGGTGCCGGCGTGGGTCAAGCTGCACGGCGGGAAGCGCACGGTGGCGCTGATGACCCTGTACAGCGTGGTGCTCGCGATCGGTGGCTCGCTCGGCGCCGCCCTCGCGGTGCCGCTCGCAGGTGGCGGGGCCGACGGCTGGCAGGACTCGCTGCGGTTCTGGGGAGTCATCGTGGTGGTTCCGGTGGTGGTCTGGGCGATCGTCCTGACCCGCACCGGCCACGATTTCCCACCGGCCCCGCCCAAAGGGGAGTTCGGTGGCTCGCTGCTGCGCTCACCCACCGCGATCGCGCTGATGGTGACCTTCGCGATGCAGTCGCTGAACGCATACACCCAGTTCGGGATGCTCCCGCAGATCCTCACCGACGCCGGTGTCACGCCCGCCCGCGCCGGGGTGCTGGTCGCCGTGATCGCTGGCTGGGGCCTGGTCGGAGGACTCACGATGCCGAGCGTGATCGCGAAGGTGAGCGGCTTGCGCTGGATCGTGGGCGGCTTCGGCCTGCTCACCACGGCCGGCTACATCGGCCTGCTGCTGGCGCCCGGGGTGAGCCCGCTGCTGTGGGCCTGCGTGCTCGGCATCGGCGGTTTCGTCTTCCCCACCACGATCGCACTGATCCCCGCCCGCACCCGGAACCCCCTGGTCACCGCCCGACTCTCCGGGATGGCCCAGCCCTACGGCTACCTGCTGGCCGCGCTCGGCCCGATCGTGGCCGGCGCGCTGCTGGGAGCGACCGGATCGCCCGACGTGGTGCTGTGGTTCCTCGCCGCGACCGGCCTGGTGATGGCGGTCTCGGGCTTCCGAGCGGCGCTGCCGCGGATGGTCGACGACGAGATCGCGGCCTGAGAGAGGGTCTGAACGGGGCCTGAGCGGGGACCCGAGAGGAAGACCCCTGGCAGCGGGTCCTTTCGTGGCAGGATGATCCCATGAGCCTCGTCCGCACCCTGCGCATCCTGGCCTCTCAGCGGCCGTCCACGCCCCCGCGCGACATCGCCGCCCCGTCCCGGGTGAGGCGTCGTCGACACGGGCAGGTGCCCGTCACCTGGCTCGACCAGGAACTCGCGGGCGCAGCGACCATCGTCCATCTGCACGGCGGCGCCTATCTGCGCGGTGAGAGCCCGCAGACCTGGAGCTGGCTCGAGGAGATCGCCCGCCGCTCCGGCGCTGCGGGCGCGATGATCCACTACCGTCTCGCCCCGCGCCACCCCTTCCCCGCCGCGATCGAGGACGTCCTGCATGCCCTCGACGCCATGTCCCACGCAGCGATCCTGCGCCCCGGCCGCTGGGTGCTCTCGGGGGACGGTGCAGGTGCCGGCCTCGCGCTCGCGGTCGCCCAGGTGCTGGCGGAGAAGGGCCACGATGCTCCGGCCGCGCTCCTGCTGGAATCCCCCTGGGCTGATCTCAGCCGGGAGGAGCACGGTCTCGACGAGCTGAGCACCGCGGCCCGACTGTATGCGGGCGCTGTCCCGGCCACCGACCCGCGCCTCAGCCCGCTGTACGGGGCACTGGCGGGCCTGCCCCCGGTGCACCTGGTCACAGGTGCCCGCGACGAACTGATCGGTGACAGCCGGAGCCTGGACCGCGTGCTCACCGACGCCGGTGTCGAGCACGAGTACCTCGAGATCCCGGAGGCGCCCCACGCCGTCGCGATCCGCGGGGAGGGACCCGCTTCGCAGCGTGCCCGCCGGTTCCAGATCGCCGCGGTGCGGGGCGCTCTGGGGATGGACGCGGGCACCGCGCACTGACCGCGTGGTCGCCGTCCATGGAGGTGCGCGCCTGCGGCTACTCTGTGCCTCATGGCGCGAGGTGATCAGCGGGTCCGCCGCAGCGACGACAGCGGTGACCACAGTGGTGACGACGGCAGTGACAGCAACAGTGACGACAGCGAGAGCAGCCGCAGCAGCTCGGGCTGTCGCAGCGCGCACAGCGAGAGAGTGACCTGGACCAGCAGCCCCTCCGCGGTGAAAGAGATCCGTGACGCGCTGATCGTGCACTCCCCGGCGGGAGCTCTGCGCCTGGTGCTGCAGCAGCTCACGCTCCGCGACCAGGGCGCCGTCGTCGGGCGCCACGAGGTGATCGACGTGATCGTCGACGTCGAGGGCAATCTGGTGGTGGTGCCGCTCGCGGAGGCAGTGCGCGCAGATCCCGCAGCCTCCTCCGTGCTCGATGCGGCGCTCGCCCGGCTGCGAGCTGAGATCTCTGCAGAGCTCGGGTCCGCACCGGACTCCCTCGAGGTGGTGATCGACGCCGACCGCACGCGCCGTGTCCACGTCGTGCCCTCGGTGCAGGTCACCCCCGCCGACGCCACCGGCCCGCCCCCGCACCCGGAGCTGCGTGACGGCCGCCACCACATCGTGCACTACGCCCCCGTCCTCGACGAGCTGCGGGACCGGTTGTCCCCGCCGCCACCCGGACTCCTGGCCCGGCTCCGGGGCATGCTGGGTGGGATCGTGCGTCGCCGCCGCTGAGTGCGGGGTGTCGTCTCGCGGAGGCGCCGGTCAGGCGGATGCTGCTGTCGGCGCGCCCATCCCGGCCGCGGTGGCGCCCGGCAGGCTGAGCCCGATCGCGTGCGCGAGCGTCACCCCGAGGTCGGCCCACGATCCCTCGACGGTGTGAGCGGGCAGCCCGGGCCCACGGGCGAGCGCCACGGCGGCGGCCGACGGGTCACTGACCGTGCACGGACCTGCGTAATAGGGGTCGTCCCCCTCCACCAGCGAGCGATTCGTGGCGGAGAGCCCGAAGACGGTGCCGGGACCTCCTTCGAGCACCGCCACCACATCGGTCTGTGCGCTGGCCCCCACCCCGTCGTCCACCTCTCGGAGCGACAGCCGGTCATGAGCGCCGGTCTGGCTGGCCTGGCTGAGCGTGCCGAGCGCGTGGAGGACAGCGCCCCGCACCGCAGCACCCGCCTCGCGCCGGATATGCACCACGCCGCGGGGACCGTCGGGCCAGACCAGCGCCTCGAAGTCCTTCACCCGATTGCCCTCGGTGCGGAGCAGACCGTGCGCAGCCAGCGCCGTATTCGGGTGCACCAGCAGGACAGTGGGGATCAACGGTCGCCCCGGGACCAGGAGCACCCGGTCCTCGGCGGAGGGAGCGAAGGCGGCGAGGATCTGCTCGAGCACGTCGGCCGTGTCCAGCAGCGCACGCTGCGACCGAGCAGTCTCCGGGCCGGAGGTGCGGCGCACGATCGCGAGCCCGGTCAGCCGCGCGGCAAGCAGGTCGATGCGTCCGTGCTCGAGCGCTTCGGCGGCGATCTCGGCGACCAGGTCATCGGGAGGGACCTGCGAGAGCTGGACCCCGGCCTCGCGACGGAGGGCGAGGTGCTCCGTGACCATCCGCGGTGAGCTGGTGCCTATCGCCATCTCCCAGCGATTGCGATAGCGGTGCAGATCCTCGACCAGGGGGAGGCAGAGATCGATCTCGGCGCCGGCGGTCGCGGGCCACTGCAGCGCAGCGGTCACCAGTCCCGCCTCTCGGGCCTGCGAGAACAGGGTGGGCGCCACCATCGAGCTCGCATACCAGGCGGAGCGGCTCTCGGGTCGGTCCAGGGGGAACGGTTCCGCGGTGGCGACCCCGGTATGGGCGACGGATGCCCCTGTGACCAGGCTCGCCAGGGCCGGTGCTGGCTCCGAGGGCCCTCCTGGGCGGACCCGCAGCTCCGTCATCCCGGTGAGCACGGTCCGTGAGAGCACCGGGAACGGGGAGTCGCCGTCGGAGGGCCCGTCGGCCCCCGCAGCGCCGGTGGCGCCGTCGGTTCCAGCAGCACCAGTGACCCCAGCGGCGTGGCGGAGAGTCTCGAGGTCGTGCTCGTCGAGTCCGTCGACGGCGAGCAGCAGAGTGCGGGAGTGGTCCATGGGATCCCTCCTTTGGGTCCTCGACATTGGTCCAGTAACCATAGGAGGGCCCTCTGGCCGCGACACGAGGACCCGGTGAGCGCCGGGCCACTGCAAGATGAACAGCGCGTGCGGAGGCTCAGTCGCAGGTGAGGTACGTGCGATCGTTCTCGACGAACAGCGCAGACTCGTCCGCCAAGAGCTCCTCGAGGGAGATGTGGGGCGAGGCGAGGACCTCCTCCTGGGTGGCCTTCTGGACGTCCCGGTGCTGCTCGTCATCGGCGAGGGCAGGGACCAGCAGCCCCTCGTTCTCCGTGATCCCGCAGCCGTCCAGGCCGTGGATGGTCATGCGGAGCTCGGCCGCGCCGGCGCTGCCGTCCTCTTCGAGCTTGGCGACGATGCCGAGACGATAGGCGAATACGCCGACGGCGCGGGACTCGGTGTGCAGAGCCGTCCAGGCGACGGTGGCTCCGAGGGCGAGGGCCGGACCCTCCTCGTGCTCGGTGCGGTACCAGTCGGCGGCGATCGCGGGGCGGCCGACGGTGCGGAACGGCTCGGCGAGTGCGATGGCATAGAACAGCCGGTTCCCGTCATCCCAGGCCGTGCGCAACCCGTCCTGCCAGGATTCGGGAGAGTTCTTCGAGATGTGGTCGTGGGCGGCTTCGTCGTCCAGGCCGCGCAGGTCCTCCGGTGCGAGATAGGCGGCGCTCACGAAGGTGGTCAGGAGGTCGCGGGTCGAGTCGACGAAGCTGTCGTCAGCGCCGAGATCGGCCCAGCTGCCCAAGTCGCCGGCCGCCCCCTGGATGCTCAGGCCGCGCAGCTCCTCGGCGGAGCGTGCATTCCATATGGCGGGGTCGAGCGAGGCGAGCGGGTCGCGGGCGATATCGGCGGAGGTGGAGACCGGCTGGGGTCCGCCGCAGCCGGCGGCCAGCAGCATGACGCCGGGGATGGTGAGCAGCGCGGCCAGAGAGCGCCGGTGCAGGTCGGGGGCCTGTCCGGCCAGCGGGGCGCTGTGGGCCCTCATCTCAGCTCGGGGTCCGCGGGATCGGCGCGGCCGCTGTCCGCATCCAGTCGGCGCCGGATGGTCGCCGCGCTCTCGCGATCGTGTCGAACGGCGTTATCGACCAGCGGCGCGGTGCTGCTGTCGGGCTCGTCCGGCTGCACCAGCAGCCAGACGACGAAGCCGAGCGTGAGCAGCAGGCAGAGGGCGACCAGGATCAGCAGCAACGGCCAGGAGAAGGGGACCGGGTCCCAGAAGGGGTCGCCGCCGAAGGCGAGGACGCTCCCGGCGACGATGCTCACGTATGCCCCCTCGGAAGTGATGCACGGGCCGCAGGGAGGTCCCCCGAGCCGCTGAGATGACGCCCAGCATAACGCCGTGCCGCTTTCTGACGTTATGCTGGAAAGACTATGGCTGACGTTATTGTCGGGCGCTTCGCGCTCATCGACCTGATCGCGAAAGGCGGATCCGGGTCCGTCTGGCGCGCCTGGGACTCGAAGGCCCAGGAGCTCTGCGCCGCCAAGGTTCTGCGCCAGCGCGACTCCGCCGACCTGATGCGCTTCGTGCGGGAGAAGGGCGTCAGCTTCGACCATCCGCACCTGCTCACCCCCTACGGCTGGGGCGCGGAGGACGAGCACGTGGTGATCGCGATGCCGCTGATCTCCGGAGGAACGCTCGAGTCCGTGGTGAAGAAGAAGGGCAAACTGGCCGAACCCGCTGTGGTGGTGATCCTCGATCAGCTGTTGGACGGCCTCGCGCATATCCACGCCGAGGGCTGGATCCACCGCGACGTGAAGCCCGCGAACATCATGTTCGAGGCCCGCGGACGTGCCCACCCCGCGTCTCGGCTCGCCGACTTCGGCATCGCGGTCCATGAGACCGACGTGCGCTTCACCCACGTCGGCATGGTCAACGGCACTCCCGGCTATATGGCCCCGGAGCTGTTCTCGATGGCGGAGCCGACGCCCTCCCATGACCTCTACGCCGCAGGCGTCGTCGCCCTGGTCGCGCTGAACGGGTCGATCAAGCTGCACGACGGCGCCTTCCGCCCCGACGAGCTGTCCCAGCATCTGCGCGGCGTCACTCCGAAGCTCTCGGCGGTGATCCGACGCCTGCTCGCCGCGCAGCCCGAGGAGCGCTACCAGGACGCCGCCACGGTGCGCCGCGACCTGCCGCGCGTCCCACAGGGCTATCCGCTGACGCATGCCGACGGCACGCCGCTCGAGTTCGCCGATACCCTGGACCCGATGCCGGAGAACGCGCCCGGCGCCGCACGTCCCGAACGCCCGGCGCCTCAAGTCGCGCCGTCCTCGCTCGAGGCGATCCGTGCCGGGCAGGTGCAGCAGGGCTTCAGCTCAGGCTCCCCCTCCCCGCAGACCGGCCCGCAGTGGGCGCAGCAGACCCCGCCGGGCACCCCGCCGCAGCAGGCGGCCAGGTTCAATCCCCAGGGCTTCACCGCCACCCAGACCTCCACCGGCTTCACCGGTCAGAGCGGTGCGCGCAATCGCGGGACCCTGATCGCGATCGTGCTCGGAGCGGGTGCCGCGCTGGTGCTCGGCGTGATCGTCGCGGCGGTGCTGCTCATGGTCTTCAAGGAGAGCCCAGCTTCCGCATTCGGTGGCACGACGGGCCCCGTCAGCAGCATCGACGCCTCCTTCGCCGAGGTCGAGCCGGGGCAGGAGTGCGCCGCCGAGGATGAGGGCGTCATCGCGCTCACCGCCGACGGTGACTACCTCTCCTGCACCCTCACCGCGGAGGGCGACAGCCGCACCTTCGGCTGAGGGCTGAGCGCTGAGGGCTGAGGGCTGAGCCCTGACCACAGTCCTCGGTCCGTCGTCCATCCCCTCTGAGCTGTCGCCTGACTTACACCCAAGCGACAGCTGAGAGGGGACCGACGCAGCCCCCTCTGGCGATCCACTCTGAACTGTCGCCTGACCCGTCTCTAGGCCACAGCCGAGAGGGGATGCTGGGGCCGGGCCTGGGGCTGGGGCTGGGGCTGGAGCTGGAGCTGGAGCTGGCCGCGGCCGGGGCTGGAGGGGCCGGCGTCAGCGCGCAGCGACGGCGATGGTGTCCAGCGACTGCAGCAGGGCTCCGCGGCGGGGATCCATCAGCAGGTCGATCCGCAGCGACGGTGCGCCGTCGCCGGGGCCGGGCACCGTCCAGCGCAGCTGGGCACGGCTGAGGACCTGGGCATCCTGGGCCCGGAGCTGACCGAGAGCCTCGGCCTCGACTCCGGACGCTGCGAGTGCGGCGGTGAGGCGGCGCCGACGTTCGGCGCGCGGCACGTCGAGGTCCATGTTGTCCGCGAACCAGGCCTCGGCCACGGAATCATCGTCGGTGCGAAGCCACTGAAGTGCCGCGTCGGCCGCCTCGAGGGTGCGGGCCGCAGCCTGCACCGGGCGCCGGGCCAACAGCCCGGGGATCTGCTGCTGGAGCAGGCGCAGCGCTTGCATCGACAGCGGAGTCGCCGGGGCGTACTTCGAATTCGCGAGCGCCACCACCCCCACTCCAGAGTCACGGTGCCAGACCATGAAGGAGCCGTAGCCGGGATAGCCGCCCGAGTGGGAGATGACCTGACCGAGGTCCGGGAAGTGCTCGATGACCAGGCCGAAACCGTAGCCACGCACCCGGTCGAAGCCGGGAGAGACGCTGCGCGAGTCGCCCTGATCGGCGGATCCGGCGGCGGAGCCACCGGCGGCAGCGGAGCCACCCGGGGCAGCGGAGCCGGCGGCGCTGGTGGAGCCGACGGAGCCAGCAGGGCCGACCGAGCCTGCAGGGCCGGCGGGCAGCGCCGCGAGGGCGTGGTGGCGGTGCAGCTGCTGCATCTCGCGCCGGGAGGCGGTGGCCAGCGGGCCGGCCTCGCGCTGCGCCGCGTAGGGGGCGTCGGCCGCGGCGAGGAAGCGCACCCAGGCCGCGATGTCGTCGACGGTGGAGAACAGTCCGGCCATCGCCCCGTACACGCCGTGCTCGTCCAGCGGCACCGGCTCGAAGCGGCTGGCGTCCGTGCGATCGGCGAGGCGGTGACCGGTTGCGAGGTACGCGGTGTCGATCTCCCGATCGGACCAGCCGCTGGCCGTCATCCCCAGCGGGTCGAGGAAGCGGCGCCGGATCTCGCTCGCGAAGTCGCTGCCCGTGACCTCGTCGATCACGCGACCCAGCAGTGCGTAGCCGGTGTTGGAGTACTCGAATCCGGTGCCGACGGGGTGGACGTGGCCCAGGCCTCCGCGCAACGTCGCAGCGAACGCCTCCTGGCTCATCGCCTGCTGCCGGTCGCCCCAGGGGTTGTCGGTCACGAGCCCGGCGCTCATGGTGAGCAGCTGACGCAGGGTGGGCTCACGCTCATCGGCGGCGAGGTCGAAGGCCCCGGTGGCTTCAGGGACATAGGTGGAGACGGGATCGTCCAGGCGCAACTGGCCCTCGTCCCGCAGCGCGAGGATGGTCGCAGCGGTGAAGGACTTCGTCATCGAGGCGATGCGGGAGACGGTGCCGCGATCCATCGGCCCTGAACCCGCGGCCTGCACGCCGCCGTCGAGCTCCCGCGATCCGGCGGCGCCCGCGGCGAGCACCGCCTGCTGATGGTCGTGGCCTCCGATGATCGCCCAGGTCACCCCGGCCATGCGGTGCTGGGCAACGGAATCGTCGAACAGTGCGGTGACGGCGGTGATCACGGCATCGGGCAGAGCAGGGAAGCGATGGCTGGTCTCGGGCATGGCTCTCACTCTAGAGGCTGAGGCGGGGTGGGATCGGCGCTGGTGTAGAAGCTGTGGATCATGGCCGCGACCTCCTCGCCGAGCATCTCGGCCAGGCGCGAGGGGTCCGTCCGTGCCGGGTCGAAGGGAGGCTGCGGGGCTGCCTCTGCCGCGCCGTGAGTGCCGCCGGGCGCGTCCTCCCCGGAGCGGCCAGGCTCACCGGCGGGCCCTGTCGCGCCGTCGGCTCCCGTCCCGGCGGAGGCTCCTGCCCCGCCGGAGTGCTCTGTTCCGCCAGAATGCTCTGCCCCGTCGGAGTGGCGCTGCTCGCCGGGCACGCCCGTGCCACCGGCAGTCCCCGTCGGCCCGCGGGAGGCAACCGGCGCCACCGGTGCCACCAGGTCTTCGAGGGTCAGCCCGCGCAGGGTCAGCAGCAGCACCGGGCGCTCATCGACCGCTTCGACCAGCACATACAGCAGCGCGGCCACATGCCGGCAGGGCCCGGGCCAGTCCAGACAGGAACAGTCGTGAGTGAGCTCGGCGCCGCTCCGCGGCAGCAGCGACATCTCGGATCGGGCCAGCTCTGCCTCGACTTCGTGAGGGTAGTTCCCCCCGGCCATCCGGGCTGGCAACTCGGGTCGAGCCCGAGCGACCTGCAGGAACGCCTGACGGTCACCATCTCGGAAGGCGGGCAGCTCGAGGCGTGCCTGGTACAGCTCGCCGTCGGCGTCCAGGACGTCCCCGCGCGCGACTCCCTCCGCGACATCCAGCCACTGCACCCTCCCGGCGCGGGCGTCGGCCTTCCCTCGGCCCACCCGTGCCGACCCCAGAAGATCCTCGCCCGCTTCGCGCAGGGCGACGGCGTGCCAGCCCTTCCCGATGGGCCCGCGGCGGGAGGCCAGCTCGATGCTCATAGCCCGTCCTCCTCATCGTCGAGAGAGAGCAGGTCGAACAGGCGATCATCATCGAGGGAGGCCAGCCAGTCCTCACCGGGGCCGACGGTGAGATCCGCGAGGGACTGCTTGTCCTGGAGCACGGTGTCGATCTTCTCCTCGACGGTGCCAGCGCTGACCAGCTTGCTCACGGTCACATCGCGGCGCTGGCCGATGCGGAAGGCGCGGTCGGTGGCCTGGTTCTCCACGGCGGGATTCCACCAGCGGTCCAGGTGCACCACGTGGTTCGCGGCGGTGAGGGTGAGCCCGGTGCCGCCGGCGCGGAGGCTCAGCAGCATCAGCCCGGGTCGGTCCCGATGCTCCTGGAACTCGGCGACCATCTGATCGCGGTCCCGTTTGGAGACCCCGCCGTGGAGGAACGGTACGGACGAGACTCCCAGTTCCGCGAACTTCTCCTCCCAGTAGGGCACCAGCAGATGCCCGAAGGTCGTGAACTGGGTGAAAAGCAGTGCCTTCTCGCCCTTCTCGAAGGCGGCACCGAGCAGGTCATCCACCAGCTCCAGCTTGCCCGAGCGATGCTCCCCCTCGCGCACCAGCGGGGATCCGTCCCCGAGATAGTGGGTGGGGTGGTTGCAGACCTGCTTGAGGCGGGTGATCGCGGAGACGACCAGGGTGCGGCGGTTCTTCTCCTCGGCGCCGTCGATCTGGACCATCAGGTCCTGCACGATCGCCTCGTAGAGCCCGGCCTGCTCCGGGGTCAGGTTCACCACTCGTGTCAGCTCGATCTTGTCCGGCAGGTCCTTGATGATCGAGCGGTCCGTCTTGAGTCGTCGCTGGATGAACGGGGAGGTGACGAGCTTGAGCCGGCTGATCGCGGCACCGTCCCCGTCCTCCTCGATCGGGGTGGCGACACGGTCCTGGAAGCTCTTCGCGCTGCCCAGCAGCCCAGGGTTCACCACTTCCATCAGGGAGTGGAGGTCCGCCAGCCGGTTCTCGACCGGGGTGCCGGTCAGCGCCAGCCGGTGCGGGGCCTGCAGGGAGCGAGCCGCCCGGGTGACCTGGGTGGCGGGGGTCTTGACGTGCTGGGCCTCGTCGAACACCAGGCGGTGCCAGGGCACGGCAGAGAGCACCCGCAGGTCGCGGGCGAGCAGTGCATAGGTGGTGACCACCAGGTCGAGGTCCGCCGCGCCTTTCACGAACGCCTCATCCCGCAGCCGGTTGCCGCCGTGATGGACATGCACCTTCAGCTGCGGCGCGAACGTCGCGGCCTCACGCTGCCAAGCCCCGACCACGGACATCGGGCACACCAGCAGAGTGGGGCCCGGCGAGTGGGGGCTTGCGGATCGGGGACCTGCGGAGAGGATCCCCTCAGCCTCGCTCCCCTCCGGCTGGGTGCCCGCGGCCGGGGAGGTCGCCTGACCGGGCAGCCCTTCCCGCTCCCGGCACAGCAGGGCTAGCACCTGCATCGTCTTGCCGAGGCCCATGTCGTCGGCGAGGATCCCGCCCAGACCCTGCTGGTCCAGGGCCCACAGCCAGTTCAGGCCGTCGAGCTGGTAGAGCCGCAGCGTGGCCCGCAACGAGCGCGGCTGGGGATAGTGCGCCGCGCCGCCTCCGCCCGGCAGCAGCCGGGCCAGACCCTGGCTGCCCCCGGAGACCAGTGCGGAGACCCCGAAATCGACGTCCGCCGCGTCGGGGGAGAGGATCAGAGAGAACATCTCGATCCAGGGGGCGCGTCCGGTGACCTCGGCCGGCTCCGGGATGGGTGGCAGCGCTGCGGCACCGTGGTCGCCGCGGACCCGTGGCGGGACCACCTGCTTCCGCGTCTCGCGGGTGCGGGCCCCGAAGGCGTCGAGGAACTTCTCCGCGGCGCGCAGGGTGGTCGCGTCCAGCCGCACCCACTGGCCGCGCAGCTGCACCAGCTCGGACTGCGCCTCCCGGATCGTGTCCATCTCCTCCTCGGTCAGCTCAGTCTCACCCACGGCGACCCGCCAGCGGAAGGAGGCCATCGCCCCCAGGCCCACTCCGGAACCCTTGCGCTCGCCGGGTTCCTCCTCGACCTCCTGCGGGCGCAGCGTGGTCTTCTGCTTCGTCCAGTCACGCGGCAGCAGCACCGTCACCCCGGCCTCCTCGAGGGCGGGGGTGTCACGGGAGAGGAACGCCGAGGCTTCGGCGGTGGTCAGCAGCCAGTCCACCCCGGTCTCGTCGACTGCGGCGCCGCGCACGGTGGGGGCCAGGCGCATCACCGCGGCGGACGCCTCGGCGGCGCCGGAGGTGCTCAGATCTCCCACCGCACGCAGATCGGCGACCGGATGCACGGTCCCGTCAGGCTCCCGCAGGCAGGTCTGCAGCGGCCAGGCCGTCCCCAGCGGCGGCTCGAACAGGCGCACCACCAGCTCACTGTCCCCGGAGCCGAGCTTCACTCCGGGACGGCCGGAGTCCACGAGGGCGTCGAAGGCGGCGGTGATCCGGCGCTGGGTGGGCAGGTCGGCGCGCAGCTCTCCCTCGTCGGCCAGAGCCCACAGCACCCCGTACCCGTCCGCGGCCGGGGGCGCGGCGCGGCGAAGGTGCGCGGCGAAGGCATGCCGGGCATGCCCATCCACCAGGGCGTGCAGCATCCGGGGTGCATCGCTCTCGGGGGCGCGCCACTGCATCAGCGGACGCCCATACCGCTCCACGGCCCGAGCCCGCAGATGGCGCTGCTCCACCAGGGCCTGGGCCCGCAGATCCAGCACGATCGCGGCCACCAGATCGGGCATCGCGATCAGCTCGTCCCCGAGCCGCGCCGCGGCGCCGTCGCTGATCAGAGCGGCGAGGTGGTCAGTGAAGTCCTCTCCGAACCGTTCCTCGAGCAGCGTGGTCGCCCCGCCCACCAGCGCGGTCAGCGCCGCACCGTCGAGCGCGAGGGCGGGCACCCGGCGGTCGCCGTCACGGCCGGGGATCCGCACCCGATGCCGCAGCTGGTCGGGGGCATCGCTCAGGGCCTCGGCGATCACCGGCGGAGCCTCGCCGCGCAGGGCGGAGAGGTCCTCGAGCGCACGCGATCGCCCCGGTCCGGTCTGTTCACGCACCCACAGCGCAGGACCCAGGTCGTCATCGACGACGAGGTGCAGGCGGCGGACAGGCATGACCTCAGACTATGCGGCAGGACGGACAGACGCCGGGCTGGGCGCCCGATTGTGGATGAACGCTCAGAGCCCGTCGATGATCAGCGCCGTTGCGTCGAGCCAGGCTTCCTTCGTCTTGGGGGAGACCCGGGCCCAGTCCAGATGGGAGCCGTCCACGAACTGCTGCTCGTAGGGCACTTCGGTGACCGCGCGGGTGTGGGCGCCGAAGTGGGCGAGCAGGCGGCTGCGCAGGGTGGGGTCGAACTTCCCCTTGGAGGAGTGGGACAGGATCGTGACCGCATGGTCGACCTGCTCGGCGAGGCCCGTCGCGCGCAGCTCGTCGATCATCCAGGCCGCGGCGTTGAAGGTGTCCTCGCGCACGGTCGAGACGATGACCAGCTGATCCGCGCTCTTGACCGCGGCGAGCCAGTTGGAGGCGCGTACGTTGTTGCCGGTGTCGATGACCTTGATCCGGTAGAACCGGGAGAGGGCGTCGTTGAGGTCGGCGAAGGCATGTTCGTCGATCGACGCGGCGGAGCCCGGGTCCTCATCGGAGGCGAGGATGTCGAAACGCATCTCGCCCTGGGGACGCACATAGGGGTCGAGGTCCGCGTTGCTCGCCGCCGGGGCGCGCAGCTTCTCGATGTCGTGGAGCAGGTCCACTGCGGTGCGGTGGTGGTCCGTGGGGACGCCTCGCCAGCCCAGCGTGCCGCGGGTCTCGTTGTTGTCCCAGGCCAGCACGTTTCCGCCGCGGGTGACGCCGAGGGTCGCCGCGATCATCAGGGAGGCGGTGGTCTTGTGGGCGCCGCCCTTGAGGTTCACCACCGCAATATTGCGCGGGCCTTCGAGCGGCCGACGGATCCGTTCCAGACGCTCGGTCTCCATCCGCTCACGCCGATTCGGCCTCGGGGAGATCGCACCACCGGTCAGACGGGTGATGAAGCCAGGCACCCCGCGGGTGGCTTTGACCTTCTCGCGCTTGGAGGTCGAGGACTGCAGATCCTGCAGAGTGGGTCGGCGGGAATCCTTCTCCGGGACGGTCCGTGCAGGCAACGGGCGCTTCTGGTCAGTCTCCCGCGAGACCCGCGGCGCGGATGCCGTGGACGGAGCGAGCGATGCCGCCGGGGCACGCGACGCCGAGGAGCCCGACGGAGCCGATGGGGCTGACGGAGCCGACGAGGCTGACGGAGCCGACGAGGCTGACAGCGCCGACGGAGGAGAGGAGACGGAGCGCGCCGACGACGCTGAGGATGCAGAGTCAGCCGACGGGGCGGACGCAGCTGACGACGCCGAGGACGCGGAGACAGCCGATGGGGCGGACGCGGCCGACGAGGCAGAGCCTGCCGACGGCGCAGATCCGGCCGATGATCCGGAGGCGGTGTGCGTCGCGGATGACCCTGACGTGGCGGAGGCGCCCGACAAGCCGGCACCGTTCTGCGCAGCGGGCAAGGTCGAGGGCGGCATCGCTGCGGCCCGACGGCGGCGGGCTCCGTGCGGGCGCACGGTGGGCAGCTCCCCGGTGGCGGGCGAGCCGATCGCGGCATGCTCACCGGTGGCAGGGCCGCGCAGCGCCGCCTGGTCGATGCTGCTGAGGTCCGCAGTGTCGTCGGTGGGCGGTGCGAGCAGCGGGTCGTCGATCCCGGGGCCGTACAGCGGGCGGTCGTCCGCCTCACGGCCGGTGATCCTCCCCGTGGGCTCCACCAGCAGGTGATGACGAACGTCCGGCTCGACGATCACCACGTCGATGTCCTGCCCGGTGGCCTTCGCGGAGGTGATGAAGGCCTGCTTCACCCGGTCGCGGATCTCCGGGAGATCAGCGCCGGAGACCTCGAGCGTCTCCTCGGCAAGATGCACGGTGGCAGTCGTGTCGGAGGTGATCCGCGCCTGCGCGATCATCTGGGTTCCTTCCGCGTACTGAGCGCCGCCGCGTCCGAGGACGGGCGGCATGGTCCGAGGCCACTCTACGGGCGCTGGGCCAGGCGCTCCTGCTATGACCCACCTACAGTGGCGGCGTGCACACCACAATGCTCAGTGACCCTGCCGTCCCCGGGAGCGATGAGGACGCCGCGGGCGTGCTCGGCGAGGTCGCGGTGCTGCTCGACGGCGCCGGGGTGCCGGGGCGCTTCCGGGCCGGCTGCCACCATTCGGTGAGCTGGTTCTCCCATGTGCTGGCCGCGCATCTGCTCGGCCGTGCCCAGGACCCGACAGTTCCGCTCCGGGCCGCGCTGGCTGCTGCCATCGAGGACGTTCGCGCCCTGCACCAGAGCACGTGCGATCTCGAGCAGGGCGGGCCCTCCGCAACCGTGGTCGTGGTGCGTTGCACCGAGGAGCAGCTGGAGCATCTGGTGCTCTGCGATTCCTCGCTGCTGCTCCACGGCGGCAAGGGCGACGTGGTGCGGGTGACGGACACCAGGATCGATGAGGTGGTGCGCAGCGAACGCACCGCAGAGGCGATCGAGGCGCGACGCAACACGCCGGGAGGCTTCTGGGTCGCTCGACACGAACCCGAGGCGGCCGACGAGGCGATCGTGGGGGCCACGCCGCTCGCACGGTGGGAGCGGGCGCACCTGGTCTCCGACGGAATCACCCGCGCCGTGGATCTGCTCGGCCTGCACGATGACGCCTCACTCGCTGCGTCCCTGACGCGGGATCCACAGGCGCTGCTGCGCCAGCTGCGCACCGCGGAGGACGCTATGCCTCAGGCTCGCCGTCCCCGGAAGCTGCACGATGATGCGACCGTCCTCACACTGCGGCTCGCGCGCTCCACACCTTTGCTGACCGGGCCTCTCCTGACCGGACCCAGAGGATGATCCGGAGGCTGGGAACTCCCCGGGTGCCGACCGAAGGGTCGGGCCCGGGCTCCATGGCCCACAGCACAGGGCAAGGACTCGAAGGCAGCCCCGCGACCTGGTGATTTGCCCGATTCGTGACGATTTCTTGAACTGCGCAGCACCGAGGAATACCTTTGCCGAACCTGCATGTCACCTGCATGAATGCTTAGAGTTGCTGCGTTTACAGAGTCGGGTTGAGGGCCTAGACTCAAGAGCAGGACGGGGACGCCGCGAAGGGCTCCTGTCCGGAGGCCAGGGGTGGCACACATCCCCGGTTTCGGCTGATACTCTTCCGAATGTCGGAAGACGTTGAAAATTTTATAGATGTGCCGTTCCTCAAGACCCCCCTCATGGGGAGCGGCCAGACGGGCATCAATGCCAGGTTCCCCCAATTTGGCAGCCCGTCCGCCTGTTCGCCCGCACCCACCCCTGACGGACGACAGGCTTGACGAGCGGTCCGAGAGCCCCCGACATTGTCGGTTGAGCGCTCCGGGCCGCTCGTCGCTTTTTGCGCCAGGCCCCGCCTGTGCCGCGTATCTCTTCACCGCGTCCAGCCTGTCGGCGCTCAGCCCGTCGTCGCGCTCACCCCGGATCCCGGTCGATTCCGAGCCACGATCAGTGCATATCTGGCTCAGAATCGACCGAAACCGTCCGGCGGAGCTCAGCCGTGCTGAGTGGCGTCGCTCCTATCGCTCGCAAGCTCGCAATACGTCGCTCAGCCCTGCCGACTGGCTGCGCTCCTATCGCTCGCAAGCTCGCAATACGTCGCTCAGCCCTGCCGACTGGCTGCGCTCCTATCGCTCGTTCCTCGCAATACGTCGCTCAGCCGAGGATCGCGACGTCGCTGCCGGGGTCGAGGCGGTAGCCGGCTCCGCGGACCGTCGAGATCAGGCGGCGGTACCGGCCGAGCTTGGTGCGCACCCGGCGCACATGCACGTCGACCGTGCGCTCGCCGGTCTCCTCAGGAGCCTCGACCCAGACCGTCTCCATGAGCTCCGTGCGGGAGATCGTGCGTCGGGCGTTCTGCGCGAGCTGGGCCAGCAGCTCGAACTCCTTGTAGGTGAAGTCCACGTCGTGGCCGTCGATCCGCACCCGGCGGCCGAACAGGTCGATCACCAGGCTGTCCTCCGGCGCGGAGGACGGGCTCGACGGGCTGACCGCGGTGGCCTGCAGCGTGCGCCGACGCACTGCCTCAGCATCCCGGCGGGCGGGCGCATTCGGGGAGACGATGCCGGTGCGGCGCGGACGCAGCGGGCTGACCGCGGCGACTCCCTGGCTGCGCGGCGGCAGGGTGCGGGAGGTCGCGCGGCCGGTCGCGGCGAAGGCGTTCGGGCTGTTCACCGCGACAGTGGTGCGCCCATCACGGGCCGCGACCAGGCGCTGAGCGCGGGTGCGCAGCTCGTCGGCGATCAGTGCCGTCTCGACGTCGCCGGTGCCGGCGGGCAGGGTGATGGACACGGTGATGGTGACCGCATCCTCGGTGGCCCGAGGTCGCGGGGCGGTGCCACCGACCCGGTACAGCGGGCGCGGGGCAGGGGAGCGGAAGTCGGTGTGGTGAGTGGGGCGATCCAGGGTGATGGTCATGATGCGAGTTCTCCGAGGTGCGGCGCGGTGAGCGCGGCGGCTGGTGGACCCGGGATCCCTGGAGATCAACGCCCTCAGGCGGATCATTCAGGGGGTGTGCTCCCGGTAGCACCTGGAGCCCGCGCCTTCCGGCCGGCTCCTGTCAGCCGACCCTGGAGGTGTCTTGAGCTCTAGAGGCTCGGCTGACGATGCATCATCGGCATCATCATCATGAACATCATCGAGCGCATCGCGGAGCTGACCACCCGGCGGGTGGTCTCGCGGATTGCGGCGATCGAGGTCATAAGCAGGAGCATGCCCCGTCCCGTCCCAAGGCGCAAGAGCGTGTTCATATCTTGGGACAGCGACGGGGCACGGCAGGGAGCTCGGCTCAGTGCGAGTGACCGCTCACCGGCTCCTCGTGGGAGTGCGTGTATCCGCCTTCGCCTTCCTCATCGGCGTGGAAATGCGGTGCCATGGGGCCGGGATCCTGCGGGGTGTGCCCGCCCGCGGTGAAGGCGGTGTGCAGTTCCCGCACCCAGTCGGAGAGGGCCTGGACCGTCTCGGGCTGCTTGCGCGAGACGCCCAGCACGGCGCGGCCCTCGCGAGCGGCGGAGGCATCGGCGAGCATCCGGTCGACGTCCACATCGACATAGGGGGCGAGATCGACCTTGTTGATCACCAGCAGATCTGCGCGCCCGATCCCCGGACCGCCCTTGCGCGCCACGTCGCCTCCGCCGGCGACGTCGAGCACGAACAGCTGGGCGTCGACGAGAGAGGGGGAGAAGGTCGCGGTGAGGTTGTCCCCTCCGGACTCGACCAGCACGATATCCAGCGGGTCGAAGTCCCGCTCGAGGTCCTCGACGGCCAGCAGGTTCATGGTGACGTCGTCACGGATGGCCGTGTGCGGGCAGGCTCCGGTCTCCACGGCGCGGATCCGCTCCGCCGGCAGAACGCCCTCGGCGCGCAGGAACTGCGCGTCCTCGTCGGTGTAGATGTCGTTGGTGATCACGCCGATCCGGAACTCCTCGGCAAGAGTCCTGCACAGGCTCGCGATCGTGGAGCTCTTGCCGGTGCCGACGGGTCCGGCGACGCCCAGGCGCAGCGCGCGACGGGGGGTGGTGCTCTCAACGGTCATGATTCCTCCAGGTGATAGATGGGGTCGGTGGGAAGGAGCGGCCGCCGCGACGGTCATCGCGGCACCGCGCTCCAGGTGGGTGGCCGCTCGGCCGCCCAGGGCGGGCCGAGCAGGTCCATCCCGGCATCCAGCCGGTGGCGCAGGGTGGGGGCGTCGGGGGCGACGGCCGAGATCTGCACGGTGCACGGATCCTGACGCATCACCGCGCTCCCGGCGTCCGGGGTGGCGGCGGCTGGTCCCGGGGCGCCGTCCGGATCGACGACGACCACGTTGCCGACTGCCCGATGCCCGCCGATCACACTCGGGGCGCGCGATCCCGCCGCAGTCGGGCCGAGATCGATCTGCTGGATCACCGCGGGCACGCCCTCGCGCCGCACGCCGAGCCGAGCGGAGAGCGTGCCGGGATCCTCGCGGTGACGGCCCAGCACCAGCTCCTCTCGCAGCAGCAGCCGGGCGCCTGCGGCGAGGTCGGCCTCGATGGTGTGCTGATGGTGGCAGTTCCGGGCAGCGATCACCGGTTCGGGGATCCAGAGGCAGGTCGCGCCGTCCTCGACCCGCAGCCGGGTCACCCAGCGGGAGGGCTCGCCATGGGGGCCGGGCAGCACCAGCGTCGCGCTGACATCGCGCAGCACCAGCGTGGAGCCGGCGCCGACGTGGATGTCCAGGAGGTAGGTGTCGCCGCCGACGGGACCGGCCGCGCTTGCCGACATCCGGATGCGGGCCGCGTCCCCGCCGCGGACGAACGGCTCCTCGCCGCTGGCGATCGTGGGCCGCGGGGACAGCGGGGTATCGGCGCGCAGGCGCGAGATCGCGGTGCGCCCTGCTCGTAGCTCGGTGGCGATCACGGCATGGCACAGGAAGGAGCCGCGAGAGGTGCGCCGGCGCTCCCGGCTCGGCGCCACCTGGGCGAAGGCGGGCAGCGGGGCAGCGGCGTCAGGAGGCGAAGAGGCGCTGGTCATGAGCTGAGTGCAGTTCTGCGGCGATATCGGTGAGCGGGGCCGCGAGAGACGGCAGGTCCTGCGGAGCGGAGGTGGCGTGCGCGGCGGCGACCTCCGCGATCTCGTCGAGCTCTGGGGCGAGCTCCGCGAGGCAGCGGTGGGTGGCGAAGGGGTCGATGCTCATGAGCTTGACCGCAGCGACGGCGGGGGTCGCGGCGGCGTCGTAGAGCACCACGCCCGCAGCATCACGGGCCTTGAGCCCGAGGGCTGCGGCGACCACGCCATAGGCGATCGGCTGCTGCAGCACGGGGCCTGCGGCGTCGAGCACCGGGGCCTGCGTGGGGGCGATCGAGCGCATCGCACGCAGCAGCATCCGCCCCAGTTCCTGCCCATTCCGGCGCAGGGCGGGGGAGGGGGTACGGGCGAGCAGCTCCTGATCGAGCACGGAGAGCTGCGCCCGCAGCCCGCCGAGATCCCCCATCGCGAGTGCGAGCGCGGTGCGATGCTGCGCAGCCGCCGCGAAAGAGGCGCTGACCAGGCCGGTGGTGTGGATCCGGCCCCGCAGGTAGGCAGAGATATCGGCGGCGTCGCGGACCCAGCCGCGGGCGATCGCCTGCTCTATACCGGCCGAGTGCGCGTAGCCGCCGGCGGGCAGGCGCCCGTCGCCGAGCAGCAGCAGCGCGGCCGTGCGTGTCGGAACGGCGCGAGACGGGGCGGTGACGGGAAGAGGTGCGGGCATCGTCAGAACAGGAAGTACCGCTGAGCCATCGGGACGAACTCGGCTGGTTCGTGCTCGATGAGCTCTCCGTCGATCCGCACCGCGTAGGTGTCGGGGTCCACGTCGATCCGGGGCCGGGCCGTGTTCAGCGGCAGGTCGTCCTTGGTGACGGAGCGGGTGGAGGTGATCGGGACGATCTGGTGCTCCACGCCCATCCGCTCCACCACGTCGTTCTCCATGGCGAGCTCGGAGACGAAAGCGAGGCTGGTGGCGCCGGCGGCCTTGGTATGCGCATTGAAGCCGAGCCGCCCGTAGACAGGCTGCGGGGTGGGGATCGAGGCATTGGGGTCACCGATCGCGGCGACGGCTGCCATCCCGCCCTTGAACACGGACGAGGGGCGCACCCCGAACAGCGCGGGCTGCCACATCACGAAGTCCGCGAGCTTGCCCACCTCGATCGAGCCGACGTGCTGATCGATGCCGTGGGCGACCGCCGGTGCGATCGTGTACTTCGCGACGTACCGGCGAGCACGGTGGTTGTCGGCCGTGGTGTCGCCCTCGAGCGCGCCGCGCACGCGCTTCATCTGGTGCGCGGTCTGCCAGGTGCGCATGATCGTCTCGCCGATGCGGCCCATCGCGAGCGAGTCCGAGCTCATGATCGACAGGGCGCCCATGTCCTGCAGGACGTCCTCGGCGGCGATGGTGCCAGCCCGCACCCGGGACTGCGCGAAGGCGAGGTCGTTGGGGATCTGCGGGTTCAGGTGGTGGGCGACCATCACCATGTCCAGGTGCTCGTCCACCGTGTTCACGGTGTACGGGCGGGTGGGGTTGGTCGAGGCAGGCAGCACGTTCAGCTCGCTGGCGACCTTGATGATGTCCGGGGCGTGGCCGCCGCCGGCGCCCTCGGTGTGGAAGGCATGGAAGGTGCGGCCCTTCACGGCGGCGAGCATGTCCTCGACGAAGCCGGCTTCGTTGAGGGTGTCGGAGTGGATCGCGACCTGCACGCCGGTCGCGTCGGCGATCTGCAGTGTCCGATCGATGACAGCGGGGGTCGCGCCCCAGTCCTCATGGATCTTGAAACCGCCCATGCCGGCGCGCACCTGCTCCAGCAGCGCTTCGTCGTTCATGGCGTTGCCGCGGCCCAGGAACATGAAGTTCACCGGCCATGGATCCAGGCCCTGGAACATCTTCTGAAGCCACCAGGCGCCCGGGGTGGCCAGCGCGGCCTTCGAGCCCTCGGCCGGTCCGGTGCCGCCGCCGATCACGGTGGTGACGCCCGCGTTCAGGCCCACCTTCAACTGGTCCGGGGTGACGAAGTGGACGTGGGTGTCGACCGCGCCGGCGGTCATGATCATGCCGTTGCCGGCCATGACCTCGGTGGACGGGCCGATCACGAGGGATTCGTCGACCCCGTCCATCACGTCGGGGTTGCCGGCCTTGCCGATCCCGCAGAAGCGACCATCGCGGACGCCGACGTCGGCCTTGACGATCCCCCAGTGGTCCAGGATCACTACGCCGGTGATGATCAGGTCAGGGGTGCCCTCGGCGCGAGTGCGGGAGGACTGCAGCATCGACTCCCGGATCGACTTGCCGCCGCCGAACACTGCTTCGTCACCGCCGACGTAATGGTCCTTCTCGACCTGGATCACCAGGTCGGTGTCGGCCAGGCGGATGCGATCCCCGACGGTGGGCCCGTAGCTGGCGACGTACTCGTAACGGCTGACCTCAGTCATCGAGCGGACCTCCGCTTTCTCCGCGGAAGCCGAGCGCGATGCGCGCCCCGCGGAAGTCGATCAGTTGGACGTCCTCCTCGGCCCCGGGCTCGAAGCGCACGGACCCTCCGGAGACGATGTTCAAGCGCTTGCCCCAGGCGCCCTTGCGGTCGAAGTCGAGGGCGGGATTCGTCTCGGCGAAGTGGAAGTGGGAGCCGACCTGGATGGGACGGTCCGCGGTGTTGACCACGCGCAGCGTGATCGGTGTGCTGCCGGCATTGATCAGTACCGGTCCGTCGGCCAGCAGGATCTCGCCGGGGATGACGGGCACGCGGGCGTCCACCGCGTCGTCGGTGGTGCGGCGCGGGCTCTGGCGGCTGCCGGATCCGGCACGACGCGGTTCGCTCGGGGCACCGACGCCGGAATGGCCGTCGGTCGCCTCGGCGGGGTCAGGGTACTCGCGGCCGGGGTCGTCCGAGGGGTGGGCTGGCGGCTCGGGGGCGCTGTCCGGACCGAGGGTCGGGTTGTCGAAGGGATTCTTCTCCATCGCCGGGACGTCCGCCGGATGCTGCGGGGGCTTCTCGTTGCTCATCGCGACTCCTTCACTGCACCGGATGGGTGACGGTGACGAGCTTGGTCCCGTCGGGGAAGGTCGCCTCGACCTGCACCTGGGCGAGCATCTCCGGCACGCCCTCCATGACATCGTCGCGACCGAGCACATAGCGCCCGCCCTCCATGAGATCGGAGACGGACTGGCCGTCGCGCGCACCCTCGAGGAGGTAGGAGGTGATCAGCGCGGTCGCCTCGGGGAGATTGAGCTTGAGCCCGCGCTCCTTGCGCTCGAGGGCGAGCTTCCCGGCGAGATGGACCAGGAGTCGTTCCTGTTCGTAGACGCTCAGGAACATCGGACCTCCAGCTGCTCGGGACTCCAGGCAGCCATCATGACCCTCCGAGCGGAGCCGGTCAATTGCGCGGACCTGGGGAGATGGGAATGAGCGCCGATACGCACAGCGCGCCCCCACCGGGTGGTGGGGGCGCGCTGGAGGTGCGGGGTGGTGCGAGGGCGGTGAGGTCAGTCGACGACGCCGAAGAGGCGGTCGCCCGCGTCGCCGAGGCCCGGCACGATGTAGCCGTTCTCGTCGAGCTTCTCGTCGATGGCGGCGGTGACGATGGTGAGGTCGATCGAAGGGTCGATCGCCGCTTCCATCGCCTTCAGCCCCTCGGGGGCGCACAGCAGGGTCACGCAGGTGATGTCGCGGGCGCCGCGCTCGTGGAGGTACTCGCAGGCGGCGATGAGGGTGTGGCCGGTGGCGAGCATCGGGTCCAGCACGAAGCACTGGCGGCCGGAGAGGTCATCGGGCAGGCGGTTCGCGTAGGTGCTGACCTCGAGGGTCTCGTCATTGCGCACCATGCCGAGGAAGCCCACCTCGGCGGTGGGCAGCAGGCGGGTCAGGCCGTCGAGCATGCCGAGGCCGGCGCGCAGGATCGGCACCACCATCGGCTTGGGGTTGGTGAGCCGGGTGCCGGTCATCGTGGTCACCGGGGTTTCGATCTCCGCCGGTGCGACGGCGACGTTGCGGGTCGCCTCGTAGGCCAGCAGGGTCACCAGCTCATCGGCGAGCTGCCGGAACACGGAGGAGTGGGTGGCGCGATTGCGCAGCACCGACAGCTTGTGGGCGACAAGGGGGTGGTCGATCTCGAGAACGCGCATGGGGCGAATCTACCGGAGGGCCGCAGCGCCCACACCCGTTCCGCCGCCCCGGATCGGGTGAGTCAGGCCTCCTCGAGGCTGTCGGGGAAGAAATCTTCCACGTGGTCCGGGCAGCACTGACGATCGCAGTGAGGTTGCATGCCACCTTCCCGCACGGCGGAAGCAGCGAGCCCTGGACATCCCGCAGTGACAGGGGTGCCCAGGGCGCGGTCGTACCGAGATACTGGTGCGATGACTCCTGCCTACCTCTACTACACGGCCACCACCCTCGATGGGTTCCTCGCCGATGAGCACGACGGCCTCGACTGGCTGCTCTCGCAGCCTCTCGCGCAGGGGGGCCTGCTGGACTATGACGCCTTCTACGCCCGCGTGGGCGCGCTGGTGATGGGACGCAGCACCTATCAGTGGATCCTGGACCATCCCGCCGAGCAGTTCGCGGACACCGCCGGGTGGCCCTACGACAGGCCGACCTTCGTCTTCTCCCATCATGATCTCGAACCCGCCGCGGAGACTGTCAGCATCGTCACGGGCAGCCCGCAGGAGCATCACGAGCAGATCGCGGCCGCCGCGCGGAGCAGTGCAGCGAAGACCGGCGCGGCGGGGGGCGGTGCGGTGTGGATCGTCGGCGGGGGAGGCCTGGCCGCCGAGTTCGCGCGTGCCGGGCTGCTCGACGAGGTGCTGGTCTCGATCGCCCCGGTGACCCTCGGGTCCGGAAAGCCGCTGCTGGACGGCGGCTTCGACCTGGAGCTGCTCGAGCACGGCACGAACGGCCCCTTCCTCGAGGCCCGCTATCGTCTCGTCGGCCCGCGAGCATGACCTCATGACCGATGACGAGCTGATGGGCCTGGCGATCGACGAGGCACGGGCGGCCGCCGCTCGCGAGCCGGCCGACGTACCGATCGGTGCGGTCGTCGTCGGCCCCGACGGCGCGGTGCTCGCCACCGCCGGCAACCGCCGCGAGGCCGACGAGGACCCGACGGCCCACGCCGAGATCCTCGCCCTGCGCGCCGCCGCCCGCGCGACCGGCCGCTGGAACCTCACCGGCGTCACCCTCGCCGTCACGCTCGAGCCGTGCACGATGTGCGCGGGGGCGATCGTGCTGGCCCGGGTGCAGCGGGTCGTCGTCGGGGCGATGGACCCGAAGGCCGGGGCGGCTGGGTCCCTCTACGACCTGGTGCGCGAGCCGCGCCTGAACCACCGCGTCGAGCTCACCACCGGGGTGCGCGGCCAGGAGTGCGGGGATCTGCTGCGAGATTTCTTCCGCTCGAGACGGAAGCAGTCCGCACGAGACCGGGTTGACCCGATCGGCTGACCTGGGTGACCAGACCCCGCATGGCTGGTCAGGTGCGGCGTGGTACGACTCCATGAGCACAGCGGCGACGGCGTGGGAGATCGCGACCACGGGGCCTCGGCAGGGTCCAGACGGACGCGAGCGCCGTCCAACCTGTGAACTCCAAGTCTCGCCATTTGAACGCCGCCACTACACTGGCGCCGATGTCGAGCAGGTCGAGGAGCAGTCATGAACGCACGCGTGTCGTCGTCGGCCGTCGTCGCCGAAGGGGTCTCGAAGGTCTTCTTCTCCGGGCAGGACCCGGTATGGGCGCTCGAGGACTTCTCACTGACCCTTGAGCCGGGATCCTTCACCTGCATCGTCGGCCCCTCCGGCTGCGGCAAGTCCACCTTCCTGCGGATCCTCGGAGGGCTCGAGGAGCGCACCGTCGGGACGGTGACGATGCCCGACGCCGGCCAGCAGATCCCGGCGGCCTTCGTGTTCCAGGAGCACGGTGTCTTCCCGTGGATGACGGTGCTGGACAACATCGCGTTCGGCCTGCGGATGAGCGGCAGGAAGAAGATGGAGCGCGAGCGGATCGCGCGCGACTGGATCTCTCGAGTGCGGTTGGACGACTTCGCCGACGCCTACCCCCACCAGCTCTCCGGCGGCATGCGCCAGCGGGTCGCGATCGCCCGCGCCTTCGCCACCGGCTCCCCGCTGCTGCTGATGGACGAGCCGCTCGGCGCGCTCGACGCCCAGACCCGCATGCTCATGCAGGAGGAGCTCATCGCCCTGTGGGAGCAGGAGCGCAAAACGGTCCTCATGGTCACCCACGACATCGACGAGGCGATCATCCTCTCGGACCGGGTGATCGTGATGTCCGGCCGGCCCGGCACCCTGCGCGAGGACATCACCGTCCCCTTCGAACGCCCACGCTCCTTCGACATCGAGCGCACCCCCGAGTTCAGCGAGCTGCGCTCCCGCATATGGAACCTGCTGCGCGAGGATGCGCGCACCGCCGAGGAGACCGTATGAGCACCACCGAGACCCCCGCGAGCCGCGATCGCGAGCAGCGCACCCTCGTCGCCGCCACCGCCCAGCGCTCCCGAGACCGCTCCCTGGCCACCCGTGACCTGGTGCTCTCGATCAGCACCCCGATCCTGCTGCTGGTGCTGTGGGAGCTCAGCGCCCGCTACCAGATCATCGACCCGCGCTTCTTCCCGCCGCCCACGCGGATCGTCTCCGCCGGCTACGAGATGATCCTCGACGGCGAGCTGTGGATGCACACCGCCCCCACCCTGATGCGCCTGTTCGTGGGTGGTGGCCTCGGCGCGATCAGCGGCATCGTGGTGGGCCTGCTGATGGGCTCCTCACGCGCCCTGAATGCCGCGCTCGGCCCGCTGTTCTCGGCGCTGTACCCGCTGCCGAAGATCGCGATCTTCCCGATCCTGCTGATGATCTTCGGCCCCACCGAGACGCCGAAGATCATCGCGGTCTTCATCACCACCTTCTTCATCATGCAGATCAACACCGTCGCCGGGGTCTGGGCGATCGACCGCAAGCTGCTCGAAGCGGGCACCGCCTACGGCGCCAAGGGCTTCGACCGCTTCCGCTTCGTCGTCCTGCCGGGCGCGATGCCCTTCGTGTTCTCCGGCCTGAAGACGGCCACCGGCACCGCCGTGGTCGTGGTCACCGCCGTCGAGTTCACGGGTGCGACCACCACCGGCCTCGGCTACCTGATCTGGAACTCCTGGCAGCTGTTCATCCCCGAGAAGCTGTACGTGGGACTGGTGGTCATCGGCGTCATCGGCGCGATCGTCACCACGCTGCTGAGCCGTTCGGAGAAGCTGCTGCTGCCCTGGCGCCGAGAGCGCTGAGCCGCTCGCCAGCAGAACCTCCGCCGAAGACCTTCCCCAAGAACCTCCGCCAAGAACTAGAGCTTCGCACCAGAAGCTCCTCCCCACCCGAAGACCCCTGCATAGGAGCACGTCATGCGTCGTCGTACCCTTCTCTCCCTCGCCTCCGCGACCGCGATGGGAGGAGCCCTGGCCGCCTGCGGCTCCGCCGTCACCGGCGAGGATCCCGCCACCGGCGGCGGCGAGTCCGGCTCCGGCACCGTGCGCGTGGGCCACCTGCCCTCAGCCCTGTTCGCCCCGCTGTACGTCGCGGACTCGATGGGCTACTTCGAGGAAGAGGGCATCACCCTGGAGCTGACCCCGCTGAAGTCGGGCCAGGACGGCATTCCGATGCTCTCGAACAACCAGCTGGACGTGATGGTGGCAGGCGTCAGCGCCGGCATGTTCAATGCGCTCGAGCAGGGCCTCGCGTTCAAGGTCGTCGGCTCGATGGGCATCTCTCCGGGCGACCCCGAGAACTCGCCCACCGCCCTCGAGGTCCGGCAGGACCTCATCGACGATGGCTCGGTCACCTCCGTCGCGGACCTCAAGGGCCGCACCATTGGTGTGGCCGGCGGCCCCGGCGCGACCGGCGGCTACCTGCTCGCGGCGATGCTCGAGGAGGGCGGGCTGACCCTGGCCGACGTGGAGATCTCCAACCTCTCCACCCCCGACCAGGAGCCCGCCATCACCAACGGATCGATCGACGCGGCGACCCCCTCGGCGCCCTTCTCCACCTCGATGGAGGAGGCGGGCGTCGCGTCCCCGATCGCGGTCCCCGCGCAGGGCACCACCGGCACCGGCGTGATCTTCTCGGAGACCTTCGTGGCCGCGGAGCTCGCCCAGGGCTTCTTCACCGCGCTGACCCGCGGTGCGCAGGAGCTCTCGGAGGATGGCGTCCAAACCGATGAGGTCTACCAGATCCTCGCCGACACCCTCGGCCAGGAGATCGACGTGCTCAAGGCCTCGCCGATGTACACCTACCTGCCGGACCTCGCGCCGCAGCCCGATCAGCTCGAGGCGATGCAGGCCGCCTGGATCCAGGCGGAGCAGATCACCTACACCGAGCCGCTGGACGTGGCCGGGTTCGTGGATGCGAGCTTCGCGGAGGGCGCGAGCGCCTGATCCCGACGCTGTCGACCGTTGCGCAGTGGGCGTTCTGGGCGCTCAGAACGCCCACTGCGCAACGGTCGGCTGTCTCGCCGGAAAGGACGAACCTCAGATCCAGCCCTGGCGGCGGGCGATCGCGACCGCCTCGTGCCGGTTCGCGGCCTGCAGCTTCGCCTGCGCGCTGGAGAGGTAGTTGCGCACGGTGCCCTCGGCCAGATGCGCGCGGCGGGCGATCTGCTCGATCGCCGCGCCATCTGCGGCGAACTCGAGCACGTCCGCCTCGCGCGGGGTGAGAGGCGAGTCGCCGGAGGAGATCGTCTCCGCCGCGAGCTCGGGGTCGATCACTCGGCGCCCGGCGGCGACCGAGCGCACCGCCCGGGCCAGCTGATCGGCCGAGGTGGTCTTCGGCAGGAATCCCAGCACGCCCTGGGCCAGGGCACGCTTCAGATAGCCGGGCCGGGCGTGCGAGGTGAGGATCAGGCAGCGCGTGGCGGGGGAGACCTCGCCGATCCGGCTGGCCAGCTCGAGGCCGTCACCGTCGGGCAGCTGCAGGTCCAGCACGGCGACATCCGGCTGCTCCGCCTGCGCCAGGCGCACACCGTCCGCGACCGTCGCCGCCTCTCCGCGCACGTCGAGGTCGTCCTCGAGGGAGAGCATCGTGGCGAGCGCTGAACGGATCAGGTTCTCGTCATCGACGAGGATCACGCGCAGCGCGGCGGCAGCGGGACCGGAGTGCGCAGACGTGGCAGCAGATGCAGCAGGGACGGGGTCGGGGATCATCGGGTGCCTCCTGCGGCATCGAAGCGGACGTCGAGGGTGAAGGTGCCGCGCTCGCGGTGGATGCTCAGCGCGGAGTCGGTGCCGAGGCGCTCACGCATCCCGGTCAGCCCGCTGCCCTCGTGGACGTCGTCGTCGCCCGGGGCGCCGTCGTTGACCAGCGTGACACCGCCGGAGGTGAGGGTGATCGTCACGACGGAAGGGCTCGCGTGGCGCAGGATGTTGGTGCCGCCCTCACGCAGCACCCAGGCGGCGGTGCCTGCGTGCGGTGCTGGGATGTCGTCCGCCTCGCCGTGGATCGTGACCTCAGCATGAGCTGAGCGCAGCAGCGAGGCGGTGCCGCGCAGCTCGGTGGCCAGATCCGCCTCACGGTAGCCGCGCACCAGGCCGCGGATCTCGGCCAGCGAGGTGCGGGCGATCTGGGCGACCTCGCGACTGTGCTCCACCGCGCGGGGATCCTCCCGCTCGGTGAGCTGCGCGACCAGCTCGGCCTTCACCGCGATCACGGACAGGTCCCGACCGGAGACGTCGTGCAGATCGCGGGCGAAGCGCAGGCGCTCCTCGGCGACGGCCAGCTGGGCCTGCGCCTGGCGGGCGTCATCGAGCTCGCGCACCATCGCCGCCAGCCACAGCGAGAGCCGAGTGGTGAGCACAGCCGCCACCATGAGGATTCCGGTGGGGAGGCTCGCCGGGAGGGAGCCCATCAGAAGCGCCGCCACCGCTGTGAACCCCAGGGTGAGGACGAGGCCGAACTCCCAACGCCACCGGATCGTCGCCGTGGTGACCAGCGCGGACAGCGAGAGGATCAACAGGCGGGGATCTCCGCCGCCGAGCAGCGTGGTCCCGGCGATCAGCGCCGACGGGGCTGCGGCGGCCACCAACGACAGGTCGGAGGGGAGGGTCCCCACCTGACGGATGCCCCAGCGGTCCCGGGCGGTGGAGGCGTCGGCGGCGGCCCATGCCTCCATGGCGCGCCAGGCGGACCAGGCGGCGAGCGCGATCTGCCCGCACAGCGCCGCGGCGCTCAGCGGGGCGGCGGCGAAGGCGGCTGGGATCCGCAGGTCCAGGAACAGGGCGATACCCAGCGGGAGCAGCACCACCACCCCGACGACGGTCCAGGCCGTGTAGGCGTAGAACACGCTCCACTGGCGGCCGACGGTCGACTCCATGTCATTCCTCTCGCGGCCACCTTTCAGAAGGGCGGCCAGGTCGGGAGCCTATCGGCTCGAATCCGCTCAGACGATCGTGGCGAGGAACAGGCTGCCGAAGAGGCCGAACGCGATGCCCCAGGCGATGATCGAGATGCCCATCCACAGGTAGACCCGGCCGCGGCTCGCTCCGAGCGCCACCAGGGTCGGTGCCGTGATCTGGGAGGCGACCAGCAGCGGTCCCAGCAGGCTGACCCCCGGCACCCCGTACTTGTCCAGCGCGGCGGCGATCTTCGCGCGGAACCGCGAGGGCTTCACCCCGCGCTCCGCCTCGATGCCCGGCCCCACCTCGACACCGGGCCCCGCCTCGATCCCGCCCCTGCGGCGACTCCTGCCGTCGGTGACAGCGTCGCGGGCCCTGCCGGACAGGGCGATCACGGCGAAGGTGGAGATCAGGTTCCCGGCCACAGCGGCGGGGATCGCGATCGCCGGAGGGATGCCGAGGGCGGCACCGAGGAAGCTGCCGAAGTAGCTCTCGATGAACGGGATCGCGCCGGCGGGCACGAGGGCGAGCACCTGCTGCCACGGCTCGAGGCCGGAGACGAGGGTGTGGAGCTGGGAGAGGAGGTCCTGGAACAAGAGATGTCCTTGTCTGGTGCCGCAGCGGCGGCGTGGTGTGGTGTGGCGTGGAGGGGGAGAGGCGCAGTGGGGGGGGGGGGGAGCGGGCTCAGCCGCGCGGCTCCCAGCGGAAGTGCTCGCGCACGATCAGGGCGCCGACAAGGGTCCAGGCGAGCAGGATCCCGGTCTGTCCGGCCAGGAGCATCCACGCATCGGCGCCGGCCATGGCGGCTCCGTCGGCGTCGATGCCCAGCCAGCCCAGGCGCACCAGCTCGGTGATGGGGGCGGACGGGAGGAAGGTGATCAGCCGGGCCGCCCAGTCGGGCAGGAGCTCGACGGGCAGGATGCCGCCGGCACCGATCATCAGGACCAGCATCGCGGGCAGCGAGGTGATCTGCGCGGATTCGACGGTGCGGGTGATGTTCGCGGTGACCAGGGCCAGCGGGACCAGCATGAGTGCGCCGAGACCCAGGCCGAGGACGAGCACCAGAGGGTTCTGGGGGAGCGGGAGATCCAGCAGCGGGATCGCGAGCGCCGTGGTGAGGACGATCATCACTGCGGCGAGCAGCAGTGCCGGGGTGGCCGTCGCGGCGAGCACCGTCGCGTCGGAGGCCTCGCCGGTGCGCAGGCGCTTCAGCACCAGGTCCTGGCGGCGGGCGACGTAGGACGAGAGCAGGTTGTAGTAGACGACGAACAGCAGCACGATCACGAACATCGTGCCGAGCACGCTGGCCAGGGCGGCCCCGGAGGCACCGTTCTGCGCGAGCGGCAGGAAGAAGAACGGCAGCGCGAGCGGCAGCAGGATGGCGGTGCCGAGCTGCATGCGATTGCGTCGCAGGAGGGAGAGCTCCGCGGCGGCGAGCCCCAGCAGGCGAGGAATGCGGCGGGGGCGCACGGGGGAGGCGGAGTGCGGGGAGCTGGTGAGGGGAGCGGACGCGAGGGCGGGTGAGGCAGTCATGATCATCCTTCGAGGGTGTGGGTGGAGCTGGCGATCTCGAGGAACACCGATTCGAGGCTGGCGGCGCGGGCATCGAGCCCGGTGAGTTCGACGCCCGCGCCGCGTGCCCAGGTGAGCAGGGTGTGGAGGTCTTCGTTCAGGGAGGTGGTGGACACCTCGAGGTGACCCTCGGGGCTGCGCAAGGCTTCACCGTGCACGGCGGGAAGCGCGGGGGCGCTCGCCGGGAGCGTGGCGCGGATCCGGGCGGCGTGCCCGGCGACGACGTCGGCGACCGTGCCCTCGCGCGCGATGCGTCCGCGGTGCATGATCGCGAGCCGGTCGGCGAGGGTCTCTGCTTCATCGAGGTAGTGCGTGGTCAGCACGATCGTGGTGCCGCGCGCCTTGAGGGAGGCGATGAGCTCCCAGGCCCGGGCCCGCGATTCCGGGTCCAGCCCGGTGGTGGGCTCGTCGAGGAACAGCAGCTCCGGGTCGCCGGCGATCGCGGCGGCGAGGTCCAGACGGCGCACCTCGCCGCCGGACAGGGAGGAGATGCGGGTGCCGGCCCGGTCCGTCAGGTCGACGTCGGCCAGCACGTCCAGCACGGGGCGCGGGGTGCTCAGCGTCCTGCTCCACATGGTCAGCGCCTCGAGGGCGGTGAGGTCTGCGGGGAAGCCACCGGTCTGCAGCATGAGCCCCTGGCGGGGGCGTACGGCGCGCCGTTCACGGTAGGGGTCGTGACCGAATACGCTCACCGTGCCGGAGGTGGGTCGGGCCAGGCCCTCGAGCACCTCGAGCGTGGAGGTCTTCCCGGCGCCGTTCGTGCCCAGCAGGCCGAACAGCTCGCCGCGGCGAAGGGTGAGGTCCACACCATCGACGGCCAGGTAGGAGTCCCTGCCCCGCCCATATCGACGGCTGAGGCCGCGTGCCTCCAGCACGACGTCGGCGGCGGGATCGGCGGTCGGAGCGATGGCGGCGGGAGCGATGGACGCCTGGTCGGTGAGGCCGGGGCCCGACGGGGGGCCGACGGGGATGGGGTTCTGATCGAGGGTCGTCATCTCAGCGCCCTCCCGTCAGATCAGCGGCGTAGCCACGGGTGCGGAAGCCGACCACCAGTCGGACCCCCATGAAGAGGCCGACGACGGCGAACATGACGGCGGTGACGAGGGCCTCGGGCTGGAGCACCAGGACGATGAGCCCGACCAGAGCCAGGTTCGCGAACAGGGCGAGCAGCTCGCGGCCGAGGGTCGCGGAGGGGGTGAAGGCCATGAGGTCCATCAGGACGGATCGCTCGGAGGAGCGACCTGCGGAGCGGTCGGCGGGAGGTGTGGAGGGAGGGTCGGTGCGGTGTGTCGATGTCATGCCCCCACTCTCCCCAGAACCGGCTCCGGCCAGTAGGGCGCCACCTCACCGCCTGGAGTGGGAACGTCATGGCCCACCCATGAGAAATGTCAGACGAGGCTTCAGGAGGTCTCTACAGAGCCCCGGGCGTGACCTCCTCCACACACGGACCTGCAGGTCTGTGACGTTTGTTTCGCCATATGACGGGATGCTTCAGTGCATCCGGTCGCGGGTGCTGTACTGCCCTGGTGATAACTCTCGACAGCCTCACGAAGGTCTTCCCCGCACCCGGCGGCGGAGACCCCGTCGTCGCGCTCGACGGGATCGACCTCCACCTCGAGCCGGGCCGGGTGCACGGCATCGTCGGCCGCTCCGGCGCTGGCAAGTCCACCCTCATCCGCTGCCTCACCGGACTGGAGAAGCCCAGTACCGGGCGCGTCGAGGTGGACGGCACAGACATCGCCGCGCTCGAGGGCAAGGCGCTGCGCGCCGCTCGCCGCAACATCGGCATGGTCTTCCAGCACGCGAACCTGCTGGACTCCCGCACCGCCGCCCAGAACATCGCCCACCCGCTCGAGATCGCCGGTGTGCCGCGCGCCCAGCGGGAGAAGCGAGTCGCCGAGCTGGTCGAGCTGGTGGGCCTCACCGGTCGCGAGCACAACCATCCCGCGCAGCTCTCCGGCGGGCAGATCCAGCGCGTAGGCATCGCCCGCGGCCTCGCCGCAGAGCCGAAGGTGCTGCTGTGCGACGAGCCCACCAGCGCGCTCGACGGCTCCACCACCCGCCAGATCCTGCGCCTGATCAGCGACCTGCGCGAGCGCCTCGGCATCACCGTCGTGATCATCACCCACGAGATGGGGGTGGTGCGCGAGGTCTGCGACACCGTCACCCTGCTCCAGGACGGCCGTATCACCCAGACCGGTGACCTGCTCGACGTCGCCGCAGATCCCCACGGACCGCTGAGCGCCGAGCTGATCCCGCTGCCCCCGGCCCCCACGGGCATCGACGCGCTGGTGGTGAACTGCGACTACGGGAATTCCGAGCGCTTCCACACCACCGACGACCTGATCAAGCTCGCCGAGACCTATGACGCCGAGGCGACGCTCGTCGCCGGCACCATCGAGACCATCGGCGGCCGCCAGGTGGGCCGCGTGCAGCTCGCGCTGCGCAACCGCTCGGGCGCTGCGATCAGCGCCGAAGGCCTCGCCGCCTTCCTCGCCGAGCTCGAGGCGGCCGGCGTGGTCGCGACGGAGGTGACCGCATGATCGAGATCCTGCAGGAGTGGCTGTCCAACCCGCTGCTCACGCGCTGGGAGGGCGGCCCCTGGCAGGCCACCCTGGTCACCCTCTACATGACCGTGGTGACGATGCTGCTCACCGTGCTGCTGGGCCTGCCGCTCGGCATCGCCCTGTTCGAGACTGAAGGATCCAGCTCGCCGCTGGTGCGCACGGTCAACCAGGTCGTCGGCTTCGTGGTCAACGTGCTCCGCTCCTTCCCGTTCTTCATCCTGATCATCGCGCTGATCCCGGTCACCGCGGCGATCACCGGACGCTCAACCGGCCCGAACGCGGCGATGATCGCCCTGACCATCGCTGCGGTGCCCTTCGCCGCGAGGCTGTTCGAGCTGAACCTGCGGGAGATCCCCGCCGGGAAGATCGAGGCGGTGCGGATGATGGGCGCCAGCCGCTGGCAGGTGATCCGTCAGGTGCTGGTCCCCGAGGCGCTGCCCGGCATCATCGGCTCGATCACCACCACCACGATCGCCGTCATCGGTTACACCGCGATGGCCGGCTCCGTGAACTCGGGCGGGCTCGGTCAGCTGGCGTACAACCGCGGCTACACCGGCTATCAGACCGAGATGATCGTCATCACCGTCATCCTGCTGATCACCATCGTGATCCTGGTGCAGCTGCTCGGCTCCCGCCTCGCCCGCGCGGTCGATCACCGCGCCCGCACCGTCTGAGCGTCTCTGCACCGTCTGCACTGCACCCTCTGAACTCCAGCCCATCACCTGAACCCCACCCCACCGTCCCTTGGAGGACCCCGCCATGAGCATCATCTCCCGCCGTACCCTGTTCGCCTCCGGCGCCGGCCTGGCCGCCCTCACCCTCGCCGCCTGCGGCGGGGAGGAGGAGGCGCCGCTGACGAGGAAGGATGATGGCGTAACCACGATCCGGATCGCCGCCACCCCGTTGCCCCACATGGAGATCCTGAACTTCGTCAAGGACAACCTCGCCGCCGACGCCGGGCTCGACCTGGACCTCCAGGAGCAGACCGAGTACCCGATCCCGAACCGGCTGCTCAGCGAGGGTGAGGTGGATGCGAACTTCTTCCAGCACCTGCCCTACCTCGAGACCGAGATCGCGGAGAACGGCTACGAGCTGACCCCCTTCAAGGGCGTGCACATCGAGCCGCTGGGCATTTTCTCCGAGTCGCTCACCAGCCTCGACGAGATCGAGGAGGGCGCCGCCGTCGGCGTCCCGAACGACCCCACCAACCGTGGCCGTGCGCTCGCGCTGCTCGCCGCCGAGGGTCTGCTGGCACTCATGGACGGGATCGAGCCCACCGAGGCGACGATCGACAACATCGCCGAGAACCCCAAGCAGCTCAAGTTCACCGAGGTCGACGCGGCGCTCCTGCCCCGCACCCTCGGCGACTACGCGATCGCCGTGATCAACGGTAACTACGCCCTCGAGGCGGATCTCAGCCCGGCCGAGGACGCCCTCGTCCTCGAGTCCGGTGAGGACAACCCCTACGCGAACATGCTCGTGGTCCGCACCGCGGACGTCGAGAACGAGGCGCTCAAGAAGCTCGACGAGCTGCTCCACTCCGAGGACGTGCGCGCGTTCATCGAGGAGACCTACTCCGGCGCCGTGATCCCCGCGTTCTGAGCCGGCCCTCCGAGCGCGGATTCCCGAGCAGGCCGTTCGAGGCCGCAGTCCGAGCTCGCAGTCCGAGCCAACGAGGGGACGGCCGCTAACCTGAGGAGATGACCTCCCAGGATCTGCCCCGTCCCCTCACCGGCCGTCGCGCCCTGATCACCGGCGCCAGCCGCGGGATCGGTGCGGACATCGCCCGCGCCTTCGCGGCCGCGGGCGCTGACCTCGTGCTCAGCGCCCGCGACGCGTCCTCGCTCGAGGAACCGGCCCGTCGCCTCGCCGCGGAGCACGGGGTGCGCACCGCAGTGCTCGCCGCGGACCTCGCGGATCCGGACGTCCCCGACCGGCTCTGGGCCGAGGCGTCGGCCCTCATGGAGGGCCTGGATGTGCTGGTCAACAATGCTGGCCTCTCCCATCCGGAGACGGTCCAGACCCTGGATACCGCGCACTTCGACGAGACCCTGCGGGTGAACCTGCGAGCCCCCGCACTGCTCGCCGCCCGCGCCGGGGCGGCGATGGCGGCCTCCGGCGGCGGCGCGATCCTCACCATCGCCTCCGCCGCCGCACTGCGCCCCCTGGCGGAGCACTACGCCTACTCGACCGCCAAAGCCGGCCTGGTCATGGCCACCCGCACCCTCGCCCTCGAGCTCGGCGAGCACGGGGTGCGCGCGAACTCGATCTGCCCCACCGTGGTGCTCACCGACATGGGCCAGACGGTCTGGGGCGAGCAGCCCGCCAAAGCCGCTCCGATGCTTGCACGCATCCCGCTCTCCCGCTTCGCGCAGCCCCGCGAGGTCTCCGACGTCGCCGTCTGGCTCGCCTCGGACGCCGCCTCGATGATCAACGGCGCCGAGATCCCGGTGGACGGCGGATACCTGGTCAGCTGATCCGCGCGGCCGCCCCGAGCTGATCCAGCAGCCAGGCGAGCTCGTCAGCCCGCTGCTCCCACTTGCGGTAGCGACCCGAGCGGCCACCATGCCCGGCGACCATCTCGCAGCGGAACAGGATCGGCCGCTCGGCCTGGTCGGAGGTGACCGTTTCGCGCAGGCGCGCCACCCACTTCGCCGGCTCGTTGAAGAACACGCGAGTGTCGTTCAGCGAGGTGGAGGCGAAGATCGCCGGGTACTGGACCGCGGTGATGTTCTCGTAGGGGGTGTACTCCTTCATGTACTCGTACACCGCCGGATCGTGCAGCGGGTCGCCCCACTCCTCCCACTCGCCCACGGTCAGCGGCAGCGAGGGATCCAGGATCGTGGTCAGCGCATCCACGAAGGGCACGCCCGCGATGACCGCGCGGAACTGCTCCGGGGCGAGGTTCGCGATGCCGCCCATGAGCAGCCCGCCCGCGCTGCGCCCCTCGGCGGAGAGCCGGCCGGCGGCGACCAGGCCCGAGTCGGTGAGGTGCTTCGCGGCGGCCACGAAGTCGCTGAAGGAGTTCTTCTTCTCGAGCAGCTTGCCGTGCTCGTACCAGTCGCGGCCCATCTCGCCGCCGCCGCGCACATGCGCGATCGCGATGATGACTCCGCGGTCCAGCAGCGAGAGCCGGGTGGGGACGAACGACGGGTCGATCGAGACCTCGTAGGAGCCGTAGCCGTAGAGATAGCCCGGGGCGGTGCCGTCGGCGGGGACGTCCCGCCGCGCGACCACGCTGAGCGGGATCGCAGTGCCGTCCTCGGCCGTCGCCCACTCGCGGCGCTCGACGTAGAGCGAGGGGTCGTAGCGGGGCACCGGGGTGACGCGGAGGACGCTGCTCTCCCCGCTGGCCAGGTCCCGTTCGGCGATCGTGGTCGGGGTGAGCATGCTGGTGAGCTGATAGCGCACCGTGCGCTGGTCCCAGTTCGGGTTCGAGTCCAGCTCGACGGTGTCCAGCTCCCCGCCGTGGCTGATGTCGGTGGCCTCGGCGACCAGCAGCGTGCCGTCGGCAGCGCGGGGGATCAGGCGCACGCTCGCGAGCCCGCCGCTGCGCAGCTCGAGCGCGACGAAGCTCGCGAAGGCCTCGACCGCGAGCAGTCGTTCGCCGTCGGCCGCGACCACGAGGTCCTCCCAGCGATCCGGTGCGTCCAGCGGAGCCTGGGCGAGCGCGAAGCCGCGATGGCCATCGTTGTGGATGATCAGCAGCCGGTCGCCGGCGTGCTCGACGCCGTAGTCCACGCCCTCGCGGCGCCCACCTGCGGGCACGGGGACGGCGGTGGGGTCGGTGAGGTCCAGCAGCCAGGCTTCCGTGGTGGAGGTGGAGCCGGCCTGGATCACGAGGGTCGAGCCATCGCGCGAGCGATCGAAGCCGATCATGAATCGCTCATCAGGCTCCTCGATGACCAGCACGTCCTCGCTCGCGTCGGAGCCGATCTGGTGTCGCCAGATCTGATGCTGGCGCCAGGAGTCGTCCACCCGTGCGTAGAACAGCCACTGCTGATCGGCGGAGAAGGCGAGCCCGTAGCCGGCGCCCGTGACCGCCTCATCGATGATCTCCCCGGAGGTGAGGTCCTTGACCCGGAGGGTGAAGCGCTCATCGCCCGCGGTGTCGACCGCCGAGGCGTAGAGGGTGTGATCGGGGGACGGGGCCAGCCCGCCGAGGGAGTAGAACTCGGAGTCCGCGGCTTCGGCCTGCGCATCCAGCAGCATCTGCTCGCCGTCGAGCATCGCGCCCGGCTCGACCAGCGGCAGGGCGCCGGTATCGGCGACCCGCGTGAACTTCGGGTAGTCATCCCCGGCGGTGGTGCGGACGATGTACCACCAGTCGCCGCGGCGCACCGGCACGCTGAGGTCGGTCTCCTGGGTGTGCCCGATGAACTCTTCGACCAGCGTTGCGCGCAGTCCGTCCAGGTGGGCGGTGCGGGCGTCGGCGTAGGCGTTCTCGGCCTCGAGGTGGGTGATCACCTCGGGGTCGGTCTTGTCCCGCATCCACTCGTACGGATCCACCACGGTGTCGCCGTGGAAGGTCCGCTCGGTGGGCCGCTGGACGGGAACAGGGGCAGAGACGGGGGCGGTGGGGAGGTCCTTGGTCATTCCCCGAGGGTAACCGCGCCCAGCTGATCGAGGAGCCAGGCCACGCCCTCGACCCGGGGATCACCGGCGGAGCCCATGGTGGAGGTGGTGCGCAGCAGGATCGGGCGCTCCGTGAGGTCGGAGGTGACCCGCGCGCGCAGCTGTGCGATCCAGATCGCGGCGCAGGCGGTAGGGGTGTTCGTCCCCTCCATCGCGGTCCAGGCGAAGACCGCCGGGTACTCGGTCTCGCGGATGTTCTCCGCAGGGCTGTACCCGCGCTGGGAACGGTAGGTCGCCTCATCACCCGCCGGATCGCCCCACTCCGCCCATTCCTCGAGCGTGAGCATCACGTCGGTGTCCAGCAGTGTCTCCAACGGGTCCACCAGGGGGGTGCCCGCCAGCACCGCGCGGAAGCGCTTCGGGGCACGGTTCGCCGCGGCGCCCACCAGCAGGCCACCGGCGCCGGTGCCGACCGCGCCCAGCCTGCCCTCGGCCGCCCAACCGGTCGCGACGAGATGATCCGCGCACGCCACGAAGTCGTCGAAGGAGTTGGTCTTGCTCAGCCCTCGCCCCTGGCGGTGCCAGTTCGGACCCAGCTCGCCGCCGCCGCGCACGTGCGCGACCGCGATGACGACGCCGCGGTCCGCGATCGCCAGCGACTCGAGCTGCAGGATCGGGTCGACCGCAGTGCCATAGGCGCCGTCGCCGTAGAGCAGGCAGGGAGCGGTGCCATCGGCCGGGACGTCACGCCGCGCGAACAGCGAGATCGGCACCCGGGTGCCGTCGGCCGAGGTCGCCCACAGTCGGCGCTCGACGTACTGCATCGGGTCGTAGCCGGGGACCTCGACGCGGTGCAGTTCGGTGCTCCTGCCGGTCTCCAGATCGTGCTCGAGGATCGTGGGCGGGGTGAGGAAGCTGTCCAGCCGATAGCGCAGCGACCGCTGGTCCCAGTCCGGGGTGGGTTCCATGCGGACGGCGTCCAGCTCGCCGCGGCGTCCCACCACCTGCATGCTCAGGATGTCGAGCGAGCCCTCAGCGCAGCGCGGGAGGATCCGCACCTCGGGCAGCCCGTTCCACCGCACCTGCAGGGCGACGAATCCGGCGAAGGCTTCGACGGACTCGAAGTGCTCGCCGGCGCGGGCGGTCAGCAGCGCCGGCCCGCGCGGCGGCTCCCCGGTGGTGTCCAGAGACGTCTGACGGAGGACGCTGTGGCCGCTCCCGGGCTCCTCGGTGATCACCAGCAGCCGGTCCCCGGCATGCTCGACCACGAGATGTGCATCCCGGACCCGCCCGATCACCGAGAGCGGCGGGGCGCTGGGAGCGGCGAGATCAGCGAGCCACACCTCGCTGCCGGTCGGTGAGGAGGAGCGGATCAGCACTGCGGAGCCGTCTCGCGAGCGGGACATCGACAGATCTGCCCAATGATCCTCGTCCTCGACCAGCACCGTGTCCTCGGTGACCGAGGTGCCGATCCGGTGGCAGAGAACCTGATGGCGACGACCGAGGTCGTCGAGCCCGGTGTGCAGCAGGCTGCGGGAGTCGGCGGAGAACACGAGGTCGGGCCCGGCTCCGAGGATCGAGCGGTCGATCTCCTCGCCGGTCTCGGCGTCGGTGATGATGACCCGGCAGCCTCCCAGCGCGACCTCAGCCCGGGCGATCAGCCGATGGTCGGGGGAGATCGCGATGCCGATCGTCCCCACGCAGCCCTCGATCAGGATCTTCTCTCCGTCGAGAAGCCTGCCGGGGATGATCTCCGGGATACCGGCGGGGCCGCGCAGGGCGGCATGGTCCCGGACCCGCGAGAAGGTCGCGCCGTCGGCGGGATCCGCACGGTCGATGTACCACCAGCCATCCAGCAGCACGGGAGCGGAGAGCTCGAGGTGCGGCACCGGCTGTTCGGTGCGGGCAGTGAGCTCGAGGCGCAGCGCATCGAGGTGGGCGGTGCGCTGGTCCGTGTATGCGTTCTCGGCGGCGTAGTGGTCGATGACCTCGGGGGAGCGGGAGTCCCGGAGCCAGCGATAGGGGATCGGGGTGATGTCCCCGAACAAGGTGCGTTCGAGGTCCTGGGGGGCGGGACGGGGCGGTGCGAAGGAGGGTCTTTCCGAACGGATGGGAGCAGAGCTTGTCGGAGAGACGATGTGCTGAGTCATGGTGTGGCATTCCTCTCGGGGCGGCCGATTCGTCGACGTTCATTGCCCCACGACCGTGTCGGCCTCATGGATCGTGGTGTGGGAGGTCGGAAGCACCCTTTCGCGGCTCAGGGACCGCTGCAGCCGATGGCTCCTTCCCGGTGCTGCACCGTGCGGGGTCGACTGCGCGGAGATGTGGGGTGCATGATGGAGCCCACCTGCGCTGCGGAGGTGACTCGACGGTGAGTCACCGGGACTGCGTGGGGGGTCAGAGCGCTGCGACCGGTGGAACTGTGGGTGATCACTGGGCCAGCCTGGGAACTTCGCTGAGACCGGTCTGCACGTTGCATGGCGCGCTGATCTCCTGTTCGGCTCGGTGCTGAGACCCGGATGTGAGGTCAGTCATGAACGGTACGCGGACAGTTTTAGAGGTTGGCAAGAAATGTTGAACGGTCGTCCAGAAGTGCAGAAAGCCTTTGGCGACCAGCGGGTCTGTAGGGCGACGGCGACAGTGACCAGACGGCGAGCGAGGAGGCGGGATGGGCGAGGGTGAACGCTTCGCCTCCGCGCTGCGCGAGTCGATCGAGCAGAGCGGCCTGTCCCTGACCGCCATCTCCCAGCGGCTGCGCGCTCGCCATCGGCCAGTGAGCGTCGCGACCCTGAGCAACTGGCAGTCCGGACGCAGCCTGCCCGGCGGAGTGCAGTCGCTCGGAGTGGTCGCTGCGCTCGAAGAGCTGCTGGGCAAAGCGCCCGACGACCTCGCAGACCTGGTGGGTGCGCCGAGGCCGCGCGGACGATCCTTCCGTCCTGCCAGTTTCGTGGGCAGAACCGGGCGCCGCGAGGTGTTCCATCGTGCGCTCGACGAGCTGGGGTTCGATGCGCCCCAGCAGTACGCCCACGAACGGGTGTTCCAGCAGCACGTGGTCATCGATTCGTCTCGGGACGTGCAGCGGTTCGACTATCGGTTGACCGTGCGTGCGCTCGAGTCCGGGGTCTGCCGGCTCCCTGCAGTGCACCTGCTCGAACCCACTGAGCCGAACGTCGCCCCCGAGTTCATCCCTCTCGAGGGCTGCACGGTGGGCAGGCGGGTGGTGTGGCCCGAGCACCGGGCCTACGGCGTGGAGCTGAAGGTCGATGGTGTGCTCGACGCCGGTCAGGTGGCGACGCTCGCCTATCGCGTGGAGATGAAGGCGGCGGCCACCGACCTGACCTCGGCCATGTACAGCGTGCCCCGCCCGGCGAACGACGTGCTCCTCGAGGTCGAGTTCCGTGGCGACCGCAAACCGATCGGGTGCGAGCGCTATCGGCGCACGGATGCCGGGGAGTCGGTCACGTCGGTGCGGCTGGACCGTCGGGGACGGTTCCAGGTGAGCGATGCCCGCTTCGGTCCGGGTACCTTCGGGCTGCGCTGGGAGTGGGGAGACCTCGACGAGGACGAAGAGGGCGAGGACTCGTGCTGAAGGACTCGTGCTGAGGGTTCGAAGGGAGAGGTTCGTCCTGGCTGGGACTGGCCAGCCGCTCCGCTGGGGACTTTCGCATCTCGTCAGGACGCGAACGGCGGCGTACTCTGGGATGAATTGCCGCCCGGCCGCGCAGGGAGGTGTGGGTCATGGCTCTGACCGGTTCGAACATCGTGGTGGGGTACGACGACACCACGGCGGCGATGGCCGCCGTGCGCTGGGCCGCCGAGCTTGCGCAGAGCACCGGCTCGGGGGTGCGCCTTGTGCACGCCTGGTCCTGGCCGCTGCTCGGACAGGGCATGTCCGGGATCCCCGTGATCGATCCGGCAGGGCCCCGGAACCAGGCCAGCCGCCTGCTCGATGATGCCGCGCAGAAGATCATCGCGCAGTACCCGAAGGTTCCGGTCACCGCCGAACTGTTGGCGGGGATGCCGCGAGAAGTGCTCGAAGAGATCTCCGGCACCACGGATCTGCTGGTGGTGGGCACCCGAGGACTCGGAGCGGTGATGGGTGTGCTGCTGGGCTCGGTGAGCCGCGGCATCCTCCATGACGCCGGCTGTCCGGTGGTCGTGATCCGTTCAGATCAGTACCGGGCAGGTCCCGTGCTCGCCGCCTATGACGGCTCGGAAGCGGCGGGGGAGGCCATCGATGTGGCCGCGGATCTCGCTGCAGTCTGGGGCTCGGTGCTGCGTGTGATCCACGTCCAGGTCGGTGGCCACGGTGCCTATCGCAGCGGCGTGGAGGCCTGGAGTGCCGGCAGTCGCTCGCGGGGAATGCTCGATGAGGGCGCAGCACGGGCGGCCGCACGGCACGAGGGGCTGGAGGTCCAGGCGCGGATGCTCGAGGATCGCACCGTGGCCGAGGGGCTGCTGGCCGCGGCGGACGGCGCCCGGATGCTGGTCCTGGGCCATCGCGGGCTCAGTCGGGGCCGGGCCGGCTCGACCGCGCAGGCGACCGTGCTGCACGCGACCGGCAACGTCACGGTGGTCCGCAGGCCGACGAGCGAGTGATGTGACTCGCGTCCAGGGGCGGCGGGATTGAACGCATGGCGTCGCGGCGGTTAAGCTGTCCGACGGTAGCGTGTCCGAGCGGCCGAAGGTGCATCACTCGAAATGATGTGTGGTTCATAGCCACCGCGGGTTCAAATCCCGCCGCTACCGCCCCTGACCTGGAGATATGCCGGGTCGACGAAGGCCCCCGTCGGGATCCGACGGGGGCCTTCGTCGTGCGCGGGAAGCGAGGCCGACGGAGCGCCGGCGCGGTGCCTCGGCGGTCCTGGGACTCTCAGCTGCCCGGGGACTCTCAGCTGCCCTGGAACTCCTTGTCGAGATTCGTCTCCAGGAGGGTGGCGAGCGTCTCGAGGGACTCCTCGGCGCCTTCGCCCTCAGCGCGGAGCGTGACCTCGTCGCCGTGGTCGACGTTCAGCGTCAGCAGCATGAGGATGCTGGACGCCTTCACCGGTCCGGCATCCGCCGTCTCGATCGTGACAGCGACGGGCTGCTCGCTGGCGGACTGGGAGAAGATTGCCGCGGGGCGGGCATGGAGGCCGCTGGTGCTCGCGACCTTCACAGTACGTGCTGGCATCGGAACGCCTTTCTCGACGTGGAACGACCCTCAGCGTAACGCCGCTCACCCTCCGGCGGTGACTCGCCCACGGTGCGACTGCTGTTCACCGGAAACCGCCGACCACGCCAGGGGAGTCGTATCCCGACATCCCCGGCGGCATGGTCTGGTCGCTGGTGGGGCCCAGGGTTTCGCGGCCGACGTCGGTCAGCTCGAACCAGGCGATCATGTCGGCGCCCGGCGAGCGTCCTCCGATCGCTGTCCAGGTGGTGGCGATGTGCTCGATGACTTCCTGGAGCGACAGGTTCCAGGGAGTGAAACGACCCGCAGTCACGAAACCGGCCCGGATCTCCTCGCGGGCGATCAGCCGGGCCAGCAGCAGCGGCCCGCGTCGCTCGAACTCCGCATCGTCCAGAGCTCCTGCATTGGCCAGAACGGTCACCACATGCCCGGGATGCAGCCACTGTTCACGGCCCATCGCCAGCAGGCGCTCCTCGATACCGCTGCGAGGGGAGGCGGCGTGCTCGGCGAGGGCTGCGGGGGTGGCATGCATCGGCGGCCCCGCCAGGCGGGAGGTGAGCTCGCCTTTCTCGTCGGCCTGGAGCATCGCCCCGCGCGGTGCGTCGAGCTGCCAGCGAGGGACGGTGCTCAGGCTCAGCGGGCCCTGAGAGTTCTGCAGCGTCAGCGTCAGGAGCCCGTCGCCGAGCAGCTCCGCGTCATAGATCGTGGCGCCCACCAGGCGAGGATCCCGCAGGCCGACGGCGGCCGAGGGGTTGCTCTCCAGTGCGTCACCGTGCAGCGCCAGGCCGTCCAGCTGCTGGATCCGGGAGTGCAGTACCCAGCCTCTGGCCGTGATGGTCCAGGTGCCCCGGGAGGCGACCCGGGTGTGGATGACAGTCTGGCCGCGCAGCCTCTCCAGCAGCGGGTGGCTCCGCGGCTGGTGGCGTCCGGTCAGGTCGGACAGGAAGGAGCGCATGCCCCCATCCTGCCCCACGGACTGCTGTCTCGCCCCGCGACATCGGTGCAGGCCTCGGGGATCATCCCGGCGCTACTATGGCCAGATGTCCAGCACGAGCGACCGCGCCCCAGATCCCCGACCGGCACGGACCAGAGCCGCGATCTTCGCCGCAGCCAGAGACCTCACCTCCGTCGACGGCGAGGTGACCGTCAATGCCCTCGCGAAGCGCGCCGGAGTCAGCCGGGCCGCGTTCTACAGCCACTTCTCGGGGCTCGACGATCTGATGGGCGCCATGTTCCAGCAGATGTTCGATGCAGCGTGGGAGCGCGGGCGCGCATACGCCGCGGAGAAGCAGAGCCTGCAGGAGGCGGTGCAGTTCGGTTTCGGGATGTTCGTGGCCTACGTCGAACGGCACCACGCGTTCCTGCGCGGCGCGCTGGACTGGAAGTTCTCCCACAGGACCTACTTGATCCTGGCCGACACGATGACGAAGCTGCATGGGGAAGCCCTGACCCGCCTCGGAGATCGGGTGCCGGTGCGTCAGCGGACGGAGTCTGCTGGTCGCTCCATCGCGGGGTCGGAGCTGGCCTTCGCGGCGCAGTGGCTGGTGGAGACCGAGCAGCAGGCAGCGGCGGGAGAAGCGCTCGACGCCACCTCCCTGCTGGAGACGATCTTGATCTTCGTGCCCAGTTGGTACACCGGAATCGGCCCGGAGGACCCCATCGCCGCGGCGGAGCTGCTCGCGCTGTGCCGCACCGCGGCCGCAGACGAGGCCGCTGAAGGCTGAGGGCCGGGCGCCGTCGGACGGGGTCCCGAGGGCAGGACAATGAGGGCTGAGCGCCCGCTCAGCAGTCGCTGACCAGGCGCAGCAGCACCCTCGCACCGAAGCGCACCGCATCGACCGGCACCCGCTCGTCGACGCCGTGGAAGAGCGGGGCGAAGTCGAGATCGGCGGGCAGTTGGAGCGGGGCGAAGCCGTAGCCGATGATCCCCAGGGCACTCAGCGGCTTGTTGTCCGTGCCGGCGCTCAAGGCATAGGGGAGCACCCGGGATCCCGGATCCTCGGCCTGGATGGCGGCGGTCATCGCATCGACCAGCGGCCCCTCGCGCGGTGAGTCGACGGAGACGCCGACATGGTCGATGATCACCTCGACGTGCTCGCCGCTGAGCTCGTCCAGCAGCGCCAGCACCTCCTCCTGATGTCCGGGCAGGAAGCGGCAGTCGAAACCGGCCTCCGCCGTCTGCGGGATGACGTTGACCTTGTAGCCGCCGTCCAGCATGGTCAGGTTCGCGGAGTCGCGCAGGGTGCCGGAGACGAAGTGGCGTGCCCCGCCGGTCAGCGGCAGGAAGGACTCGATGTCCGCCTCGTCCCAGCCCTGGCCGGTGATCTCGGTGATCCCGTCGAACAGCGCACGCACGCTGGCGATGTATTCGACGGGGAAGTGATGGGCATCGATCGCGGTGATCGCGCGGGCCAGGCGCACGATGGCGTTCTCGTCGTTAGGGACGGAGCCGTGCCCGGCCCGCCCATGGGCGCGCAGCCGCCCCCAGGCCAGGCCCTTCTCTGCCGTCTGGACCAGGTAGGCGCGCACGTCCTGGCCGCTCTCCTGCTCGGGGAGGGTGATCGAGTAGCCGCCCACCTCGCTGATCGCCTCGGTCATGCCCTCGAACAGCTCGGGATGGTTCTCGACCAGCCACTGCGCGCCCCACACGCTGCCGTTCTCCTCGTCGGCGAAGAAGGCGAACATCAGGTCTCGGGGCGGGACCTGCCCCGTGCGGGCGAGGTGACGGGCGATCGCGAGGAGCATCCCCACCATGTCTTTCATGTCCACGGCGCCGCGGCCGTAGATCATGCCATCGATCAGCTCGGCGGCGAAGGGGTCCACAGACCAGTCCTCCGCCTTTGCGGGGACCACGTCGAGGTGGCCGTGGAGGATGAGACCGCCGCGCGAGCGATCCTCGCCCGGGATCGTCACCATCACGCTGGGGCGGCCGGGTGCAGATTCGAGGACGGTCGGCTCGAGCCCCACCTCGCGCAGCGCCGCGGCGACGTGCTCCGCCGCTTCGCTCTCTCCCTTGCCCCAGGTGGCGGGGTCGTTCCCGCCGAAGTTCGTGGTGTCGATGCGGATCAGCTCGCGGGTGAAGCGGACAGCCTCGTCCTGCAGCGTGATGAGCTCTTCAGCAGTGGGGGCGGCGATCGGCATGCCGGGGTCCTCCTGGGGTCGGGTGCCCTCACCGTACTCGGGGCCACCCGGACCTCGCGGAAGGGTTCAGGCCCGCGCTGCGTCGATCAGCGCTGCCATCTGGCTGGTCTCCTGTCGCTCGCAAGCTCGCAATACGTCGATCAGCGCTGCCATCTGGCTGGTCTTCTGTCGCTCGCAAGCTCGCAATACGTCGATCAGCCTTCGAGATGGGCGCGGTCGAACTGTTCAGCCTCAACCATCGACGTCCGTACGATGGAGACTTCACGCCCACTCCTCCAGGAGGTGCGCCCATGGTGCAGATCTTCACGTTCAGAGAACGGCTCGCCGCGCTTCCGGGCACGGTGCGCAAGCGCGCCGAGTCAGCGAGCGCCCGCGCGTCCTTGGTCGCCGACGCGAGGGCGGTGGCGCCCGAGATCCCCCGTGATGCGGATGCCGGCCATCTGGAGAGGGCCGCCCGTCGCCTGCTGCGCCGCGCAGCGCAGGATGAATTCGCCCGGGAGGGCATCTCGCGGCTGCGCCTGCCCGACGGGACCAGCAGGGTGGAGCTGCGCCAGGCCGATGTGCCCGGCGACGCCGCCTTCCACTCTTTCGTGGAAGATGTGCTGAGCGCCGTGGATATCGCCCCCAGCCCGCTCGAGCGTGATGACGCGGTGGAGCTGCGCGATGCGCGGGGCTCCTCCGATGACTACGGCCTCTCGCCCGAGGTCGCTTCCGATCTCGCGTCGTTCCTGCTGGGCAGGGCTTTCGCGCTGCAGGATGGCGGCGCTGCGCTCGAGGACTACCTCGATGAGCAGGCCGCACAGATCCGCGAGGACACGCGCACCGCGCTGGTGCGACAGGTGCGAGTGCCGCTCGAGCTGAAAGTCGCCCGAGATCGGCATGCCCGAGTCGAGAGCGGAGAGGTCGACGAGGACTTCGCCTCGCCATCCGGCGGCCCCGGGGACGAGCACGCCACCGCCGAGGAGCGCGCCGACTTCAGCCGACGAGCACGCTCAGCCTTCGAGTTCGCGCAGTCCGAGGCAGGACGCGCGGCCTTCGGGGTGCTCCGCTCGGGCGCGGAGCGTGCGGCGGGCAGGGCGTACGAGAGGTACGGCCACCGCGACACGACGGGCGGGCAGCGGAAGCCGCCGGAGGCTGGCCCGCGCACCCCGCCCTCGGTCTGAGTCACTGCTCGCCGGCGGGGACGACGATGCGGCGCCGCTCCCGGTGGGGAAGCGGCGCCGTCACTTCACGGGTCAGATGCCGGCCTTCACCGTGAGCTGACGCTTGATGCGGGCGAGCATCCCGGCCATGCCGTTCAGCCGCAGCGGGCTGACCACCTCGGCCAGGCCCAGTGCGCCGGTGACCGTCTCCGGGGTGTCGAGCACCTCGCCGACGCTGCGGCCGTCCAGCGCCTCCGCCAGGATGGACGCAAAGCCGCGAGTGGTCGGCGCTTCCGGTGGGGCGGAGAAGAACAGACGCGCGATCGCCTCGCGGCCGGTGCCCTCCACCTCGGTGATCAGGAAGATCGGCGACTGGCACTCCGGGACCGGCTCGAGCAGCTCGGGATGCTCCGCGTAGCGCTCGGGCAGGGCCGGCAGATCGTTCGAGAAGTCCAGCAGCAGCTGCAGCCGGTCCCGCCCGGTCAGGGCGTGGAAATCCTCGGCGATCTCGGCGAAGGCAGCGGGGAGGTCTGCGCCGGAAGCGGCGTCGGAGGTGGTGCTGCCGGTCATCGCGTGGGGACCTCGCCCGGCTCGGTGCCCTGCGCGATCGGCAGGCGCACGCCGTTGCCCCACTCGGTCCAGGAGCCGTCGTAGTTGCGCACGTTCTCGAAGCCCAGCAGGTAGGTCAGCGCGAACCAGGTGTGCGCCGAACGCTCTCCGATGCGGCAGTACACGACCGTGGGGGTGGCGGTGTCGAAACCGAGCTCGCCCTGGTAGATCGCCTCGAGCTCAGCGCGCGCCTTGAAGCGGCCATCCTCGGCGGCGGCGCGGGCCCACGGCACCGAGCGTGCGGTGGGGATGTGCCCACCGCGCACGGTGCCCTCCTGGGGGTAGTCCGGCATGTGGGTGCGCTCGCCGGAGTACTCCTGGGGGGAGCGCACATCGATCAGCGGCCCACCGAGGAAGTCCAGCACATCCTCGCGGTAGGCCCGGATCGGGGCGTCCTCGCGCTCGACGACGGGATATCCGCTGGTCGGCGCGGGGCGGCCGTCGTCGGAGGTGGTCATCTCGCGGCCCTCGGCCTGCCAGGCCGCACGGCCGCCGTCGAGCAGGCGCACGTCGGAGTGACCGAACAGTTCGAAGACCCACAGGGCGTAGGCGGCCCACCAGTTGGACTTGTCGCCGTAGACCACGACGGTGGTCTCGCGGGTGATGCCGGAGGCGTCCATGAGCTTCGCGAAACCCTCGCCGTCCACATAGTCGCGGGTGACCGGGTCGTTGAGGTCCAGGTGCCAGTCGACCTTCACCGCACCAGGGATATGGCCGGTCTCGTAGAGCAGCACATCCTCATCTGATTCGACGACGACGAGCCCGTCGGGGCGGCCGGCAGCAATCTGATCGGCGAGCCACTGCGTGGTCACCAGCTTCTCGGGGTGGGCGTACTCCTGCAGGGCAGGGGTGGGATCAACAGGAACGGTCATCAGTTCACCTTTCGACGGTCGATGGCACGCGGCGTATACCCCCAGTGTGTCACCGGAGCACGGGCAATGGCGTACAGGGCTCTTCGCCCTCGGAGGATTCTCCGTCGCCCGCGGGAGGCAGCCCCATCCACTCGCGGAAGACAGCGCGCGCCTCTTCCCCCTGGGCCGCTCCGGTCCTACGGTGGGCGCATGGAGAATCCGGATCAGGAACCCGTCATCCCGCTGCTCGATGTCACCGTCATGGACTGTCCCGACGCGCTGCAGCTCGCGACCTTCTACGCGAAGCTCATGGGCTGGCGCGTGGAGGAGGGCAGCGACTCCGACTGGGCCGAGCTGCTGCCGCCGGCAGGTCGGATCTCGGCCGACGAGCCAGGAGGACAGTCCACCCTCGCCTTCCAGCGCATCGACGACTACCAGCGCCCGACCTGGCCGGGTGGAGAGCATCCCCAGCAGTTCCACCTCGATTTCGCCGTCTCGGACATCGAGGCGGCTGAACCGCGCGCGCTCGCGCTCGGCGCGGTCGTCCATGAGCATCAGCCCTCCGGCTCGGGCAGCTTCCGGGTCTACCTCGACCCGGCGGGGCACCCGTTCTGCTTGTGCCTGTCTCTCTGAGGCGCCGTTCCGTCTGAGAGACCGCTCCGTCGGAGGCACGGAGCCTGACGCGCCGGGCCGCCCCACCTCCGGACAGGTGGAGCGGCCCGGGCGGTGGTGAGCAGAGCCGGCGGCGAGCGCACCGGATGGTGAGCAGAGCTGACGATGAACAGATCCGAGGAGCCTGTTCCTGCGGAGTTCACCGCGGCGCCCCCGGGGCGTGACCGGGCACTCCTAGCGTGGGAGCGCTTCCACCCATGCCGCACCTGAGGAGTCCCCGTGAGCGATACCGTCCAGACCTCCCGTCCCGAGAGTCCCGCAGGCACCGCCCCCGGTCAGCGCCACCGCCTGGTGGTGCTCTCGGTCGACGCGATGAGCGATGTCGATGTCCCCTTCGCCCGCACCCTGCCGAACTTCGCCCGTATCCTCGCCGGCGGCTGGGGCAGCGCCGAGGCGATCTACCCCACCGTGACCTACCCGAACCACACCTCCCAGACCACCGCCCGCACCGCCGACGGGCACGGCATCTACGCCAACGAGAAGGTCTCCCCGGGCGTGCGAACTCCCGACTGGTTCTGGGATGCGCGCGACATCACCGCCCCCACGATCTTTGACCTCGCGAAGGAGCAGGGGCTCACCACCGCCACGGTGGGCTGGCCGGTGACCGGCTGGTCGCCCTCGATCGATATCGCGGTGCCGGAGATCTGGGACCGCGGCGGCCTCGAGCCGACCCTCGCTGTGCTGCGGGACGCCTCCACTCCGCGCGGCCGCGAGTACGTGGACCGTCATGCGGGGGAGATCAGCTGGGAGCGCAAGCACAAGTTCGGGCGTTTCAACACCGCTGTCGCCACCGACATCCTCCGCACCGATCAGCCCGACGTGCTGTTCGTGCACCTGGTCGACGTGGACTCCGCCCGCCACGCCACCGGCCGCTTCACCGCCGAGGTCAAGGAAGCCTTCGAACGGGTCGACGGCTGGATCGGCGAGATCCTCACCGCCCTCGAGGAGGCGGGGATCGCGGAGGAGACCAACATCGCGATCGTCTCCGACCACGGGCATGTCGAGGTGGGCCGCTGCTTCCGGGCCAACAACCTGCTGGTCGAACGCGGGTTCGTGAGGCTCGACGAGTCCGGGGAGGTCAGCAGCTGGGACGCCTGGGTGCACGGCTGCGGGCTCACCGGCCAGCTGCACCTGAACCCCGAGGCGGATGACGTCACGGTGGAGAAGGTGCTGGCCCTGGTCGATGAATGGATCGATGATCCCGAGATCCCGGTCGCGGACTTCCACGCACTGGCGGATATGACCGAGGACTACGGCTATGCGGGTCCCTTCTTCGGCGTGCTCGAGGGCACCAGCGGCACCAACTTCCAGAACCTCTGGGAGGGCCGCTCGCTGTACGGCCGCTTCGATGCGGACTACACCTTCCTGATCTCCCAGCACGGCCACCTGCCCGAGCAGGACATCCAGGCAGTGTTCGCGATGGTCGGGCCCGACATCGCCGAGGACGTGCGCTTCACCCACTGCACCGTGACCGATGAGGCGGCGACCTTCGCTCACCTGCTGGGGCTCGAGTTCCCCGACGCCGACGGCGCCGTGGTCGGCGAAATCCTGCGGGCCCGGGTCTGAAGTTCCCGTTCTGAGAGCTCAGCTGGCGTAGGCCTCGAAGGACTCGCGGATCCGGTCCGGATCTGCACCGTCGGCGAGGAGGGCCTGCAGGAGGAGTCGGGCCTGCGCGGGAGGCAGGAACCCTGCCATCAGCGCACCCACCTCCAGCAGGTCCACCTCGCTGCCCGGATAGGCGTAGTGGTAGGTCGAGGTGCCGCCGGAGGCGATGCGGGTCGCGACCACCACGGGTGTGCCGGTCTCGAGCAGTCGGCGCAGGCGCGGCATCGCAGCGGGGGAGACGTGCCCCATCCCGACCCCGGCGATCACGAGCCCTTCGATGGCGCGCGCCGGGACGTGGTCCAGCAGGGCGAAGTCCTCGTCGAGGCCCGCGGACAGGACCGGGACCTGGGGGAACCTGTCCGAGGGCACACCAGCGACCCGGGCTGCGCGGTCGAAGGGCCGGTGCAGCAGGTGCAGGTCGCCCTCGTCGACCTTCGCGAACGGCCCTGACGGGGCGGAGGCGAAAGCGGAGAGGGAGCGGGAGGACGCCTTGGTGACCTGGTCTGCGAGGTGCACGTGGCCGTCGAACACCACCAGCACACCCCAGCCGCGGGCCGACGGGGCGACCGCCGTGGACACCGCGTCGCGCAGGTTCGCGGGACCATCTGCGCCCGGAGCGCTCGCCGGCCGCATCGCGCCGGTGACCACCAGCGGCGCCTCGCGGTCCCAGTAGCGGTTCAGCACGAAGGCCGTCTCCTCGAGGGTGTCGGTGCCGTGGGTGAGCACCACCCCGTCGGCACCTTCGTCCACCGCACGCCGGGCATGCTCGAGCACCTCACGCAGATGCCGCGGGCGCACATTGGACGAGGAGACGTTCGCGATCGCCCGCGAGGTGAGGTCGATCCCGTCCATGAGTGTCTCGCGCAGACGGTCCCCGGCGGTGTCATCGGGAACGGCGTGCCCGCCCTCGGAGGCCTGGGTCATGAAGATGGTGCCACCGAGCGTGAGCAGGGTGACGGCGGGCGACTCCGGTGCGTCCTGTGGCCCCTGCGCGGCAGGCCCGTACGACGCCGGCCGCCACGGCTCCGGCGTGCTGGTCACGACAGCTCCGGCTCCTCGCCGAGGTAGAAGTCTGCGGTGCGTACCGAGGCCTTGCGGGCCGGCTTCTTGTCCACCCCGGTGGCGATGTGCGCCTCGAACCAGGCGTCCGCAGTGGCGCGGGTGAACTCTTCACCCTCCTCGGAGCCGGCGAAGTCTCCGAGCTGCGGGATCAGATCCACCGAAGGGTCCTGCAGATGGAGCGCGAGCGCGTAGAGCGCCGCGTCCCATCCGAGACCGGTCGCCGCGGGGCCGAAGGTCTTCCAGTGGGCGTCTTCCGGGACGGTGTGGCGAAGGGTGAGGCGGGAGCCGACCGGGGCTGCCTGCGCTTCGTTCTCGTCGGCGCCATCCGCAGCAGCCTCCACCGGAGCGACCAGCAGCTCCAGCCGGGTGCTGCTCTTGCCGACCTCCCAGCTCAGCAGCAGGCGGGAGGGCTCCTCGATGGCGAGCACCTTGCCGCGGGTCTCCATATCGGGAAGCGTGTAACGACCGCCTTCGACTGCCTCACCGCTCGCGCGGCCGAACCACACCTCGAGGTGCGAGCCGATGGTGAGAGCGGACCACAGCTCCTCGGGGTGGACCGGGAAGGTCTGCTCGAGCGTGACGGTGTTGCCGTCCGGGGCGAGGGTGACGGTGCGGGTGACGTCGGTCAGCTGGCTGGAGGGTGTGGCAGTCATGGAGCTCCTTGGAAGGCGGAATATGGGACCCACTGTGTCAGGTCTGGTGCGTCAGGTCAGGTCGGATCAGTGCGGCGAAGTCGCACGATCACCTCGGCGTGCTCGGTGTGCGGGAACATGTCCACGAAACGGCCTGCGGTGATGCGCAACGAGGGCATGGCGGCGAGGTCGGTGGCGAGGGTCGTCGGATTGCAGCTGGAGTAGAGCACATCGCGCACTCCGGAGTCCTCGAGCCAGCTGGCCAGGCGTGATCCCAGGCCGCGGCGGGGCGGGTTCACGATCACGAGGTCGGGAGGGCCGTCGGCGCCGGTGGCGGTCTCGATCGCCCAGTCGGTGGCATCCGCGGCGAGGAATTCTGCGGCGATGTCCTGGGCGGCGGCGGCCTCGCGGGCCCCATCGATGGCCTGCGCAGAGACCTCCACCCCGGTGACGTGAGCGGTGGGTGCGGCCAGCGCCGCGTGGAGCGCGAATCCGCCCAGCCCGCAGTAGAGGTCCCAGAACCGCGGAGAGTTCCCCGGCGCGGTCTCCGTGACCCGTTCCGTGACCCACTGGGCAACCCATTCCGCAGCCTGGCGGTACAGCTTCCCGGCGACCTCGGTGTGGGTCTGCAGGAAGGACTGGGGACGCGCGAACAGCGTCACATCCCCGGTGCGCACCGCGATCGAGGCGGCGCCGGCCAGGGGAATCTCCTGCTCGCCCTCGACCGCGGTGGTGTGGTCCGGGTGGATGTTCGCCGAGACCGCGACCACCGACGGGTGGGCCTCGAGCAGCCGGGGCAGATGCTCGCGGATCCGCTCGAGCGCCTGCTCGCTGCGCAGCACCAGGCGCAGCACATGCTCACCGTCGGGGGAGGCGGTCACCAGCACGTTCTTGACCTCACCGCGGCGACGGGCGACGTCATAGGGCGGCACCTGCGCGCGACGGATCAGGGCTTTGGCCCCTTCGAGAATGTCCTCGACACCGTCCGGATAGAGCGGGCAGTCGCAGAGATCCACACCCTGGGCCTGGCCCGGCAGGGTCAGCCGAGGCTCCTGGGCGGTGCCGGCCACGGCCATCTTCCCGCGCGCACGGAAGCCGGAATCGGCGCCGAGCAGCGGGGCGCCCCAGGCAGTGCCGGGGGAGAGGAACGGCGCGAGCAGCTGCTCGACGCGTTCCCGGCCTTCGGCGATCTGGCGGGGGCGGGGGAGGTCCAGGAGAGTGCAGGACCTGCACTCACCGGACTCGAAATGATGGCACCGCACCCCAGGAGTCTACGAGGCGCGCAGAGCGCTCCGGGAGCCAGCCGGGGCTTCGACTGTCGGACCCCTTCACTAACGTCGCAGACGGGTCATGAGACACGGCTGCGCTCTCTCGACAGGCCCACGTCGGAAGGCAGGGAACATGCACCTGGGTCACGACTCGCTGGACAGCGACCCTCTGGCCACGTCCTGGCGCGACCAGCTGATCGAGCTGGATCTGCCGGGCGTCGGCCCGATCACCGCGAGCGCGGACCCGGGACTGTTCGCCGATGCGCAGCCCGCCCAGTTCGCCGAGGAGCAGGGTGCGGAGGGGGGCGGCTTCCGCGGGGACGCAGAGGAGGAGCTCGCCTATCGTCGGCGTCGCCCCACCACCCCGCCCGCACCGCAGATCGTGCGCAACACCCTGCGGGACCGTCGGCCGCTCGAGCTCGCGCACTCCTGGCTGGTGGTGCCGGCGTTGGGGCCGGTGCTGCCCACCCTCAGCCCAGAGGGCACGATCGTCGCCGATCTCCGCGGCAACCAGGCCCCCTTCGAAGTGCGCACCCAGCCCCCTGAGCAGCCCGCCCGGCCCAGCCGCGAAGGGGCCCGCGCCGGCGCCCCGGTGGAGGGGAAGCCCCGCGCGGTGCGTCCGCCTGCGCTGAGCTGGTTCCGTCGCCCCGCCGTCGCAGCCGCACTGCGTCGCCGGGGCGGACCGGTCGCCCTCGGAGCACTCGTCGGGAATCAGCGGGACTGGTTCGAGCCCGCTGCCGCTGCGCGCGAGGATCTGCTCGCCTCCCACCCGGACCAGGCGCTCGAGAGTGCCCTGCTGATTGCTGTCGAGCAAGGGCAGGGAGCGGTGCTGCGGATCGGGCCGGGTGGCCTGGACGTGTTCCCTACCGGCGCCGATCCCCGTATCCCCGAGCTCATGGGTCTTGACCTGCTGGTCACAGCACGGCCTGCGCAGTGTCCGCTGCAGGGGGTGGATGGAGCAGGTCCCTGCCGCCCCCATGGCGGGCCGTGGATCCGGGCCGCGCATGCAGCGCAGGTGGACTGGGAGGCGCGGCGTTCGCAGGCGCTGTCCGTGCAGGGCTGCGGAGTGTGCTTCGGGGAGGCGCTGCCGCCGGAACCGGATCAGCCGCCGGTCCCGCGGCTCTCCCAGCGATCCCCCGTGGTCGAGATCAGCCGCCTGCACCTGCGCGGCGGCGAGGTGGTGCGGATCGATCCGATCGTGCCGCCGCACTGAGCGACGGCCACCCGTGGCCTGCAGGCGAGCTGTTCAGCAGAACTGTGCCGGCGGACTGCTCAACAGAACTGCTCAGCAGACCCGTTCAGGCCGGCTGCTCAGCAGCGCTGCGCGGGCTGAGAGCTCAGGCGAACCACTCGGTGGGCGGGCCCAGGGAGAGCAGCACCGAGAACACGAGCGCGATCGCGACGAGGGCGATCAGCACTGCCGGGAGCGGGTGGCGCAGCGCGAGGGAGACCAGGCGCTCCAGCGGCGTGCGACCCTTCTCCTCGCGCAGCCGCCAGGTGTCGCTGAGCAGGCCGCGGCGCATCGCCGAGCGCTCGAAGGGCACCGTGAGATAGGGGATGATCGCCGAGCCGATGCCCAGCAGCAGATCCTTCAGCCGCCACTTCTGGTCGATCGCGACCAGCACCGTCACCACCACGTAGGCGATGAAGGTGAAGCCGTGCAACCCGCCGCCGATGCGGACCAGCAGCTCGGTGGACTGCACCACGTACTTCAGGAACATGCCGGCCAGCAGCAGGGTCCAGGTGATCATCTCGGCGAAGGCGAGCACCCGGTAGAGGCGGGAGGGAGTCGAGAACAGGCGCATGGGGTTGATGGTGCCAGCTGTCACTCGATGCCCGCTGGGTGTGGGCCCCGACGAAAGAAGGATCTGCTGGTGAACGATCAGAGGTGGCACGCGGACGTGCGGAGCCTCACAGTAGGGGGATGATGACGCAGACGATCCCCGGAGAGCTTTTCCTGCTCCTGACCAACGATGCCGGCCGCCAGGACTCGACCTACTACCGCAAGCAGGCGCTCGCCGCCGCCGCGGTCGCCGAGTTGGCGCTGCGGGAGAAGATCGACCTCAGTGAGGAGCGCACGCCGAAGATCCAGGTGCGCGACACCGCGCCCACGGACCTGCCGGTGCTGGATCAGGCACTCGACGCGCTCGCCACGCTCGACGGGAAGGCGATCAGCACCGTCATCTCCCACCGTTCGATGGACCTCACCGAGGTGATCGGAGAGGGGTTCGCCGCCGTGGGTGCGGTGCGGCGCAAGGACGGCTGGTTCACCACCAGCTGGCCGACCCACGACGACACCCTGGAGCGCGCCCTGCGCGCCCGCCTCGCAGCTGGCCTCACCGATCCCGCGACGGCGAGCCTGCAGGACGGCATCCTGCTCGAGCTGCTGCGCGCCCTCGGCATTGCCCACCGCATCCTCAAGGACGACCTGCCCGGCCTCGGCCGTCGCGAGCTCGACCAGCGGATCAAGGCGCTGGACCTTCACCACCCGGCGGCGAAGGCCGTCAAGCGGATCATGGTTGACATGACTGCGGTGATGATGACGACCGCCGCCACGACCACCACTGTCATCAGCTAGAACTGACCTCGTTCAGCGTCCCGCAGCGCGCTTCGTCCGCGCGGTCGCCGGCGCGGTCCATGGGTCCTCCGGCCAGGGGTGCTTCGGGTAGCGGCCGCGCATCTCCTTGCGCACCTCCCGGTACGGACCGTCCCAGAAGGACCGCAGATCATCGGTGATCGCGAGCGGGTGGCGGGCTGGCGAGAGCAGATGGAACAGCACCGGCACCCGCCCCCGCACCAGGCGCGGGGTCTCGGCCAGGCCGAACAGCTCCTGCAGCTTCACCGCCACCACCGGCCGGCCGTCCTCGGCCTCCGGCGCGGGATAGTGGATGCGGGCGGTGTTCCCTGAGGGCACCGCGAGCCGTTCCGGGACCAGCTCGGCAAGCTCGGAGGCCTCGGGCCAGGGCAGCAGCAGTCGCAGTCCGCCGGTGACGTCGATGCCGGAGAGCTTCGTGGTGCGGGCCGAGAGCTGCGGAGCGAGCCAGTTCTCCAGCCGCTCCAGCAGGGAGGCCTCGTCCATCGCCGGCCAGGGCGCTCCGAGCTCGCGATGCACGAGCCCGAGCCGGGCGCGCAGCGCCGTGGCCGGCTCGTTCATCGCCAGCCCCGCCAGACCCCGGGCGCGCACCTCGGTGAGCACCGCGGGGACCGTGTCCTTCGCGGTCGCGGTCACCGGGGTCGAGGTCAGCTCGATCGCCCCGAGCAGCCGTCGTTGCCGCGCCCGCACCGTCCCGTGCTCGAGGCGGGCGGTGCGCTCGGAGACCAGCAGCTCCGCCCCGGCGAGGAAGGCGTTCTCCTCGCTCAGCGGTGCGGCGGCGCGGATCACCGCCCCGGTGCCGTCGGCCGCGCGACCCTCCGCCCGCTGCACCTCCCAGACGGCGAGCCAGTCCCGCCCCAGCAGGCCGCTGCCCTCGGGCAGCGCAGCGCGGGTACCGGAGGCCAGCAGGTAGGAGCGGGAGCCGTCGGCGGTGAGATGGGCGATCCGCTCGGGCCGTGCGAGGGCGAGGACGGCCCCCGCCTGGTGGGCTGCGTCGGTCGCGGTGAGGAGCGGGGGCGCGGCGCCGCGGCGCCCCACGGAGGATCCCGAGGGTTGCTCGGCGGCGCCCTTGTGCCCCGCAGCAGAGCTCCCGGAACGCTCCGCGGAACCCCGGGCGATGCGGGTGAGTCGGTCGCGTTCCCGGCGCCAGCGGTCGACGCCTGGCGCGCGACCGGCGCGCAGGTCTGCGAGCAGCCGGGGCAGGTCGCCGCCCGTCGGCCGATGATCATCGGAGACCGCCGCGACCACCTCCGCGGCGGTGCGGGCCCCGTCCCTGCCTGGCAGGCGCTGCGCCCCGTCCACCAGCGCACGCGCCTCCCGCACCCCGACGGGCAGGCGCGCCACGCGGGTCCCAGACGGGGTGGGCCGGCCCTCGTCGTCGACCAGGCCGAGAGCGTGCAGAGTCTGTTCCGCCGCGGCGATCTCTCCCGCCGGCGGCGGGGTCAGCAGCGGCAGGCCCTCCCCGCGGGGCGTGCCCCAGCAGGCCAGGGACAGCGCCGCATCGGTGAGATCCGCCGAGCTGATCTCCGGCGGGGACTGCGCGGGCATCCCAGCGAGGTCGGACTGCGCGAAGACCCGTACCGCAGCGCCCGGACCCTGCCGGGCCGCACGGCCCGCCCGCTGTTCCGCCGCCGCGCGGGAAGCGCTGACGGTGACCAGGCCCGACATATCCCGGCCGCGGTCCCGCCGCACCTCTCGGGAGAGCCCGGCATCGACGACCAGGTGCACGCCGGGCACAGTCAGCGAGCTCTCCGCGAGAGAGGTCGAGACCACGATCCGGGGCAGCTCGCCGGGGCGCCGGCCGCCGGTGGCACGGTCCTGCTGGCTGGCCGGGAGCCGGCCGTGCAGGGCGAGCACCTCCACCTCGGCGCCGACCAGGCCCTGCAGGCGAGAGACCACTTCATCGACCTCCCGCGCGCCGGGCACGAAGACCAGCGCATCGGTGCCCTGATCCCGCTGGGCGCGGGCGGTGGTGCGGGCGAGATGGTCCAGGTACTCGCGGGTGATGCCGCGGGCGTCCAGCCGTGGGACGGGGGAGGGGGCGTAGGAGACCGTGAGCGGATGCAGGGCGCTGGGGACCTCGACGATCGCGGCGCCGTCCAGCACGCCGGCCACCGCCGCGGCGTCGAGCGTCGCGGACATCGCCCCGACCAGCAGATCCTCGCGCAGCTGTCGAGCCTCGGCCAGCATCCCCAGCAGCAGATCCGTATCCAGAGAGCGTTCATGGACCTCGTCGAGCAGCACCGCGGCGACCCCGGGCAGCTCCGGCTCCGCGAGCAGGCGCCGCAGCAGCACACCCGGGGTGAGCATCTCCAGCCGGGTCCCGGCACTCACCTCCCGCTGCCCGCGCACCGTGAACCCCACCGGGCCGCCGAGCGGGGAGCCGTCCAGCTGCGCGATCCGCCGCGCGGCCGCCCGCACCGCGACCCGGCGCGGCTGGGTGACCAGGGTCAGACCTTCGGCGAGGTTCGCGACCAGCGGTGGCACCAGCGTGGTCTTGCCGGTGCCGGGCGGGGCGGTGACCACCATCGCGCCGCTGCGTGCCGCCGCCTCGAGCTCGCTCCGCGCGGCTGCGACCGGCAGGCCCGCGCCGATCGCGTCGAGGTCGAAGCGGTGCGGGGCGGGGGAAGCGGAAGGAGCGGCGGGCATCCACCCATCATGCCGCGCCGGCCGGTGTCCCCGCGCGCCGACCCTGCTCCCGGGCCCGCCCTCCCCAGGCCACCTCCTGGCCATATGCGCCACGGTCGCTGTTCATCGGTCGCTGATGAGATGCGCGAGCCCCCCTCGTGATGATCCAGGAGATTCCGTGCGCCCCAGCCCTGCCCACTCGCCGTCGGACGCCGCCGTCCGGCGCCCCGTGCTGCCCCGTCCCGCCGGGCACCGTCCCGTCCTGCACCGGCTCGGTGCGCTGAGCGGTGCCCTCGCACTCTCCGCCCCGCTCGTGGCGGTGGTGGTGCTCGCCCCGTCGGCCCCCGCGCTCGCCGCCCCGGCCGAGGTGCAGATCTCCGAGGTCGAGTCCGACGACCCCGCCGGCGGCGAGGACTGGGTCGAGCTGGTCAACACCGGCGGCGAGCCGGTGGACCTCTCCGGCTGGTTCCTGCGCGATGACGACGACTCCCGCGACTGGACCCTCCCCGCCGGCACCGTGATCGCCCCCGGCGAGCACCTGGTCCTGGAGCACGCCGACGCCGCCCCGGGCGGCTTCGACTTCGGGCTCGGCAAGGCGGACACCGTCCGGTTGTTCGCGGCCGACGGCGCCACCCTGATCGACTCCCTCGCCTGGACCGAGCACGCCCCCACCAGCTACATCGTGATCGACGGAGTGGTCACCGCCTCCGCCGAGGTGACCAAGGGGACGGCGAACTCCGGCCCCTACGTCCCGCCGCCAGCTGCCCAGGAGCATCCGGACGCCGACGCCATCCGGGTCACCGAGGCCGTCTCCGAGGGGGACGACTGGGTCGAGATCACGAACGTCTCGGACCGCACGATCGACCTCTCGGACTGGTACCTGCTGGACGAGAAGGACATCCCGGCAGAGGTTCCGGCCGTCGTACCCGCCGGCACCGAGCTCGCTCCGGGTGAGCGCTATGTGTTCACGGGGATGCCCTTCGGGCTCGGCAAGGGCGACCAGGCCCGGATCTTCGCCCCGAACGGCCACCTGGTCGACGGCACGAAGTGGCCGGATGACATCCACGCAGTCCCCTCCTGGCAGCGCTGCGGCGGCGGTGGGGCTGGTGAGGGTGACTTCAGCATGAGCCACGTCGCGACCCCGGGCGGAGCCAATGCGTGCGGTGATGTCGTCATCAACGAGACCAGCTCCGGCGGCGATGACTTCGTGGAGCTGAAGAACCTCGGCTCCGCGCCTGCGGACCTCAGCGGCCATCGCGTCCTCGACGCGGACGACGACCACGTGTACACGGTGCCTGCTGGCACGGTGCTCGCGCCGGGTGCGCTGCTGCTGATCACCGGGGACGAGCTGGATTATGGCCTCGGCGGCGAGGATCAGGTGCGCCTCCAGGATGCCGCCGGCACGCTGCTCGGTCAGGTCTCCTGGACCGAGCACGTCACCGAGTCGAATGCGCTGTGCGAGGGCGTGCACATCGCCTCCGCCGCGGCGACCCCGGGCGAGGAGAACGACTGCGGCGCCGTCGAGCCTGTGGTCACCACCCCGCTGCCCACCGATGGGAACCTCACCGTGAACGATGAGGCAGGGGAGTGGGGCGAAGACCTTTCAGGTCTTGACCTGCAGATCCTCGAGGACGGCAGTCAGGTGCTGTGGGGCGTGAACAACGACGCCGGCCAGCTCTCCCGCCTGGTCCTCGCCGCGGACGGCACCTGGACCCAGACCGAGGGCTGGTCCACCGGCGGCAAGCACACGCTCTTCGCCGACGGCACCGGGGAGCCCGACGGAGAGGGCATCTCCGTGGGCACCGACGGGCTGATCTACCTCTCCGTGGAGCGGGACAACGCGGACAAGGGCGCCTCGCGCAACACCGTGCTCGCCTATGACGCGAGCGCCGACGGGGACCTGCTGACCGCTGTCTCCGAATGGAACCTCACCGACGTGCTGCCGGCGACCTCCGCCAACGGCGGCCTCGAAGGCATCGAGATGGTGCCCGCGAGCGCCTTCGCACAGCTGGGCGCCGAGGTCCCTGCTGCTGAGGCCTATGCCTTCGTGGTCCTCGAGGACACCGGTGACGTCTACGCGCTGGCCCTGCAGGCCGGCGGAGGCGCGGCGCTGGTCGCGACGCTGCCCTCCCCGCTGCCCGGTCTGATGGCGCTGGACTATGACGCCGCGTCGAACACCCTGTGGGCCTTCGCCGATGAGGCGCTCGACGGCGTCTCGGTGCAGTACGCGCTCGGCGCGGCTCCGGTGGTCGCCTCCGAGGTGTTCGCCCGCCCCGACGGCATGCCCGCCCAGTTCGCGAACGAAGGCGTGGCGCTCGCGCCGACCGACATCTGCACCGACGGCGTCCGCCAGGCCTGGTTCACCGATGATGCGGACACCGACGGTCACGCACTGCGCGGGATCGGCCTGATGGATCCTGCCTGCGATGACGCCATCGAGCCGGCACCGGAACCCGAGCCGACGCCGGAGCCGACGCCGGGGTCCGATCCGGCTCCTGCACCGGGCGACGAGGGCGACGAGGATCCGGCGCCTGCCGGGTCGGAGGGGGACGGCGCCGAAAGCGGCACCTCCGGTGGCACTCAGACCTCCGGCGGAACCCAGACCTCCGGTGTCGAGCAGCGCCCGGGTGGTTCGTCGGCACCCAGTGGAGTCCAGACCTCTGGCGGCGCCTACGACTCCGCGAATGCCGCGGATCCCGGCTCCGCGGACTCCCGCGATGGCGCGCTCGCCCGCACGGGCGTGAGCGCAGCGGCGATCACCGTCACCGCGCTGGCGCTCGTGGCCGGCGGCTACTGGCTGATCCGCCGCTCCCGCCAGGCCTGAGCCCGTCGCTCAGGGTGCGGGGATGCTCAGTTGATGAGGTCGAACTCGACCTGCTGGGTGTCCCCGCAGACGCTGGTGACGGAGATCGTCCACAGATCGATGGTCACGGTCTCCCCGAGGGTGACCGCTTCGACCTCCCGGGCGCTGCCGTCGCCGAGAGTGGCGGTCAGCTGCGCGTCCTCGCCCTCGATGCCCACAACGTCGATGGTGAGCGTCTCCCCGGCGCGCTCCGGCAGCTCAGGGGTGGCCGTGCTGCCGACCTTCCCGAAGTAGGCGCCCTCGCCCGAGCAGGCCTCCGGCGGGGCGAAGCCCTCGGGAGCAGGGGTGACCGGATACGGGTCCTGCGGGACCCCGGCCGCGGTCTGTCCGCCGCCGTCGGAGGCTCCCCCGGCGTCGGACCCGCCGGCCTCGGCGCCGCCGCCGTCCGAGCTGGCAGAGGTATCACTCGAGCTCGCGGAGGGCTGCTCCGGGCCCGGCGAGCTCTCCCCGCAGCCGGCAGCGAGCAGCGTCACCGCGAAGAGAGCCCCGGCGAAGCGGGCGACGGACGGGCGGGGGAGGGTGGAGCGAGCAGACACACGGATCCTCACGAAGGGGATGGGGGGAAGCCGACGAGTGCAACGCTAACGGACGGCTCCGGCATGCCACCATCTCCAGGGTGAGCACTCCACGACCGCGGCCGACCCCCACTCCGCCGACCCCCAAGAGCCTGCGCGGGATCAGCGATCCTGCACGGCGGGTGCGCCCCGTGGACTGGAGCGCGAGCGGACGCCGCCCCGGGACCGAGAAGAATCCCGCAGGAGCGCCGGCGGGGCCGAGCTCAGGCGGAGAACAGGGCGCGGGCAGGGGAGGGGACACGGCCCGGGAGCAGAGCCCGTCGGCCCAGCTGCCGCGGCGCCGAGCCCGGAGCGTGGAGCTGCCACGCCCGGTGCCGAGCGCACCCCCCGGCGCCGTGCACACGCTGAGCGCCGAGGACCCCCGTCCCGTGCCGCGTCCACTGCGGATCACCGACGGGGACATCCGTGCCGTCGGCGTCCAGGGTCTGCCCTCCGAGCAGATCGTGCAGACGGTCGCCGACCCGGAGGACGCCTGGACCGCAGACGCCGGCGCGAGCGACCACTTCCTCCGTGCCGAGCTGGTGGTGCAGGTGCGGAGGGCGGACAACGCCGTGATCGGGCTGTTCTCGACCCGTTATGCGCTCTCCGTGCGCCCGGCGGAGTACGAGCCCGCCCTGGATATCGCCGAGGAGGCGTCCGGGCCCAGCACCCGGGGCGGGCAGGGGACCCGCCACCCCACCACCCGGCGCGAGCTGCTGCGCCGGATGGAGGATGCGGGGTTCGTGGTCTCCCCGGGATCCACCCATGGCCGCGTCACCCATCCCGAGCATCCTGGGCTGGTGCTTCCCTTCGCCTCGACGCCCTCGGACAGGCGCTTCACGCGGCACGCGGTCGCGCAGATCCGGCGCGTGTTCGGGATCGATCTGCGGCACTGAGGCTCGAGACCTGCAGCGCTGGTCGCTGCTGCGCCGAGCCCTGCTGCGCTGAGCCCAGCAGCGCTGGATCCGGCGGCACGGAGCGGGACTCAGCCGGAGCCGCGAGCCCGCAGGATGCTGTAGGACGTGTGCCCGAGGGCGCGCAGCAGCTGGACCAGTCGGTCGAAAGCGATCGCTCCGGCCACGGCTCGCATCACCTGCACGTCATCGCTGACCTCCGGTCCGGGCTGCCCGGTCTGGGCCCGGATCGAGGCCACGTCGGCCTGTGAGATCTCCGCGACCGGCTCGGCGTAGCGGCGCAGCACCTCGAGATCCGTCGGCAGTCCCCAGCCCTCGAGCGAGCGCAGCAGCTCGTTCAGTGCCCTCCGCGGCGAGGTGTCCACGTCCGGCCAGCCCAGGTGCACCAGCAACGGGGCGATCGCCGGGTGCTCCGGCGGGCCCGCGCTCACCTCGTCTGGTTCCTCGGCAGGCAGACCCAGGGCGATCAGCTGGGCTGCGCCGAGGGCGCTCAGCAACGGCTGCTCAGGGTCGTCCAGAATCGCGGTGAGGCGCGCGATGCGGGAGATCGGAGCGTCTGCGACCTCTCGCAGCACCTGGATCAGCGCGAGGCGCTCGAGATGGGCAGGGCCGTAGTCCTGCCGGGTCGCGGTGAGTCGCGCCCCGGCGGGCAGCAGTCCTTCGCGTCGGTAGAACTTGATCTAGGCGACGGAGACCCCGCTGGCCTCGGCGAGCTCTGCCAGCAGCATCGCGGAACCTCCTGGAGGGAGAGACGTGAACTTCATGGATAGTCCCGCGACCAGCAACTATCTTGATGGCGCGGAGTGGGATAGCGGAACTATCGTGCACCCTATGGACGCCTTCACGCCAGTGATCACGCTGCATGCGCTCGCAGCGACGTATGTGCTGCTGCTGGGGCCGCTGCAGATCCTGCGGCGTCGGCGGGACCTCGCCCATCGGCTGATCGGAGTCACCTGGGTCTCGGCGATCCTGACCGTGTGCATCTCGAGCTTCTGGATCATGCCCGATGGCTTCTCGTGGCTGCACGGCCTGTCGATCTGGACCCTGGTGTGCATGGTCGTGGCGATCCTCGGGATCCGGGCAGGGAATGTGAGCGTCCACCGCGGTTTCATGATCGGCTCGTATCTCGGGACCCTCACCGCCTTCGCCTTCGCGGCGCTGGTTCCGGTGCGGCTGATCCCGCAGCTGCTGCGCAGCGAACCGCTGATCGCCGTGATCACCGCTCTCGGCGTCGGCGCCCTCTTGCTCCTCGTCCACGTCAGCGTGGTGCGGTCGGCCGGGCAGCGCCCGCCGCGCCCGCAGCATGAGCGTGAACCCAGCATCGCTGGCACCTGAGAGCTGCCCCGAAACACCTCGGACAGAAAAGTGCCCCGGCTCGTCCCCACGAGCCGGGGCTATCCCTTTCCCCCGCGCCCCCGGAGTGATGGAGCCTGCTTCCTCCTCAGTCGGCAGGTCCTCCGGTGACGCGTGACAACCAGTAGAACCCGGCTTCCGGCAAAACCACTGAGGTGAGGCTGGTCAATCCCTGAATGCGCTGGTCGGGTGCACTCCAGAAGGTCGTGACCTGCGCGCGGACGGCTCCGGACCGCTCGGTCGCTCAACCCACGGGGAAGGTGATCTCCTCGCCGCCGGTGCCCACTACATCGGTGTAGCTGATCTCCTTGAGCACCATGTCCGTGGGGACGTCCGCGTACAGCTGAGCGGTCGCTTCCTCACCGGGAGTCACCTGCGGTCCCGAGGTCGAGAACGAGGCGTAGCGCAGCGAGTGCTCGTTGCCGGCATCGTCATAGAAACGGAAGTTCTTGCCCGCCAGGCCGATGTCCTCGCTGCCGTTGTTGGTGAGGTTCACCTCGACACCGATGAACTTCCCGTTCTCGGTCTCGAGGGTCTCGTCCTGGGTGTCCAACGTGGCGCCCTCTGAGGGAGCGGAGACCTGGATCGAGATCGAGGCGCCTGCGCTCGAGTCGGGATCCGTCGAGGGATCCTCGCTCGGCGTCTCGGTGGGGTCGTCGGTCGGATCCTCGGTGGTGGGATCGTCCGTCGGAGCCTCCTCCGTGGTCGGATCCTCTGACGGGGACTGGCTGATGCTGGGACCGCTGGTGGGGTCCTCGCCGCCGCCATCACGGGAGAACAGCCAGAGGCCGACGCCGACCACCGCCACCAGGACCGCGACCAGCAGGAGGCATCCGCAGGCGATACCGATGTACAGGCCGGTGCGGCTCTTCTGCGGAGGTGCGCTGGGCACGCCGTAGGGGTTGCTCATGGTCTCCTCCACGATGACGCTCGGTTGATCCTGCCGACGGTACCGGCGAGTTCGGCATCACGCGATGGGGAGAACTCCCCCGGGACCAGAACGACCCCTGCAATACTGGCGGACAGCCGGACGGTGCCACCACTGCGGCACAATCCGGTCGAGCACCGCTCTCCACGGCACCTATTCGCACCAGAAGCCTTCCCGCACCATGAGGAGACTGGACCATGCTGACCAGATTGCACGACGCGTTGCGCTTGCGCACCTCACCGGTGATCTTCTTCGGCTCGGCGGCGATCATCATCGCCTTCGTGGTCGGAACCATCGCCTTCACCGAGCCGATGGGCAAGGCGACCAACGCCGCCTCGCAATGGCTGATGACGAACCTGGGCTGGTTCTACATCCTCGGCGTCACCGTGTTCCTGGCCTTCCTGATCTTCATCGCGGCAGGCCGCTTCGGCCGCGTGAAGCTGGGCCCGGACGACGAACCGCCGGAGCATTCCGGCGGTGCCTGGTTCGCGATGCTCTTCGCCGCCGGCATCGGCTCGATCCTCATGTTCTGGGGAGTCGCCGAGCCGATCAGCCACTTCGGCGACCCGCCCCGCGCCGCCGAGCTCGGCCTCGAGGCGGGCACCGTCAACGCGGCCCGAGACGCCATGAACTTCACGTACTACCACTTCACGCTGCACACCTGGACGATCTTCACCCTTCCGGCGCTGTGCTTCGCCTACTTCATCCACAAGCGGAACCTGCCGCCGCGCGTGAGCTCGATCTTCCAGCCGCTGCTGGGCGAGGGCATCCACGGCCCCATCGGCAAGGCCATCGACATCATCGCCATCATCGGCACCGTCTTCGGCATCGCCGTCTCGGTGGGACTGGGCACGCTGCAGATCAACGGCGGCCTGAACCAGCTGTTCGGCGTCCCCGAGACCGCCGGCTGGAACCTCATCATTATCGGTGTGGTCTGCGGGCTCGCGCTGATCTCGGTGTCGATGGGCCTGGACAAGGGCATCAAGGTGCTCTCGAACTTCAACATCGTCGTGGCCGTGCTGCTGATGCTCTTCGTGCTGTTCGCCGGTGGCGCGACGCTGTTCATCATGAAGGGCACCATCGAGTCCTTCGGCAGCTACCTGGTGAACCTGCCTGAGCTCGCGCTGTGGAACGACACCTTCGCGAACACCGGCTGGCAGAACACCTGGACCGTCTTCTACTGGGCGTGGACCATCACCTGGTCGCCGTTCGTGGGCATCTTCATCGCCCGCATCTCCAAGGGCCGCTCCATCCGCCAGTTCGTCGCCGGCGTCCTCGCGGTGCCCTCGGCGTTCTCCGTGATCTGGTTCGGCATCTTCGGCTACGCGAGCTTCGACATCGAGCTCAACGGCGAAGGAGGACTGGTCGAGCGGGTGGTCGACGACGGAGACATCCCCGGGGCACTGTTCGCCTTCCTGGACCACTACCCGCTGGCGTTCCCCATCTCGGTGGTCGCGATCGTCCTGGTGATCATCTTCTTCGTCACCTCGGTGGACTCCGCCGCCCTGGTCACCGATTCGATGGCCAACGGTCACGAGGACTTCAACCCGCTGGGCCAGCGCATCTTCTGGGGCGTGGCGATCGCCCTGGTCACTGCCACGCTGCTGGTGTTCTCGGGCTCCGACGGACTCGAAGCGCTGCAGTCCACGATCATCCTGGTGGGGCTGCCGTTCTTCATCATGGGCTGGTTCCAGATGTACGCCCTGCTGCGAGCGCTCAGGGAGGACGCCGGCGAACTGCCCCCGATCCGCACCCGCGAGTGGGCGCAGGTGCTGCCCCCGGAGGAGTACGAGCGCCGTGAGGAGGACGCGGAGTACTCCACGGACGACTACGTCGTCGAGCCGACCTTCACCTCCGAGGTGCCGGTGCTCACCGATCCCTACGAGGAGGACGGCGCGTGGGCCGAGGCACCGGGCGCGGAGACCGGGACGCTGCCCTCGCGCACCGGCAGCGGCATCGCTGAGCTGCCCGAGGGTGGACGGGACGAGTCCCGCTGAGCGAAGCCGGCTGAGCAGGGAATGGCGGAAGCAGAAGGGCCGACGCCCGCGAGAGCGGTGCGTCGGCCCTTCTGCTCGTCAGCTGTTCGTCGGAGAGAGGGAGCGGGGAGGGGTGAGATCAGGTGGTGGGATCTATCTGGTGCTTGTCGCCGCTGCGGCGGTAGTACATCGCGAGCACAGCGCCGGAGAGGTTGTGCCAGATCGAGAAGATGGCGGCGGGCAGTGCGGCGGTCGGGCTGAAGGCGCTCGCGGCGAGCGTCGCGGCAAGGCCCGAGTTCTGCATGCCGACCTCGATCGAGGTGGTGCGGGCAGCGCGCTCGCCCTGGCGGAGCAGGCGGGCGGCCCAGTAGCCGAGCAGGTAGCCCAGCCCGTTGTGCAGCACCACGGCGAGCAGCACGATGCCGCCGGCGGTGACGATCGCCTCGGTGGAGCCGCTGACCACAGCGATGACCACGAGCGAGATACCGGCGACGCTGACCCACGGCAGGGCGGGCAGGATCTTGTCCACGAGCTTGCCGGCGATCAGTCGGATCACGAGGCCGCCGATGACCGGGATGAGCACCATCTTCACGATCGACAGTGCCATGTCCCCGGCGTTCACGGGAAGGTAGGAGCCGGCGAGCAGCAGGGTCAGCATCGGGGTGAAAAGCGGCGCGAGCAGTGTGGAGATGGAGGTCATCGTCACCGACAGGGCGGTGTCCGCCTTGGCCAGGTAGGCGATGACGTTGGAGCTGGTGCCGCCCGGAGCGGAGCCCACCAGGATCACGCCGACGGCGAGCTCCGTCGGGAGCTGCAGCAGCACGGCGATGCCGAGTCCGACCAGCGGCATGATCACGTACTGGGCGATGACGCCGATGAGGATCGGCAGCGGGCGCTTCACGACCAGGGCGAAGTCCGGGAGGGTGAGGGTCAGGCCCATCGCGAACATGATGACGCCGAGATAGATGCTGGTGTACTGCGCGAGCGACTGACCGACGCTCGGCACGAAGAAGCCGAAGGCTGCGGCGGCGAGGATCAGTGCGGGGAACACCGTCACCGCGATGCGCGCGGAGCGGTCCTCAGAGGTGCGGGCGGTGGACGCGGCGGGCGGCCGTGGATCCGTGGTCGTGGGAGGAGGTGGGGTGCTCATGCTCCGCATCGTATCGTCCGGTGAGATCTCGTCCCATGATGTGGACCATCGGTTGCCGTGTGTGTGTCGCGCCACGCAGGGCTGGCCCTGGAGCCGGCTCCGCAGGGTCGCGCCCCACACTCAGACAGGCCGGGCCTGGTGGTTCAGGACGGATACGGGCGGGGCGGCGCGGACTCAGCTGCGCTTGCGGGCCGGGACCGGCCAGGCGTGCACCGGCTCCCCGGTGTCCACCGCGGCCCGGTAGAGACGGGTCATCTCCGCGAGCGCCTCGGAGCGGGTCGCGCCGCGCAGCTCGAGGGAGGTGACGGTGTCGATCTGCCAGCGGGCGCCGTTGCGGCCGGTGCGGGCGCGCTCGGAGAGGATGCCGTCGTAGCGCTCCACCACATCCGCGTCCGCGCCGAGGTTCCGCAGCCCCTCCATGGCCTGGGGGATCAGCTGCTCGAGCAGCAGATCCGCCACCCGCACCCGCCCCACCTTGGGCCAGCGCACCCGGGCCTCCAGACCCCACCGGGCGCACTGCTGGAACGCCTCGGCGGCCTGCTCGAAGCTCATCCGCGACCAGAGAGGCCGCCGCTCATGGACCAGCGAGTGGAGGATCCCGTAGAAGAACGCCGCATTGGCGGCCATGTCTGCGGGCGTCGGCCCCGCCGGCAGCAGACGGTTCTCGAGCCGCAGGTGCGGGAGGTCCACGCCGGGGTCGTAGATAGGCCGGTTCCAGCGCCAGACGGTGCCGTTGTGGAGCATCAGCTCGTGCAACCGGGGCGAGGAGCCCTCAGTGAGCAGCGGCTCCTCCGCCATCTCCCGTGACTCGGGGATCAGTGCCGGGAACAGGCGCACGTTCTCCTCGAAGAGGTCGAACATCGAGGTGATCCAGCGCTCGCCGAACCACACCCGGGGGCGTACTCCCTGGGTGGCGAGCTCGGGCGGGCGGGTATCCAGGGCCTGGACGAAAGTGGGGATGCGGGTCTCGTGCCACAGCCGCCTGCCCAGCAGGAAGGGTGAGTTCGCGGCGAGCGCCACCTGCGGGCCGGCGATCGCCTGAGCCGCGTTCCAGGCGGCGGCGAACTGCTCCGGAGGGACCTGCAGGTGCAGCTGCATCGAGGTGCAGGCGGACTCCGGCGCGATCGAGTCGAACGTCGCCTCGAGGCCCTTGCCCTTCCCCTCGCCCTCGATGCTCAGGTAGATCTCCTCCCCCCGCGCCTCCAGGACGCTCTTCTCGAGCGCCTCGTAGCGGGCGCCCGGGGCGCGCCACTCGTCGCTCGAGAAGAGCTCCTCGGTGATGGTGGGCAGATGCCCGATGGGGATCACCCGCGCGCCCCGGGTCTGGGCGGCGGCATCCGCGCGGTCGATCTTCTCGGCCAGCTCGGTCTCGAGATCTCGCAGGCCCTGTCCCTGAGGGCGAGAGACGGGCAGGTTCGCCTCGAGGTTGAAGCGGCCGATCTCGTGGACGTATTCCTCGTCTTCCAGATCCTCGAGCAGCAGATCGGAGATCAGGGCCGGAGCCATGGTGTCCGCCTGGGCGAGGTTCATCTCGAGCTCGACCCCCACGGTGCCCTCGTCCACGAACTCGGCCGTGTCCAGGAAGGTCTCGAAGAGGTCGAGGTTGCGGCGCAGCTCCCTGCGGTAGCGCGTGCGCTGGGAACGGGTGTACTCGGTGCTGCCGATCTCGCGTCCCATGGTGACCTCCGGTCAGTGGCGGGGCTGATGGCGCTCATCCAAGCACGACCTCGTCCTGTTGTCGCAGTCAGGGCCGCGGGCCGGAACATCTGGTCGGGTCGAGCCCTCCCCGTCGGCCGATGAGGAGCAGTGCCTCACCGGTGCCGACCCTGCCGCAGCCAGAGCGCGCAGGGCCGGGTCGACCCCGCGCGTGCACCCTGGCAGGCAGGCATCGCCGCGGGATACTCGAGGTCCCCGGGCTGGTCGTGTCCGTCCTGGTCCAGCCTGACCGTGCGCACCAGATGCTCATCGTGCAGGACGTATCCATTCCAGAAGATCTCGCAGTCGCAGCCGGCTCCCACCTGGCGCAGACGGCGCACCAGCGCGGAGGCCTGTGGTGCGCGCAGGTCTCGGTAGCGGCGGGCCCAGCGCAGCCCGCGGCAGCCGTGCTCGAGCATGCGGTACACGAAGCACAGCAGGCACTCGGACCCGACGGGTTCGGTCAGCTGGGCCGAGAGCTCCCGCAGGATCTCCTCAGCTTCCGTCAGCGGCGTATCAGTCATGAGGGCAGTGCACCATCCGCGCCGCCCACGGCGCCGGTCCCGGCGCAGGATGTGGATGACCAGGCACTGTGGAGGAGAGGCCGGGGCTGAGACGTTGCTGAGACGGCCGTGCAGGAATATCGTGGCAGTCCCATCCGTTCGGCGAAGGAGCCTGCGATGTCGGACCTCAAGCACCGCTACGACCATGTGATCATCGGGGGCGGGATCGCCGCCGACAGAGCGGCCCGGGCGATCCGCGAGGCGGACCCCGACGCCACCATCGCGATCCTCTCCGCGGATCCTCACGGCCCCGTCTACCGCCCGGCCCTGTCGAAGACTCTCTGGCACGGAGATGACCCCGACCCCCACAGCCAGGATCTGCACACTGCGGAGGAGACCGGCGCCGAGCTGTTCACCGGCACCCTGGTCACCGAGCTCCTGCCCGCCTCCCACAGCGTGGTCACCGCCCGCGGGCACCGCACCCACTTCGGGAAGGCGCTCCTGGCCACCGGGGCCTCGCCCCGTCGGCTCCCGGGCCTCCACGACGACCGTATCGCCTACCTCCGCACCATCGGGGACTACCGGCACCTGCGTCAGCTCGCGGTGGACGGAGCCCGGGTCGTGGTGGTCGGCGGCGGGTACATCGGCTCCGAGGTCGCCGCGGCGCTGACCCGCACCGGCGCGGTGGTGACCCTCGCCCATGCCGGCGAGCGGCTCCTCGAGCATCTGTTCCCCGCCTCGATCTCCGAGCATGTCCAGCGGGTCTTCACCGCGCAGGGGATCACCACGGTGCCCGGTTTCCGCCTGGCCGGGATCGATACCGGCCCGGAGCTCGTGCTCCGCGCGGAGGACGGTCGCAGCCTCCCCGCTGATGCCGTCGTGCTGGGCCTCGGCGCCGCCCTGAACACCACCCTCGCGGAGCATGTGGGCATCGATCTCGAGCAGGGGGCCGTGGTGGTCGATCCGCAGCTGCGCACCAGCGCGCGGGATGTGTACGCCGCCGGTGACATCGCCCTGTTCGATGACCCGCTGCTGGGGCTGCGCCACGTCGAGCACGTCGACCATGCCGAGGCCTCCGGCACCGTCGCTGGCAGGAATATGGCGCGCGCCCTGCGGGACGACTCGCTCGCTCCGGAGGAGTACTCCTATACGCCGCTGTTCTTCTCCGACCTCTTCGAGGACGGCTACGAGGCGGTGGGACGCCTCGATACCAGGCTGGAGATGCGGGAGTTCTGGAATGCGGAGGGCAGCGCCGCGGTCGTGTACTACCTCGAGGACGGCGCGGTCGAAGGCGTGCTGCTGTGGAACACCTGGGATTCCGTGCCCCGGGCCCGGGAGGTCATCACCGCCTCGCAGGAGGGTCAGCTCACCGCCGAGGCGCTCGAGGAGCAGATCACCCCGGGCGGCTGAAACGGCCCCGGGGACCTCGACGCGGACCTCCCCGTACACTTCCGGCGTGGCTGATCAGAACCAGAACATCCCCGCAGATGCCCCCACCCGGGCCGTGATCCTCGCACGCGGCCTCGGCACCCGCATGCGCCGCGCGGATGACACCGCCCAGCTCGACGAGCAGCAGGCCCAGGTGGCCGCGAGCGGGGTGAAGGCCCTGATCGACGTCGGTCGTCCCTTCCTCGACTACGTCATCTCCGTCCTCGCCGACGCCGGCGTCACCGAGCTGTGCCTGGTCATCGGCCCGGAGCACGACATGCTGCGCGAGTACGCCGCGCGCGTCACCGGCGGCCGGGTGCGTGTGACCACCGCGATCCAGGCGGAGCCCCGTGGCACCGCCGATGCCGTCGCCGCCGCCCGTGACTTCGCCGGCGACCAGCGGGTGATCGTGCTGAACTCGGACAACTATTACCCGCGTGCGGCGCTCACCGCCCTCGCCGCAGCCCCCGGCAGTGCGCTGGTCGGCTTCGAGCGTGCCGCCCTGGTCCAGAGCTCGAACATCCCCGCCGATCGGATCCGTGCCTTCGCACTGGTCGCCGCAGATGCCGAGGGCCACCTGCGCGACATCGTCGAGAAGCCGGATGACGAGACCCTTGCCGCCTACGGCGAGGATGCCCCGGTCTCGATGAACGCCTGGCTGTTCACGCCCGCCATCTTCGATGCCTGCGAGCGCATCGAGCCGTCGGTGCGCGGAGAGCTCGAGATCATCGACGCCGTCCGCCTGCTGGTGGAGGAGGGGGAGACCTTCACGGTGGTCCCCGCCGCCGTCGGCGTGCTGGACATGTCCTCCCGCGGTGATGTCGCCGCCGTCCAGCAGGCGCTGGCCGGGATCGAGGTGGCGCTGTGAGCGATGTGCTGGCGCAGCTCACCACCGGCATCGAGGGGGATTCCGTCTCCTGGTTCGTGCCTGGCCGCATCGAGGTGCTCGGCAAGCACACCGACTATGCGGGCGGACGCTCCCTGCTCGCCGCGGTCGACGCAGGCCACACCATCACCGCCGTCGTGCGCCCGGACCGGGTGCTGAGCGTCCACTCGGAGGTGGTGGGCGGCACCGTCACCATCGACCTCGACCAGCACGAGGCACGTTCCGCCGCGGCGGACGGCCACTGGGGCGGCTACGTCGGCGCCGTGGCCGACAGGCTCGAGGCGAATTTCCCGGGCTGTCTGCGCGGCGCGGACATCACCATCAGCTCGACCCTCCCGCTCGCAGCCGGGATGTCCAGCTCCTCGGCGCTGGTGGTCGGGCTCGCCCTGGCCCTGATCGACCTGTCCGGCATCGCCGCGGACGAGAAATTCACTGCCGAGGTCACGACCCCCGAGCAGCTCGGGGAGTACCTCGGCACCGTCGAGAACGGGCAGAGCTTCGGGACCCTGGAGGGCTACCGCGGGGTGGGGACCTTCGGCGGCAGCGAGGACCACACCGCGATGCTCTGCGGGGTCCGCGATGCCCTGGTGCAGTACTCCTTCTGTCCGGTGCGCCATGAGCGCACCATCGCCTTCGGGCCCGAGCTCGCTCTGGTGGTCGCCGTCAGCGGCGTCGAGGCGGAGAAGACCGGTGCCGCGCTCGGCGCCTACAACCGCGTCTCTCTCGCCGTCACCGAGATCCTGCGCCGCTGGTGCGAAGACTCCGGGCGGGAGGATCCCACTCTCGCCGCCGCGGTCGCGAGCGGACCCGCAGCCGTGACCCGGCTGCGGGAGCTCACCGCGGAGGACGAATACCTCCGGGGCCGCCTGACTCAGTTCCTCACCGAATCCGAGCGGCTCATCCCCGCCGCCGCGATCGCGCTCGAGGAGGGGGACCTCGAGGAGTTCGGTCGCCTGGTCGACGAATCCCAGGCCTGCGCGGAGCAGGGCCTGCGCAACCAGGTGCCCGAGACCATCGCGCTGCAGAGGCTCGCGCGGGAGCTGGGCGCCCATGCCGCGAGCGCTTTCGGGGCGGGCTTCGGAGGCAGCGTCTGGGCGCTGGTCCCGACGGACGGTGCCGAGGAGTTCGGGCAGCGCTGGCTGGACGCCTACCGGGCCGCTCACTCCGAGCGCAGCGGCGCCACCGCCTCGGTCACCCGCCCCGGCGGGGCTGCCCGCAGGATTCGCTGAGCTGCCCGGGGCACCGTGACACACTGAGCGTGTGAGCACGCCTATGATTCCCTCCCTGCCCTGGCCCACCGACGCCGAGGTGCTGCCCCTGGCCTCCGTACGACCGGTCCTGGACCGACTGGCCTCGCTGGTCAACATCTACGAGCAGGATGCCGCCGCGATCCCCGGCCTCGCCGTGACCGAGGAGGAGGTCGCGGCCGATCCGCCGCCCGCCCTCGAACAGATCGCCGACGAGCTGGGTGGGGTGACCGTGCGTGGGCTGACGATGCTCACCCTCCAGATCGAGGACCGCACCGACGTGGGGCCGTACACCCTGCTCGGTGACTCGACCACCTTCTACCCGCTGTACGAGACCCCGGAAGCGGCCGTGGTGCTCGCCCTGGATCCCGACGGCACCCCCGGCGCCGTCTACGGGATCGGGGAGGACCTCGCTCTGCAGCTGGCCGCCCCCGATCTCGGCGCTTATCTGGTGCGCTTCGCCGACGCCCTCGAGGCCACCCTCGTCGCGCTCGCGGAGCGGGGCCCGGCCGCAGAGGACTCCGAGAGCGCCCGCACCGACGCCGCCGAGCAGCTGATGGACCAGCACCTGTTCGCCGAGCTGCTGGGCATGACCGAGCTTGCCGAGACCGTCGAGGTGCCCCTCCAGGACCCCGCCGCGTCAGGCCTCGCGAACCTGCCGGACGGCGCACTCGCCGTCGCGGACCTGCGCGAGGCACCCGTCGGCGCACGCGTGGACCTGATAGAGGTCGAGGTGTCCGGCGACCCTTTGGAGACGCACGTCGCCTGGAGCGAGCACGGCCGCGTGATCGCGGTGATGGGCGGCTGAGCCGCTGATCGAGATCGCTGGCTGTGGCTGTGGCTGTGGCTGTGGCTGTGGCTGTGGCTGGGCACTGGGCGCTGAGCGCGGGCATCTGGCCGTCGGCCGCTCCCTATCCGCCCGGTGACTCGCCGGTGAACACTCGGCGCCGCCGTGCCTGAGGGGTGCCTGATGGGGAGAACTCCCCATTCCCGCCGCCCGCCGCCGCTCCGTAGCGTCAGGTCCACGTGGCCACGAGCGGGGGAGATGACGTGAGCGGTTTCTGGGGGGCTGATACCGAGGCTCTGCGGCAGGTGGCCGGCGCTTTCGGCGGCGGCGGCGAACAGCTCGACGGTCTCGCCCTCCGACTCGGTGTCCTGATCGACTCCCTCGCCTGGAGCGGGCCGGATGCCGAAACCTTCCGTGCGGAGTGGAGCGGTCGGGTGCGACCGGGCCTGCTCGAGCGCGTCGCCCGGCTCCAGGAGCAGGGGAGAGAGCTGGAGCAGCATGCCGGGGAACAGGACGACGCCTCTGTCGCTGGAGCTGGTTCCGCTGGAGCTGGCCCTCCCGGGGCTGGCCCTTCTGAAGCGGACACCCCTGCTTCCTTCAGCGCCTCGGCCTCCGTCGATGTTCCCGCCGTTGATCTCTCTACCATGGGTGTCGTCGACCTCCAGCTGATGGCCGCGAGCACCCCGCTGTTCTCGAGTGCAGCACACGCGGCGCACGCAGTGAGCGCTGCCGGCCTCTCGGAAGCCATCGGGGAGAGCGGGCTCGCATTCCCCGAGTCGGGTATGGAGCTCAGCCCGCCGGAGACCGACTCCGCCCTCATCGTGGACGGGAACCATGAGCTCGCCCCCGGCGCCGACGACCAGCCTTTCGGCCTGGACGCGGACGGTGCGCCCCTCGACCTCGCCCCGGACACCGCATACGACGTGGGAGACCACGGCACCTACTACACCGACGGCGAGGGCCGCATCACCTATGTCGAGGCCACCGGCGGAGGTAAGGAGATGAACCCCAACCTCCGCGAGGTGTTCCCCGATGCGACGTACCACGTCAACGACTCGACCTTCTATCGCACCGATGAGCTGGGCCGGACCGAGCACATGTACGTCCCGGACGTCATCGTCGACCGCGAGATGTCCCGCAGCCAGTCCATCCAGTCGAAGATCGCCGAACGCTGGGACTTGGCGGGGGATGGCACTTCCGAGCCGGTCGAGTTCAACGCCGGTCACGTGCTGGCCCGCCAGCTCGGCGGGATCCGCGAGGAGATCAACTACACCCGGCAGTGGGACGAGGTGAACCAGGCCCGCAGCGGCCAGGACACGATCTACACCTATGAGTCGATGATGGCCGACGGCATCTCCGATGATGGCAGCTCCTACTCCTACGAGACCCTCGTAATCTGGGGAGAGGAGCAGCCCGAAGGAGTGGGTCCAGAACAGGGCAGCGAGCCCTGGGAGTATGTCCCCAGCGGCTATGACGTGAGCATCCACGAGAACGGTGAGCAGATCGTGGATCAGCACCTGCCCAACTATCCTGACGGGGCCCGCTTCCCCGGCTGATCTGCGCACCAGCGCCCAGGTCGCCAACTCCGACCGACCCTGCGAAATGACCCTGCGATCCGCCCCGTGTGGAGGGACCTCCGTTGACCCAGACCCCGCCCCTGCCCAGTGCTCCGATGGAGCGCCAGGGTGCTCTCATCCAGGACCTCGTCGGCGTGCTGCTGAGCTCGCTCGAGCTCACCGAGGACTGGGCCGCAGTGGGAGCAGCGTTCATCCCCCACGGGGAGGAGTGGGCCGGCCGCCTCGTGATCACCGAGCGCGACGGCACCACCGACGGAGGCGATGCCACCTTCGCGACCGACTCACAGATCACGCTGCTGCTGGATGCACTCCAGCAGGCCACCGCCGAGCAGGAGCAAGCCTTCGTCTCCCTCCAGCTGACGGCGAGCCGCAGCCCGCAGGAACCGGACCGCATCCGGCTCGACACGGACCTGAACTACGACCGGGATCCGGGCAGCTTCGACGGGCTCGGAGGGATCGATGCGGCCTACGCGCACCTGCTCGCCGCCCGTGTCGGCGAGGGCCGTCTGCCCACCTGGGTGAGGGAGCTGCTCGGCGGCTCCTGACACCCGTGCCAGCGGAGCCTGTTCACCTTCCGTGCAGCAGGCATCGATGCAGGCTGTGGCATGGGTAGTCCTCCCCATGGCCGTGGGGCCGAGGACTCATTACGGTAGGAACGACAAATGGGGGATCCGGCACGGCCGGTGATGGGGATGAGGAAGGGGACCGGCAGCCGATGAACGCATTCTGGGGCGCGGACACCGAGGCGCTGCGGACAATGGGGACGGTGTACTCGCGCCGAGCGGAAGCGCTCGCCGAGATCGAGACTCTGCTGACCTCGAGCATCGACAACATCGAATGGTTTGGTGAGGACGCCGATCGCTTCCGCGCCGACTGGTCGGGCTCAGTGCGTCCCTCCTTGCAGGACCAGGGGTTCGAGCTGCGCCAGCGGGCGCGCCGACTCGCCCAGCATGCCGACGAGCAGGAGGCGGCCTCCGCGCCGGATGGCCCCCTCGGTGGGATCGGAGGAGGCGGCGGCTCCGGAGGTGGCGGCTGGTCGAGCCCCGGTGAGTTCCTGCGTGATGTGCTCGGGGTGGTGGACGACGTGCTGCGCGGTGCGGGAGGTGGCCAGGACGGCCCCTTCGCGGAGCTGCTGCGCGAGGTGCTCAGCACCCCCGAAGGACGCGAGGCGTTCCTCGGCGCTTTCGTCGGCAATCTGCTCGGAGGCCTGCTCGCCGACATGGTCCGCAGCGCGCTCGGTATGGGCCTCGCACTCGAGAACCTGCTCACGGGGCTCGGCCTCGCCGGTGGCCTCGGCAACCTGATCGGCGAGTCCGGCCAGATCGCCCCGGGGGAGCTGCTGTCTGCTGACACCGCGCCCGTCGAGGGGGAGCAGACAGGCGCAGACTCCAGCGCCGCCGGTGACTCCAGCGGCGGTGACTCTGATGCGGGAGGCGGTGGCGGTGAAGCCGCAGGAGGCGCCGGTGGTGGATCAGACGCCAGCGACTCCGGCTCCGGCGGCGGTTCGGGGTCCGGTGGTGGCTCCGGGGGTGGCGGGGCAGGAGCTGAATCCGGTGGCGCTGCCGGTGCAGGCGCGGAGGGCTCGGCCGAGGGAACTGCCTCGGACACGCCCGCGGGAGGCCAGCCGATGGGCTTCCAGGGCGTGGAGCACGGCCCTGCGCAGAGTGCGGGCTCCGGATCTGCCGAACGCCTCGTGCACGAGGGAGACCAGGGGCCGCGCTCCCTGCTCGAACGGTTGCTGGAGATGCTCGGCGACGCCCTCGACTCCGGCAGCGGCAGCAGCAGCGGCGCAGCGATCGGCGACAGCATCGGGCACGCCTGACCCGGCGGCCGGCCCACCGACCCCCGGCCAGACCCGCCAGTCCCGGCCGTCGGTCCTGACCCGGCTCGACCTCCTGGGCAGGGGTCTACCCTGGACGGATCGCCTCCACCCCCGTGAGGCCCCCCGATCAGGAGCCGTGACATGACCACGACCAGCCCTTCCCCCGCTCCGGTCCTCGTCCTCGTCCCGGGTGCCACCGGCGCCCCGGCGGACGGCGGCGCCCGCTTCCACCTGGCCGACGCGACCGTCCCGCAGCTGTCGGTCACGGACCTCGTCGCCACTCGCGGCGATGGCGTCTTCGAGACCATCGGCGCTTTCGACGGCGTACCGGTCAACGTCGGCCCCCACCTGGCACGGCTCGCCCGCAGCGCCGCCCAGGTCGAGCTGCCCGAGCCCGATCTCGCCACTGTGGCCGAGGCGGTCGACGCCGCGATCGCCGCCCACGATCCGGTGGCCGAGCTCAGCGTGCGCGTGATGTACACCCGCGGCATCGAGGGTGACGGTGTCCCCACCTGCTGGATCCACGCCCGCATCTCCGACGACTGGACCCCGTACCGGTCCGGGATGAAGGTGGCGGCGCTGGATCGCGGCCTGTCCACCGCCTCCGCCGGGACCAGCCCCTGGCTGCTGCCCGGCGCGAAGACCCTCAGCTACGCCGTGAACATGGCGGCCGTGCGCGAGGCGAAGCGGCGCGGCGCGGTCGACGTTCTGTTCGTGGCCAGCGACGGCTATGTGCTCGAGGGGCCCACCTCCACGCTGCTGGTGCGCCGTGACGGGAAGTTCCTCACCACCCCGGTCAGCGCCGGCGTGCTGCCCGGGACCTGCGTGAAGAAGCTCTTCGACTGGCTGGGCGAGCACGAGGGCGCCGCGGTGAGCGAGCAGCTGATGACCGTGGAGGACGTGACCGGCTCCGACGGTGCCTGGCTGCTGTCCTCGACCCGGCTGGCCGCACCGATCACCCACCTCGACGAGGCTGCGCTTCCGGTGGACCACGAGCTCACCGCCCGCTTCCAGCAGGTGCTCAAGGGCCAGGCCTGAGCTGTCCGGGCCCGCGCTGCCGCCGCGGCCAGCTGCGCTGCCCGGGCCCAGCCCGGTTGCCTCCACGGCTAGCTGCGCTGCCCGGGCCCAGCCCGGTTGCCTCCGCGGCTAACTGCGCGGCCCCACCCCGGCCCGCGCTGCCCCGATCCTGCCCGCATTGCCGTGGATCGGGTGATTCTGAGCCAGAAGTGGGCCGATTCTGGCTCGGAATTGCCCAATCCGAGATGAGTGGCCGGTTCTGCGGTGAGCAGCCGGGTCCTGCGGCGAGCGGCGGGCCCTGCGGTGGGCGGACCGGTCCGGGGCGAGCACACCGTGCTCAGGCCAGGGCCAGCACCTCGCGGGCGAGGTCGACGTCGAACACTGCGGTGTCGATCGCCCCGCTGCGCAGCACCCCGAGCACGCCCGCGGCCTTCTCCGCTCCGGCGGCGACCCCCAGCACCTCGGGGATCCGCAGCAGCTCCGAGAAGGTCACCGCGAGCACCCGTTGATCCGTCGGCGCCCCCAGCGGCACCCCGTGCGCGTCGATGAAGCGCCCGCACACATCACCCACCGGCTGCTGGGCCTCGAAGGTCGCCCGCTCCGACTCGCTCAGCCGCATCAGCTCGAGCACATGCGGGGAGGAGTGCACCCCATAGGAGCCGATGCCCACGAGCGCGAGCTCCACCTGAGCGGCCGCCGCCAGCACCCTGCCGATGCTGGACTCGGCGCGCAGCGTCGCCACCGTGGTCGCTGATTCGAGCACCGCCGGGGCGTAGAGGGTCTGCGGCGTCGCCCCCAACCGGGAGGCGAGCACCTTCAGCACGGACTCCCCGGAATCGAACTGGTCCAGCGCGCTGTGCCCGCCCACCAGCGGCAGCACCGCCGGAGTGGGCCGCAGCTGGAGGGTCTCCAGCTGAGCGACCACGTTCTGGACGGTCCGCCCCCAGGACACCCCGATGCTGCGCACACCTGCCGCCCTCTCGGCGAGCATTGCGGCGCCTTCGCGGGCGACCGACTCCATCGCCGTGGCCCGTGGCGCGGAGACCACATGCACCGCACGCAGGGAGAACGCCGCCCGCAGCGCCGCCTCGAGAGTCTCATCGCGACGCGGCGGACCCTCCGGATCGTGGATCGTGATCTCCACGATCCCGCGGTCCCGCGCCTGGGTGAGGATCCGCGAGACGTTCGAGCGGGACAGCCCCAGCTCCTGCGCGACCTCGGTCTGCGAGCGGTTCTGCTCGTAATAGAGCCGCGCCGCCCGCACCACGACGGCGGAGTCACGAGGGGCAGGCATGGGCACTCCTGGGTATGGGGGACGGGCGGCGCGAGCGGGACGCGCCCAGCCGGATCAGCCCAGCGTACGCAGGTGGGCTGCGGGAAGGTGCCAGAATCAGGGGGTCGCCACTGAGGGAGGAACCATGAGCACAGAACCGAGTCCGCCTGCGGCCGAGGGGCCCGCCGCGCCCCTCGCCCTGACCGTGGTCCTGGCCCACCTGGACGTCTCCGACAGCGAGGATGCGCTCCGCTCCCTCGCGGGCCGGCTGCTGGATGCCGGGGCGGTCACCCCGGGCTTCCCCAAGGCGCTGCGCCTCCGGGAGCAGACCTACCCCACCGGCCTGCCCACCCCGATCCCCACCGCGATCCCGCATGCCGATCCGCAGCACGTGCTGGTACCGGGGCTCGCGGTCGCGACGCTCGCCCGCCCGGTCACCTTCGGAGAGATGGGCACCCGGGACAGCACCGTCGACGTGCGCCTGGTGGCGATGCCGCTGCTCACCGATGCTCGTGAGCATCTCGCCGCTCTGCAGCAGCTGATGGGCCTGCTCAGCGACGAGTCCGCTGTGCAGGATCTGCTGGATGCCCCCGACGAAGAGACGCTGCGCCGGCGTTTCGAAGAGCACCTGGCGAGCATTCTCCCGCCCGCAGATGGGCCTGCCGTCGGACCCGCTGTCGACCCCACCGACAGACCCACCGACGCGCCCTCCAGCGGGCCGCAGGCCGGGGCTCAGGGGGCTGGCGCATGAGCCCCAGAACTCCACGAGTGGCGGTGAAGGCGCTCATCGTCCGGGACCGGCAGGTGCTCATGAACCGATACGTCCATCCTGCCGGGCACGAAATGTTCGAGCTGCCCGGCGGTGGTCAGGACCACGGCGAGGACCAGCCCACCGCCCTGATCCGTGAGTGCCGGGAGGAGATCGGTGCGTGCGTCGAGGTGCATCAGGTGGCCTGCCTCTACGAGTTCATGACCGAGCGGAGCGTGCGCGACGGCTCTGCGATCGCCCCCTTCCATCAGGTCAACGTCGCCTACTGGTGCGGGCTGGCCGAGGCGGAGGAGCCCGGAGAGGGCACCGCGCCCGACGGTCGGCAGGCAGGCACTGCCTGGCTCCCGCTGGACCGTCTCGGCGAGTACGACGTGAAACCGCCTGCGCTCGCCCGCTGGCTCGAGTCGGACCCCAGCGACCGGCCGCTCTCACTCGGGGTCAGCAGGGCCTGAGCGGCTAGTCTGGAAGGGATCACCTCTACGGCGTCACGCCGTGCCCCCAGCGCAAGGAGCACCATGACCACCTCGCCCAGCATCGCCTTCCGTGACGGCCGCTCGATCCCGCAGCTCGGCTACGGCGTCTGGAAGGTCGAGAATGCAGTCGCCGCGGATGTTGTGGTCAAGGCCCTCGAGGCCGGCTACCGCCAGGTGGACACCGCCCGCGGCTACAACAACGAGGCCGGCGTGGGCCAGGCGCTGAAGACCGCCGGGCTCGCCCGCGACGAGGTGTTCGTGACCTCCAAGGTGCCCAACCAGGACCAGGGCCGCGAGGCGACCCTCGCCTCCTTCGACGCGACCATGGAGGACCTGGGCCTCGAAGAGCTCGACCTTTACCTGATCCACTGGCCCGCCCCGTCCAAGGGCCTCGCCGTGGAGACCTGGAAGGCACTCGTGGAGCTGCAGGAGCAGGGCCGGATCCGCTCGATCGGCACCTCGAACTTCCGCATCGAGGACCTCACCGTGCTCGAATCCGAGACCGGAGTGCTGCCGGTGCTCAACCAGATCGAGCTGCACCCGTACCTCAACCAGCCCGAGCTGCGCGAGTTCCATGCCAGCAAGGGCATCGTCACCCAGTCCTGGTCCCCGCTCGGACAGGGCGGTGGCGAGCTCGAGGACCCCGTCATCACCCAGATCGCCGACGCCCATGGCGCGACCCCGGCGCAGGTGCTGATCTCCTGGAACCTGGCCCTGGGCAACGTGGTGATCCCGAAGTCCGTCACCCCCGAGCGCATCGCCTCGAACTTCGCCTCGCTCGAGCTGACCCTCACCGAGGACGAGGTCGCGCAGATCAACGCGCTGCACAAGGGCGTCGCGGCCCGTCGCGGCCCGAACCCGGACGAGTTCGCAGGCCACCAGGGCGCCTGACGGAGTCGACCATGAGCGAGGACAGCACTGCTGGAGACGCGCTGAGCGGGGCGAGTGTTCTGCCCGGCGCCGCGATCGTCGGCCTCGAGGCGGAGGACGCCCCCGCTGCGCTGAGGGCGCTCACTGCCCGGCTGCGGGAGATCGGCGCGGTCACCGAGTCCTTCGGCGCGGCGGTGCTGCTGCGCGAGCAGCGACAGCCCACCGGCCTGCCCACCCTGGTGCCCGCGGCGATCCCGCACACCGATCCCGAGCACGTGCTCACCCCGGGCCTCGCCATCGCGATCCCGCGGGACCCGGTGGCGTTCGGTGAGATCGGCTCCTCCGGGGAGCGCACGATCTGGGCGGAGCTGATCGTGATGCTGGTGCTCTCGGACGCGCACAGCCAGCTCACCGCCCTGCAGGACCTGGTGGCGCGGCTGCAGGAGCCCGACGGCGTGCGCGAGCTGCTCGCCGCGACCGATGACGCGGACCTCGAACGCCGCGCCCGGGAGTGGCTCGCGGAGTGAGTCCACGGCGCACCATAGGGTCGAGGCATGACCCTGCCGACCGCCGCCGCCCCTGCACAGATCGCCGTCACCCATACCCTGCTCGATGCGCAGGGCCGGGTGCTCTCCTCCGACGGTCCAGGCCGACCTCACTATGCGGCGAGCACCATCAAGCTCCACGTGCTGCAGGCAGCGCTGCGGGCCGCCGCCGACGGAGCGCTGGACCTTGCTGCCGAGGTGCCTGCTACGCGCACCTTCACCGGGGTGGATGGTGCACGGTTCACGCTCGACGGGGACCACCTGGACCCGACTCATCCGGCAGACGGCACCCCGATCGCAGTACGGGACCTGCTGCTGCGCATGATCGACCGCTCCAGCAACGAGGCCACCAACCAGGTCACCGAGCTGATCGGGCTGCCAGCGGTGGCCGCCACGATCACTGCTCTCGGCCTGGTCTCGACCCGGATGCAGCGGCTGATCGGCGACGGGGCTGCGCTGGCGCAGGGCCTGACCAACGAGACCAGCGCGGCGGACCTCGCCGAGACGATGCGGGTCGTGGTGCGGGGCGGAGACTCGATCGGCCTTGACAGGCAGGACCTCGCCCTTGCCGAGCAAGGCGTCGGCCCTGCCGCGCCAGGCGTCACCAGGCAGGGCCTCGCTCTCGCCCGCGATGCCCTGCGCGCGCAGCAGATCCCCGTGATCGGGACCGTGCTGCGCGTGGGAGTCGAATGGGGGTCGAAGTCCGGCTGGGTCGACGGATTCCGGCATGACGTGGCCTACATCGGGGACCCCGAAGGCGCTGACCTGCGCATTCTGGCAGTGATGACCGCAGGGCTCCCGGCAGAGGTGGCGGACCAGCGGATCACGGCACTGGCACGTGAGCTGCTGGACAGCGCCCGGGGCTGAATGCCGCCACCGGGCACCGCAGGTGCGGGCCTCGTCGGGAACTGGCGACAGAGAGCACGCTCTGGTCATATTTCCGGGGCGTGCTCTCTGTCGCCCGTAGTCGACGGCATCCCCGCCGGGCCCGGCCTCAACCTGCCAAGGGTGCCCGCCGGGCCCCGGCGTACTCACCGATCGGGTCGTACTCGGTCAGCGACATGATCTCCACGCTGCGGGAGAAGTTCGGGGACTGCAGGATCAGGTCGTCCCCGAGATAGACGGCGACGTGGCGGATCGAGTCGCCGCCCGGCTCGGTCGCGAAGAACACCAGGTCGCCGCGCTGCAGGTCCTCACGCTCGACCGGTGCGAGACCGGAGGTGCGCATCTGCGCCTCGGCATCGCGGTGGATCGCGATCCCGTGATGATGCAGCAGCGTGTACGTGAAGCCGGAGCAGTCGAAGCCGTAGGCGCTCACCCCCGCCCACAGATAGCGCAGGCCCAGGAACCGCTCGCCGGTGGCGATGATGTCCTCGGCAGTGGGCCGCGGCGGGGTCTCGCCGGGCTCCCTCACGATGACATCCGCGGCCGGCAGGTAGGCAGGCGGCCCGCCGGGGACAGCGACCTTCACCGCCTTCCCGGTACGGCCGAGCACCGGCAGGATGGTGTCGAAGGAGACGTCGATCCCGGGATGGTTGCCGGCCGGGGTTCCGGTGAGGGTGCTGGTCAGTGCCGTGACCGTGGCGGTCGGGGCGGAAACGGAGGCGCGCAGGAAGCCGTCGTCGGCCACCAGCTGCACCGTCGGCATCCAGCCGGGATAGCCGCGCGGGTCGCGCGGGGTGCCCTGGGCGGTGACCACCACGTGGGCCCAGTCGCCGTCGATCTGGTCGACGATCACCTCGCTGCCGAGGACGGCCTGGGTCTCGAGCCGGCCGAGGAACCACTCGCGGGAGTCGTCGCTCGGCGTGTTCTCGTTCCAGGCATCGAGATCCACGGGGTTCGTCAGCGAGGGGTCGTCGATGCCGGGTCGGTGCGTCGCCGGTTCCACCCACAGGGTGGCTGCGGTGACGGCCACGTGCGCGACACCGCCGGGCTCGAGTCCAGTGCCGGGTTCGAGTCCGGGGCCGACGGCGGGCGCTGCCGCAGGCCTGCCGGCAGGGGCATCCGCCAGGGCGGCGGGGGCGAGGCCTGCCAGACCGGCGACGGCGAGGCTTGCGGTGCCGGTCGCGGCCAGGCGCAGGCCGTCGCGTCGGCTCAGGCGAGAGGTGGAGGGGTGCGTGGTCATGAGATCTCCTTCAAAGGTGACGGGACATTGCTGCGTAGGACCCGCAGGTCGGTGTCGCGCACTGGGCGCTCGAGAGGAGTCGAGAGCTGCTTACCGATCACCCCCGGCGCGGTCCACGTCGGCCGGAAGCGGCTCCAGCCCGAGGCCCGGTCCGCCGGTGAGCCGCAGCCATGCACCGTCTTGGCGATAGCCGCCGGCGGGGACATCCGAGGCGAACCAGGCGGGCGGATCCAGGTCGATCATCGTGATCGCGGGATGGGCGATGGCCAGGTGCGCGGCGGCCGTGATCGAGATCCGCGGCTCCATCATCGCGCCGAGCATGCACTCGACCCCAGCGGCGTGGGCGACCTCCGCGATCTCGAGTGCCCCGCGCAGCCCGCCGGTCTTGGCGAGCTTGATGTTCAGCAGGTCGCAGGCACCGGAGTCGACCAGACGGCGGGCGTCGTCGGCGGTCCACACCGCCTCGTCGGCCATGATCGGCAGCTCCACGGCAGCGGTGACCCGCGCCAGCCCCTCGATGTTCGCCGCCGCGACGGGCTGCTCGACCAGGTCGATCGGCAGGCCGTCGGCCGTGAAGCCGGTGATGATCTCGATCGCCTGCTCGGGAGTCCAGCCCTGGTTCGCATCCAGCCGCAGGCGGGCGTGGGGGGCCGCCTCGACCACGGCGGCGAGCCGCTCGCGGTCCAGGGCGATGTCATGGCCGAGCTTGATCTTCAGGATCTGCTCGCCTGCGCCGATCGCTTCCCGGGCGTGCTGGGCCATCACCTCCGGATCTTCCAGAGAGATGGTCATATCGTTCATCAGCCCGTCGTCCAGTCGGCCGCCGAGCAGCTCGACCAGCGGGCGTCCCGCATCCCTGGCCCAGGCATCGTGCAGCGCGACCTCCATCGCAGCCTTCGCGCTGGTGGCGCCCTCGAGCGCCGCGGCGACGCGGGCGCTGAGCCCGGTCACGGAGTCTGTGACGCCTTCGACGGCGGCGCGGAGCGGACCGTCCAGGGCGCGGGAGATGGTGTCGGCTGATTCGCCGGTGACGGCGACGGTCTCCGCCGCTGAGCCCTGGCCGATCGTGCCGCCGGCCAGCTCCACTTCGGCGACCACATAGTCCACGGACTCGGTGCGGCGGGCGGCGGTGATGAAGGGCCGCAGCAGCGGTGCCCGGTGGCGGTGGGAGCGCACTGCCACCACGGTGAGCGGGTTCGCTCCGGGCGCGAGCTGATCGGTCATGGTGCGCACCCCTCTCACAGGTAGGACATGAGTTGTGCGGCGGCGAGGCCCACGAAGGTGCCCGCGAACGAACCGATCAGCGCGTAGAGCACACCGACTGGGACCAGCTGCTTGTTGAACGCGGCCGCGACCACAGGGGCCGAGGCGATGCCGCCCACGTTCGCGGTCGAGGCGACCGCGAGGGAGAACAGCTCGGTCTTGGTGAGCTTCGCGTAGAGGATCATCACGGCGGCATGGAAGATGAGCACGATCGCGCCCATCAGCAGGTAGATCGGGGCCTGGGTGATCGCGGAGAAGTCCGAGCCGGAGGCGATCTGGCCGATCACCACGAACAGCATCAGGGTCGCGACCTCGCTCGAACCGGCGGTCCTGCCCAGCGGGGTGACCGCGACGACCAGCCCCAGCAGGGAGACGATCAGGATCGACCAGGTGGTGCCGTTGATGACCGCGCCGTACTCGGGCAGCAGGCCACCGATCCAGATCGACAGGATCGACACGAAGATGCCGCCGAACACGACGATGGCGAGCGAAGAGACGGTCACGGGACGCTTCTCGTCCTCGAGCGTGCCCGCATGGGAGCCGAGGTAGGTGGTGTTCGCCTTGGTCCACTTGTTGAACTTCGGGGAGACCGCGACCGAGGCGAACATCAGCATCAGCCACACCGAGTAGCCGATGGTGTCGGTGATCAGGGCGTAGCCGAAGATGTTCTCGGGGGCCTGCAGGATGTCCTGCACCGCGACCATGTTCGCGCTGCCACCGGTCCAGGAGGCGAGCAGGGCGCCGAACACCTTCCACGCCTCGGTGTGCACGGCGTTCTGGAAGATCGCGTAGACGATCACCATGCCCGCCGAGAGCGACGCGGAGGCGACGAAGAAGGTCAGCAGCAGCTTCGGGCCGAGCTTGATGATCTTGCGGATGTCGCAGCCGAACAGGAACAGGAAGATCATCGCCGGCAGGAGCACGTCCTTGACCTGCGCGATGGGGGCACGGGTGGCCTCGTCCTGGCCGAACACGCCCAGGGTGTTGAGGGTCGCGCACAGCAGGTACATGAAGACCATGCCCGGCACGTATTTGAAGACTTTCCAGCCGGTCGTGCGTTCGAGCACGATCAGCGCGCAGGACAGCGCCAGCAGGACGCCGAGCATGAGCAGGCCGTCGGTGATCACAGGGAACTCCAGGGTCGAAGGGGAGGCGGTCGCTGTCCAGGGACAAAAAAATCGGAAGCACCGGGGATCGGCGCCTGGGGGCAGGCGCGATCTCGGTGCTTCCGACGGGATCCGGTTCGGTGAGGTTCCGGGCGGGCGGCAGCGGGTATTGAGTTGTCGAGCTAACAGATCATGCAGTCACCCGACGGGGTCGGCCGACAAGTCGCGGTACTTCGCGGCGGCGCTGCGCACTGCGGCGGCGAGCGCCCTCTGCGAGGACCCGTGGTACCTGTCGGTGATCGATTCCACCAGGGCGTCATCCGCGAGGAGCGAACGTCCCACCAGCAGTTCGCGGACGAACTCGACGGTGAGCCTCAACGTGGCGGTGCAGTCCGCATTCTGGATGACGTGGGTCTCAGTATCGACCACGAGGCCGATGAAGAAAAGTCCCCACTGCGAGGTGATGGGATTGTTGGTCGGCGATTTCGCCTCACCCGTGAGGTAGATCGTGGAGGACATGAGGGGATCCTATGCGGCGCGACCCCAGGCCAGAGCATCGTGATCGAGCTTCGGTCGGGGGCTGCGAGGCACCGGAGGGATCAGAGCAGGTGGGCCGGGCCGGAGAGCTCGGCGGCCTCCTCAGCGGCGCCGCGGCGCTCGGCGCGCTTGCCGTCCAGCTCCTGCTGGTGGTCCTGTGTCGAGGACTGGGCGCTCATGGTGGCAGCGGCCGGGGTCAGCTCGGCGAACTGACCGCCGGCCTCGCCACGGACCCGGTTGTCAGAGCCGGTGGGCGCCGGGGCGTTGCCCGAGCCGGCCAGGTCGCCGCGGATGATGTTGTCGGAGACGTCCACTCCGTCGGTGCTGTCCCAGATGGTGAGGTCGCCGCCGAGGTAGTTGGCGTCCTCGCAGTCGATGAGAGCGCCGCCGGTGCCGATCTGCACGCCGGCGTTGCCGGTGTAGGTCGCGACGCCGTCGACCTCGCTGCCGCACAGCGCGGTGCCTTCGACAGCGCTGGTGACGGTGAGATCGCGGGAGACAGTCGAGTCGATGATGTCCGTGTACCGGGAGTTCTCACTGGTCAGGTGCCCGCCGACGGTCACCGTCTGCAGATGTACGAGCCCCTGGGCCACGGTGACGCGGCCATCGATCGCGGTGTCATAGGAGTAGAGGAAGGGCTCCGCATCCTCGCCCGCCCGGCCCACGTAGCTGCCACCCACGGCGGAGGCATCGAGGTAGACGCCGTACCCGCCCTGGGAGACGACGTTCCCGCCGATCGTGGCGCCGGTGGCGTCGAAGTAGGCGTCGCCCTGGACCACCACGCGCTCGGTGACCGAGGTATCGGTGACCAAGAGATCGCCGCCTGCCTGGACGCGGACTTCGCCCTCGATGGTCACGTCGGTCAGGACGCAGGAGGTGTCCTCGGCGACGACGAGGTCGCCGGGGACGGTCACCCCCGAGGCGTCTCCGTCGCAGTAGGTGGTCAGGGCAGCGCTCGCGCTGCCGGCGCCGAGCGCGAGGCCGGCGGAGGCGAGGGCCAGGGTGGACAGGGCAACTGCGGATCGGGAGATGGTGCGCACGTTGAGCTCTTTGTGCCGCCGCGCCCGGCTCTGGACGTCGGCGAGGGTCGTGGATGGGACCTTCCGGCACGACCGTAGCGACTCACGGGGACGGGGGCAATCGATTGCTGGGATCTCTGCCGTCGACCTTCGACGAGCGGACCGACCTCCCGCCGCTCACAGCGGTAGACGCAGGTACGTGGTCTCGAGGAACTCGGCGAGGCCCTCGTGGGAGCCCTCACGGCCCAGCCCGGATTCCTTGACCCCGCCGAAGGGTGCCGACGGATCCGAGGCGACCCCGAGGTTCACCGCGACCATCCCCGATTCGAGCCGGCCGGCCACCGCGGTGATCTCGCGCAGATCCTCCCCGATGACGTAGGCCATCAGCCCGAACTCGGTGTCATTCGCTGCGGCGATCATCTCTTCGACATCATCGAGCACGGTCAGCGGGGCCAGCGGGCCGAAGATCTCCTCGCGATGGACCCGCGCCTCGCGCGGGACGTCCGCGAGCACGGTCGCCGGATAGAAGAAGCCCGGCCCCTCACCCCGGGTGCCCCCGGTGAGCACCCGCGCCCCGCGGTCGACCGCGTCGGCGGTGAGCTCCTCGATCTTCGCGATCCCGGCCTCGTCGATCAGTGGGCCCAGGGTGGTGCCCGGCGCCGCCCCCGGGCCGAGGACCAGCTGCTCCGTGCGCTCGACCAGCTTCTCGGTGAACTCCTCGGCCACCGAGGAGTGGACGTAGAAGCGGTTCGCGGCGGTGCAGGCCTCACCGTTGTTGCGGAACTTCGCGAGCATCGCCGCCTCCACCGCGGTGTCGACATCTGCCGAGGGCAGCACCAGAAACGGGGCGTTGCCGCCGAGCTCCATGGAGGTCTTCAGCACGTGCTCGGCGGACTGCGCGATCAGGGTGCGGCCCACCCCGGTGGAGCCCGTGAAGGACACCTTCCGCAGCCGAGGGTCAGCCATCAGCGCGGAGGACAGGCCCTTCGAATCGCTGGTCACCACGCAGTTCACGACCCCCGAGGGCACGCCCGCCTCAGCGAGGATTGCCATCAGCGCGAGCGAGGTCAGCGGCGTCTTCTGTGCAGGCTTGAGCACCACGGTGCAGCCTGCCGCGAGCGCCGGAGCGATCTTCCGGGTGCCCATCGACAGCGGGAAGTTCCACGGGGTGATCAGCAGCGTGGGGCCCACGGGCCGGGCGACCGTCACGATCGCGTGGTCCGCGGCGGGGGCGTGACGGAAGCGGCCGGGCAGGCGCACCGCCTCCTCGCTGAACCAGCGCAGGAACTCCGCGCCGTAGGTGACCTCGCCATAGGCCTCCGCGAGCGGCTTGCCCATCTCGAGGGTCATCAGCGCCGCCAGATCGTCTGCCCGCTCATGGCACAGCTCGTAGGCGCGGCGCAGGATCTCCGAGCGTTCCCGCGGGGTGGTCGCGGCCCAGTCCTCCTGGGCGGCGTGCGCGGCATCGAGCGCCTGCATTCCGATCGTCGCGGAATCCGCATCGACGACCTGCGTGAGGGCCCGTCCGGTCGCCGGGTCGATCACCTCGAGGGAGGGGGTGCCGCCGAGGAAGCCACCGCCCACGAACGAGCTGCGCGGTGTGCGCTCGAGCAGCTCGGTGATGCGGGCGGGGGTGAGAGCGGGCTGTTCGGTCATGGGGTGCTCCTCCTGTGGTCGACGAGGTTCGCTCCCAGTCTGCACCCGTTCACGAGGAACGGGCAGGCACCGGTCAGCGGCCAGCAGCTCGTCCCGGCGCGGTGCGCGGGGGCGGCTCGGGCGTCAGCCGCGAGCAGCACCCAGGGCATCCACGGCGCGGATCAGGCCCAGATGGCTGAAGGCCTGGGGGAAGTTCCCCGCCATGCGCCGAGCCCCGGTGTCGTACTCCTCGGCCAGCAGGTGCAGGTCGTTCCCGCAGGCGAGCAGCGTCTCGAGCAGGGCCTCGGCGTCGGCCGTGCGGCCGGAGGCGGCGTACTGCTCGACCAGCCAGAAGCAGCACACCAGGAACGGGTGCTCATCGCCGGGCAGGCCGTCCTGGCCCTGGGTGCGGTAGCGCAGGATCAGCCCGTTCTCGACGTGGAGGTCCTGCTCGATCCGCGCGACGGTGGCGAGCATGCGGGGATCATCCGCCGGCAGGAATCCGGTGTGCGGGATCTGCAGCAGGGAGGCGTCGACCTCGGTGGAGCCGTAGGTCTGGGTGAACGCGCCGTCGGGGCCGACGCCGCGGGTCAGCACCTCCTCGCGCACCTGCTCCCGCAGCCGCTCCCAGAGCGCCAGCTCCTCGGCGCTCGCCGGCAGCCCATGGCTGCGCACGGCATCGATCGCCCGGTCGAACACCGCCCAGACCATCACCCGACCGTGGGTGAAGAAGGCCGGCTCTCCGCGCATCTCCCAGATGCCCTGATCGGGCTCCTCCAACCGGTCGATGGTGAAGCGCACCAGTGCCTTCTGCAGCGGCCAGGACCACTGCGTCTCCTCGACGCCGGCATCCCGCATCATCGCCAGGGCGATCATCACCTCGCCCACCACATCGGCCTGGAACTGACCGGCCGCGCCGTTGCCGATCCGCACCGGCACGGAGTCCTCGTAGCCGGGCAGGTGCGTCAGCTCCTGCTCGAGCAGGTTCCGATCCCCGGTGATCGAGTACATGATCTGCAGCCGCTCGGGATCTCCGGCGATCGCCCGCAGCAGCCATTCCCGCCACCCGGCGGCGGCGTCCACGTGCCCATGGGTCAGCAGCGCCTCGAGCGAGAGCGCTGCATCGCGCAACCAGCAGAAGCGGTAGTCCCAGTTGCGCACCCCACCGAAGTCCTCCGGCAGGCTGGTGGTGGCCGCGGCGACGATCCCGCCGGTGCGGCGATGAGTCAGAGCCTTCAGCACCAGCAGAGAACGGGCCACCGGCTGCGCATGCTCCTCATCGACCCGCACCTGTCCCAGCCAGCCTGTCCACTCCGCGATGGTGCGCTCGAGCTCTCTGCGGGTGCCCCGCACCGGGGGCACCTCGAGCCAGGAAGGGAACCAGGTGAGGACCCATGCGGTCTCCTCCCCGGCGGCCAGACGGTGGCGTCCCTGATGCGAGCGGTTCTCTCCGGCGGTCAGCGCAGGACCGTGCAGCGCGATCCCGTCACCGCCCGCGATCGCGATCAGCACCTTCTCACCGGCAGTGTCCACGCCCCGGCGCACCCAGGGCGTGGCCAGCCCGTATTCGAAGCGGATCTTCAGCTCCTGGACCACCTCGACCTCGCCGCCGGTGCAGCGCACCATGCGGACCAGATCGGCGTGGTTTTCGGTATCACCGCTCAGGGACCCCGCGGAGCCGGAGGCCTCGCCCGCGTCATCAAGTTCGTCGTCGCGCTCCGGGTCTCCCTGGTCGCCGCTCTGGCCGCTGTCCTGGTCGGCCTCTCCACTGCCCGGCATCCCAGCGGCGGGGCTCGCGGCCTCGGGGGTGGAGGCGTCGCCACCGGCGATCGGCATGAACTCGGTGACGGTCGCGGTCCCGGTGGGGGAGCGCCACTGGGTCTCCAGCACCATCGTGCCGGGGAGGTAGCGACGGGAGAGGACCTCGCCGTCGGCGATCCGCAGCGACCAGTGCCCGTGCTCCTCCGTTCCCAGCAGCGAGCAGAAGACAGCATCGGAATCGAAACGTGGCAGGCACAGCCAGTCGATGTCCCCCTCGCGCGTCACGAGCGCGGTGGCGCGCTGGTCCGAGAGCAGGGCGTGGTCTTCGATGAGGGGTGCAGCCATGGCGCCAGTCCACCACGGGACAGGCGGTGCGGGGAGGTCTACGGTGGATTCATGACTTCTGCGCCGCGCTCCGACAGTCCACTCTCCTTCGACGTCCTGGTGGTCGGCTGGGGCAAGGGTGGCAAGACCCTCGCCGCCGCGCTCGGGGCCGCGGGCCGACGGGTCGCGATGATCGAGCAGTTCGAGGACATGCACGGCGGCACCTGCATCAACATCGGCTGCGTGCCCACCAAGACCCTGATCCACGATGCCGAGCAGCGCCGGGAGGACGAGGACCCGCAGCAGTTCTGGGGCCGCGCCGTCTCCCGCCGCGACACCGTGGTGGGAAAGATGCGCGAGGTCAACCATGCGATGCTCGCCGATCTCGATGCCCTCACCCTGATCGACGGCCGGGCCCGCTTCACCGGTGAGCGCACGCTCGAGGTCACCGGCGGGGAGGACACGCTCACGGTGACCGCGCCGGTCATCATCGTGAACACCGGTGCCACCCCGGTGCGCCCGGACCTGCCCGGTCTCGACTCTGCACGCGTGCATGACTCGACCTCGCTGCAGCACGTGGAGCCTTTCCCCGCCCGCCTCGTGATCATCGGCGCCGGACCGATCGGACTCGAGTTCGCCTCGATGTTCGCGGGCTACGGGGCCGAGGTGACAGTGCTGAACCGTCGCGAGCGGCTGCTGCCCGGAGAGGACGCGGACGTCGCCGGCGAGGTCGCCGCCGTGCTCGAGGGAGACGGGATCACCGTGCTGAACTCCGCCTCGGCGCAGGCGATCGAGGATGGCCCGTCCGGCGCCACCGTGGTGGCCGACGGCGGGGGACACGAGCAGCGGTTCGAGGCCGACGCGGTGCTGCTCGCGACCGGCCGACGCCCCGCCACCGATGGGCTGGGGCTCGAGGCCGCGGGGATAGAGACCGACCAGCGCGGCGCGATCAACGTCGACGAGCACCTGCGCACCAGCGCCGAGGGCGTGTTCGCGATCGGGGACGTGCACGGCGGTGAGCAGCAGACCTACCTGTCCCTCGACGACTTCCGCGTGGTGCTCTCCCAGCTGACCGGCGAGGGGAACCGCAGCACCTCCTGGAACAGCACTTCCGGGAGCAGTGCGCCCTGGAACAGCACCTCCGGGAGCAGCGCGTCCGGCCGCACCACCACCGACCGCATCGCGGTGCCGACCACCACTTTTCTCACCCCGCCGCTCGCGGCCGTCGGCCTCACCGAGACCGAGGCTCTCGCCGAGGGGCGGAAGATCCTGGTGGCGAGCCAGCAGGTCGCGACCATCAAGGCGATGCCGCGCCCGAAGGCGGTGGCCGATCCACGAGGCCTGGTCAAGATCGTGGTCGACGCGGAGACCGATCAGATCCTCGGCGCGCGACTGTTCCACGTCGACGCCCAGGAGGTCATCAACCTTCTCGCGCTCGCGATGCGCACCGGCACCACCGCGACCCAGCTCAAGAACGGGATCTGGACCCACCCATCCTCGACCGAGGCGCTCAACGAGACGCTCGGGAAGCTGGCACCGCTGCTGGGCTGAGCGCAGCCAGGACTGCTCAGACCAGCTCGGAGAGCACCTCCGGCAGCATTCGGCCCTCGTAGTCGAACATCGCCTGATTCTCCCAGGCGTTACCCGAGGCCGGGTCGTGAAGATCCCAGCCAGCACCGTCAACGGCTGTCCATGCCGGTTCCCAGTAGACGGCGCCACGCCCGCGTCCCCCTGCGGCGGAGATGGTCACATCCTGCACCGCGCGGAAGAAGGCTGCCTGCCCCGTCGGGGTCGCCGGATACCCCGCAGGAAGGTCGGTCTCTGCGGTGACGATGTTCGGATACGGCACGCGCGAGTCATCCTCGAGGGTGAAGGGATAGGCGACTTCCACGACGACCACGTCCCGCGCGTAACGCTCGGAGAGCGTGGCCACGGCTTCCTGCAGGTCCCCGAGAGTGCCGTGCCAGTAGGGGTAATAGGACAGCCCGATGAGGTCGAAGGGCACCCCGCGGGACGCGGCCTCATCGAACCACCAGGTCAGGCCGTCGATGCCATCGTGGATGTTGGTCAGATGGAGCATTACCTCGGCGTGGGGGAACACCTCGGTCACCGCGCGGCTGCCCGCAGTGAGGAAGTGTGCGAGGTTCTCCCACTGGGTGCCTGCTACGCCATCGGACTCGTCCACGTCCCAGGTCTGGCCGAGCGGCCAGAGCATCCCCGGATTGATCTCGTTGCCGACCTGCACCATGGCGACCTCGACTCCTGCTTCCCGCAGCATTGTGAGCGTCGTGCGGGTGTGCTCGGAGACGGCTGCCGCGAGGCCATCGGCGTCGAGGCCAGACCAGGCCGCGGGCACGTGCTGTGCGCCGGGGTCGGTCCATTCATCCGAATAGTGGAAGTCGACGAGCACCGCCATTCCGGCATCGCGGATCCGGCACGCCATCGCCACCGTGTGTTCGGGCGTGCAGTAGCCGTCGGCCGGGTCGACCCATACGCGCAGGCGCCCCAGGGTTGCGCCGTGCTCGGCGAACACCTCGACGGGGTCCACCGAAGCGGAGCCATCAGCCGTGAAGTACATGGCCCCGTGCTCTTCGTTCTTCGGTATGCCCGAGAGGTCGACACCGCGCACGGTGCGTGCGGCGGTGCCGAGTTCGAGCTCGAGATCGTCGAACTGTGCCCAGGCACCGTTGCGGCCCGTGACGGACAGGGTCACTTCGAGCACTCCCCGCGCGTCCGCGTCGGAGAGGGCGAGGTCGAGCCAGGCACCGCCGGCCCCTGTGACGGGGACACGCACCGTGTGCGCACGCCCACGGGAGCGAAGCTGGACAGTGGCAGCGGTACCATCGCCACCGGCACGGACCCGAGCCCGCAGCATGCGCTCGCCGCCGCGGCCGACGACGACCTTCTGGGTGACCGCGACAGAATCGCCCGCGGCGGGCTCGAGGTGGAGTACATCCGGACGGCCGCCCACGGCCACGACGCGAGCGGCCGCAGGGTCACCCTGGACGGGCCAGCGCGCGAGCCCGTCCCCGAAGCCGGGGTTGACGAGCTCTCCGCGGGCCGGCGCCGCCTGCGCGGGTGCACCGAGGGCGAGGCCGCCCGTCGCACCGACGGCGAGGCCGGTCAAGCCTCGGCGTGAGATCAGCGGGCGGGCCGGAGGGGTCTCATGGGTGGACATCATCGTGCTCCCTGTCGTCGGAACTGCGGTGGGACCGCCGTCAGTCGGCGGCGGCCGTGGAGGCCGAGGGGATGCGCGCGGTGGCGACGCCTCCGGCCGGGATCGTGAGTCGGTGGCCCCCTGCGGGGACGGTCACGACCTGTGCCATGTGGTTGACGGCGATCAGGTGGCGGGTGCCGTCCTCGCCCGTGCGCTCGAGCAGCTCGACGTCCTCGGGGAGATCCCGTGGAGCGAGGCCGGCGGCGGCGTACGGCTCGCTGAACAGGGCAGAGAGGTCCTCCACGTCCAGATCGGAGGCCACGTACCAGGCGGTGCCGGCGCCGTAGGAGTGCCGGGTCGCGGCGATGCCGTTGGGGAGTGGACCATCTGCGTAGCTGCCGATCTCCTCGGCGCCGCGCAGCTGCAGGTCCTCGCACCACAGACGCGAGCGCAGGGGACGGCCGCCGAGCACCAGACGCGCCTCCTGGCCCTCGCGCAGGGGACAGAACTCGTGCACCTCGACGCCGAGCACCGGGGCGAGCGCAGCGTTCAACCCGCCCTCTCGCACCCCGTCCTCCGCGTCGACGATGCCGGAGAACGGTCCGACCACGAGGTTCCCGCCGTCGCGCACATAGGCGTCGAGGTTCGCTGCCGCGGCATCGGTGAGCAGGTACGACGCTGGGGCGAGCACCAGGCGGTACCCGCTCAGGTCATCCTCCGGGTGGGCGAAGTCGGCTGTGAGATGGTCGCGCCAGAGCCGCTCGTACCAGGCCTGGATCTGAGCGCGATGGCTCAGATCGTCCGCCGGCCGCCACGGGAGGTCCTGCGCCCAGTGGGACTCCCAGTCCCAGAGGATCGCGACGTCGGCCTCCACGCGTGCCCCGCGCAGGTCGGCGAGTCCGTCCAGCGTGGCGCCGAGGTCGCTGACCTCGCCCCAGATCCGCGAACCCGTGCCGGCATGCGGGACCATCGCCGAGTGGAACTTCTCGGCGCCCTTGCGGGAGGCGCGCCACTGGAAGAACATCACCGCATCCGCCCCTCGACCCACATGGACGAGCGAGTTGCGGGCCATCTCCCCGGGCTGCTTGGCGATATTGCGGCCCTGCCAGTTCACTCCCGAGGTCGAGTGCTCCATGAGCATCCAGGGGCGCCCCCGGGCGATCGAGCGGGTGAGGTCCGCGTCGAGGGCGAGCTCGACGAAGTTCCGCTCATCGGCGGCGATCAGGTAGTGGTCGTTGGACACCACATCGACCTCGTCGGCCCACTCCCACAGATCGATGTTCGGGCAGGTGTGTGCCATGAAGTTCGTGGTCACCGGAATATGGGGCGTGAGCTCGCGCAGCACGTCGCGCTCGGCGCGGAAGCAGTCCAGGATCTGCGCGGAGCTGAAGCGCCGCCAGTCCAGCTCGAGCGAGGGATTCTGCACCGAGGGGGTGGGCAGCGGGGCGTGGATCTCCTCGGGGACGCCGAACACCTGACCCCAGAAGGCGGTCCCCCACGCGGCGTTGACAGCCTCGAGCGAGCCATGGCGCTGCAGCACCCAGTGCCGGAACGCCTCCTGCGCGAAGCTCGAGAAGCTCTCCCCGACGGGAGCGCCGTACTCGTTGTGCACGTGCCAGAGCGCGAGGGCGGGATGGTCGCCGTAGCGCTCGGCCAGAGCACGGGTGATCCCGGTGGCCGCCACTCGATAGGCCGGCGCTGACGGGCAGGCCATGCCCCGTGAGCCGGGGCCCAGAGCCCGACCTTCGCGATCGACCACCCGTGCCTCGGGATGGGTCCGGAAGAACCAGGCCGGAGGGGCAGCGGTGGGTGTGCCGAGGTCGATCCGGATCCCGGCTTCGTGCAGCAGCGCGAAGATCTCGTCGAGCAATTCCCAGTGGAACTCTCCCTGGCGCGGCTCGATGCTCGCCCACGAGAACATCCCGATGCTCACCAGGTTCACCCCGGCCTCCTGCATCAGGCGCACATCCTCGACCCAGGTCTCCCGGGTCCACTGCTCGGGGTTGTAATCACCGCCGTAGGCGAGACCGTCCAGGCCCAGCGGCCACGAAGGGCGGGCCTGCGGGTGTGCGCCGACGGGGGAGCCTGAGACGCCCTCAGAGCTTGCGGACTGGAATCGATGACGGGTCATGGTGCAGGACTTTTGCACGTAACTGCCCGGCGTTGCAACTCCCCGGCTAGCTATTGACTGTAAACGATCACAGTTCTACGATGCCGACCAGCGACGCTCACTCCGAGCGGCCCGCTCATCGCAAGGAGGCGAGCATGACCCGTGCCGATCACCCCTGGCCGTCCCGGCATCCCTCGCGCCGACGGCTCCTGAAGACTGTCGGCGCTCTCGGCGCGGCCGGGCTGGGAGCAGCAGGCCTCGCCGGCTGCGGCCCCGACGCGGATTCCTGCCCCGTGGAACTGACCTTCTGGAGCTGGGCACCGGGCATCGAGGACGTGGTCGCACTCTGGAACCAGCAGAACCCCGACGTACAGGTCCTCGTCAGCAGGCAGGATGCGGGAGATGCAGCGGTGACCAAGCTGCTCACCGCGGTGCGTGCCGGCAACGGCGCCCCCGACCTGGTGCAGGCCGAGTATCAGACCATCACCTCGCTGGTCGCCGCCGATGCGATCGCGGACATCTCCGCAGAGCTGGACCCGCAGACCCCCGATCACTTCTCCGAAGGGATCTGGTCCGCCATCGGGGTCGGCGACGGAGCGGTCTATGCCATACCTCAGGACACCGGCCCGCTGCAGCTGTACTACCGCGAAGACATCTTCGACGAGCTCGGGCTGGCCGCTCCGACCACCTGGGAGGAGTACGCCGAAGCGGCGAGAGCGGTGCACGAGGCCGACCCCTCGATGTATCTGGGCACCTTCTCCTCCACCGATCCTGGCCTGTTCGTGGGGCTGGCCCAGCAGGCCGGGGCGTCCTGGTGGGGCATCGAGGGAGAGAGCTGGAAGGTTCAGATCGACGCAGAACCCACCCGCCGGGTCGCCGAGTACTGGGGCGGGCTGGTCGAGGAGGGCGTCATCTCCGCAGAGCCGATGTACACGCCGCAGTGGAATGCCGCGCTGAACGCCGGCACCCAGATCGGCTGGGTCTCCGCGGCCTGGGCGCCCGGGGTGCTCGAGGGCAATGCGGGCTCCACCGCCGGGAAGTGGCGGATGGCCACGATCCCCCAGTGGAACGCGGGAGAGAACGACACGGGGAACTGGGGCGGCTCGACCACTGCGGTCGTCGTCGGCGGTGAGCACCAGACCGCAGCGGTCCGCTTCGCAGAATGGATGAATACCTCGCCCGAGGGCGTGCTCGCCCTGGCTCAGCTCAGCGGGATCTTCCCGGCAGATCTGCCGAACGCGGAGGCATCGCTCGCCGAACCGCCTGCCTTCTTCCCCGAACAGCCCGACTTCTACGAGCTCTCGACCCAGAACGCCGAAGGTGTGCAGCCCTTCGTCTTCGGCCCCAACGTCAACGTCGCCTATTCGATCTTCAACGATGCCTTCGCCAAGGCCACCCAGGCTGGAACTGTCGCGGCCTTCGGCGAAGCGGTCGCCGCCGTGCATACGGGAACGGTCGCCGACCTCGAGAACCAGGGGTACCACCTCGCATGAGCACCACCGTCTCGTCCCTGCGCCGACGCACCGACCGCTTCGGCTATCTCTTCGTCGCGCCCGCTGCGCTCTGCTTCATCGCGTTCCTCGCCATCCCGATCCTGTACGCGCTCTACGTCAGCTTCCGCCGGGAGCAGGTCGTCGGCCTCGGGCTCGGTGAGGGCGGCCGCACCGAGGTGTGGGCCGGCCTGCGCAACTATGCCGATGTTCTCGCGGACAGCGAGTTCCTGGCCAGTGCCGGCCGGGTGCTCGTCTATGGCCTTGTGCTGGTGCCGGTCATGCTCGGTCTTGCCCTGCTCTTCGCGCTGCTGCTGGACTCGAAGTCGGCCCGGATGCGCCGCATCGCGCGGATAGCGATCTTCCTGCCGTATGCCGTGCCGGCGGTGATCTCCTCCCTGCTGTGGGGCTTCCTCTATCTGCCCGGCACCAGCCCGTTCCACTACCTGGCCGAGGCCGTCGGCGGGAGCCTGCCTGACGTCCTCTCCCCGGAGCTCGTGCTGCTAGCGATCGCGAACATCGGAATCTGGGGCGGCACCGGATTCAACATGGTCGTCCTCTACACCTCGCTGCGGTCCGTCCCCGGCGAGCTGTACGAAGCGGCAACGCTGGACGGCTGCTCCGAGCTGCAGACCGCGCTACGGGTCAAGGTCCCGATGATCCTGCCCTCGCTGATCATGACCTGTGTCTTCTCGATCATCGCGACCCTGCAGGTGTTCGCTGAGCCGATGCTGCTGCGGCCGCTGACGAACTCGATCTCCACGACCTGGTCGCCCCTGATGCGGATCTACCGCGACGCCTTCGTCGAGAACGACATCTACACCGCGTCGGCCGGCTCCGTGCTGGTGGCGCTCGCGACCTTCGTCATCTCCTTCGGCTTCCTGCGCCTGGTGCGCGGTCAGGCCTTTGCCCAGGAAGCACGGTGAGCACCGTCATGACCACCTCCACCACGACCTCAGCCCCTCCCACCCGCCCGGCAACCCAGCCCTCGGAGGGCTCCAGCAGCGGCTCCCGCTCCTCCCGCAGAGGCGCCGGAGCGGAGAGCCCATCCATCCTCGCCACCGGCGTTCTGGTGCTCGGTGCCCTCTACTGCCTGATCCCCATCGTCTGGGTGCTGTTCGCGGCGTCCAAGAGCGCGGACGAGCTGTTCTCCACCTTCACCTTCGCCCCCTCCACGCATCTGTTTCAGAACCTGCAGGATCTGTTCGCCTATCGCGACGGGCTGTTCCTGCGCTGGGCCGGGAACACCGCGCTGTACGCGATCGGCGGCGCGCTGGTCTCGACGCTGGTCTCCGCAGCGGCCGGGTACGGGCTGGCAATGTTCGACTTCCGCGGCAAGAAGCTCTTCTTCAACCTCATCCTCGCCGGGGTGCTGGTACCCGCCGTGATCCTCGCGGTCCCCCAGTACCTGCTGTTCGCCCAGGCGGGGCTCGCGAACACCTACTGGGCGGTGTTCCTGCCCAGCATCCTGAACCCGTACGGGATCTACCTCGCCCGCATCTATGCCGGTGCCTCGATCCCACGGGAGATGATCGAGGCCGCCCGCACCGACGGAGCAGGCGAGCTGCGGATCTTCACCCGCTTCGCGGTGCCGATGATGATGCCGGGCCTGGTCACGGTGTTCCTATTCCAGTTCGTCGGGATCTGGAACAACTACATGCTTCCCTACATCATGCTCGGCGACGATTCGCTGTTCCCCATCACCGTGGGTCTGTCGACCCTCATGAATCAGGGAGCCTCGCAGCCTGCGATGTACACCACCGTGATCACCGGCGCGCTGGTCTCGATCCTGCCGCTGATCGCCCTGTTCCTGCTGCTGCAGCGCTACTGGCAGTCCGATCTCACCGGCGGTGCCGTCAAGGGATGAGCCGGACCGGCCCCGCGGTGCACGGAGCCGGCCCGATGCGCTCGCGGTTCTCGCGGTTCTCGTAGTTCCTGCGGCGCGCGGGCCCGCACCAGTCGGCGATACTGGCCTGCAGATCCCCGCGCCGCTGGCGGAGACGCTGTGGAGAAGGAGGACGTGACGTGACCGGTGCACGTTCGGAGAACCCGACGCGACGACCCACGATCTCGGACGTCGCGCGTCGCGCCGGGGTCTCGACGGGAACGGTCTCGAGGTATCTCAACGGCGGCCACTGGGTTTCCGCGGAGTCCTCCAGGGCAGTCACCCGGGCGATTCGAGAGACGGGATACGTCGCCAACTCGACCGCCCGCCAGCTGCGCACCGGGCGCAGTGGCACCGTGGCGTTCATCGTCGATGAACCGCCCGCCCGCTTCTTCGAGGATCCGAACTTCGAAGCCCTGGTGAGAGAGGTGGGCCAGGCACTGGCTGCTCGGGACCAGACCATGGTGCTGCTGCTGGCCGGAGATGAGGACAGTGCGCAGCGGGCGGAGACCTTCCTGCGCACCAGCGGTGTGGACGGCGCGGTCACGGCCTCCGCGCAGCCCGAGCACCATCTGTTCGAGCGGATCCAGGCGGCGAACATCCCGCTGGTGAACGTGGGCAGCCCGGCCGGGCTCGAGGACCGCATCGCGTTCGTGGCCGCCGACGACCGCGAGGGCGCCCGCCTCATGGCCGAGCATCTCCTCTCCCGGGGCGCACGGGAGATCGCCGTGATCGCCGGCCCCGAGCACACCCCGGGCGGAACCCTTCGCCCCGGGGCTTTCGTCGAAGCCGTCGAGTCCGCGGCGGTGCCGGGCGCGGACGCCCGCGTGGTCGCTATGGAGCACGGTGACTATTCCTCCGCCAGCGGGCAGGAGGCGACCGCAGCAGTCCTCGCCGCGCATCCCGGTATCGATGCGCTCTTCGCCGCCAACGACCGCATGGCCCGGGGCGCGATCGAGGCGCTCCGGACGGCAGGCCGCTCGGTCCCCGGAGACGTCCTGGTCGGAGGTTTCGACGACTCCGCCGGCTCCGCGACCGATGAGCCCCGCTTGACCACAGTGCGCCAGGACTTCCGGCGGATCGCGGAAGAGCTCGTCGACGCGCTCGGCAAGCAGATCGACGGCGGAGTGCGCACGAACGTCATCGTGCCCGTCCAGCTCATCGTGCGGGACTCCACCACCCGCGGCTGACGAAGGCCCGCCGCGGCTGGCGAAGTCCCGGGACCCGGTCGTCGGCCCCACGAGCTCGCCGCGAGCTCACTCTGCTGCGTCGGTCTCCACGTCAGTGCCTGCGGGCTCCGCGCCGGTGACGAACTCGCTGAGGTGCTGCGAGAGGGCGAGCCTGCTGGGCTCGTGGCAGTACATCATGTGCCCCGCCTCGTAGTACTCGATGCGGATCCGCTCGCTGTAGTCCTCGCGCGGGATCGCGAGCTGGGCGAGCACGGTCTCGCTGGCGTGGAACGGGGTCGCGGCGTCGTGATAGCCGTGGGAGACCAGCACCTTGGTGTGCGGGGACTTCCGCAGCAGCCGGGAGAGGTCCGAGGCGACCTCGACCGAGCGGTTCTCGAAATCCTTGTAGCTCCACGGATGGACACGGCCGGACATGATCTCGTAGATCACGTCGGAGGAGAACTCGAGCTCGCTGCGAAGATACTGGTTGATCGCCGCGGTGTACGACGGGGCGAGCTGATCGATCGACGGATCGGTCTCCATCCTCGCGGAGTTCCCGTTCCCGGCCGGGGCGGTGAAGCGACCGTCGATGCGACCCGTGACCAGGCCCTGATCGCGCAGCAGCTCGGCGAGGAAGGCCAGATGCTCCACGCGCAGGTCCGCGCGCTCCACCCAGTCCGGGTCCACCCCGATCAGTGCGCCGATGCGGGCCGCGGCTTCCTGCGTCTGCTCAGGTGCCAGGCGCAGACCGGCCGCGAGCAGCGCCGGGTACTCCTGCTCGGCGAAGGCCTCCGCCTCGTCGACCACGTCCTGCAGCAGCCGGCCCTCATGCTTGCCGTGCGCATGGGCGATCGCGGCATAGGTGGGCAGGTAATGGATGTACGGGCTGTCGTTGCCCTCGGAGAACACGATCGTGCCGAAGTCGAGCACCGGGGAGATCAGCGCGATCCCGGCGACCGCCACGTAGTAGCGGTCCATCAGGTGCGCGGCGACCGCGGAGGCGCGGGTGGTGCCGTAGGACTCCCCGGCCAGGTGGATCGGGGAGGTCCAGCGCTGATTGCGGCTCAGCCAGTCGATGATGAACGCGGCGATGAGATCGCGGTCGGCGGTGAGCCCGTGATGGCGATCCGGCTTCTGCCCGGGTGCGGGACGGGAGTAGCCGGTGGTCATCGCATCGACCACCACGAGATCGGCGTCGCGCAGGATCGTCTCGTGGTTGTCCAGCAGTCGGTGCGGGGGAGCGGTCGGGGAGCCGGCATCCCCGGAATCCACGCGGCGCGGCCCCAGCAGGCCCAGATGCAGCCAGACCGTCGAGGCGCCCGGACCGCCGTTGAACGCGAACATCACCGGACGCGGCCCCGCACCCTCGACGCCCTGGGCGACATACGAGACGGAGAACAGCTCCGCGTAGGCGGCGCCGCGCCCGTACTCCTCGCCCTCGGGCTCCTCCATGAGCACCACCGTTCCGGCGGTGGCCGTGTAGTCGAGCGCACGGTCCGGGAGGCTCAGCGAGTGCAGCGTGGTGACCAGGTGGTCCTCGCGCGTTTCGGGCGCGGAACCGGCTGAGGCGCCGGCGCCCCCGTTCTGCTCGGTCACGGCGGGGGTGGTGGACTCGGCGTTCACGCAGGCTCCTTCGGATCGGTGGCGTCGCCGTCGATGCTACGCGGGGCAGTGCGGCGTGAGGGTCAGGCTCACCCCGCCCGCCCGCCCGCGCCATCAGCGGGTACCTCATCGCAGCGAGCAAGGCGTCTTCCCGCGGCGAGCGGGGCAAACAGGGCGGAATAGCACCGGCTATCGCCCAACTTTGCCCCGCTGGCTGGAGGGCTCTGCCCCGCTGGCCGGCTGGGTGCGTCAGTCGAGCGCTGCGATGTCGCGGGGCTCTTCGGCGCCGTCCTCGTTCTCGCGCACGATCATTCGGATCGGGTCCAGCTTCGTCCAGACGATGAAGAGGATCCCGACGATGACCATCGAGAGCCCCGCCCAGAGGTTGGCGTTGACCCCGCCGGTCTTCGCGGCCTCGACCGGGGTGAAGGCGAACAGGCCCATCGCCAGCAGCACCAGGCCGAACAGGCCCAGCAGGGTGCCGATGAAGTTGCGGATGTCGAAGGCGCCGGCGGTGCGTACCGCCGCGCCCTCGGGGACATCGGGGGCGTCGGGAGCATCTGGGGAGCCGGGGGCACCGGATCCGTTGTGCGCGGCCGAGCTCTGATCCTTGTGAGTGTTCATGGGTTCTCTCCTCTGCCCGCGCTCAGGCGAAGACGATGTTCAGGATGATGACCAGGACCAGGGCGATGCCGGCCATGGGGGCGGGACGGCGCCAGAAGGGCATGTCCTTCTCGTCGGGGTCCACGAGGTCAGCCTTCGGGGTCTCCGAGTAGACCAGGCCCTTCAGCTCGTGCGCGGGCTTCGGGGCGGTGAACTGGGTGACGATCACGGAGACCACGATGTCGACGACAAAAGCCGTCGCGGCGCTCACGAAGGCGAGGCCCTGACCGGGCAGCTCGAAGACGCCGAAGAAGGTCGAGGCGCTCCACAGGGCGACGGCGGCGAGGGTGCCGGAGACCAGACCGGCCCAGCCTGCCGTGGGGGTCATCCGCTTCCAGAACATGCCCAGGATGAACGTCGCGAACAGGGGGGCGTTGAAGAACCCGAAGAGGGTCTGCAGGTAGTCCATGAGGTTCGAGAACTGTCCCGCGATCAGCGCGGTGAAGATTGCGATGACGCAGGCTGCGGCGGTCGCGATGCGACCCACCTTCATGTAGTGGCCGTCGGGCGCATCCTTCTTCACGTACTGCTGGTAGAGGTCGTAGCTGACCACGGTGTTGAAGGCGGAGATGTTCGCGGCCATTCCGGCCATGAACGCGGCCAGCAGGCCGGCGATCGCGACGCCGAGCAGGCCGTTGGGCAGCACCTCCCGCATCAGCAGCAGCAGGGCGTCGTTGTAGGTGACGCCGGTGGCAGCCGCGCCTGCGGCGTCGCCGGCGACGTCCAGCTGCTTGAACTCGGTGAGCTCGCCGACCAGGACCGCGGCGAGCATGCCGGGGATGATCACGATGAAGGGGATGAACATCTTGGGGAAGGCGCCGATGATCGGGGTCATCCGGGCGGCGGTGATCGACTTCGACGCCATCGCCCGCTGCACCTCCACGAAGTTCGTGGTCCAGTAGCCGAAGGAGAGCACGAAGCCGAGGCCGAACACGATGCCCACGACGGACAGCACGGGGCTCTCGAAGCCGGAGAGGGCCTGGCCGGGCCAGGAATGCAGCTGCTCCTCGCCGAGCATGCCGTCACCGGCGATGCGCTCCTTCATCCCGTTCCAGCCGCCCACGCGGTGCAGGCCGATCAGGGTCAGCGGGAGCAGCGCCGCGACGATCACGAAGAACTGCAGCACCTCGTTGTAGATCGCGGCGGAGAGCCCGCCCACGGTGATGTAGAACAGCACGAACGCGGCGGCGAGCACGAGGCCCACCCACATCGGCCAGCCCAGCAGGCGGTTCACGACGGTGGCCAGCAGGGAGAGGTTCACGCCGGCGATCAGCAGCTGCGCGACCGCGAAGCTGATCGAGTTCACCAGGTGTGCCCCGGTGCCGAAGCGCATGCGCATGAACTCGGGGACCGAGCGCACCTTGGAGCCGTAGTAGAAGGGCATCATCACCACGCCCAGGAACAGCATCGCGGGCACCGCACCGACCCAGAAGTAGTGCATGGTCGGCATGCCGTACTGGGCGCCGGTGGCGGACATCCCCATGATCTCGACAGCGCCGAGGTTGGCGGAGATGAAGGCCAGGCCGGTGACCCAGGCCGGCAGCGAGCGGCCGGAGAGGAAGAACTCGATGGAGGTGGAGACGCCGCGTTTGGCGTACCAGCCCACTCCGAGCACGAAGGCGAAGTACAACGCGATGATCGCGTAGTCGATCCATTGGGCGTCGAGGCGGAGGTCGACCATGAGGCAGTTCCTTGGGGACGGGCGGGGCGGTGCACAGACGGCGTGCACAGGGGACTCGCGAGAAGGCGAGGCGGCATTCTTCGAGATGCCGCGCCGAGACGTTACCACCGGGTCACCGATATCGTGATGCCAGATGCCGCGAACGCCTGACAGGGACGCTTTCGGGTGGTATATGCCGCATCGCGCACCTCGGGGGAGCGGTGCTCAGCGGACGGGACGCCTTCGGCAAGGGCTTCCGTAGTGGGCCCGACGCTGGTACGGTCCCGTTTAGTGAACGTTCACGGTCGATCCTCGGTGGTCTGCCGGAATGACGAGCACGCTCTGATGCCATTCAATGAAGAACAGAGACAGGGAGAGCAATGAAGCCACGTCTTTCACGTCGAGCAGCGCTGGCGGGAGGTGGGGCTGCACTGGCCACGGGTCTGGCCGCCTGCGCACCGCCGAACCCCGGCAATGTCAACGCCGAAGCCGCGATCCCACCCGCCGACGGTCCGGTGACCATCAGCTACTGGGCCTGGCTCAAGGACCTGCAGAAGGTAGCCGACATCTTCAACGAGTCCCAGGACCGGATCCGGGTCGACACCACCTGGATCCCCGGCGGCAACTCGGGCGGCTACGCCAAGATCCTCTCCGCGGTCGCCGCTGGCGGCGGTCCCGACATCGCCCAGGTCGAGCTGCGGCAGGTGCCCGAGTTCGCCCTCGCCGGCGCGCTCGTGGACCTCAACCGCTACGGGTTCGCCGATCAGGCGGACACCTTCGACCCCGGCGCGATCGCCCAGGTCAAGGTCGGCGACTCCTACTGGGCCGTCCCGCAGGACACCGGCCCCGTGGCCACCTTCTACAACCGCGAGGTCCTCGAAGGAGAGCTCGGGCTGAGGGCCCCGGCCACCTGGGACGAGTTCCGCGAGACGGCGGCCGCCGTCTCCGAGGCCGGCAAGCAGCTCATCAGCCTCGACCCCTCCGACGGGTCCCACCCGATCGCCTGGGCCATGCAGTCCGGCGCCGTCTGGTTCCGCCCCGAAGGCGACGGCTGGATCATCGACATGCTGGGAGAGGACTCGTTGCGGGTCGCAGACTTCTGGGACGAGATCCTCGCTGCGAAGACCATCGGCACCGGATACGGCTCCTACACGACCCCCTGGTACGCAGCCGCCGGCGAGGGCAAGGTGCTCGCCTCCATCAGCGGCTCCTGGTCCGACGCACTGAACGAGACCGTCCCCGGCGGGGCGGGCAAGTGGGCCGTCGCCCCCATGCCGCGCTGGGAGGAGGGCTACGCCTCCGGCGGCCATGGCGGCTCGTCGGCCGCGGTGCTGTCCACCAGTAAGCATCCCGTCGAGGCGCTCGAGTTCCTGAACTGGATGTGCACCGACCCGGCAGGGATCGATGCCATGATCGAGTTCTCCGGCATCGGCTGGTCGCCCGCCAAGGACTACATCGGCAAGATCCGCCAGCAGCCCTCGGAGTTCTTCTCCGGACAGAACTACAACGAGGAGGTCATCGTCCCGATGGCCGAGGGGCAGAACCTCGACTGGACCTGGGCGCCGATGATGCAGCGTGCGCAGGCCATCATCGGTGACGGCTTCACGCAGGCCGTTTCCGGCGAGCAGACCCTCGTGGACATGCTCGAGAACTCGCAGAAGGAGATCGTGAAGATCATGCGGGACATGGGACTGGACGCGGAGGTGGCGCGATGAGAAGCAGATCGGCCCCCTGGGTGCTGCTGGCACCCTTCCTGATCGTCTTCATCGGCACGATGATCGTGCCGATCATCATGGCGATCGGCTACAGCTTCACCACCGTCACCCGTTCCGGCCTGCTCGGCGAGGACGGGCTGACGAACTCCTTCGCCTGGTTCGACAACTACGTCGCCGCCCTGACGAACGCGAACTTCGTGGCGTCGATCGGTCGCATGATCCTGTTCGGCATCGTGCAGGTCACCGTCATGATCATCGCCGCCACGCTGCTCGCGCTGCTGCTCGAGAGCGCCTCGGCGAAGTGGCCCGGCTTCTTCCGCGCCACCTACTTCCTGCCCTACGGCATCCCCGGCGTCATCGCCACGATCCTGTGGTCCTTCCTCTATATCCCGGGCCTGTCCCCGATCGTGGACGTCCTCGGGGCAGTGGGCATCAACGTCGACTTCCTCGGCCCGGACATGGTGCTGTGGTCCATCGCGAACATCGTGACCTGGACCTACACGGGCTACAACATGCTCATCATCATCGCTCAGCTGAAGTCGATCCCCGGCGAGCTGTACGAAGCCGCGAAGATCGACGGCGCGAACTCGTTCCGTGTCGCGACCTCGATCCAGCTGCCGCTGATCCGCCCGGCCCTGATGCTGACGATCATCTTCTCGATCATCGGCACGCTGCAGCTGTTCGCCGAACCGCGGCTGCTGCAGACGATGAGCGCGGGCATCACCTCGGAGTACACCCCGAACATGTCCGCTTACGCCTTCGCATTCCAGTACAACGACATCGGCATGGCGGCGGCGCAGTCCGTGATCATCGCACTTGCCGCCTTCCTGCTCTCGGCCATCGCCCTGGGAGTCTCGAACTGGACGGAGAAGCGCTCATGAGCACCACCGACGCCACCGAGACGACCACTGCTCGACGTAAGCCTCTCGGCAATGCTGCGAAAGCAGCTCTGGGAGACGGCCGCGCCGGTTCCCGGGACGCCGGTCGCAAGCCGACCACCACGATCATCGTCACCGCGATCCTCGCTATCGTCGCGCTGTACTTCCTGGTCCCGGTGTACTGGGTCGTCATCAACGCCACGAAGTCCACCGAGGACCTCTTCGCCACCAGCGGCTTCTGGTTCGGCGAGAACTTCCAGCTGTGGGAGAACATCAGGGCCGTGTTCGATGCCAACGGCGGGATCTTCCCGCGCTGGGGCCTGAACTCGCTGCTGTACTCCGGGGTCGGCTCCGTGCTGGCCACCTACTTCTCGGTCGCCGCCGGGTATGCCCTGGCCAAGTACCGTTTCCGGGGCCGGAAGCTCGTGTACGGAATGGTCCTGGGCGGTGTGCTGGTTCCCGGCACCGCCGTGGCTCTGCCGCTGTTCTTCCTGTTCTCCTCGATCGGCATCACCAACACCGTCTGGGCAGTGCTGATCCCGTCGCTGGTGAGCCCGTTCGGCCTGTTCCTGGCCTCGATCTACGCCAACGCCGCAGTGCCCGACGAGCTGCTCGAGGCGGGCCGGATCGACGGCGTGGGGGAGCTGGGGCTGTTCCACCGCATCGCGCTGCCGCAGCTCACCCCCGCCATCGTGACCGTCCTGCTGTTCCAGTTCGTCGCGATCTGGAACAACTACATGCTCCCGCTGGTCATGCTGGCCGACGAGAAGCTCTACCCGATCACTCTGGGCCTGGACAACTGGCGGGCGCAGACGGATCGCCTGCCGGAGTTCTACCAGCTCACCACCACCGGCGCCCTGCTGTCGGTGATCCCGCTGGCGATCCTCATCCTGGTCCTGCAGCGCTTCTGGCGCGGCGGCCTCACGGAGGGGTCGGTCAAGGGCTGACATCCGGCACTGCGCGGCGGCGCTGCGCCGGGACCGGGCTCGCGCCATCTCATGCCGCGGCGCCCGGTCCCGCGCGCTGCTCGTCCCGCCCCGCGCTGCTGGACCCAACCCGCGCGGCTCGTTCGGCCCCGCGCTGCTGGACCCAACCCGCGCGGCTCGTTCGGCCCCGCGTTGCTCGACCCGCCGCGTACTGCTCGTTCGGCCGCGCGTTGCTCGACCCAACCCGTGCTGCTCGTTCGGCCGCGCGTTACTCGACCCAACCCGTGCTGCTCGTCGAGTACGGGCTACAGAGAGCACGCTCTGGCTATATAGCCAGAGCGTGCTCTCACGCACCAGTACTCGACGACTGCCGCCGGCGACTGCGCCCGGCGACTGCGTCCGGCGACTGCCTCCGGCGACAGCGCCCGGCGGCTGGATCCAGCGACTGCGCCCGGCGCCCGTCGGGCCGCAGTGCACCGGACCGATGCCTTGCGCTGGGCCTCGTCACCTCGTTCCATAGGGACATGGCCACTATCCCTCCCTCCCCACGCACCGAGCTGAAGCATTCCCTCGTACGCCGTCGCACGGTGCTGGCGGGCGCATCCGCGCTGCCGCTGGCAGCTGTCAACCTTGCCGCCTGCACCCCGAAGGACGCCTTCCGTGCGGAGCCGAATCTCAGCGCAGAGCTGCCACGTGCCGAGCCGGGCCCCGCCGAAGGCGCCGGGTCGAGGGCAGCTCCCTTCACCGCGAGGATGCTCGGCGCGATCGACCGCGCGGAGGTCAATGCTGTCTGCTCGCCGCTGTCCGCGCAGGTCGCGCTCATCATGGCCGGGATGGGCGCAGCCGGGAGCACCCGTGCCCAGATGGAAGAGGTCCTCGGCGGGAGCATGGAGGAGCTCGCCGAGGACGCGAACACGCTCTCGCAGCTGCTGGCGACTGTCGGCGATGCGGAGCGCAAGCTCGACGATGACGAAGCGCCCGAGCCGGCCCGCGCCTCGCTCGTGAACGGCACCTGGCTCCAGGAAGGGTTCGAGGTCCAGCAGGCCTACCTCGAGGACCTCGCGACCTGGTTCGGCAGCGGGCTCTTCGAAGCGGACTTCACCGATGACGCCACGCGCGAGGGAGCACGGGAAGGGATCAACGACTGGGTTGCGGAGTCCACGAACGACTTGATCGAGGAGCTCCTCCCCGAGGGCATCCTGACCGCTGACACCCGATTGGTCCTGGTCAACGCACTGCATCTGAAGGCCGCCTGGCCGGAGGAGCTCACGAAGGGCGGCGGCACCTTCACCACCGCAGGCGGTGAGGAGCGCAGCACCGAGATGCTCCACGGCAGCACCTCCACCTGGTACGAGGACGAGACCTGCCGCGCCACGACCCTCGGCACCTACGGAGAGGACCTCGCCCTGGCTCTCGTGCAGCCCGTCGGAGAGCTGGCGGAAGTGCTCGATGTGTGGGCGGAGGCTGCCCCTGAGCCGGGCTCCGGTCTCGCCGCCCTGCTCAGCGGCCTCGAAGCCTCCCAGGCCGCCACCCAGCTCACCGTTCCCGCCTTTGACATCGCCTGGGAGTCCTCGCTCAAGGGCACGCTCGAGAGCCTGGGCATGACCGACGCCTTCGGCAGCGGCGCCGACTTCTCGGGCATCACCGGCGCGCCGGACCTGGTGATCGACGAGGTGGTGCAGAAGGCCGTGATCACGATCGACGAGCAGGGGATGGAGGCCGCCGCAGCCACCGCGGTGATCATGACCGAGACCTCGGCCCAGATGCCCGACCAGGAGCTCGTGCTGGACTCTCCGTTCCTGTTCATCGCCTACGAGCGCACGTCCCTCGCCCCGCTGGTGGTCGGCTGGATCGGGGATCCCACCCAGACCCGTTGACGGACGACCCCGCCCGGCGCCCCAGGCCAGCGTGACAATCCGGGGGAATAGCTCGATCTATCGCCCCACTTTGCCCCGCTGGCGGGAGGTGCCCCCGTGCCCCCGTGCCCCCGTGCCCCCGTGCCCGCGTGCCCGCGTGCCGACGTGCTCACGCGGCGGGGTGCGTTCCCGGGGGCGGGGCGCGTGGCGAGGTGTCCCGGCGCGGCGTCGCCTGACACACTGGTGCAATACGTTTCACACGAGAGGACTCTCATCGATGACCGCCCTGCTCCAGTCCACACCCGACGGCTTCCTCCGCGCCGGGGCACCGCACCTGGTGATCTCCGGTGCGCTCCACTACTTTCGCGTCCGCCCCGAGCAGTGGCGTGACCGGCTGCGCCGCCTGGTCGCGATGGGCTGCAACACGGTGGAGACCTATGTGGCCTGGAATGTGCACCAGCCGGCCCGCGACGCCACCACCTTCGAGGGCTTCGCAGATCTGGGCCGCTTCCTCGACATCGCCGCGGAGGAGGGTCTGGACGCGATCGTGCGCCCCGGCCCCTATATCTGCGCCGAATGGGAGAACGGCGGCTTCCCCGGCTGGATCCTTGCCGACCGCAACCTGCGCCTGCGCAACCGCAACGCCCCGTACCTGAAGCTGGTCGACGCCTGGTTCGATCAGCTGATCCCGGTGATCGCCCAGCGGCAGGCCGCCCGCGGCGGCAACGTGGTGATGGTGCAGGTGGAGAACGAGTACGGCAGCTTCGGCGATGACAAGGTGTACCTCGCGCACCTCCGCGACGGCTTGATCGCCCGCGGCATCGAGGAGCTGCTCGTGACCTCCGACGGGCCGGAGCGGAGGTGGCTGACCGGCGGCACGATCGATGGTGCGCTGGCGACCGTGAACTTCGGCTCCCGCGCCCTCGAGGTGCTCGCGATGGCGGAGGAGGAACTGCCCGCCCAGCCGCAGATGTGCATGGAGTTCTGGAACGGCTGGTTCGACCACTGGGGCGAGGAGCACCACGAACGCACCGGCGGGGACGCCGCAGGGGAGCTCGCCGACATGCTCGAGCACGGCATGAGCGTGAACTTCTACATGGCCCATGGCGGCACCAACTTCGGCATGCAGGCCGGCGCCAACCACTCCGGCTACCTCCAGCCCACCACCACCAGCTATGACTACGACGCCCCGATCGCCGAGAACGGTGCACTCACCGACAAGTTCCGCGCCTTCCGCAAGGTCATCGCGACGCATCGCGAGCTGCCCCCGCTCGAGGAGCACCTCGCACAGCTCGAGCTCGTCGCACAGCCCGCGACCCTGCCCGCCGGCGAGGTGAGGATCGAGAAGGTCGCCTCGTTGCGCGACACCGAGCGCTTCACCCGCACGGCCCCGGTGCACCCCGCCCCGCCCGCCTTCGAGGACATCGGGCTCGAGCGGGGCCTGATGCGTCTCTCCCGCGAGATCGAGATCGCGGCAGTCGAGGGGGAGGGCCGCACCGAGATTTCCCCGCTGGAGCTCTACGACCTGCACGATCGTGCCTGGGTCTATGTGGACGGGATCTACATCGGGGCGACCGGCGTGGTCGGCAACGAGGAGAGTCAGATCGATCCGGCCACGATCGAGCTGACCCCCTTCCTCGAGCGGCTGCTGCCCGAGGGTGGGCACCGCACTGTGCACGTCGAGATCCTGGTGGAGAACCTGGGCCGCGTGAACTTCGGCCCGAAGCTCGGCGAACGCAAGGGCATCCTCGGCGGCGTATGGCAGAGCATCCGCTTCCTCAACGGCTGGGAGGCCGACGCCTGGCCGCTCGAGGAGATGGGGGAGGAGCTCGCCGCGCTGCTCGAGTCCGCTCCCGCGCTCGCCGAGACCATCCCCGCATCCGCATCCGCATCCGCATCCGCACCAGCCGCCGCTGCGGCAGCCAGTACCGACGCCCTGCCGGTCCTCGTCGGTGCTTCCTTCGAGGCCGACGCCCCCACGGATGCCTTTCTCGACGTCTCCGGCGCTGGCCACGGGGTGGCCTACGTGAACGGCTTCTGCGTGGGCCGCTACTGGAACATCGGCCCGCAGCTCACCCTCTACGTCCCCGCTCCGCTGGTGCGCGCGGGCCGCAATGAGGTGCTGCTGCTGGATCTCGAGAAGCGGCCGAAGCAGCTCGCGCTCGCCGCGGAGCACGTGTTCGGGCGCACCGATGGCTGATCTGCGCTCGCTCGCACACGCAGCAGCAGACCCGGCCAGGTGGCCTGGTGAAGCACGTCGTGAGTGATCTCGTGCCTCGTATTTGTCAGCTCCCCAAAGATGGGCACTGCGCTCCGTCCACGAAGGTGTGACGATGGAGCGGTGCTGTCCCAGCTCCTCTTGAAAGCGGTCCCCTCATGAACGACCTCCGGATCGGCGTGATCGGCTTCGGTTCCCGCCACTACCTGGCCGTGCACGCCCATAAGCCGGGGGAGGGCTCGGCGATCACCGTCGTGGCCGATCCGAGCGAGCGCGGCACGGCGAACGCCCGCGAGGCTCTCGGCGAAGACATCGCGACCGTGGACACCGTGGATCAGCTGCTGGCCGAGCACGAGGTCGATGCGGTCATGATCCTGACCCCCGACTTCGCGCACGCCTCGGTCGCGCTGACCACCCTCGAGGCCGGGGTCCCCACCTTCTGCGAGAAGCCGATGGCGATCAGCGTCGAGGACACCGACGCGATGCTCGCGATGGCCAAGGAGAAGCGGGCCCGGCTGTATATCGGCCACAACATGCGCCACATGCCGGTGGTGCGGCAGATGAAGGACATCGTCGATTCCGGCCGCATCGGCCGGGTGCGCGCGATCTGGTGCCGTCACTTCGTGGGCGCCGGCGGTGACTTCTACTTCAAGGACTGGCATGCCGAGCGCGCGAAGTCGATGAGCCTGCTGCTGCAGAAGGGCGCCCACGACATCGATGTGATCCACTGGTTGGCTGGCGGCTACACGCGCCGGGTCTCCGGCATCGGCGACCTCGCCGTCTACGGGGACATCACCGATCGGCGCGACAACTCCGACCGGCTGATGCGCGACTGGTACGACGCCGACATCTGGCCACCCACCGCCCAGAAGGAGCTGAACCCCGTCATCGACGTCGAGGACATCTCGATGCTCCACATGACGCTGGACAACGGCGTGCTCGCCTCCTACCAGCAGTGCCACTTCACCCCCGACTACTTCCGCAACTACACGGTGATCGGGGACGCGGGCCGGATCGAGAACATGGGTGATGGCAGCGGGGATCAGATCCACATCTGGGAATCGCGACGCTCGGGTCCCGGTCGGCCCGACGCCGTCGAGGTGATCGCTCGGGCCGACGGCGGGCACGGCGGCGCCGATCCCAGCCTCGTCGCCGAGTTCCTGCGCTTCGCCCGCTCCGGCGGCGCCACCGAGGTCTCGGCCATCGCCGCGCGCGAGGCCGTGGCCACCGGGGTGTACGGGGCGACGTCGATACGCAGCGGCGGGATGCCGCTGGACGTCCCGCCGGTGTCACAGGAGCTGCGCGACTACTTCGACGGCGGGCAGGTCTGAGCGGCACGTCCCTGCCTTCGCCGCTGCCCAGGCCCCTGCCGACGCCACCCGCGCAGCCCATCGCGTCGGCAGTGGTGTGGGCGCGGCGGCTTGTAGCATCGCTGACTGATCCCACCCCGCCGCCCGCGGTATCGATGCCGTGCAAGGAGCCCCGATGACCAGCGCCGTCCCCACCGCTCGCCGCGTGATGCCGACGGACCTGCCCGAGGCCTGGCACGGCGCCGCCACCTGGTCCACGACGCCGGACGGGCAACAGCCCTGGCGGGTGACCCCAGCGCATCTCGAGCGGATCATGAACGCCGACGTCGACGAGCTGGCACGGATCCCGAACGGGGTGCGCCTGGAGATCGACACCGACGCGAGCGCCCTCGAGGTCGAGCTGACCACCACGGAGGCGCATGCCGGTTCGGCACGTCGCCTGGACGTCGTGGTGGACGGTGAGCTGGTGGCAACCCGGGAGGCCGGCGGGAGCGTGAGCACCTGGATCGACCTGCCGAGCAGGCCGGCCCGAGTCGAGCTGTGGCTGCCGCATGCGGCGCCGACTGTTCTCCACGAGGTGATGCTGCACGGGGCGACGCAGCTCGCGCCCGCCGGTCCGCGCGGCCCCCGCTGGGCCGTCCACGGCAGCTCCATCACCCAGTGCAACCAGGCCGATACTCCTACCGGTACCTGGCCCGCACTGGTCGCCGCGCAGAACTCCTTCGAGCTGACGGCGCTGGGCGTGGCGGGGCAGTGCCACCTGGACCCGCCGCTGGCCGAGACGATCGGCCGCTCCCGTCCCGACCTGGTCACCCTGTGCCTCGGCGCGAACATCTACGGCGGAGACACCTTCTCCGAGCGCAGCCTGCCGCCGGCCGTGATCGGATTCGTCGACCATGTGCGCCGCCTGACCGACGCGCCGATCGTGGTGATGAGCTCGATTGCCGCCGGACCGCACCGCGAGGATCAGCCCAACGCCGTGGGCCTCACCCAGAGACAGATCCGCGAGCTGGTCCACCGCAGCGTCGAGGTGCTGCAGCGCCACGATCCGCTGATCACCCTGATCGACGGCACTGAGATCCTCGGCTTCGACGAGATGGAGCTGCTCGGCGACCTGCTGCACCCGACGCCCGAGGGCTACCGGGTGATGGCCGGGCGACTCGCGCCACTGCTGGCGGGCGTGCTCGGCTGACCAGCGCTATCGCGGCTGTCGCGCTCGCGAATAGTGAGCCAGTGCTGCCTCGAGGTCCGCTTCCGCGAGATCGGGCCATGCGCACTGCGCCACGTGGAGCTCGGCACCGGTGCTCTGCCAGGGAAAGAAACCGGAGATCCGGGCATCCCCGCCAGTTCTGATGACCAGGTCGATCACCTTGTTCGGACCGCCGGCGAGATGCTGCGAGATGGACTCCACCGAGAACTGCGCGGCGCTGACGTCCGGGGCATCGGTCACCGCCTGGCGCAGCGCGCCGAGTATGTCGGCGTGAGCGTCGTACCCGATCGCCAGGGTCAGGTGTCCCGGACGGCCGCGGGTCTCGTCGATCGTCCTCTCCAACGAAGCGCGCGTCGAGGCAGGCAGCAGCTCGAGGTCTCCGCTGACGTGCAGCTGCCATCGCTCGGCATCGTGGATGCGATCGGCGATCACGGTCTCGATCAGGTGGAACAGGAATCCCACCTCGAGCGTGCTCCGCTTGCGGATGTTGTCCGCGGAGAGCACGTAGACGCTGGCATGGTCGATGCCCCGGACGCTCAGCCATTGCAGCACCGTCGTGAGGTGTTCGGCGCCGACCTGGTGACCGGTGCTGACGTCGGCGTATCCGCGGGCCCTGGCCCAGCGGCGGTTGCCGTCCATGATGAGGCCGACATGGCGCGGCAGCTCTGCCGCCACGCTCTGCTCGCTCATCGTCATGGAGGCAGAGTACGGCCCCTCACGTGGGACGAGGCGGGATCCGGAAGGCCCCGTGGGGTGGGGCCAGTTGCGCACCGTGCCGGGCCGAGGTCACTCTGCGGTCCTCGGCCCGGCGCTGGCGGGCATGCTCAGGCCGTAGCGCCCTGGGCGGTGACGACCTTGCCCGCGTAGCGGCGGCGGAAGCGCTCGATGCGGCCGGCGGTGTCGACCACGCCGCCGCGACCGGTCCAGAACGGGTGCGAGGCCGCGGAGACCTCGACGTCGATGACCGGGTACTCGCGGCCGTCCTCCCAGGTCACGGTGTGCTCGGAGGTGCGAGTCGAGTTTGTGAGGAAGGTGGTCCCGGCGCTCCGGTCACGGAAGATGACGGGGCGGTAGTCGGGGTGGATGTTCTTCTGCATGAGGATCTCCTCCGTTGATGACTGAAAGTTCAACGGTGAGGCGGGGTGGAGTATTCCCACTCCGGTGAGTTTTTCTCGGGCCCGCGCACACGGCGATGACTCTCGTGCACGGCATCGACTCTCGCGCACGACGTCGACTCTCGCGCACGGCGACGAAGAGCATCGTCAGCGGATCATGCGGTACGCCGCGAGCGTCGCGTCGACGTCAGCCGTGGCCACTGCGCCGGCGTGCACGGGCCAGGAGGCGGCGACATAGCCGTCTGGCCGGACCAGGTACAGGTGGTCGACGCGCAGCCGCGTGCGCGAGTCCGGAGGGAAGGCGAGCGGTCCCTCGATCCAGCCCGGCACGGAGGCGGGGCGGGCAGCCTCGACCCCGTAGGTGTGCAGCTGCCAGGCCATCGCGCGTAGGGCCGAAGCATTCGCCGCCGTCGGCGGCAGTCGGAGACCCACGGCCCGGTCGCGCGCCCAGCGCGGCGGCACCTGCCCTTTCTGCACCACGCGATACCGGATCCGAAACTGCCCGAGCAACCCCGCGGCGTACGGGCCGAACCGGGTGCGCAGCAGCCGCGGCGCGAGGACGGCGAGCACATCCCGGCCCCGTCGGCGCAGGAAGGCGGTGCGCCGGCCCGTCCGACCGATCGCCCCGAAGGCGCGATCCGTCGCCCGGATCAGGGTGAGCGCGACCGGTCGTCGTTCCTGCTCGTAGCGGTCCAGCGCCCCCTCGTCGAGGTGCCCGTCGGCGACATCCGCCAGAAGGTTGGCCAGGTGATGGGCGTCCTGCAGGCCGGTGTTCATGCCCTGGCCGCCCACGGGGGAGTGCACGTGGGCGGCGTCGCCGGCGAGGAGCACCGGTCCGGCGCGGAATGCGGTGGCGACCCGGTGATGGACCCGGTAGGCGGAGAACCACTCGACCTTCTCGTAACGGATGCCGAGGTCCTCCCGGGCTCCGGCCAGGGCCTGCTCCTGCTCGGGATGGGTGTCGCCGTGCAGCCAGATCAGTCGGGCGTGGCCGTCCGGTCCCAGGGGGAAGAGGAGTGCGAAGCGCTCCTGGCCGAGGTGCACCGACAGTGCATCGGACGGGGCGCCGGCGACGCCGCGCAGGTCAGCGACGCAGAAGGTGGCATCGTCGGTCACGCCCTCGAAGCCGAGGCCCAGCTGGTGGCGCACCGGGGAGCTCGCCCCATCAGCCCCGATCATCCACCGGGCGCGGATCCGCAGCGGGCCGGCCGGGCCCTCGACCAGCGTCTCGATGAGTCCTTCCGCCGGTATCTCGGCCAGCCCTTCGCGCAGCCGCTCAGCGTCGGGGGCGTCCTCCGTGGCCGACACCTCGAAGGAGATCAGCCGGTGCTCGAACAGCACCGGCCGTCCCTCTGCGATGAGCGTCTCGCTCAGCAGCGTCTCGGTGCGGCTCTGCTCGAAGATCTGGGCGCCGGGGAACGGCGTCCACCCCTGCTGCTGGTCGGCGAAGTCGATGCCGGCCGGGGAGCGTCCGCCGCGGAGACGGAGTCCGAGAGCGCTCTGGCCGCCGTCCAGCACAGACTGGGCAAGTCCCAGCTGGTCGAGGATCTCCATGCTGCGGGCCTGGACCACGATCGCCCGTGATTCCCGTGTGGGGCCCTGCTTCTGGTCGATGACCAGCGCAGAGACGCCGCGCCGGGCAAGGACCAGTCCCGCCATCAGGCCGGTGGGCCCGGCTCCGACGACGAGTACGTCGGTCTCTCGCAACGGTGGTGGCGGCGGTCGTTCCGGTGTGCTCATCACGGTGGCACCTCGTCTCGCGGCGGCCCGGAGGCGGGCCATGATCCCACGATAGACCCGGCGTGTGGGGTGCGCAGGCGACGTGATGTGGAACGCCCTCGTGGGATTTGATCCTGCCGCGACCGTCGCTCTAAGTTAATCAGGCTCACTAACAAAGTGCCGGCACCTGTCCCGCCGTCGTGCGGGCGTCGTGCGCGGCCCCTCCCGCACTGACCGCGCGTCGTCGCGCGTGCCCGTGTTCGACGATGAGGAGACGACAGATGAAGAGACGAGACGTCCTGAGGACTGGTGCAGCCGCCGCCCTGTCCACGGTGCTGCTCGGCGCCTGTGTGGCAGAGCGCCCGACCCAGTCACGAAGCATCGACCCAGGTAGCGCCGTCATCGGCATCTCGATGCCCACCAAAGCGCTCGAGCGCTGGAACCGCGACGGCGCACACCTGGTCGAGGCTCTCCAGGCCCTCGGCTACGAGACCACGCTGCAGTACGCGGACAACAAGACCGATCAGCAGATCAGCCAGATCCAGAACATGGTCACCTCCGCGGTGGACATCCTGGTGATCGCACCGATCGACGGCACCGTGCTGGCGCCGGTGGTGCAGAGCGCGAAAGAGCGCGGCATTCCCGTCATCGCCTATGACCGTCTGATCGAGGGCGCCGAGGGAGTGGACTACTACGTCTCCTTCGACAACTTCCGGGTGGGGGAGCTGCAGGGCCAGTTCCTGGTCGAGCAGCTCGGCCTCGAGTCCGAGGCAGGTCCCTTCGCGATCGAGCTGTTCGGAGGTTCGCCGGATGATCCCAATGCCGCCGGGTTCTTCGGTGGCGCCTGGAGCGTGCTGTCCCCCTACTTCGAGGACGGCACGCTGGTCTCTCCGTCCGGCAAGGTGCCGGCCGACGCGAGCGGCTGGCAGCAGATCGGGATCCTCGGCTGGGAGTCCGCGAAGGCCCAGTCGGAGATGCAGACCCGCCTGAACTCCTTCTACTCCGACGGCACCACCCTGAATGCGGTGCTGTCCCCGAACGACTCCCTGGCACTGGGCATCGAGCAGGCGCTGGATGCGCGCGGCTTCGAGCCCGGCAAGAACTGGCCGCTGGTGACCGGGCAGGACGCCGACAAGGCGAACGTCATCAACATGCTTGCCGAGAAGCAGTCGATGACGGTCTGGAAGGACACCCGCGACCTCGGAGACCGGGCCGCCACGATGGTGGACCAGATCGCGAAGGGACAGGACGTCGAGATCACCGAGGGCGCCGAGTTCGACAACGGCGTCACCGCGGTCCCCACCTTCATGCTCGATCCGCTGGTCGTCACCGCCGACGCGGTCCCCGAGCTGCTGGTCGACTCCGGCTTCTACACCGCCGCGGACCTGGGGCTCTGAGCGCCATGACCCAGAGCGACACCACCACCGCGGCAGAGCGGCCCACGCCGATCCTGTCGATGCGCGGCATCGGCAAGCGCTTCGGCCCGGTCACCGCGCTGCGGCGCGTCGACCTCGAGGTCCTCCCCGGCGAGGTCCACGCGATCTGCGGCGAGAACGGCGCTGGGAAGTCCACGCTCATGAAGGTGCTGTCCGGGGTGTACCCGCACGGCTCCTACGAGGGCGAGATCGTCTTCCAGGGCCAGACCAGCCAGTTCCGCAGCATCCGCGACTCCGAGGAAGCCGGCATCGGGATCATCCATCAGGAGCTCGCGCTGTGCGGGAACCTGTCGATCCTCGAGAACCTCTACCTCGGCCGTCAGCCCACCGAGCACGGCATCATCCAGTGGCGCGCCATGCGCGGCGAGGCCCTTCGCCTGCTGGCGAAGGTCGGACTCCAGGAGAACCCCGACACCCTCATCGGCGAGCTGGGAGTGGGCAAGCAGCAGCTGGTCGAGATCGCCAAGGCACTCTCCAAGCGCGTCAAGCTCCTCATCCTCGACGAGCCCACCGCGGCCCTGAACGATGACGACTCCGCGCAGCTGCTCGAACTGATCCGCCAGCTGCGCGCCGAGGGTGTGAGCTGCGTGATCATCTCCCACAAGCTCAACGAGATCACCGACATCGCGGACACCACCACGATCATCCGTGACGGCGAGACCATCGACACCCTCGACATGCACGGCGAGGAGCCGGTGGGCGAGAACCAGATCATCCGCGCCATGGTGGGCCGCGATCTCGACGAGCGGTATCCCGAGCGGGTGCCGCAGATCGGCGAGGAGCTGCTGCGGTTCGAGGGCTGGACCGTCGCGCATCCCACCATCCCGGACCGCCTCAGCTCCGACCACGTGGACCTCACCCTGAATGCCGGGGAGATCGTGGGCATCGCCGGGCTGATGGGCGCCGGTCGCACCGAGCTCGCGATGAGCGTCTTCGGCCATCAGTACGGCAAGCACCTCTCGGGCCGCGTGCTCAAGGAGGGTCGCGAGATCGACACCTCCACGGTGCGCCGGGCGATCGATGCCGGGCTCGCCTATGTCACCGAGGACCGCAAGGATGCCGGGCTGAACCTGATCCAGACCATCCGGGAGAACATCTCCGCGGCGGCGCTGGGCAAGCTCACCCGCTTCGGGGTCGTCAACAAGGGTGAGGAGGTCCTGGTCGCCCAGAAGTTCCAGCGCGACATCCGGATCAAGTCCCCGAGCGTCGAGTCGATCGTCGGCAACCTCTCCGGCGGCAACCAGCAGAAGGTGTCGCTGGCGAAGTGGATCTACACCGACCCTGACGTGCTGATCCTGGACGAGCCCACCCGCGGCATCGACGTCGGCGCGAAGTACGAGATCTACCAGAACATCCATGAGCTCGCAGCGGCCGGCAAGGGGGTCATCGTCATCTCCTCGGAGATGCCGGAGCTCATCGGCCTCTGCGACCGCATCTATGCCATCAATGAAGGACGTGTCACCGGCGAGCTGCCGCGTGACCAGGTCGATCAGGAGTCGCTGATGCGCCTGATGACCCTTGAGAAGGAAGAGGTGGGCGCATGAGCGCCGTGCAGACCGTGCCGGAGACCGCGAGCGGACCCTCCTCGAACGAACCGCGCAAGAAGAAGCGTCGACTGGACCTGCGACAGTCCGGCCTGATCCTGGCGCTGATCGCGATCATCGCCCTGTTCCAGGTGCTCACCGGGGGCCGCCTGCTGGTGCCCGACAACCTCGCCTCCCTGGTGCAGCAGAACGCGTACGTGATGATCCTGGCGATCGGCATGATGCTGGTGATCATCGCCGGGCACATCGACCTCTCCGTGGGCTCGACGGTCGCGATGGTCGGTGGCGTGCTGGGCATCGCAATGGCGAGCTGGGGCCTGCCCTGGCCGCTCGCGATCGCCCTCGCGCTGCTGGTCGGCCTGCTGGTCGGCGCCTGGCAGGGCTTCTGGGTCGCCTATGTCGGCATCCCCGCCTTCATCGTCACGCTGGCCGGCATGCTGATCTTCCGCGGCATCGCGCAGGTGCTGGTCGGCGAGACCATCTCCGGCTTCGCCGGACCGTTCATCGAGATCGGCAACGGGGCGATCCCGAACGTCCTGGGCTTCACCAACACCCCGGCCATCGGCTACCTCGACGGGATCACCCTGCTGATCGCCGCGCTCGGCGCCGCCGGCCTGATCCTCTCCGGGCTGCGCCGTCGCGGGGAGATGCGCAAGCACGGCCTCGCGGTCGAGCCGGCCAAGGTCTACTGGGCCAAGGCCGCTGCGGGCATCGTGGTGCTGGGCTTCTTCGCCTACCTGATGGCGAAGTCCACCGGCGGCTTCCCGATCGTGCTCGCGATCGTCGGTGTCCTGATGCTGGCCTTCACCTTCGTGCTCCAGAACACCCGCTTCGGGCGCGACATCTACGCGATCGGCGGCAACTATCGCGCGGCGGAGCTCTCCGGCGTCAACGCCAAGGGCACCACCTTCGGGATCTTCGTGCTGGCGGGGCTCCTGGCCGCCGTCGCAGGCATCGTGGTCACCGCCCGTGCCGGCGCCGCCGTGGCGAGTGCCGGTCAGTCCTATGAGCTCGACGCGATCGCCGCCTGCTTCATCGGTGGCGCCGCAGTCACCGGTGGCGTCGGCAAGATCTCGGGCGCCATGATCGGTGCGCTGATCATGGGCGTGCTGAACATCGGCCTCTCGATCCTCGCCGTGGATCCCTCCTGGCAGATGACCATCAAGGGCCTGGTGCTGCTGGCGGCCGTCGCCTTCGACCTGGTGTCCAAGAAGCGCGGCGCCGCGGCGGCCTGAACCGGTCCGCCGGGTCCGGGCGTCCTGCCCCACCACGAACGAGCCGTAGGTCCTCGCCCTCCTCTCTGCAGAGGGGGAGCGGACCTACGGCTCGTCTCTTGGAGCGGAGCTTCTCTGTGCTGAGCTCCTCAGCGCGGAGCTCACGCCCGCACTCAGCCCGCGCGCCTCAGGTCGTGCGGCTCAGCCCGCGCGCCTCAGGCGGCGGCGCCGGCCAGCTCTCGCTGGGGGTGACGCTCCTGCTGGCGTGCCAGATGGGCGGCGGAGGACAGGTCCACCTCCACGACGGGGTAGACGTTGCCGTCCTCCCAGGTGGTGGTGTGCTCCGAGGTGCGGGTGGAGCGGGTGAGATAGCGCAGGCCCGCGCTCTGGTCGCGGAAGACGACGAGATGCGACTGGGGGGACTGCACGTGATGCTCGTGATTCTTGGTCTGATACTGCATGGGAACTGCTCCTTCGGTGTCGGCCCTGGGCCGACGGGATGTCTGGGTCCGGCAGAGTGCCGGGATGCGCATGCTGCGCGGGGCGCGAGGTCTCCGCTGGGGCGGATGGTCGCTGGCCGAGCTCCGCTGGGGCGGGGCCGTGGCCGGTGGCGCGCACCGGTCGCGATGCTCCACGGGAGGCCGCCGAGTCGGCGGGATGGAGGCGGCGCGAGGGCGCAGGCCCTGCGAGGTGGGCTCGGGATGCGCTGCCGTCATGGCAGTGCGCGAGCCGCGGGGTTCGCAGTGGTCGAGCGGGCGGATTTCACGCCCTGGTGGCGGGTTCTCCGCCGGGTGACGAGTCATCGTCGGTCCGATTCACAGGCTCGACCACCCATGAACTCGTCGGACGCTATCAGGGATCAACCGAGAAGCCCAGTGTTTTATTCCCAGGGCCGACGGGATCACCTGTGGTGACGGGAGTCGGGTCCCTCGACCAGCAGCACAGTCCGGGCGGGCGGCGTCGCCGCCGCTCACCCGGACCGCAGCGTGGAGCCGAGGGTCAGGCGCCAGCCTGCCCGTAGCGGCGGCGGAACTTCTCCACCCGACCGGCGGTGTCCAGCACTGTGGCCTTGCCGGTATAGAAGGGGTGCGAGGCCGAGGAGACCTCGACGTCGATCACCGGGTACTCCATGCCGTCCTCCCAGGTCACCGACTTGTCGGAGCTGCGGGTGGAGCGGGTCAGGAAGGAGAAGTCGGCGCTCGCGTCACGGAAGACGACGGGCTGGTAGGTGGGATGGATGGAGGACTTCATAGTCGATTCCTTTCCGGTCTGCTCCTGGCGATGTCTCGCCGGAGCAGCGGGGAGGGGTGAGCCTGGCGCGGTGAGGCGCCGCGGTCACCAGCTGGATTTTGTGATGCCGGGCAGCTCGCCGCGGTGCGCCATCTCGCGGAAGCGCACCCGGGAGAGCCCGAAGGAGCGCAGGTGCCCGCGGGGTCGCCCATCGATCGCATCGCGATTGCGCAGCCGCGTCGGGCTCGCATCCCGGGGGAGGCGCTGCAGCGATCGCTGGGCGATCACTTTCTCGCTCGCGGGAGTCGAGGGGTCTTTGAGCGCGGCCTTCAGGGCGCGGCGCTGCTCGGCGTGGCGGGCCACCACCTCGCGGCGGCGACGGTCGGCGGCGATCTTCGAGGTCTTGGCCATCAGCGCTCCTCCCGGAACGGGACGACGGCTCCCGCTCGCGGGTCGAACTTGCGGGCGGTGAGCCGATCCGGGGTGTTCCGGCGGTTCTTGGTGGTCATGTAGGTGAAGCCGGTCCCTGCGGTGGAGCGCAGCTTCACGGTGGTGCGGGCTTCGTTCTTGCTGGCCATGGGAAAGGTTCCTTTCAGATCTTCTCGCCGCGGGCGCGGATCTCGCCGACGACCGACTCGATCCCGCGGTGAGGGGAGTGGGGTAGGTGCCCGCCGACGTGGCCGACATCCCCAGGTCTATCCACTTTCAACTAATTGGGAGGGGCGGATATTCCCTGCCCGTCGCAGTGCTCTCCGCGATCGACCCGATCCTGCGGGGCTCGCTCCTGGGAGGCCTTCGGGCGCTGCCTGCTCACCGCGCAGGAGTGGGAGGCCGGGCTCGAGCCTTGGCTCGGGGTCGAGGGCCGCCTTGCACTGTGGCTGGGAAGTCGCAGCGCGGCAACCTAAGGGCGGGCGCTGACCGGTTCCGGGCTGCCTGCGTCGAGGGCCGATGCGCTGCGCCGCACGAACGCGCGATGCGCGAGGATCGTCAACGTCACCAGCGCGGCCACGCTGACCAGCCCGATCAGCAGATGGAGGATCCCACTGGTGGTCGCGTCCCAGGCGGTGTGGAGGACGATCGCGCCGGCGTAGGAGACGACCAGGGCGAGCACCCCGCGCCCCTTATGCGTGGTCTCCACCAGATACCAGAGCGCCGCGCAGATCGCGCCGGTCCAGGCCACGTGACCGGCCGGCACCAGGATCCCGCGCAGCACCAGCGTTGCATCCAGAGCGCCCAGCCCGCCGTTCTTGGACAGCAGGGCGTTGAAGCCGTAGCCCATGGTCTCGAGCACCGCGAAGCCGGTGGCGGAGGCGATCCCGATGACGATCCCACCGCCGCGGGTCACACGGTGAGCGAGCGCCAGCACGATCAGCGGCACCACCAGCTTCGCGCTCTCCTCGATGATGCCGACCAGCAGTACCGACGCCTTGCCGAGCGCGATCCCGGCGATGGCCTCCTCAAGACCGGCGGCGCAGATCCCGAACAGTCCGCCGAGGACGGCAGTGACCAGCACGATGCGGGTAGGGACCAGCGAGCCCACCTTGCTGGACTGCGCGAACAGCAGCACCGTGAGCGGGATCGTCGCCGCACCCACCAGCAGCACGGTCGGCACCATGGTGGGGTTCCGGGTCAGCAGCATGATCACGAAGGTCACGATGTACGCGATGATCCCCCCGCCCAGCGCGAGCAGCCACGAGAACCGCAGGTACCAGGGGTACGCGTTCAGGGCCGACGGGGCGGTGCGGAGAGACGGGGCCAGCGGGGCTGCCGGGCGCGGTGCGGCAACAGTGGGCCGGGGTGCGGAAGCGGGTTGTGTGGACATCGCCAGATCCTTCGTCCAGGAACGGGCGGCTCACGCTCACCCGCGGTGAGGCGTCGTCATCTCGGCGGCGTCGAGGTCAGTATGCGCCTGGAATCCTGTCCTGTATGCCCGATGCTGTGTGAAGCGGGGAACATATCGAAAGGCTCAGGGGGCCTCGTCGCCTCGGTGTCCCTTCCGCGCCTCGGGGTCCACGATCATCAGCACGTCTACCGGCCCGCCCTCGGCGCCGAAGGCGTGGGGCAGCATCGTGTCGAACTCCGCGGACTGGTTCGTGCCCACCCGGTAGCGGCGCTCGCCGAGCAGCAGGGTGAGCGTCCCGGAGAGCACCACCAGCCACTCGTGGCCAGGGTGGGCGCGCATCCGGTTCTGCGCGGGCGGCGGGCCGGTCACACGCTGGCGCAGGATCACGGAATCGGGGGAGTGGCGGATCCGCCAGCGCAGGACATCCTGCCCGTGATCAGTGCTCGGATGCGAGACCACCTCCTCGCTCTGCACCTCGACCAGCTCATCCAGCCCCGTGTCGAGCGCCCGGGCGAGGGTGACCAGCTGATCGAGCGCGAGGCGACGCTGACCGTTCTCGATCCGGGAGAGGGTGGAGGGGCTGAGGTGGGCGCGGGTGGCCAGATCGCCGAGCGAGAGCCCCTGGGCGAGACGCAGAGCACGCAGTCTTTGTCGCACCAGGCCATCCACACCCTCTGAAGTTTGCGTCATGCGCAAGATGCTATGCAGGAGTGGCAAGGCGTGTCTAGCTTTACGGCATGAACACCCCTGAAGCACTCCAGTCCTCCTTTCTGCCCGCCGACCTCCCCGCTGATCTCGTCGATGCCATCGTGATCGGTGGCGGCGCCGCCGGCCTGAGCGGTGCGCTGATGCTCGCCCGCTCCCGCCGCAGTGTCGTCGTGATCGACTCCGGCACGCCCCGCAACGCTCCCGCCGAGGGGATCCACGGCCTGCTCGGCAACGAAGGCACCCCGCCTGCGGAGTACCTCGCGCGGGGTCGCGCCGAAGTGCAGCAGTACGGCGGCATCATCGTCGCGGGCGAGGTGACCGCGTCGCGCAGCGCCGAGCCGTCGGCCGACGGGGACCTGCGCTTCACCGTCACCCTCACCGACGGCCAGGAGCTGACCGCGCGCTGCCTGCTGGTCGCCACCGGGCTCCGCGACGAGCTGCCCGAGATCCCCGGCCTTGCCGCGCACTGGGGCCGCGGCCTCGTGCACTGCCCCTTCTGTCACGGCTGGGAGGTGCGCGACGAGCCGATCGGCATCATCGCCACCCGCCCCGCCTCGATCCACCAGGCCCTCATGTTCCGCCAGCTCAGCGACGACATCACCGTCTTCACCCACGGCTTCGAGCCCGATCAGGACGCCAGGGAGCTCTGCGCCGCACGGGGCATCCGCCTGGTCGAGACCGGCATCCAGGAGATCGTCGCCGCAGCCGACGGCGGGATCGCCGGGGTGCGCCTCATCGACGGCGAGCTGGTCTCGCGCACAGTGCTGGTTGCGGCGACCGTGATGCACCCTCGCCTGGACGGGCTGGAGGAACTGGGCCTCACCGTCGAGGAGGTCCCCGGAGGAATGGGGGAGAAGGTCTCGACCGGTTTCGCCGGCACCACTGAGGTGCCGGGGGTCTGGGTGGCGGGCAATGCCGCAGATCCCAGCGCCCAGGTGGGCGCCTCCGCGGCGGGCGGGGCACTCTCCGGCGGGCATCTGAACGGGATGCTGGTGATGGCGGACGCCGCGGAGGCCCGGGCTGCGCGAATCTCTGCGTGAGCGGAGGGTCTCTGCGAGGATGCCGTCATGCGCATCACACTGATCGGCGGCAAGGGCGGCGTGGGCAGCTCCTTGGTGACCGCCTGGCGTGACGAGCGTGAGCTGACCGTGTTCGACCGCAGCGCCGCCCCGGTCCACGGGGTGCGGGAGGTGATCGGCGAGGCCGACGACGCGGAGCTGCTGGCGGAGGCTGTCGAGGGGGCTGACGCGGTGGTGCATCTGGCCGCCCTGCTCCCATGCGGCAGCGAGGCCGAGCAGCTGCCCGGGACCGCGCAGGCGGTCACGGTCAACGTCGGCTCCGTGCTGTTGGCGCTGCGCCTCGCTCGCCGGGCCGGGGCACGCTCCTTCGTGCACATCAGCAGCCTGTCCGTCTTCGACCGCTACAGCCTCGAGCCGATCCCGGCCGGCACCGCGCCCGACGCGATCGAGCTGTACGGCGTGACGAAACGACTGGCCGAGCAGGCGCTGCGGATGGCCGTCGAGGGCGCACCGCCCACCCCCGAGGAGGGCCCGATCACGGTCACCTCTCTGCGGCTCGCCTTCCCGACCACCGCGGAGAAGTGGCCGCGCTGGCACAACCCGGTGCTGCCGGAGGAACCGGCCGAGCTCAAGCGTCTTGGCGACGGGTCTGTGCATTCCGCGCTGCACCCGGAGGATCTCGCGGCGGCGGTGATGGCGGCGCTGCGCCGGGAGCGCGGCGGGCCGTACGAGGCGATCGCGGTCACCTCGGCGCCTCATGCCATCGCCGACGACTCCGCGCAACGACTGCTGGACTGGCATCCGCAGTGGACCCTCGAGGCCGACGGCAGCTGAGCGGTTCTGCACGTCGCACGAGGTGCCGTGCCTCGGTCACGCTGTGCCGATGCCGGGTGCCGGAGCTGGACCAGGGAAGATGGAAGCCCCCGCACTCGCGAGGGACGTCAACGACTAGGACTCCCATGCCACGCACCCTCGCCCCCGGACAGCGCTCACGGATCCACGTGCTCGACGTCGAGACCGGGGAGGACCAGATCCTTCACGAGTCCGAGGCGGTGCTGTACGAGGCGCCGAACTGGACGCTGGACGGCGCCGCGCTGATCCTCAACGGCGACGGCCACCTGTTCCGCCTGGACCTGGACGACGGTGGGGCCCTGGACGACGGTGGGGACCTGGACCTCCCGGGCCGGGCCGGCGGTGCGCCGCAGCGGATCCCGCTCGACGGCATGGCCCCGCTGAACAACGACCACGTGCTCGATCCGGACGGAGAGCACGTGTTCGTCTCCGCCGACGACAGCCACATCCACCGAGCCCTGCTCACCGGCGGCCCCGCCGAGCAGATCACCCTCGAGGACGGGCTCCTGCACTACCTGCATGGCGTCAGCCCTGACGGTGCCACGCTCGCCTACACCGGCGTCCAGCGACGCTCCGACGGGTCCTGGGTGCCGCCGAACCTTTTCACGATCCGCGCTGAGGGCGGCGAGAGCACCCAGCTCACCAAGGACGAGTTCCCCGACGACGGCCCGGAGTACTCCCCGGACGGGGCCTGGATCTACTTCAACTCCGAGCGATCCCGCACCGTGGCCGGGCACGCCCAGCTCTTCCGCATGCGCCCCGACGGCACCGGGAGGGAGCAGCTCACCGATGATGAGCGCGTGAACTGGTTCCCGCACCTCTCCCCGGACGGTGCTCGCCTCGCCTACGTCAGCTTCCCGCCCGGCACCGAAGGGCACCCGGCGGATCGCGAGGTGATCCTGCGCCTGGGCGCAGCCGACGGCACCGGCATCCGCGATCTGACCGCCGTGTTCGGTGGGCAGGGCACCATGAACGTGAACAGCTGGGCCCCGGACTCCCGCCGCCTCGCCTATGTGGACTATCCGCTGCAGAGCTGATCCCTGAGCGGTCGGCCGCCACGGCGCCGGTCTGGGCGCTGGGCTCCTGCCGGGCCGGCCCGGAGCTCCTGCCGGGCCGGCCGGGACGTCGTGGTCGAAGCGACGGCTCGTCAGTCGTGCGGTGCGTCCGTCCACGGGCGCTGCGGCGGGACGGCATCGATCCGGTCCCGCCGGATCCCGTCCGGACCGTGCACGACGTTCGAGGCCAGCGGGATCTGGTGTGAGGCACTCTCGAGGATGTGCATGAGGTAGCCAGCGGTGTTCGGCAGCGCCACCACGTCGCCGATCGCCACCCCGCCCGGGAAGCGCAGGCGCCGGCGCAGGATCAGCTCGGCCTCGATGCAGTAGGCGCCCACGAGGAAGGCGTCCACCGGGGCCGACGCCTCCCCGCCGGTCCTCACCAGGATCGGGTCGACGAGGAAGTCGTCGGAGGTGGAACGGCACTGGGTGCGGTTCATCTCCAGCCCGATCAGGGGGATCCCGTCGCTGGTCGTGGTGCGCTGCACGGTGCGGGCGAGGGTCATCCCGCAGCCGTCGAGCATCGACCGGCCGGGCTCGCAGCGCAGCTCCAGCTCCCGCTCCCGCAGCGCGTCGGCGGCGCGGACCCCGGGCAGGACCTCCGCTCCGAGGAGGGTGCGCAGCCACTGACCGCGCACCACCTGCTGGTGGTAGGGATAGACCTGCCGCAGCGGCTCCCCGCGCCAGGTCAGAGACTCCGTCGGATCGTCGCTCTGGTGGTCGTGGGACTCCCAGAACGCTGCCCACTGCTCGGCATCATCGAGGTAGGACATGGGGATCCCGCCGCCGATGTCGATGAAGCTCACGGGGTGTCCGCTCGACCGCAGGGCGTCGACCAGGCCGAGGGCCTCGCCGAGGGCCTGAGCACGGGCAAGGGGGTCGTAGCCGTGCAGGTGGAAGTGGATCCCCTGGATCTGCAGTCCGCCGCGGGAGGCCTCCCGGGATCCGGCCCAGCCCTGCCAGCTGGAGGCGGATTCGCCGAAGCGGGTGGGGCCCACGACGTCGCTCGGCGTCGGCGCGAGACGCAGTGCGACGGGCCGCGGCGGGTCGAGCGGCTCGCGGGCGATCTCCGCCTCGACGGCGGCGGCTTCGTCGAGGTTGTCGAGCACGAGCATCGCTCCGGAATCCAGCGCGAGGCGCAGCAGCGGGGCCGGTTTGATGGCGGCGGTGACGACCACGTCGCCGGCGGGCACGCCGAGATCCAGGACCTGGGAGAGTTCGCGATGGCTGCCCACGTCGAGTCCCAGCCCGGCCGCGTGCGCGGCGCGGACCAGCCCGAGCGTCTTGTTGGCTTTGCGGGCCACGAAGATCCTCAGGGCGACGCCCTCGGACTCGGCCACGGCGGTCAGCTCGTGCGCGTTGCGCGTGAGCGTGCCGAAGTCGTGCACGTTCACCGGGCTGCCGTGCTCCTCGAGCAGCGCTGCGCACGCCGTGGGGTCGGCGAGCAGCTCCCGCATCCACGGCTCGAGCCGTGCCGACAGGGACGGGATGCCCCGGCACCCCGCGCGCAGGTCATCCCCCTCAGGCGGGGCCTCGTCCGTGCGGAGGCCCTCTGTGCGCGGTGTCGCCGTCATTCCCTGCACTCTCCTTGCTCTCTCAGTGCGTTCCGGCGGCGGACCTCGCCGCCGGGTCGTATCCAGTGGATTCTCCCGGAGCACGGCCCTCGGCCGCGCCGTCGCCCATCATCCCTGCGGTCGGGCCCCCGGCAGGTCCCTCGACAGAAGGTCCGACGGGTCGGTTGATCGCGCGTCCGACGGGGTCCCTGAGGGTGTGCGCGAGGCGAGCGGCCCAGTGCTGGATCTCGGTGTGCAGGTGCCGGTTAAGGGTGTCGTGGCCGATCACGTGGTCCTCCGTCGGGCGGCCGAGCAGCGCGAGTCCCTCCGCACGGCTCCCGTCGGCCCGGCGCGCCGTGGCGTCGGGATCGACGACCGCCCCGCGTCGTCCTGGGCGGACGCTCACGAGACCCGACCTGAGCAGGTGCTCCGTGAGCTCGTCGGCGATCCCGACGACGCCGGGCGGGGACAGCACCGCGTCGACCACGAGGTCCGCGGCCCCGGCACCGTGCGGGATCCCCTGGAGACCGCGGGCATCGATCGCGGTGCTTGCCTCGAGCCAGGACAGGTCCACCGCGCCGGAATCGAGCATGGCCAGCAGTTTGCGGGCATTGACCAGCGGCGGGCCGAAGGCGAAGCGCTCCAGCACCTGGGCGGTGCGGCGAAACGCCTCCCACTCGGCCACAGTCATGTCGCTGCCGCGGAGACCGGCGGTGATCAGCGGGTAGAGCGCGGACCAGGTGCGGCCCAGCGCCCAGGCGGGGCCCGGCGCACGGGCCCCCTCCGCCACGGCCACGCTGCGGCGCAGGGCCCGCTCGGCGCGACCCGGGCCGGAGGGAAGATCGGGCTCGGCACCGGTGGCGAGGGTGTGCTCGACCGCGCGGTACCGTTCGGCGGCGGAGGCTCCCGCTCCCCGGAGCATGGCGGTCGCGGCATCGAGGACCACATCGAGCACCACATCCCGGGCGATCTCCCCCTGGGAGCTGGTCGCGGCACGGAGACGCCGCTTCCCGTCCTCGATCGCAGCGGCGCCTGCGGGAGGCGGCGGCGTGCCGGGATCGGGTTTCGCGTCCAGCAGCAGGCCGTGACGCGCGATCGGGAGGATCGTTGCCGGCTCCTCTGCTCCCCGGATGTGGACGACCGTCCTCTCGCGACGGGGATGCGGGTCGAACCTACCACCCCGCCCTTCGGTGAGGGCTAGCGCGGCGTCCAGGAAGGTCAGGGCCGCGCCTCGGACCGCCACCCGGGCTCCGGGAGGGACCTGCTCAGGACCGAGCATGGCCTTGACCGGGAGCACGGCAGGTCGGAGGGGGAGCGGGCCGCTCCACGACCTGGCGAGAGCGCCGTGGTGGCGGGCCGCATGGCCGGTGGCGAGGAGCACCTCGTCGAACCGATCGAGCAGGGTGGGTGCCATCTCCCGGGGCGCCGCGCCGTCGGTCGTGGCGTCCCAGGACGCAGCGCCGTCAGCCGTCGCGGGCTGCTCGATCCCGACCCGCCACCGTCCATCACGGGGCTCCACCGAGACGACACGGCACTGGAGGTGGCGCAGGGTGCCGGCCGGGGACAGCGCGTCCTCCATCCATCCCCACCGCTGCGTGAGATAGGCGCCGACGACGGCACGCGGCGGATACGGATCCTCGGCGAGCCCGGGGTGCTCTCGGCGCACCCAGGAGGGGAACGACGTCCCCGTCCCGGTGGCGGGTGCATCGAGGATCCCCGCGGAGACGTTCAGGCGGAGGTAGGGCGGTTGGTCGAGGGCGTAGGCGGCACCGGTCCCGGGAGTCCCGGCGGGGTCCAGCACCGTCACGTCCACGACGGCGGCGCCGGCTCTCTCGGTGCTGACGGCCCCGGCGCCGGCCCCGGCGCCGGCGGCGAGGTCTGCGGTGAGGTGCGCCGCGAGTGCTTCGAGGGCGAACAGCGCCTTCGGTCCTGCTCCCACCACGGCCAGCCGTCGCCGGGGACCGGTCGCGTCGGCGCCGGTCACGGTGCGTCCTGGGTGCTCATGGACGCCCTGGTCCGCCACGTCGCGCGGCGGCTGGCCGGGATGCCGTGGCCTGCAATGATGCGGTGGCGTCGGCCAGGGCGTCGGCGTCGGCCCCGAGGGTCCCTTCGACCCAGTCGTCGTCGTAGACCGTGCTGAGATAGGGCACGCCGCCGTCGTGCACGATGAACGCCACCCGCGAGCCTGGTGCGAGCTCGGGAACCAGGGAGCCCAGCGTGTGGACGATGCCGCCGGTGGAGGCGCCGGCGAGGATGCCCTCGCGGCGAGCCAGCAGGCGCGCCCCGACCACGCAGTCCAGCCCGCTGACGCGCACCACGCGATCCGGATCAACCGTGCGGGAGATGTCGGTGACCACGCCCGCACCCAATCCGGGCAGCGGGCGCGGTGCGGCCGTGCCGCCGAACAGGACGCTGCCCTCGGCGTCGACCGCGACCGTGCGGGTGTCCATGGAGTTCTCGCGGAGGTACGCGGTGCACCCGGCGATCGTGCCGGTGGTGCTCACGGCCGCCATCAGCACGTCGAGGCGATGGCCGGTGGCCTCGGCGATCTCGGCCATGGTGCCGGCCGCGTGAGCGCCGGGGTTCTCAGGATTGCCGTACTGGTAGAGGTTCACCGCGTCCGGGATCTGCTCGAGCAGCTGCTCGACGCGGTGCAGCCGGGCGGTGAGCAGGTCGCCGGTCTCTGGGTCGGGCTCCGAGACCATCTCGACCTGCCCGCCGAGCGCCCGGATGGTGGCCACCGTGGTGGCATTGGTGCGGGAATCGACCACGCACACGAAGTTCACGCCGTGCGTGGAGCACACCCGTGCCAGGGCGACCCCGAGGTTGCCGGAGCTCGACTCGACCACCGTGCCCCCGGCCACGAGGTGCCCGCGTGCGAAGGCGTCGCGCACCATCGCCAGCGCCGGACGGTCCTTGGTGCTGCCGCCAGGATTGACGGACTCGAGCTTGGCGAGGATCTCGATCCCGGAGTCCGGGAAGAGATGGTCGAGACGGATCAGGGGGGTGCGGCCCACGGCGGCGGAGATGCCGACGGTGATGCCGAGGGCGACGGCGCCGGATGCGCCAAGGCGGGGCTCCGGGGCTGGCTGCGCGAAGTCTGTGGTCACTTTTGTCAAAGTACGGCATCGCGGGTCTCACGACGAGGGGTGATCGGTACCGAACGGTCGGTTACGCACCCGGGGCAGGAGCAGGCTTGTACCGTCGGAGGGGACAGCACCGGCGACACGGGAGGATCCCAGATGACCGACGACACCCTGGCCCTGGAGGACGTCGTGGACACGCTCCGCGACGCCGACATTGTCATGCTCACCACCGCGCTTCCGAACGGCAAGCTCCTGTCCCACCCCCTGTCCGTCCAGGGGGTGACCGATGATGGGGACGTCTGGTTCTTCGTCGGACTGCAGGGTGGGCAGGCCGAGGCGCTGCGCAGCGCCTCGCAGGTGAATCTCTCGATCTCGCAGGCAGGCTCGTGGCTGTCGGTGGCCGGGAGCGCGGAGTTCGTCGAAGACCGTGCCCTGGTCGAGCAGCTGTGGACCAAACGGGCGGAGGCCTACTTCCCCGGCGGCGCGGACGACCCGAACCTGGGGCTGCTGCGGGTCAGCGGCGAATCCGCCCAGTTCTGGGGCCTGCCCGGGGGCAAGGCCGCCGGGCTCGCGCAGATCCTCAAGGCGAAGGTGTCCGGAGAGCGCCCGCCCGGAGGCACCGCCACGACCGAGCTCTGACCACGGACGCCACGGGGACGTCACGGGTTCCTCCGCTCCGTGAGCATCGCGGGGCGAGAGATCAGACCGGCAGGCCGGTCTCGGGGGCCGTCGCCCGATGCTTCGCCTCACGACCGGCCTTGCGCCAGCCATCGATGGTGTCCCACGCGGCGACTCCGATGACGCTCAGCACGAACAGGACCACGACCACGCGAGCCGTGTCCGGCCCGCCCCCGTCGCTGGGGAGGACGAGGCCCATGAACTGGGGATTCACCAGGCGCTCGTTGCCCAGCAGGGTCAGAATCACGCTGACCCACACCGCCGCGAGAGCGGTGTTGGCGACAGCCAGGCCCGTGGTCCAGCCGCGGCGCAGATGGACGAGGACGGCGAGACCGACCTCGAGCAGGAGGAGCGCGAGCATGCCGAGCAGCGCCCAGGGCCACAGCTGCGGGTGGAGGATCTGGAGGTCGCGGGCGTGGCCGTCGATCTGCACGAATCCGCGGAAGCGGTCCCAGAGCACCGCACCGATCATCAGCCCGGCGAACACCACGGAGGCGACCACCTCGGAGCGGCCCGCCCCCGTGGGGCGCGGCTCCGGCAGCTGGTCGAGGTCCCAGTCGTGGCCGGTAGCGGACCCGGTGCGCTCCAGGACGACGAACATCAGCGTCACCCAGAAGAACACGTGCACGGTTGCGGAGATCCCCACGCCGATCGCCTGCCCGATGACCTCCCCGACCGGGGCGCCGATGATGACCTGGACGAGGGCGACACCGCCGACGGCGGCGGCGGGCACGATGGCCAGCAGGAGCTTGAGCAGCCGCCACCAGGCCAGGTAGTAGCGCGGTCCCAGCAGGTGCAGCGGCCGGTCGGCGTAGCTCGCGGCGAGGGCGACCGGGTCACCGAGATCGGTGAGCACGGCGCGCTCGGCCTCGGCAGGGTCCTCGCCCTGCTCGAGGCGCGACTCGATGGCGTCGGCGATGGAGGCCTCGAGCTCGGCGCGCACGTCGCTCTGGGTCTCGAGCGGGAGGGAGTCGGTCGTGGCGCTGATGTAGCGCTCGGTCAAGGTGGTGGTCATGTCAGTTCTCCTCGGGCGTTCCCGGATCGTCGGTGAGGGAGGCGATGGACCGGGTGAGATCGGCCCAGTCCTGGCTGAGGGTCTCGGCCAGGCTGGTGCCGTCGGCCGAGGTGACGTAGAACTTCCGGGGTCTGGAGTCCTCGGTGTTCCACTCGCTGGTCAGGAACCCCTGCTTCTCGAGACGCCGCAGCAGCGGGTAGAGGGTGTTGGCATCCGTGGTGAAGCCGCGTGACTCGAGCTGCTCGAGAAGGCTGTATCCGTACCCGGGGGTGCGCAGCAGTCGCAGGCACGCCAGCACGACGGTGCCGCGCCGAAGCTCCTGCAGATGGGGATCGAAGGACTCGCTCATGCCCCACACCATAGTGTGCTTGACACACCATTGTCCAGGAGACTGTGCTGTCTTGGTGGTGCTGTCCAGACGGTGCTGTCTAGACGGTGCCCTCGGGAGATGGCCCGCGGCCGCGGAACAGGAACTGGGGGGTGCCGTCGTCGGCCGTGGCGCGTTCGGCTGTGACCTCATAGGTGGCGCTGACCAGCCCGGCTGCGAGTGCGTCGCGGGGAGGGCCGTCGGCCAGCACGATGCCGTCCGCGAGCACGATCACCCGGTCGCAGTAGCGGGCGGCGAGGTTCAGGTCGTGCAGGACCACGACCGTCGCAAGGCCCCGCTCGCGCACGATCTGCAGCACGTGGTGCTGGGAGCCGATGTCCAGATGGTTGGTGGGCTCGTCCATCAGCAGCAGCCGGGGCTGCTGGGCGAGCGCCCGCGCGATCAGCACGCGCTGCTTCTCCCCTCCGGAGAGGATTCCGAACTCGCGCCGCGCCAGGTGCAGGGCGTCGACGCTGGTCAGAGCCTCGGTCGCGATCCGCAGATCCTCGCCGGTCGTCGAGCCGAAGGCCCCGGCATGGGGGACCCGGCCCAACAGCACCACATCTGCGACGCTCAGCGGGACCTCCCCGGTCAGTTCCTGTGCCATCACCGCGATCTGCTGCGCCCGCTCTCGTCCGGAGTGCTCGGCCAGGTCACGGCCCGCGAGCCGCACCTGCCCGGCGTCCGGGACCAGAGCGCGGTGCAGGATCCGCAGGGCGGTGGTCTTGCCGCTGCCGTTGGGGCCGACGAGCCCGAGCACCTCGCCGTCCGTGACCGTCATATCCACTCCCCGCAGCACCTCGGTGGCGCCGAAGGAGTGCCGGAGGCCGCGAGCCTCGAGGACCGGCACGTCCTGGGAGCCGGAGGAGGTGTCGGAGGTTATCCTTCGAGCTCGAGCAGCCACTCGTGGATCCTCTCCAACCCGTCCACCACCAGCGGCGACGCGGGCTCGGCGAAGTTGAACAGCAGCGGCAGCGCCGCCTGTTCCTGTGCGGCGCGCAGGCCGGAGAGCTGATCCTGGGCGATCATCTCCTGGGTGAGGTCCATACCGTCACCCTCGCCCTGGTAGAGCACGATGAGCACGTCCGGATCGGCCGCGAGCAGGGGTTCCGCGCTGATCTCGAACACGCGCTCCGCGGTGCTGGCGAAGACGTTCTCGATGCCCAGGGCGTCCAGCTGCGCGGTGACCATCGAGCCGGCGCCGTAGGTGAACAGCGGCCCGCCACCGAGGGAGGGGTAGAGCACTGCGGCGGTCGTGGTGGTGAGGGTCTGTACGGAATCGGAGACCTCGGCGACGCGCTCCTGCAGCGAGGTGGTCAGGGAGTCGGCCTCCGTGGCGCGATCGAAGATCTGGCCGTAGGTGCCGATCGTCGAGTACAGCGTCTCGAAGCTCGCTCGTTCGCTCCCGCCGCCGCAGAAGATGTCCTGGACGACGACCCCGGCGCCTGCATCGGCCATCACCTCTCGGGTCACCCCGTCCGGCAGTCCGAAGACGATATCTGGGTCCTGCGCGATCACCAGCTCCTGGGAGATCAGCAGATGGCCGGAGGCGTCGATGTCCTCCGACAGCGCCGGGATCGCCTCGATGCGGGCGGTGAGATCCTCCCCGTAGTAGCCGAGCGGGAAGGCCCCGGCACGGGAGACGACCTTGTCCAGCACCCCGATGCCGTCCAACGTGGTCACCGGCGCGGATTCCAGCAGCACGATCCGCTCCGGCGGGGTCTCGAAGGTCAGCGTCGCCTCGCAGTTCGTGAGTTCGAGCGGGAAGCCTCCTGCGGCGTCACTCCCGGAGGCGCCGTCCGAGGGGGAGCCGGCGTCTCCCGCATCGGAGCTGCAGGCGGTGGTGAGCCCGACCAGCCCTACCAGCCCGGTCAGTCCGGCCAGTGCGGTGCGCCGGTTCAGGGGGCCGACGGCGGTGCGGCGGGCGGTGCGTTCCATGAGATTCCTTCTGCGAGACGGGGGACGGGGTAGGGGACGGAGCACGTCGCTCATCCCTGGCGCGAATAGAGGCGCCGGACCAGCAGGAGCAGGAAAGGGGCACCGATCGCCGCGGTGAGGACACCGATCGGCAGCTCGCGGGGCTGCATGACCACGCGGGCGAAGGCGTCGGCCCACAGCAGGAACAGGGAGCCCAGCAGAGCGCTCGCCGGGATCAGCACCCGGTGCCGCGCCCCGACCAGGCGCCGTGCCAGGTGCGGGATCACCAGGCCCACGAAGCCGATCGCTCCTGCGCCGGAGACCGCGGCCGCGGTGCACAGCGAGACCACCAGCAGGAAGCCGATCCGGGCGCGGTCCGGCGAGATCCCCAGGCCATGCGCGATCTCGTCCCCGGCGCTCAGCGCATCGAGCACCCGGGCGCCGAAGACCATCACGAGCACACCGAGCACGGCGGCGAGGATGGCGATCAGCAGGAAGGCGTTCCAGCGGGCCAGGGACAGTGAGCCCAGCATCCAGAACATCACCGAACGCGAGCCCTCGGCGGAGTCCGAGGAGAAGATCAGCAGGTTCGTCACGGCCGTGAGCGCGTAGCCGACGGCCACCCCGGAGAGCAGCAGCCGCAGCGAGGTGACCCGCCCGCCGGCCCGGGCGATGACGAAGACCAGCAGCGCCGCTGCGAGCGCACCCAGGAAGGCGAGGACGGACTGCGCGTACTCCCCGAACGCTGCGCCGACTCCGAAGAGGATCGCGGCGGCGGCGCCCGTGGAGGCGCCGCCGGAGACCCCGAGGATGTAGGGGTCGGCGAGCATATTGCGCACCATCGCCTGCAGGGCGGCGCCGCTGATCGCGAGGCACGCGCCGACGGCAGCCCCCATCAGCACCCGCGGAAGACGCACATTCCAGACGATGGAATCCGTCGCGGCCTCCCACGAGACCGTCACCGGCAGCCCGAGGTGCTGGGCGATCACCTGCGCGGTGATCCCGGGGGAGATCGACACCGGGCCGACGCCGAGGCAGATCAGCAGGCTGAGCGCGCCAGCGATGAACAGACCTACCAGCACCAGGGCGGACCGGCGAGCACGAGAGCGCACCCCGAGCACATCGGGGGAGTGAGGTGGCTGGTCGGACAGGGAGGGGTCCGCCATCTCCAGGTTCCCGAGGGCTGCATGCACGATGCACCCTCCCTCCGCTAGCCGAATCACTTGCACGACGCTACAACTATCGGAGGGTCGCGCGAGGGGCCGTGCCGGAGATTGCCGGGGTCCGCACCGGGAGCCCAGCGCGGTCCCGCCGCGGAGGGTGGCTCGCCGGGACTGCTGAGGGCAGTTCAGCGGCCCCCGGCAGCCCGCTTCGGGTGGTCCGGTGCACCACCCGGAGTGCCGTGAGGATGGGTGTGGGCATGGTCGACGCCGGGCAGGTGGTCGGAGCCCAGGGCGTGCAGGATCTCGTGGGCGAGACCGTCGGCCAGCTCGTAGCGCACCTCGCGCCCGGAGCGCTGCGCCCGCACCCATCCAGCGTCCCGCAGCAGCGCGAGCGCATGGGAGGTGGTCGAGTCATGCGCCTGGATCGCCCGAGCGAGGTCCGAGCTGCGCACTCCGGGATGGGCGTGCAGGCAGAACAGGATCTGCAGGCGGCGGGGGTCCGACAGCAGCGCCAACCTCTCGGCGAGCTGCACGAACCCGCTGACCTCGCCGAGGAGGCCACGCAGCTCCTCGACGAGATCCTCATCGACGGGGGCGACGTCGTCGGCCCGGACGTGCAGGGGGTGCTCGGAGGTCATGGGACCAACGTAAGCGATCGCCGCGACCTCCGCCCTACCCCGGCGCGCTGCGCACGCCGGGGTGGGGCCCGGCGCCTCAGGCGTCGGCGGGAACCTGCGCCAGCGTCGCGGCGAAGGGGTCGAAGTCGGCGGGCATCGGCTCGACTTCGGCGAAGGTCGAGCTGATCTCCACGATCGAGCCCTCGGCGATGGCGGTCTCGATGCCTACCATGATGTCCAGGACGTGCGCTGCGATCTCGCCCTGGGCACGGTGCGGGACTCCGGCGCGGATCGCGCGGGCCATCTCCAGCACGCCCAGGCCGCGCCCGGTGGTGGCACCGGTGGCGGGGATCGGGGTCGGCGCCTCGCCGCGGTACTGAGTCAGCGCAGAGTCGCCGTCGAAGACGTTGGGGTCGGGGAAGGCGAGGGTCGCCTCGGTGCCGTAGACCTCGACGAACCCGGTGCGGGAGTGCGGGGAGTCGAAGCTCAGCAGCACGGTCGCGTTCTGGCCGGAGGCGAAGCTCAGCAGCGCTGCGACCTGGGTGGGGACGGTGACGTCGAAGACCTCTCCGGCCTTGGGGCCGGAGCCGATGGTGCGCTGCTCACGGGCTTTGGAGCCGACGGCGCTGACCGAGGTGACCGGGCCGAGGGCGAGCACGAGGGTGGTCGCGTAATACGGGGCGATGTCGTAGAGCGGCCCGGCACCCTCCTGGAACAGGAAGGCGGGGTTGGGGTGCCAGGACTCGGGCCCGGGGGACTGGAACAGGGTCAGGGCGCTGGCCGGGGTGCCGATCGAGCCGTCGCGCAGAGTGCGCAGACCGGTCTGGATGCCGGCACCGAGCACGGTGTCGGGGGCGCCCCCCACCCGCACGCCCGCCTGCTCCGCCGCCTCGAGCAGGGCCTTCGCGTCGGCCGGAACCGTGGTGATCGGCTTCTCGGTCCACACATGCTTGCCCGCGGCGACGATCGCCTGGGAGACCTCCGCATGCGCGGTGGGGATCGTCAGGTTGATGACGATCTCGACCTCCGGATGGCTCAGCACGTCCTGCGTGGTGCCGGAGGCGGGGATGCTGAATTCCTTGGCGCGCTGTGCAGCGGCCTCGGGGATCAGATCACCGATGATGTGCACGATCACGTCTGGGAAGGAGGTGAGGTGCTCGAGGTACTGGGTGGAGATGGTGCCGGCGCCGATGAGGCCGACGCCGACAGGTCCGGTGGCGTGCTGAACGGTCATGAATGGATTCCTTCGTGGTGCAGAGAAGCGTGTGGCGTGCATGAGCAGAGCGGTCAGGACCGCAGGAGTGCTGGGGTGGTGGCCCCGGTCAGACGGCGGTGCGCAGGTGCGCGATCGAGTCGGCGATGCCCTCGAACATGTCCCCTGCGAAGTCATCGAACTCGATCACGCCGTAGGCGACCTGTGCGGAGGCGTCCAGGGTCTGGGCCAGCGGCATCTTCCCGGAGCCCAGCGGCAGCTGTGCGGCGGGGTCCTCGGAGAGGTCGCCGTCCTTGAGGTGCACCAGCTGCACGCGCTCGCCGAGGGTGCCCAGCAGGGTGGGGAGGTCTGCGCCGCCCACCGCCGCCCAGTAGGTGTCGATCTCGAGGATGACCTGCGGGTCCAGCTCGTCGGCGAAGAGCTCCAGGGCGCTGCGGCCCTCGAGCTGGGAGGCGAGCTCGAAATGGTGGTTGTGATAGCCGACGCGGATCCCTGCTTCGGCCGCAGCGGTGGCGCGCCGGTTGAGCGTCTCGGCGAGCGCCCGCACCTTGCCGGCGTCGGTCCAGTCCTCAGGGTTCCAGAACGGGTCGATCAGGTACTTCACGCCGACTGCCTGGGCGGCCTCGAGGACCTCGGGGAAGTCCACCTCGCCCAGGAAGGACTGGTGGGCGCTGGGGAAGTCGATCGGGAACTGCTCCCGGGCGCGCACCAGCTCATCGCGGTATTCCAGCAGGTGGTAGGGCTCGGCGTGCGTGAGGCCGAGCTCGACCAGGCGGGCGACGGTGCCTGGGAAGTCGGTCGCGAGGGCCTCGCGCACGCTGTACATCTGGACGGAGATCTCCATGGGGATCCTCTCGGGGTCGGGAAGAGCGGTGGGGATGGATGGTGGGGAGAGGCGGGGCTACTTGACGGCGCCGGCGGTGAGCCCGGCGACGAAGTTCTTCTGCATCATCAGGAAGCCCACGACCACCGGGATCGACACCGCGAGCGAGGCGGCGAGAACCTGGTTCCAGTAGACGTTGGTCTGCGTGGCGTACTGCCGTAGGCCCACGGCCAGGGTGCGGGTGTCCTCCGTGGTCAGCACGGAGGCGAACAGCACTTCTCCCCAGGCGGTCATGAAGGCGTAGATCGCCACGGCCACGATGCCCGGGCGGGCGGCGGGCAGGATGATGCGCAGCAGGATGGTGAGGTTGCCGGCGCCGTCCACCTTGCCGGCCTGGTCCAGCTCCCGCGGGATGCCGTCGAAGTAGCCCACCAGCATCCAGATCGCGAACGGCAGCGAGAACGTCAGGTAGGTGATGATCAGCCCGATGCGGGTGCCCACCAGCGGGATCCCGAAGGTCGCATCGATGTTCACGAAGATCAGGTACAGCGGCAGCAGGAACAGCACACCGGGGAACATCTGGGTGGACAGCACCGTGGTCATGAACGGGCCCCGGCCGCGGAACCGCCAGCGGGAGACGGCGTAGGCGGCGAGGGTCGCCACGACCACGCTGAACGCGGTGGCGACCGTCGTGACGATCAGCGAGTTCATGAAGTAGCGGGCCAGCGGCACCGTCGACCACATCTCGACGAACGGTGCGAAGGTGATGGTGGAGGGGATCCAGGAGAACCCGGACTGCACATCGCCTAAAGGCTTCATCGAGGTGGTGACCATGACCCACAGCGGCACCGCGACGAACACGGTCAGCCCGATCAGCACGATGATCCGGAAGATCTTCTCTCCGACGGTCTCACGCATTGCGCTTCTCCTTCTTCCACTGGGTGAAGTAGAGGTACACCAGCGACACCGCCAGCAGGAACAGCAGCAGCAGCACGCTCATCGCGCTGCCCACGCCGAAGTCCCAGGACAGGAACGAGGCGTTGTAGATGTGGAAGCTGATGAGGTCACCGGCCGGAGGCTGCGCGGTGCCGAACAGCACATAGGGGGTGTTGAAGTCGTTGAACACCCACAGGAACATCACCAGCAGCAGGGTCTGGTTGACCGGGCCCAGCATCGGCAGAGTCACCGAGCGCCACTGCCGCAGCGGGCTCGCGCCGTCCATCGCGGAGGCCTCGTACAGCTCGCCGGGGACCGACTGCAGACCGGCCATGAACATGAGGAACGCGAAGGGCCACATGCGCCAGATCGCGACCACCACGACGGAGATGAAGGCGTTGTCGCCGATCAGCCAGAACGGGGCCTGGTCCATCAGGCCCAGCTGGTCCACCAGCAGATGGTTCACCGCGCCGGTGTCCCGCTGGAGCATGAAGTTCCAGGTGATCACCGCGGCGTAGAGCGGCAGGGCGTAGGGGATCAGGAACAAGGTGCGGAAGACGCCGCGGCCACGGAAGGGACGCTGCAGGGCCACGGCTGCGGCCATCCCCAGTCCCCAGCTGATGCCCACCACCAGCGCCGTGAAGGCGAGGGTGACCAGGAAGGAGTTCAGCAGCTCCTGACCGACGGGGGTGTTCAGATCCACCGCGATCTGGTAGTTCTCCAGCCCGGCGAACGGGGCCTCGGTCCAGCGGCGGATGAAGAACTTGGTCAGCTCGATGAAGCTCATCCAGAACCCGGTGGCCATCGGAACGATGTGGATCAGCAGCTCGAGCAGCATCGCGGGCGCGATGATCAGGTACGGGAACAGGTGATGGCGGGGGCGTCGGGGGCTGGGCCGGTCGGGACGCTCCGGCGGCGCCTTGGTGCCCTTCGGGGCGATCAGGCTGGTCATGGGACTCTCTTCGTCGGGGTGGCGGGCGCGCGGCGGCCGACGGGGGAGCGTGCCCCCGTCGGCCCCTCGGAGCCTCAGATGCGGATCGAGTCCTGCGCGGTCTGCATGGCGGTGACGACGTCCTCGCGGCTCACGGAGCCGCCGGTGGCGATGGTGGCGAACATGTTGTTCATCGCCTGGCCCACGGAGGTCTCGAACTGGTCCTCCCACGGCACCAGCGGCAGCGGCTCGGCGCGCTCGCCGTAGATCTCCATGAACATGGCGGCCTGCTCGGTGTCCTCGGTGAAGGTGGGCTCACCGTCCGCCAGCACGGGCAGGGAGGCGAAGGGCTTGCCCAGCTCGGCCTGCGTCGCCGTGGAGGTCATGAAGTTCAGGAACTTCAGGGCGCCCTCCTTGTTGGCGGTGTCCTGCATGATCGCGAGGTTGATGCCGGCCAGGTGCGAGGCGCAGTCGCTGGGGGCATCGGCCGGGGCGGGGAAGGGGACCGCCGCGAACTGCTCCGGGGCCATCCCGTTGGATTCGATGGTCGCGTTGGCATTGTTCTGGTTGATGATCATCGCGGCCTCGAGATTGGCGAAGGCGGTGACGGACATCGTGCCGTTGTCGAACTGGGCGTTGGAGGGGTTGACGACCTTGTGCTCCTGCATCAGATCCAGGTAGCGCATGATGCCGTCGACCACGCCGTCCTCGGTGAAGGAGGGCTTGCCGTCCGCGGTGTTCAGGGCGGCGCCGTTCTGGGTGGCGTTGATGAACGCGAAGTGGTTGTTCTCCGTGTACGAGCCCGCGGCGAGGGACATGCCGTACACGCCGTTGGCCTCATCGGTCAGGGCCTTGGCGGCCTCGACCATCTCCTCCCAGGTGGTGGGCGGCTCGATGCCGGCATCCTCGAACATCTTCACGTTGTAGTACATGCCGTAGGCGAGGCCGTAGAGCGGGATCGAGGTGGGGTCGGTGTCGACCGCACCGCCGGTGGCGAGCGCGGCCGGGACGTAGCGGTCGCGGCCGCCGAGCGCCTCGAACTCGGCATCACCCAGCTCGAGCAGACCGCCGGTGGCTTGGAGGCTGACTCCCCAGGTGTTGCCGATGTTCAGCACGTCGGGACCCTGGCCGGACGTGATCGCAGTCTGGATGCGGGTCTGGAGGTCCGCCCAGCCGATCACCTCGAGGGACACCTCGATGCCGGTCTCCTCGGTGAACTTCTCCAGGACGGGGGTGAGCACCTCCTTGTCGTTCTCGAGGCTGGTGCCCTGGTTGGAGGCCCAGTAGGTGAGCTTGTCCGGGCTGTCGTTCGAGCCGCCCGAGCCGGAGCCGGAGCCGCAGGCGGCGAGGCCCGCGGCGGTCACGGCGGCGAGCGGGGCTGCGGACAGAAGTGTGCGTCGTCGCATCGGAGTTCTCCTTGGTGCACCGTCGGCTGTGACGGGTCGGGTCGGGTCGGGTGGGGTGGGGTCGCGGATGGCGGTGTCATCGGTGACGGTGGCGCCGAATCGATTCATTACTTAATCGATTCGGCAAGTATGTGCACGAGATGCCGGGGGTGTCAACGGGTGCGAGGCCTGTCGGCCGCGGGCTCAGCCGCCGGTGGAAGCGCGGGGGTTGAGCGTCGCCTCGGCGACCTGCAGCACCGTCCCGACGTCGCTGTGAGCTTCGTTCCGGCGCCCTTCGATCCGGCGCACCAGCAGGTCACCGACGCTGTGCCCCATCTCGAAGGGGCGACGCGACAGGGCCGTGATCGCGGGGGAGATGACCTCGACGATCAGCGAGTCGTCCCAGCTGATCACACCCAGCTGGCGCGGCACGTCGATCCCGGCCTCCTGCGCGCTCCGCAGCGCACCGATCGCCAGCAGATCGCTCGAGGCGATGATGGCCGGTCGGGAGCTCACCGAGCAGTCCACCTGTGCGAAGGCCGAGCGCCCGCCCTCGATCGAGTAGCGGCCGGCGGCCCAGGTGTGCGGGAGCCCGTGCTCGAGGCACAGCTCCTGGATGAGGGCGCGGCGACGCATCTCGTGGGCGTACTCCGCCGGGCCGGAGAGCTGGATGCAGCCGTCGTAGCCGCGCTCGAGGAGGTGGGCGATGACGGTGCGGGCGTCGGCGGCCTCGGCGGATTCCACCTTCACGAAGTCTTCGGGGCCCTGATAGTGGCCCAGCAGGCCGAACTCGAGGTTCAGTGACTCCAGCAGGGCCGGGCGGGCATCGTCCTGGGCGAGGTCCAGCAGCACCACGCCGTCCACCCGGCGCTGGCGAGCCCAGGTGCGGAACACCTCCGCCTCCTGGTCACCGCCGCCCGGCACGAAACGGACCATCAGCTCATAGCCATGGGCGGAGATCGCAGATTCGATGCCCGCGGTGACCGAGGCGTAGAACGGCTCGCGGGAGACCTCTTTCGCGTCCCGGATCAGCACCAGTCCGATGTTTCCACTGCGACCGCGGCGGAGTGCCTGGGCGCCGGAGTGCGGGGTCCAGCCGACGGCGCGGGCGTGCTCGAGGACCCGCTCGCGCAGCGCCGCGCTGACCCCCGCCTTGCCGTTGAGCGCGTAGCTCACCGTGGCGGCAGAGATGCCGAGGTCACCGGCGATGGTGGCGACGGTCGGACGAGTGGACTTCCGCGACATAGAGGTGCTTCCAGATCTGCCGGCGTGAGGGCCGGGCCGGAGGGGGATCACCAGCGCGGAGGGTGCCACAGGCGGCAGGGTCGCTGGATCCGCACATGATAGATCCCAGGTCTGCACGGCCGGTGCGGGCGGCAGGAGACGAGCTCCGGCGGCGCCCCTGTTGCCGACTGCCGATCGCCGGATGCCGGTCACGACTGATGGCTCAGGTGCGCAGGTGCGAGGCGCCGTTGAGGTCGAGGATCGTGCCGGACGCCCACTGCGCAGCGGGGGAGGTGAGGTAGAGGATCGCGGCGGCGACCTCCTCGGCCGTCCCGACTCGTCCGAAGGGGCTCTGGGCCCTCAGAGCGTCCCCGTCGTTGCCGTCGAGCTTCTTGCGCTGGCGCTCGGTACCGATGAATCCCGGGGCGACGGAGGCGACGGCGATGCCGTGCGGGGCGAGGGCGAGGGCCAGGGACTGGCCCAGGGCATGCAGGCCGGCCTTCGCGGCGGCGTAGGCGGGGGCGCCGGGCTCCCCGCGGAAGGCGCCGCGGGAGCCGACGTTCACGATCACTCCGGGTGCCTCGCGGGAGATCAGTGAGCGGGCGACCAGATAGGACAGGTTCGCGGGCGCGGTGAGATCGACGTCGAGCATCCGGGTGAAGCGCTGCTGCCAGGTGGCGTAGTCGACGTCGGCCACCGCATGGTCGGTGCGCTCGCCGGGGGCGATGCCCGCGTTGTTGACCAGGATGTCGATCTGTCCCAGCCCGTCCTGCGCCTCTTGGACCACCCGCTGCGCGCTCGCCGGATCGGAGAGATCCCCGCCCACCAGCACATGGCCCGTTCCGTGGAGCAGCGCGAGGGTCTCCTCCGCGGCCTCCCGGTTCGTGCCGTAGTGCACTGCCACTCGCTCCCCCCGCTCGCTCAGGGCGATCGCGGTGGCGCGGCCGATCCCGCGGGAGGCTCCTGTGACCAGTGCGCATCTCATCGTGTGGCTCCTGTCCTGGCGGCGGCGCCCTGCAGAGGCGGGGCACGGTGCCATCATCGTGCATCGTCGCGGCAATCGGGTCCCGGTCAGCGGGTGAGCGCGATCCAGATCAGCAGCTGGGTGAGCAGGAATCCGGTGAGGAGGTTCAACCACAGGAACCGGCGCCAGCCCCGATTGGCCAGCACTGCGTGCTCGTCCGGCAGCGAGCGGAAGGGCCAGGTGCTGAGGAGATAGGGGAGCACGAGCAGCCCCGCGAGCATGGCCGGCCAGCCGGCCAGCAGCATCACCAGGCCCGCGGCGGCATACAGCACGATCGAGAGCCGTACCGTCGCCGCCGCCCCGATCACGGTCGCGATCGAGCCGATGCCCGCGGCCCGATCGGGCTGGACGTCCTGGACCGCGCCGAAGGCGTGGGAGGCCATGCCCCACAGGAAGAAGGCTGCGAGGCTCGCCGCCGCGGACACTCCCACCGGTGCCCCGGTCAGGGCCAGTCCGAACGCTGCGGGACCCATGAAATGGGTGGAGGAGGTGATCGAGTCCAGCACCGGCCGCTCCTTCAGCCGCAGCCCGGGCGCGGAATAGCCGACCACTGCCGCCAGCACGATCACCAGCACCACCGCAGACGCCAGCCCGCCCCACAACAGCAGCGCCACCACGAACGGCAGCGCGAGCAGCCCCGCTGACCACAGCGTCACCGCATGCCAGCGGCGGTCGAGGACGATGCCCTCGACCCCGCCCTTGCGGGGGTTGCGCAGGTCCGACTCGTGGTCGAACACATCGTTCACGCCGTACATCAGCAGGTTGTAGGGCACCAGGAAGAAGAGCGTGCCGACCACCAGGGCGAGATCCACACCGCCGCCGGCCAGGAGGTACGCGGCCGCGAAGGGGTAGGCGGTGTTGATCCAGCTCAGGGGGCGGGAGGAGGCCAGCAGCTGGCGCGCTGCGGCGGGCACGGAGGCCGCGGCGCTCATCGTTCACGCTCCGGGGTCAGCAGCAGCCAGAGCGAGGGCAGCAGCAGCCCGGCCGCGAGGGGCCAGGCGAGGTCCTCCACCGGGGCCAGCCCTATCCGCGGGCCCAGCAGCAGCGACTCCTCGAAGCGGAACAGATCGACCGCGATCATCAGCGAATCGAACAGCACGGTCATCACCAGGAGTACAGCGATGGTCCCGCCCGTGAGCAGCCACCAGCGGCGGCCGGGACGGCGGAGCACCACCGCCAGGGCGGTGGCCAGCACGGGGCCGATCAGGAAAAGGCCGGCGAGGGCTGCGTAGCTCATCGCTCCTCCTCGAGGGTCGGGGCAGACGGGGCCTGCGGGGCTGGCGGGGCCGAAAGGGCCGTGCGCCGGGCAGGGTGGCTGAGGCGGCGGTCCAGCCTCGCCAGGAGCCCCCACATCACCAGGGTGAAATAGCACAGGAAGGTGATGAACACGAGCTCCTCGAGCGGCAGTTCGGGGGCGAGCATGATCCCGGTCATCAGCGCGCTCTGCCCCATCCCGTAGTGCCCGGCCGCGATCGCGGCGAGGTCCCACAGCAGGAAGTATCCGATGCCCAGGGCGAGCACCAGGAGGGTGCGGCGCGGCGCGCGCCAGAGGGCCAGCCCGAAGCGTCGGTCCAGCAGCCCCATGCAGAGCGTCGGGACCAGCAGGCCGATCAGGTACACCGATGAGGTCATGCGATGACTTCCTCGGCGGACTCGGACTCGGACTCGGACTCGGACTCGGACTCGGACTCGGACTCGGATTTGGGCTCGGGCTCGGGCTCGGGCTCGGGCAGCGGGGAGGCGGAGCGGTCGCCGCGCAGTCGCTTGGCGACCAGCTCCGCGCTGATCAGGCACATCGGCAGGCCGATGCCCGGGATCGTGCTGGAGCCGGCGTAGAGCAGCGAGTCGACCTTCTTCGAGGCGTTGCCGGCGCGGAAGAAGGCGCTCTGGCGCAGCGTGTGAGCGGGGCCGAGCATGCTGCCTTGCCAGGCGCCGAGATCCTCGGAGAATTCGGCGGGGCCCACGGTGCGGCGCACCACGATCCGGGAGGCCAGATCCGGGATCCCGGCCTGCTCGGCGAGCATCGTGATGGCCTCGTCGGCCACTCGCTCCACCGCCGCGCTGCCGGCGCCGTCCAGCCCGCCGCGGCCGAGCCCGGGATCAGCGGGAACGGGCACCAGTACGAAGAGGTTCTCGTGCCCGGCAGGGGCGACCGACGGATCAGTGGCCGAGGGGCGGCACACGTAGGTCGAGGCGGGGGAGGGCACACGCCCCTCGCGCAGGGCGCTGAAGTTCTCATGCCAGTCGCGGGTGAACAGCAGGGTGTGGTGCGCCAGCTGCGGCAGTTCGCCCTCCACCCCGAGCATCACCAGCACTGCCCCGGGCCCGGGGGTGCGGCGCCGCCACCAGGAGTCGGGGAAGGTCTGCAGGTCCCGCGGCAGCAGGGTGGTCTCCACCCGGTGCAGGTCGGCGGTGGCGACGACCACGTCGGCGGGCAGCGTGCGGGTTCTCCCGTCGGGCCCCTGCACCTGGACGCCGCTCGCCCGCGGCCGGCGCCGACCGCCGGGCCGCGCAGCATCAGCGGTGGTGAGGATGCGGGTGGCGCGGGTCGAGGTGTGCATCTGCACGCCTTCACGTGCAGCGAGGTCGGTGATCGCGCCGATCAGATGGGTGAACCCGCCTTGCGGGTACTTGACCCCGCCGGTGAGGTCCAGGGCGCTCATCAGGTGGTACATGCTCGGGGTGCGGTCCGGGGAGGAGCCCAGGAACACCGCCGGGTAGCCGAGCACCTGCCGCAGCTGCGGGTCTCGGAACCTGCGCGCGACAAAGCGCTCGAGCGGCTCGGTGAGCAGCTGCAGCAGACGCGGTGCCTGCAGCGCGACCCGCGCGGAGAGGAAGGGTCGCAGCGAGGTGAACGAGGTGTAGAGGAAGCGTTCGAGGGCCACGTCGTAGGTGCGGGCGGCCGAGTCGAGATGCTTCGCGAGCTGCAGGCCCGCGCCCGGTTCGATCTCCTCGAAGGCATCGGCGTTGCGCGCGGCGGAGGCGCGGATGTCCAGCGGATCCCCATGCCCCTCGAAGAACACCCGGTAGCCGGGATCCAGCCCCTGCAGGTCGAGCTGCTCGGCGGCGGAGGTCCCCAGCAGGCGGAAGAAGTGGTCGAAGACCTCGGGCATCAGATACCAGGAGGGGCCGGTGTCGAAGCGGAATCCGTCCCGCTCCCAGCTGCCGGCGCGGCCGCCGAGCTGCTCACGAGCTTCCACCAGATCCACCGAGAAGCCATCGCGGGCGAGCAGGGCAGCGCTGGCGAGGCCGGAGATGCCGCCGCCGATCACCACGGCGGTCCGCCGCGTCCCGGACACGGCGCTCATCGGCTCACCCCGAGCAGGGTGCGGGCGAGGATCGCTGCCTTCTCGTAGTCGGCGACCCGCACCCGGGCGCGACGGATCTGCTGCGCCGGGGTGGCGCGCAGCCGGCGTGAGAGAGCGCTGTAGAAGCCGTGGGCGGCGGCCACCGCGCGACGGCTCGAGGCGGGCAGATGGGGGATGGCGGTGGCGGCATGGGCGAGGTCGGTGTCGATGTCGTCGAGCAGGCGGTCCCGCTCGGCGTCGCCGAACTGCTCGATCTCCAGGCCGGGGAAGTAGGTGCGCCCCAGCTCATCATGGTCCTCGGCGAGGTCTCGCAGGAAGTTCACCTTCTGGAAGGCGGCGCCGAGTGCGCTCGCCGCCGGGGCGAGCCGTGCGTAGGCGGCCTCGTCCCCGCCCAGGAACACCCGCAGGCACATCAGCCCCACCACTTCGGCGGAGCCGTGCACGTATTCCGCGAGGCTCGCCTCGTCGTGCGTGGAGACCGCGAGATCCGCGCGCATGGACGCGAAGAAGGGGTCGAGGAGGTCGGGGCCGATGCCGCAGCGCCGGGCCGTGAGGGCGAAGGCCTGCACCACGAGGTTGGTGGAGCGGGCGCCGGCCACCGCGCGTGCGGTCTCGGCGGCGAGGTCCTCCAGCAGCTGGGACCGCTCCGCGACCGAGAAGGAGGGGTCCGGGTCGTCGACCGTCTCATCGGCGATGCGGACCAGCGCGTAGATGCTGCGCACGTGGGTGCGCACCGGCTCGTCCAGCAGCCGGGTCGCCCAGCCGAAGGAGGTGGAGTACCCGGCGATCACGCAGCCGGCGCTGCGCTGGGCGACCAGGTCGTAGCGGCTGGTCGGCATCTCCACCGTGGTGTGCCGGCTCATCGCTCGCTCCGACCGGCGAGTGCGGACGCTCCGCGCTGCGGGCGCAGCCACTGCGCGGCGGCCGCGAGGGCGATCACGGTCGCGACCGCCGCGGCGGCGATCGCCACGCCCGGGGCATGGGGCTCGTCCGTCGCCCGCCCGACGGCGATCCACGCCAGGCCCCAGATCATCGCCAGCGGTGCCGCGACCGGCCGCCGGCCGGCGAGAGTGAGCCCCACCCCGATCACGGCGACGACCGCGAGCACCGCGACGGCCAGCAGCGAGGGGACGCCGAACCCCAGGAATCCGGCGCCCTTGAGCGCTGCAGCGATGTTCGCACAGGTCGCCACGCTCACCCAGCCGAGGTACAGGCCGAAGGTGCCGTCCACGACGATCCGCTCCGGCAGTCCGCCCGGCGGCGTGGCCGCGATCCGACGGAAGAGGTCGGCGAGGACCACCAGCAGCAGCGCGATGACGACCACGCTGAGCGCCACCCAGCCGGCCTGGATGGTGAGGATCCATGCCGCGTTCAGCAGCAGCGAGAGGATCGCGCCGGGAGCGATGCCGCGCGCATCGCGCCGGTCCCACCACTGCCACAGGGTGTAGGCGCCCAGGCCCACGTAGATCACGGACCAGATCATGAAGGCGGAGCCGGCAGGCGCAAGATGGGTGGAGTCCGCGGCGAGCAGACCGCCCGCGGCCTCGGCGATCGGATCGCCCCCGAAGGCGCCGACGCCGATCGCGGTGCCGACCATCGCCAGCAGGAAGCTGACGGTCACGGCGAGCTGACGGGCGAGCGGACGCGGGGGGCGGGTCATGCTGTCTCCTCGGTGTCGGTGTCGGTGTCGGTATTCACGGCGCGGCGGCTATCAGGCGGCGCGGCCTCTGCGGCGCGGGCGATATTTCGCTGCATGCCGCCGAACACGATCCCGTGGAAGGGCCAGACGGCCCACCAGTACAGGTCGCCGAGCAGTCCGTGCGGATGGTAGATCGCGCGCTGGTGGAGGATCGAGCCGCCGTCGTCGGCCTCCTGGACGCCGAGCTCGAGCCACGCCTGTCCCGGCACTCTCATCTCGGCGCGCAGGCGCAGCAGGCGGCCCCGTTCGAGGCGTTCGACCCGCCACCAGTCCAGGGCGTCGCCGACGGCCAGCTTGTCGGGGTGGCGGCGACCGCGGCGCAGGCCGGGACCGCCCACGAGGCGGTCCATCAGCCCGCGCGAGATCCACCCCAGGCGCCAGGAGTACCAGCCCCGTCGGCCGCCGATACCCTCGAGCACTGCCCACAGGGCCTCTGGGGAGGCGTCGACGGGGCGCTGCCGCTCGTCCCCTCGCACGATGCCGCCGGACCATTCGGGGTCCTCGGGCAGCGGGGAGGACGGAGCGCCGGCGGGTGTGGCGGAGTGCCAGGCGGTGGCGACGTCGAGCTCCCGGACGCGAGCCAGGGCCAGCTCGATCGCACGATCCACACTGGTCAGGCCGCCCTCGGGGGCGGGGATCAGCGCGCGCAGATCCGTCTCGGCGGCGACCGATTCGTGGATGAGCGATTCGACCAGTGGGCGCGCGATGCCGGTGGGCACCGGCGTGACCAGGCCGATCCAGTGGCTGGCCAGCCGCGGGGTCAGCACCGGCACAGTGAGGATCCGCCGCTGCGGGAGCCCGGCCGCTCGGGCGTAGGCCTGGAGCAGCTCGGCGAACGTCAGCACGTCGGGCCCGCCGACGTCGAAGGTGCGTTTCGGTGCGCCGTCGAGCAGGGCCGCGCCGACGAGATAGTGGAGCACGTCGCGCACAGCGATGGGCTGGATCCGATTGCGCAGCCACTGCGGGGCGATCATCACCGGCAGGCGCTCTGCGAGGTGGCGCATGATCTCGAAAGAGGCGCTGCCGGAGCCGAGGATCACCGCCGCTCGCAGCACCACGGCCGGGACCGTTCCGGCGAGCAGGATGTCCCCGACCTCCTTGCGGGAGGCCATGTGCGCAGAGAGCTCCTCGCCCTCGGGGTGGATGCCGCCGAGGTAGACGATGCGCCCCACGCCGGCCCGTGCGGAGGCGTCGGCGAAGGAACGAGCGCCCTGCCGGTCGCGGTCGGCGAAGCTGCGCCCGCCGCCCATCGCGTGGATCAGGTAGTAGGCGACGTCGACTCCGTCGAGCGCGGCCTCCAGGCTCGCCGGGTCCTGGACGTCGGCCTCCACCACCTCGACCCGGTCCCGCCAGGGGCGGTCCTGGAGTCGGTCGGCGTGGCGCGCCATCGCGCGCACGCGAAATCCGGCGTCGAGCAGTGCGGGGACCAGGCGGCCGCCGATGTACCCGCTGGCACCCGTGACCAGGACCAGCGGGGCAGCATGTGGAGCGGGGGTGCTCATGCGGGAAGCTCCTCTTCTGCCCGTCTGCGGGGAGCGGGCGATGGCGGTGCGTGCTGAGGGGCGGACGCGGGAAGCGTGAGATCCGCGGCGCGGAGGATCTCCGCGGTCGCGAGGTCGAGGGAGGTGACGAGGCCGGGCGGCAGGTCGTGACGCGCGGCCGCTTCTGCGGCGCTGCTCACGTGCCACCGGGCGAGATCTTCGACCCAGGCGCGGGAGCCGCCGGCGGTCAGCAGGGACCGGGCGCGCCGGGCCTCGTCCTCGCCGAGGTCCTCGCGCCCCAGCAGCGGCTGCAGCGCGGGCCAGACCTCCGTGGTCGAGGCGTGGGCGATCAAGGCGGTGCGCTTGCCCTCGCGCAGGTCACCGAGCGCGCTCTTGCCGGTGCGCCGTTCGTCGCCGAACATGCCCAGCAGGTCGTCGAACAGCTGGAAGCCGATGCCGAGCAGGCTCCCGATCTCGTCGAGGGCGCTGAGCACCTCGGGGGAGGCATCGGCCAGGATCGCGCCGGCGCGCAGCGGCAGCTGGAAGGAGTACAGGGCGGTCTTCAGCTCGGCCACCGCGAGCGCCTCGCGGAGCACCACGGGACCATCTGCCGGGCCCAGCTGGAGGCGCACGTCGGCGAGCTCACCGGCGGCCGTGGCGTGCAGGGTGCTCTCGAAGAGGTCGAGCAGGCGCTCGACCACGGGAGCAGGGGCCTCGCACCTGACGATGGCGCGCAGTGCCGCCACCAGCCCCAGATCGCCCGCGAGGATGCCGGCCGCCTCCCCGAGCCGCTGCGCCTCGCTCGCACCGGCTCCCCGGTGTCGGGCGTCGGCCGCGATCCCGCCCGGAAGGCTGGGTGCCCCGCGGCGCACCTGGTCGCCATCGATCACGTCGTCCTGGACCACGAAGGCGGTATGCATCAGCTCGAGGGCGGCGGCGGCTTGGACCGCAGCAGGCCCGCGGGATCCGCCGAGCGCCTCGTGGGTGGCGAGCAGCAGGTTCGGCCGAAATCGCTTGCCGCCGCCTGTGGCGCGGGAGAAGGCTGCCCACAGGTCATCGTGGTCGGGCAGCGGCAGAGTGCCGGGCCTGGTCGCTCCGAGGCGCAGCTGACGCTGGATCTCCTGCTCGACGGCCCGGTGGTGCACCGTGCTCATGAGGTGCTCGCGGGGATGCGCTCCAGGACCTCGCGCAGCTGCGGGACCTGCGAGGTCGTCCAGGGACTGAGTGTCCAGGGGGCCAGCTCCACGAGGGCGGCGAGCTCCGCAGGAGAGACCCAACGCAGATCCATCACCTCCTCATGATGGGGTACCGGCTCGCTCGCGGCAACGGCGACGAAGACCGGGCAGATCTCGTTCTCGACGACTCCTGAGGCGTCCACGGCCCGGTAGCGGAAGCCCGGCAGCGCTTCCTCGGGGTCATTCACCTCCATGCCCAGTTCGTGCTCGGCATGTCGGGTGATCGCGTCCGAGAACGATTCGCCCTGACGGGGGTGGCCGCAGAAGGAGTTCGTCCACACTCCTGGCCAGGTGCGCTTGGTCAGGGCGCGACGGGTGAGCAGCACCTGCCCGTCCGAGTCCACGACGTAGCAGGAGAACGCCAGGTGGAGGGGCGTGTCAGTGGTGTGGACCGTGGCGCGGGGAGCCAGCCCGCGAGGAGTTCCGTCGTCGTCCATGAGGATCACGTGGTCCTCGGGGGTCACCTGATCCCCCGCGGCGTCGGCGGTACGGGTGCTCTGTCGGGAGGTCATGGACCCTCCTTTATCTAGTTAGCTGGGCTATGTACTTGGACTGTAGCATCCACCCATGACCGACACGCCAGAAGATCCTGAAGAGGAGCGGACGAGCCACTATTGGTACGACGGGGAGGACTCCGCCGTCACCCTTCTGAGCGCCCTTCGCAGCTTCCGCGTTGCCGATCAGGAGCTGCGCCGCCGGATGAGCGAGGGCATGGACATGAACACCACCGATCTCGCAGCGCTGCGATTCGTCATCGCCCAGGAGCTCTCGGCGGATCCGGCCACGCCCCTGCGGCTGGCCCAGAACCTGCGCATCTCCGGCGCCTCGACCTCCAAGCTGCTCGACCGGCTGACCGCCTCGGGACACCTGCTCCGAGTGCGGCACCCTCAGGACGGTCGCTCGTGGATCGTGACCGCCACGGACCATGCCCACCAGCAGGTGCGGGAGCGGCTGGGCCACATGCACGAGCGGATGTTCGAGATCGCCCAGCAGGTCCCGGCGCCGGCGAGGGCGGCCGCCATCGGGTTCCTGCTCGCGATGGCAGCGCAGCTCGACAGCGAGGCGACCCCACCGGAGCTGACGCCGCCCGAAGGCTGAGGGCGCGCGCTCTGCTGCGGCGCCGAGGCTGAGCGGGGCGCGGGTGGGATACTGGGGGGCCGACGAGAGCGCCTCGTCGCGAGGTCCACCCCGCGCTCCGACACCGATGCGATGCCGGCTCCTCGCAACGACGACGTCCTGGGAGCATCCGATGTCCACGATCAGCTGGACCGAGAACGGCACACCGCACACCGCACGCTGGCACTCTGAGAACGGCGCCCCGCCCCCGGACCGCCTCGAGATCGTCGACGACACCCTCACTGCGAATGCCGCCCTGCGCAAGATCCGCACCGGGGCCGGGCTGCTGTGGCGCGGCGACTACCACAACGCCCGCCAGCTGCTCACGGCCATCGGACGCCGCGCCGATCGCCGCACGCTGCCCAAGCACCTCGACATCACCCAGCTGTTCCACGCGCACCGGACGGAGCGGGCCGAGCGCGCCAGACTGCTGGGTGGCGTCGTGGTGCTGCTCGAGCCGGGGCACCAGCTCGCCCTGCGCCGAGCCCCGGACGTCGCTGTGGCCTGCCAGGAGGCCTACGGCGAGCAGACAGAGCCGATGCTCATCTCGCTCTCAGAGCTGCTCGGCGTGCTCAGCGCCCGCCAGTGGCAGGAGAAGGGTGTCCCGATCTCGGCGCTCGAAGCGCATATCCACCCGCGGCACAGCGTGTTCTCCCCGGTGCGCTCGGAGTACGTGGACCTCGTGGCACAGGCCCCTATGCCGGAGATCGACGGGGGAGCGGAGGTCTTCGATCTCGGCACCGGAACTGGAGTGCTGGCTGCCGTGCTCGCCCGGCGCGGCGCCGCCAAGGTGATCGCCACCGACATCAACCCCCGCGCGGTCGACAGCGCCCGGGAGAACATGCAGCACCTGGGCCTCGCAGACCGGGTGGAGGTGCGAGAAGCGAACCTCTTCCCGCCCGGGAGGGCGGATCTGGTGGTCTGCAATCCGCCCTGGCTGCCTGGAACGGCGACCTCGGTGCTCGAGCTGGGGATCTACGACGAGGACTCGACCATGCTCCGAGGCTTCCTCCACGGGCTCCCCGGTCATCTGCGCCCGCACGGGGAGGGGTGGCTGATCCTCTCCGACCTCGCCGAGCATCTGCAACTTCGCAGCCGCGACGAGCTGCTGCGCCTGATCGGAGCCGCCGGCCTGGAAGTCATCGGCAGGGTCTCCACCGTGCCGCGCCATCCCCGAGCGCAGGACCCCCACGACCTGCTGCACGCTGCCCGCTCCCAGGAGGTCACCACCCTCTGGCGCCTGCGCCCGGTGGCCGGCTGAAGCTGGCGCCAGGAGCCAGCCCCTGACGGGCTTCGAAACCTACTGTCGAGTAGCCAGCCCCTGACCTCGACAGATGCTCATAAAGTAGGTGTGGTCGAGGCCACTTCGGAAATGGTCGTTCTGGCTTGACGGGGGTGCGCCAGGCCCGTAATGTTCTTCCTTGTGCCCAGCAGGACGGGAACAAGGAGAGGCCAGCGTGCCCGACCGGAAATCCCGCACTGAGCAGGCACGGAAGGTCTTCCGAAAGAAGATTGCGGCGCGGATCACACCGCAGCGATTTGACTCGGAGAACTGGAAGTTGTAAGTTAGCGAAGTTGCCTCGGGACGAAGAGCCGGAAGGTTCGGAACCCGGAGTGCGCGTGTTGCTTGATATCTCAATAGCGTGTCTGTTTGTTGATGCCATTTATTTGAATGGC
>NZ_BAABGE010000010.1:0-447265 GCF_039541415.1 Brachybacterium paraconglomeratum
GGACCTCGACGTCTATCCCCAGCTACCCCGTTTCACCGGCGCGCCCACACTCAACTCTGAAGAGCCCCTATGACCTGGTCTGGGTGCCGGTGCTGGCCACCATCTTGATGCTCTGCTTCGTGAATCTCTCGGTGCGGATCGGCCTGACCACCGACCGTTCGCCGGTGGCGACCGTGAGCCTCGCCTTCGGCCGGATCGTGGGGGTCCTGATCGGGCTCGGCGCCTTCCTCGTCGCAGCCTCATTCCAAGCAGGGAACTCGGCCGGGACCGGAGCGGCCGGGCAGGTGCTGCTCGGTGGGGACCCTCGCCTGTATGCGGTGCTCTTCACCGCCGCCGCCATCGGTTTCCTCTGGCTGCCCCGCTTCTACCGCAACCTCGAGCGGACGATGGTGGTGATCATCGTGCTGATGCTGGTGATCTACGTGGCCACCGCCGTGGTCACCCGCCCGGACCTGCTCGGGGTGCTCCGAGGCCTGATCCCGTCGATACCCTCCGGCGCCAATGCCCTGGTGGTCAGCGCCGTCGCCACCACCTTCTCGGTGGTCGGGGCGTTCTACCAGATCCAGCTCGTGCGCGAGAAGGGGTGGACCATCGAGCAGTTCCCCGACGCGCGCCGGGACGCAGCGCTGGGGACGTTGATCCTCGGCTCGCTCTCCCTGGTCATCATGGTGGCGGCGGCCGCAGTGCTGCACCCTCTCGGCGCCACCGTCAGCTCCCCGGCGGATATGGCCGTGATCCTGGAGCCGACCCTCGGCCGCTGGGCGACCATCCTGTTCGCCCTCGGCCTCTGGGCGGCGGCCTTCTCCTCCCTGCTGGGAAACAGCACGATCGGCGGCTCCATGCTGGCCGGGGCGCTCGGGATCGACCAGCGCGGCCTGGACTCCGCCGCGGTGAAGATCTGCATCACGGTGGTGATCGCGCTCGGCGGCGTGGTCGCGATCCTCTTCGGTGGGATCCCTGTCCAGCTGATCCTCACCGCCCAGGCGGTCACCATCTTCGTGGTGCCGCTGATCGGCATCGTGCTGGTCGCGCTGGCCCGCAGCCGCCGCCGAGGCACGCTGCGGATCGGAGTCGGGCAGACGATCCTCGCTCTGCTCGGCATCGGCTTCCTGCTGGTGCTGGCCGTGCAGTACCTGATGGCGCTGCTGGGGCGGTGAGTCTCGGGCTGCGGTGAGGGCCGGCCCTCAGCACAGCCTCTCGCCCAGCCAGGCGGCGATGCCGGCCATGACGTGGGTGGGCACCGGGTGTCCACCATCGTGCAGCAGCAGGTCCAGGCCCTGCTCCTCGGGCCAGTGGCGGCGGGCGGAGTGGAACAGGCCGAGGTTGTGCACGCCGTCGCTGCCTCCGCCTCCGGCCAGCAGGAAGGGGCGCGGGGCGACCAGCCCCAGCAGCTCGTCCTGGTCCCGGCCTGCGGGGATATCGCCGTCCAGATACCAGGGATCGGCCCAGTTGGAGTGGGCGAAGCCGAGGCCGGGCTCGTGCGCGGCGCCGGCTTCGATCCGAGGATCCAGGGCCGCCAGATGCAGGGAGAGCTTGCCGCCCAGGGAGTGGCCGAAGGAGGCCAGCCGGGAGAAGGGGGCGAGCCCGGACTCCTGCAGCGCCGTGACGGCGAGCATCAGATCCGCGACGCTCCTGCCGAGTCCGGTCAGGGGCTGCTCGCCGCCGTCGTGCTCGCGACGGTGCCGCTCGGCGGCAGGGCTGTAGCGGGCATCGAGCCCGAGCGCTCCAGCGGTCGCCGGGTCTGCCGCAGCGACCTGCTCGAACCACCACGGCACGGCGAGCACCGAGTGCCCGGCCTGCGCGAGCTGCAGACCGAAGGCGCTGCCGGCAGGATCCCTACCGCTGAGCTCGGTGCGCGGGGAGGGCTCCGCGAACAGCGGAGCGGTGTCATAGAACGGCACCACCACCACGACCCCGGTCGACGGGGCGGTCGTCGGCCGCAGCAGCTCGCATACCAGCTCGCTGCCGAAGCTCTGGATCACCAGCTGATGGATCTCACCGCGCACCCCGGGATGCCCGGGGGCGCGGCGCCCGCCGGGGCGCCAGCTGCCCCCGGGATCGGGAACCGCTCCGAGGCGCTCCTGCCACCAGCGGCGGGTGTCCTCCCTCGAGGGCATCGTCTGCTCAGACCTCCACGGGAAGGGCGGCCGGGCGCACCGGGGCGCCGGTGCGCCCGGATTCGTAGACCGCCTCGATGAAGGCGACCGCGGCGCGGGCCTCGGCCGAGGAGACCAGCGGAGCGGTCTGGTTCTGCACCGCGGAGACGAAGTCCTTCAAGCCCTCGAGCAGGATCTCCCGCGGGGTGAACTCGGGCAGCTCGAGCCCGTCCCGGGAGTGCATGTGCACGACCCGTTCGTTCTCGGTGACGATCGAACCGGCATCGCCCATCAGGTTCATCCGGATCGGAAGGTTCCCGTAGGCGGCGGTGGTGGCCTGGAAGGTCAGCTGGGCACCGCTCTTCATCCGGGCGGTGACGGTGACGGTGTCCTCCACCTCGATCCGCTCATGGGCGAGCAGCCCGGTGAAGGCGAACAGCTCCTCGACCTCGCCGAGCAGCCAGAGGGTCAGGTCCACCAGGTGCACGCCCTGGTTCATCAGCGCGCCGCCGCCGTCGAGGGCCCAGGTGCCGCGCCAGGCACCGGAGTCGTAGTACTCCTGGCTGCGCCAGAGCGGCACCTCGATGGTCGCCGAGGTGAGGCGACCCAGCTTCCCCTCGTCGATGATCTGCTTGAGGAACTGGTTCTCCGCGGCGAAGCGACGCTGGCTGGCGATGGTCAGAATCTTGCCGGAGCGCTGTTCAGCGGCCCGGATCCGGTCCGCCGCCTCGACGGTGATCTCGATCGGCTTCTCGAGGAAGACATGCTTGCCCGCGTCGAGCGCCTGGATCGTGACCGCGGCATGCAGCCCGGAGGGCACGGCGATGATGACCGCGTCGATGTCCTCACGCGCCAGCAGCGCGGTGACATCCTCGGCGGCCTCGACCCCGTGCTCGGCGGCGATCTTCTGGGCCGCCTCGGGGTTCTGGTCGGCGACCGCGATCAGCGCGGCGGGGGCGGCGTCGGAGGTGAGGCGCTTGGCGTGACCCTGGCCGATGATCCCGACCCCGATGATGCCGAAGCGCAGCAGATCATGCGAAGCAGGGGTGGTGGACTCGGACATCAGGAGTTCCTCTCGAGAGAAGCGGTGATCGCGGAGAGCACGACGATGGGGGACAGCAGGTCCTGTGGGGAGCGGGGGGAGGTGCCACTCTCGACTGCGGCCAGGAACTCTGTGAGCGCGGGGGCGTTGTAGTCGTTCGTCAGGCTCAACGGGTGGGAGACGACGGCGTTCTCGTAGGCGCCGGTCGCGTGGAAGGGCGCCCGGGTCCCCTCGCCCGGGACGAGGAAGGTCAGGGTGAGCTGGGTGCCCGCGATCTCGAGCGAGGCGACCACGGTGTCCCCCCGGCGCACCGTGCGGACCTCGAGGGAGCCTGGTTCGACCACCGGGTTCCCCAGGATCTCGAGGGCCGCTTCGACGTGATGGATGCCGTAGAAGAACAGTCCCGAGTACTCGCTGTCCGGGTCCGCCGCACCGATCACGTGGAGATGGCGCAGCGCTCCGGTCTCCGCGGTCGGGGCGAAGCGGGGGAGCTCGGGCACGAAGCGCAGCGCCGAGCAGGACAGCAGCACGGCGTCATGGCGCGCGGCGAGGTCCAGCAGCTCCCGGGCATCCTCCACGGAGGCGGCCAGCGGCTTGTCCACCAGCACCGCCTTGCCGGCCTCGAGCAGCGGCCGGGCGTGCTCGAGATGCTTGGCGCCGTCGCGGGTGGAGACGATAGCAGCGTCCACCTGGTCGCCGAGGTCGCGGGGCTCCTCGACGATCAGCTCGATGCTGCCGAGCTCTGCGAGCTCCTGGTTCCGTGTCGATGGGCCGCCGACGAGAGCGACCGCGCGGGTCCCCGGGTGGCGATCTTCGACGTTCAGGAAGCGGGTGAAGTGGGTGATGTGCGAATTCTCGGTGCCGATGAGGCCGATGCGTAGCATGGCTGTTCCCCTCGTGGCCGGGCGGTGCCGGGTTGGTCGGTGGATCCGGTCGAGTCCCGCACGTCGGCTGCGATGTCACGGCGACGGGACAGGGTTCAAGCCTGTACTGCAATCGCTTGCACGTCAAGGGGGAAAACGTATCCACCGGCCACGGAACCTGAACTGCGGTCCGCGCAACCGATTGCGGTCCCGGGGTGGAGAGCCTACTGTCGAGCTATGGAGAAGATCGATGGCGTTCCTCGCGTGGGCCTGCTGGGTCTGGGCACCATCGGCGTCTCGCATGCCCGGGCGCTCGCCCAGCTCCGGGACCGCGCGACGCTCGTGGCCTTCAGCGGGGGCAGTGCCCAGAGAGCGGCGGACGCCGACTGGCCGGAGGCAGCGCAGCAGAGCCCCGCGGAGCTCCTGCGCCGGGACGACCTCGACGTGATCGCGATCTGCACCCCCAGCGGTGCGCACGCCGAGAACGTCCTGTCCGCACTGGGCCAGGGCAAGCACGTCGTGGTGGAGAAGCCGCTCGCGCTCACGGCGGCCGACGCGGACCGGATCGTCTCCCTCGCTGAGGACACTGGCGTGAGCGTCCATGTCATCTCCCAGCGCCGCCTCGAGCCCGAGGTGCGGGCCGTGCGGGCCGCGCTCGAGGAAGGTCTGCTCGGAGCGGTGCGGCTCGCCACCACCCATGTCCACTGGTGGCGGGACGAGAGCTACTACGCCGCCGCCTCCTGGCGCGGCGATGCCGCGGGCGGTGGCGGTTCCCTCATGAACCAGGGTGCCCACAACGTCGACCTGCTGCGCTGGCTCGCCGGCCCCGTGGACTCCGTCACCGCGCAGTCCGCGACCCTCGCCCATCAGCCCGGCGCCGAGGACACCACCGTCGCGACCGTGCGCTTCACCAGTGGTGCTCTAGGGATGATCAGCACCTCGACGGCGACCCCGCCCGGGACTCCGGCCACCCTCACCCTGCACTGCGAGCGCGGAGTCGTCGCGATCGGACAGGGCGTGCTGCTGCGTTGGGAGGTCGAGGGTGTCCCGGCACCGACGATCGGCGGCGAGGGGGACGGGATCGGCGTCGGCGCTTCCGATCCCGCCGCCATCGGCATCGCCGGGCATGTCCAGCAGTGGACCGACATCCTCGAGGCGCTGCGCGAGGGACGGGACTCCTCGATCCCCGGACACGATGGCGCCGAGACCGTGCGCCTGCTCGATGCCCTCACCACCGCGGCCGCCACCGGCCGGACGGTCACCATGGACGAGCTGCGATGACGGAGGAACTGCGATGAAGGTTGCCATCCTGGGCGCGGCCCACCAGCACGTCGACTATGCGCTGGCGGAGATCCAGCACCGAGGCGAGCTCGAGCTGGTCGCCGCCTCCGAGCCCGATGCCGCCCTGCGCGAACGCTTCCTCGGTGGCGTGGACGCGCCGCTCTACGACACCCCGGAGGAGCTGCTGGCAGCCCACGACGTCGACGTCGCGCTGGTGGCCGGGATCTACAGTGAGCGCGCGCGGGCGAGCATCGCCGCGCTGAACGCCGGCGCGCATGTGCTGGCCGACAAGCCGCTGTGCACCAGCCTCGACCAGCTCGACAAGATCAGGACCATCGCCGCTCGGGCCGAGCGGCACGTCTCGATCGTGTTCGAGAAGCGGTTCTACCCCGAGACCCTGGCACTGCGCCGGCTGCTCGTGGGCGACGTGCTGGGCAGGATCGCAATGGTCGCGAGCACCGGTCCCCACAAGCTGGGTCAGGCCAGTCGTCCGGACTGGTTCATGGACCCCGCCACCTACGGCGGGATCGCTGGAGACCTGCCCATCCACGACATCGATCTGGTCCTGCACCTGGTCGCCGGACAATCAGGCCTGGCAGCGCTGCACGGCAGCGTGAGCGCCTTCGTCGGCAATGCGCGGGAGCAGGACCACCCCGGCTTCGATGATCACGTCAGCCTGCTGATGCGGGTCGGAGAGGTCCCCGCCACCATCGAGGCGAACTGGCTGGGGCCGGAGGCGTCCGATGTCCACGGCCACTACCGCATGCGGGTCACCGGGGAGAAGGGGACCGCCGAGGTGGACTGGGCCTACCACCGCCTCACGGTCACCACCCACGACCGACCCACCTGGGAGGAGCCGCTGGGCCCGGCGCCCCGCCCCGCGCAGTACTTCTTCGACGCCCTGCTGGCGGGACGTGAACCCGAAGTCACCACCGCCGCGAGCCTGCAGGCCACCGAGGTCGCGCTCAAGGCGCAGCAGAGCGCCGAATCCGGGGGAGCGCTCCTGGGATTCTGAGGGCCAGGAGCGTTCGCCCGAGATCCGGTGCGGCACAATGAGGCTCCAGACCAGGCAGGCTGGTGACCAGCACCGCGGTGATCAGCACTGCAGCGACCGGCATTCAGGAGGTGGGCGATGCGCAGAGCGACGATCTACTCGATCGCGGAGAGTCTGGGGGTCTCACCCTCGACGGTCTCCCGGGCCTTCTCCCGCCCGGAGATGGTCAAGCAGTCCGTGCGCGAGCAGATCCTCGAGACCGCACGCCAGCTCGGCTACACCCCCAACCGTGCGGCCCGCGGGCTGGCGACAGGGCGCACCGGCGTGATCGGCATGCTGGTCCCCGATGTCGAGAACCCCTTCTTCCCGCCGCTGATCCGCGCGGTCCAGGACGCCGCGCGGGAGCAGGACGCGGAGCTGCTGCTGATCGACTCCGAGCTCAGCGCGAGCGCGGAGCAGGAGCTCGTCGCCCGGATCCGCCCGCAGGTCGACGGCCTGATCATTGCCTCGGCCCGCCTCCCCTCGAAACAGCTCCATGAGGTGCTCCGGGGAGTCCCCGCGGTGATCGTCAATCGCGCGGTGCGCTCCCTGCCGGCGGTGGTCTGCGACAACACCGCCGCGCTGCAGAGCCTGGCGCAGCAGCTGCGCGAGCACGGCCATTCCCGGTTCGCGCTGCTGCGCGGGCCGAGCGCTTCCTGGGCCGCGACCAGCCGCGCCCGGGCCGTGCGGTCATGGGCCGAGAGCTCCGAGATCGAGCTGGTGGAGCTGGGCCCCTTCGAGGCGCAGTTCGAGGACGGCCGCGCCGCTGCGCAGCAGATCATCGACGCCGACGCCACCGCCGTCTTCGCCTTCGATGATCTGATGGCCGCGGGAGTGATCGCGGGCCTCAGCGAGCGAGGGGAGCGGGTCCCCGCCGACCGCAGCATCGTCGGCTGCGACGACGTGCTGCTCGCCCGCACCATGACCCCTGGCCTGACCACCGTCGCCGCGCCCTTCACCGAGCTCGGCCGCGCTTCCGTCGAGGTGCTGAGCGACGTCATCGCCGGCGGCCCGGCACGCACGGTGACCCTGCCCGGCACCGTGGTGCTGCGCGGGACCGTCGGCCCGCCCGGATAAGCTCGGCGCATGCAGGGGGACGGAGACACAGGCACCGGTGCTGACGCCGCCGCGGTGGCAGATCTCGGAAGCGAGAGTGCACGTGCGGTCTATCGAGATCTGCTCCGTTTCGGGCCCCGCTCCCGCAGCGAGCTGTCCCAGCGGCTCGGCCTCTCGGCACCCACCGTCACCCGGGTGAGCCGAGATCTGCTCGAGCGCGGCCTGCTGCACCCGCTCGACATCGTGCAGCAGGCCAAAGGCCGCCCTCAGGAGCCGCTCGATGTCGAGGAGAACCTCGGCCCCCGCTTCATCGGGGTCAAGGTCACGGCCGACGAGGTCCACGCCGTGGTCGCCACCGTGCGTGCCAATGTCCTCGAGGAGCTCACGCTGCCCCTGGCCGACACCGCCCCGGGGACGGTGCAGGAGACGATCCTCCTCGCGGTCGAGGCGATGATCTCCGCGCACCCCCACGTGCTTGGGATCGGGGTGGGCCTGGGAGGGCTGGTCGCCGAGCGCCGCACCGTGATCTCCGCTCACCTGCTGGGCTGGCGGGAGCCCGTCGAGCTCGCCGCCGCCCTCGAAGCCCGGGTGCAGCTCCCAGTGGTCGTCGAGAACGACCTGGTCGCGATGGTGGGCGGGCTGCACTGGTTCGGAATGGGGCGCTCCTACGACTCCTTCGCCGTGCTCACCGTCGGCGCCGGGGTGGGTATCGCGACGGTGGTCGGCGGTAGGATCCTGCGCGGACGCCACCATATGGCGGGGCTGACCGGCCTGCTGCCGATCGGCGCCGGCCCCGGTGGGGAGCTGGTCGCAGTGCGGGACGTGGCCAGCACGCAGGCCGTGGTCCGTCGCGCTCGCGAGCAGGGCGTGCTCGGTGAGGGGGAGGGCGTCGAGGACCTGCGTGCCCTGCTGGCGACCGGACACGACGGCGCGCTCGCGATCGCGAGGGAGATGACCCGCGCGCTCGCGCTCGCGGCGGCCAGCCTGGCCGCAGTGGTGGACCCCGACGCGATCGTGCTCGGCGGGGAGAACGTGGACCTGCTGCGGGCCGCGGCTCCCGCCTTCGAGGAGATGCTGCGCCAGGGCCTCACCAGTGACCAGCAGGATCTGGCGATCCGCACCCTCAGCGGAGACTTCGATGAATGGGCTCGCGGGGTCGCCGTCATCGCCGTGCAGGAGTTCGTCGGAGTCGAGCCCTGAGGCGCGACCCCGACGACGCCCTGCCGACAGCTCTGGTCACTCGAACAGGGAGTTGACCCGGTCGTTGAACGAGACGAAGTCCGCACCGTCGATCTGCCGCATCCAGCACTGGTCGAAGGCCGTCTGCATGAGCGGCATGATCGAGGCGGAGTTCTCCACCAGCGGGTACAGCCCCGTCTCCCCGTTCGCCACGCGATCGGTGAACGCGGTGACGTCCAGTCCCTTGTCGGCATAGCTCTCGATCGCGGCCTCGGTCCCCGCATCCGTCGCCGGGAAGAAGGGGGAGCGTTCGCCGATGAGCTGCTGCGCCTCGTCGGAGGCGAGGAAGGCGATCAGGCGTGCCGCCTCCTCCTTGTGCTCCGACTGCGAGGAGATCGAGTCCCCGAGGCCGTTGAACATCGACATCGGGGTGCCGATCGGGCCCGTCGGCAGGGGAGCGATCCCCAGCTCCATGCCCTCCATGTTCGCGTAGGTCGAGATCATCCAGGAGCCGGCCAGAGCGATCCCCGCCTTCCTGGACTGCAGCTGGGTCTGGCCGGGGCTGGAGTCGCCGAAGACGCCGAAGGGTGGGAAGAACCCCTTGTCGACCAGGCCGAAGTACCAGTCCATGGTGGCGGCGAAGCGGTCGTCGTCGTAGTTGAAATGCGTGCCCCAGGTGTCGGAGTCCGTGAAGGTCCATCCCGTGGAGAAGGCGAACGGCGACCAGCTGGTCTGTCCCGTGTAGTCGATCACGGCGTCAGCGGCCATGCCGTAGCGCACCACGTTCTGCGGATCGAAGCCTTCCTCGTCACCGCGCACCCCGTTCGCATCCAGGGAGAGCCGGGCCAGCAACCGCTCGAAGCTGCCGCCGTCCTCGGGGTTCCAGTCCAGCCCCTCGAGGTCCTCGGGGGCGATCCCCTCCTCGGAGAGCAGGTTCTTGTCGTACATGATCGCGACCGTGTCGTAGTCCTTGGGGATCCCGTAGCGGGTGCCCTCCTGATCGCTCCACAGCTCCTGGAGTCCGTCCTGGAAGTGCTCCGCTGTGACGTCCTCGAGGGCGGCGAGCCCATCCAGCGGCGCGATCACCCCGAGGTTCACGAACTCGGGGAAGCGGGCAAGGTGGTCGGTGAAGGCATCCGGGCCCGCTTCGGCGACGAAGCTCGCCGTGAGCTTGGTCCAGTAGTCGCCCCAGCCCAGCTGCGTGACACGCACGAAGATGTCGGGGTTCTGCTCCATGAAGAGGTCGATCGCCGCGGAGTACGCGGGCAGCTGGTTGGCGTCCCACAGCCAGTAGTCGATCTCGGTGGCGCCCGCCGGGGCAGAGGCCCCGCCGCACGCGGACAGGGCACCGGCGCCGACCGTGCCGGCAGCGAGGGCGGCTGAGCCCTGCAGCAGGCGGCGTCGGGACAGGGAGGTGGGGGAGGGCAGGGTGTGCTCGGGGGTATGCATGGGTGACCTCACTTGATCCCGCTGAAGCCGATGGAGTTGACGATCTTCTTCGCGAACAGCGCGAAGAGGATCAGCATGGGAGCGGCGGCGACCAGGGTCGCGGCCATCAGGCCCGACCAGTCCGGGCCGGTGCCGGGAGATTGCGCGCGGAAGACTCCGAGGGCGACGGTGAGCACCCGGGACTGATCGGTATAGGAGACCATCAGCGACCAGAAGTACTCGTTCCAGGCTCCCATGTAGGTGAGCAGGGCCAGGGTCGCGAGCGGCGCGCTGGACATCGGCAGGATGAGGGTGAAGAACACCCGGGCCTTGCTCGCCCCGTCGATCAGCGCCGCCTCCTCGACCTCGCGGGAGATGTTGTTGAAGAACTGTCGCAGGAAGAAGATCGCGAAGCTCGAGATGAACAGCGTCGGCAGCATGATGCCGAGCAGTGTGTCCACCAGGCCCAGGTTCTTGATCAGGATGAAGTTGGGCAGCAAGGTGAAGATCTGCGGGATCATCAGCGAACCCAGGAAGATCAGGAACACCGTCTCCCGACCGCGCCAGCGCAGCCGCGAGAAGGCATAGGCGGCCATCGCGCAGGAGAACGTCTGCACGACCGTCACGGCGGTCGCGACGACGACGGAATTCAGCAGATAGCGCCAGAAGTTGATCGAGGCACCGGAGCCGCCCTGGGAGATCGCCGTCTCGACGTCCTGCAGGCCGAAGACGCGCTCGAAGCCGCCGAGGTTCAGGCCCACGGGCAGCAGGCTGCCGGGGTCGGTGGCCAGGGCGTTGTTGCTGGACAGTGCGGTGCGCAGCATCCAGTAGAAGGGGAACAGCGTGATCAGCAGGAAGATCACCATCACGGCCCAGGCCGCGATCTTCCCCCACGGGATCGGCTGCTTCGGGCGATGGATCGTGCGACCGGTGGGGTCGGTGGAGTGTGTGCTGCCGGCGGTGCCGGGACTGCCCGTGACGGGATGCGATGTGGTGGTCATGTCTTCTTTCCCCTCAGTCCAGGTCCGACTGTCCGGCCTTGGTCAGCCAGTACTGCGTGAAGGTGATGATCATGAGGATCACCAGCAGGGCCACGGACAGTGCCGAGGCATAGCCGAACTCGTACTGCGCGAAGGCGTTCTCGTAGATGTACATCTGCAGGACCTTCGAGGCGTCGGCCGGACCGCCCTGGGTGGTCACGGAGATCGTGTCGAACACCTGGAAGGAGCCGATCACGGTCATGATCAGCACCAGCGCCAGGATCGGGCGCAGCAGCGGCAGGGTGATGCGGCGGAACTGCGTGAGCTCGCCGGCACCCTCGGTGCGGGCCGCCTCGTAGAGGTAGGTGGGGATGGATTGCAGGCCCGCGAACAGCAGCAGAGCGGTGTAGCCCACGTGGCGCCAGACGTTGACCAGGGCGACCGTGGGGATCACCCAGGTCTCGCTGGCCCAGAAGGAGACCGGGTCGAAGCCGATCCACTGCAGGAAGATGTTGAAGATGCCCAGCTGGGTGTCCAGGATCCACAGGAACACGATCGCGGCGACCACGTTGGAGACGAGATAGGGGGTGAGCACCAGCGAGCGCAGGATCGTGGATTGCGTGAGGCGCTGCATGAGCACGCCGATGAGCAGGGCGACGACCGTCTGGACGCCGATGTTGATCAGCACGTACCAGACCGTCACCTTGAGCGAGTTCCAGAAGACGGGATCAGCGAACAGCCGCTGGTAGTTCTCCAGCCCCACCCAGACAGGTGGGGTGAGGGTGGTGTACTCCGTGAAGGAGTAGTAGATGCCGGTCAGCAGCGGCCACACCAGAAACACCAGCAGGCCGACGGACGCCGGCGCGATGAAGAGAAGCGCGAGCTTGGTGTCGTCCTTCCTGCGGCGTCTGGTGGGGGCTGACCGTGTCGACGTCGTCACGGTGGACATGGCGTTCTTCTTCCTGTGGGGTGAGAGGTCAGTGGCCGGAGACGGTGGTGGCCGGCTCGCGGACGAGGGAGAACAGCACGCCCTGCTCGGGGTCGATCAGGGGAGCGGCGAGGCCGGAGGTGCTCAGCACGGCACCGGGCAGGAGCAGCCCGTCCTCGTCGGCCGCTCGCTGCCACCAGGGAGGCAGGACGAGGCCGGTGGGACGCTCGCCGATCAGCAGCGGGCGGATCCGGTAGTGGGCGCGGGCATCGAGCCCGGGGAAGCGCAGCCGCTCGTGCTGAGACTCGGAGGAGCGCCCGACGGCCGCGAGGGCGAACAACGCTTCCGCCTGGCCCGGGGCCACCACTCCGTACATCCACAGCGGGCTGCTGCCACGGTCCACACGCACCAGGTCGCCGGTGAACAGCAGCTCACGGTGCTCCTTGTACAGCGCGATCCACTCCCGCAGCTCGTCCAGCTCCTCAGGGGTGGCCCGGGCGAGATCCCACTCGATGCCGAGGTGGCCGAACAGGGCGGAGAGACCCCGGAAGGCGAGGGTGTGGAGGCGTCCGGTGGTGTGGGAGCGGCCGGAGGCGATGTGGCTGCCCATCAGCTCGAGCGGGATCAGCTGGGAGGTCCAGCGGTTCATCTGCTGGCGGTCCAGCGGATCGATGCAGTCCGAGACCCACACCCGGTCGGTGTGCTCGAGCACCTCGAGGTCGACGCGGGCTCCGCCCGAGGAGCAGGATTCGATCTCCAGGCCCGGGTGGGCCGCCTTCAGCGCGTCCATCAGGGCGTAGGTGGCGAGGGTCTGCTCGTGCACTGCGGCCCGGCCGGTCTGCGAGGTCGCAGCCTCCAGCAGGTCACGGTTGTGGTCCCACTTGAGGTAGCCGATCTCGTACCGGTCCAGGATCGCCAGCATCTGGTCCCGGACATGGGTCGCAGCGGCCGGGAGGGACAGGTTCAGCACCTGCTGGTTCCGCGATGGAAGGGGCATCCGTGCGGGGGAGGGCGCCATGATCCACTCCGGGTGGGCGCGGGCGACGTCGGAGTCCTCGTTGATCATCTCCGGCTCGAACCAGAGACCGAATTCCATCCCCAGCGCCCGCACATGGTCGATCAGCGGGCCGAGCCCGTCGGGCCACACCTGCGTGGAGACCACCCAGTCGCCGAGCCCTGAGGTGTCATCGCGGCGGGAGCCGAACCAGCCGTCATCGAGCACGAAGCGCTCCACCCCGAGCGCCGCCGCGCGGTCCGCGAGGTCCTGGAGCCGGGCCAGGTCATGATCGAAGTAGACCGCCTCCCAGACGTTCAGGGTGACCGGCCGGCGCGTGTCCACGTGCTGGGAGCGGGAGCGCAGATGGCGGTGGAAGCGGGAGGCGACGGCATCGAGCCCCTCGCCGTAGGAGGCGTACAGCCACGGGCCCGCGTACTTCTGCCCGGGGGCGAGCTGCAGCTCGCCCGGCAGCAGCAGCTCACCGCCGCCGAGGACTCGTCGGCCGGTGTTGATCTGCTCGGCGAGATGGCGGTGGTTGCCGGAGAAGGCGGTGTGCACGCCCCATGCCTCACCGTGGCGGAAGCCGAGCCCGGGGCGGCCGGCGTGCAGGACGTGGGCGGCGTCGGCCCCGGTGCGACCGCGGCGGTTCTCGCGCAGGTGGGTGCCGACGGTGAAGGCGCTGCGCTGCGGGGTGCGCTCCTTCGCCCAGCGGCCGGCGAAGTCCAGCAGCTCCTCGGCATCGGCCGGGACCGGGACGGTGAGGGTCAGCTCTGCAAGTGCGTAGGAGGTCTCAGCAGTGTTGGTCAGGGCGGCGCGCATCCGCAGCAGCCCGGAGGGGAGCAGTTCGACCTCGAGGTCGACGGTGAGGCCGAGCAGGGCATCGGCCAGGGAGAAGTGCACCGTGGCGGCACCGGCCTCGACATGCGCCGCCGTCACCGCGGCGCCGCCCAGGGTGACGCCCTCGGTGACGAGTCGGGGGTTCCAGCCGGAGCCGTCCGGGCGGGAGCCGCCGAGTCCGGGCCGGCCGATCCAGCCGTCGCTCTGCTGGGGGATGATCCCGATCCGCACCGGGACATCCACCGCGTTCTGGGGGACGACGTCGACGGCGGCCTCGCACACCGCATCGATCCCTGCCTCGCCGAGCTCGCCGAGGGTTGCGCCCCAGTGGGTGATCGCCGGAGCCCGTCCCTCCGTGACATCCAGGACCACCGAGACGCCGGAGGCGGTGAGGTGGAGGCGGTGCGTCACCCCGGGGTGCGGAGCGAGCAAGGGGTGAGCGGCGGGGATCGGGCGAAGGGGCATCAGCGGCCTTCCGGGAGCGGTCGTGGCGACGGTGCGACGTCGGCGGCGACCTCGCATTACTGAAACTATGAAATTAAAGCTGTCTCGTCAAGTGCCCACGCAAGATTCGTTGGCATCGTGAGCGCTACGCTGTCGCTCACCCGAGAAGGCCAGGAGCCCCAGAATGATCTTCACCCAGTCCTCGAAACTGCGCGATGTGTGCTACGAGATCCGAGGACCGGTCCCCGCAGAGGCGGCCCGTATGGAGGCCGAGGGGCACAAGATCCTCAAACTGAACATCGGCAACCCCGCACCGTTCGGCTTCGAGGCGCCCGACGAGATCCTCGTCGACATGATCAAGAACCTGCCCACCGCGCAGGGCTACTCCGACTCAAAGGGCATCCCCTCGGCCCGTCGGGCAGTCGCGCAGTACTACCAGACCCGCGGGATGCCCGGCATCGAGCTCGAGGACGTCTACCTCGGCAACGGGGTCTCCGAGCTGATCCAGATGGTGTGCCAGGCCCTGGTGGACGACGGCGACGAGGTGCTGATCCCGCAGCCCGACTATCCGCTCTGGACCGCGTCGGTCTCCCTCGCCGGCGGCCGCGCCGTGCACTATCGCTGCGATGAGGACGAGCACTGGTGGCCGGATGTCACCGACATCGCTGACAAGGTCACCGAGCGCACCAAGGCGATCGTGATCATCAACCCCAACAACCCCACCGGCGCGGTCTATCCCGAGCACGTCCTGCGCGACATCCTCGAGGTCGCCCGCAAGCACGGCCTGATGATCCTCGCGGACGAGATCTACGACAAGATCCTCTACGACGACGCCGTGCACATTCCGATCGCCTCGCTCGCACCGGACCTGCTCTCGATCACCTTCAACGGCCTCTCCAAGGCCTACCGGGTGGCGGGCTTCCGGGCCGGCTGGATGGCGCTGTACGGGCCGAAGGACCATGCGACGAGCTTCATCGAAGGCCTGGACGTGCTCTCCAACATGCGCCTGTGCCCCAACGTCCCCGCGCAGCACATCGTGGCCACGGCGCTCGGTGGTCAGCAGTCGATCCAGCAGCTGATCCTGCCCGGGGGCCGGCTGCGGGAGCAGCGCGACGTCGCCTATGAGGGTTTGTCGGAGATCCCGGGGGTCTCGGTGCAGAAGGCGCAGGGCGCGCTGTACATGTTCCCGAAGCTCGATCTGGAGATGTACCGCATCGAGGACGACGAGCAGTTCGCCTATGACCTGCTGCGCGCGCGGAAGCTCCTGGTCACTCAGGGCACCGGCTTCAACTACCCCACCCATGACCACTTCCGGCTGGTCACCCTGCCGTCGGTCGAGGTGCTGGAGGATGCCGTGGACCGGATCGGAGACTTCCTGGCCGGGATCCGGCGCTGAGCCCGACAGCGGCGGAGCAGCTCGCCCAGCTCAGCCAGTTGCGGAGTTCTGCTGGCCTGCGCTGGGTGTTCACCGGGGACTCGATCACCCACGGCGCACTCCACACTCGCGGCTATCTCTCCTGGACCCAGCTGGTCGAGCATCATCTCCACCACGGGCTGGGCCGCGCGGACCTGGTGATGAACACTGCCATCAGCGGTGACACGATCCTGGCCACGGCCAACCCCGCCGCTGGCGGCATCACGCCGGGAGTGCTCACCGAGTCCGGGCCGCGCATCCATGACCTGCGACCCGACGTGGTCACCGTGATGATCGGGATGAACGACTGCGCCCTCGAGGTCCCGCTGCCGGACTACACCGTCGCGCTGCGCACGCTGGTCGCAGACGTCCGGGCCCGGGGAGCGCTGCCGATCCTGGCCACCTCCCCACCGATCCTCGGCATCGACCCTCGCCGTCCCCGGTATCCGGAGTTCATGGATCAGGTGCGACAGGTCGCCGCGGAGCTCACCGTGCCGCTGGTCGACAACCACCGCCGCTGGGAGCACGAGGGGCTCACCCACCAGACCACCTTGTGGGGCGACGCCATCCACCCCTCACCGGAAGGGCACCGGCACATGGCCCAGCACTTCCTGCGCACGCTGGGAATGCTGGACGACGATGCCCCGCTGGCTCGAGCCTCCGGCGAGCGTCATGCCGGGCTCGATCCCGTCCCGCTCGGGGCCACGGCGCCAGCCGTGGCGTCCGCACCGGCGGATCCCGTGGCGGATTCCACGGCAGCCACCGACGCAGTACCTGGTGCGGATTCCGAGCTGGATGCGGCCGCGACGGCGACACTGGATCGGATGCGGACGGTGCTCGGAGCTCCCGGCGAGGATTCTCTGCGTTCCCGGCCGCTGCTCGTCCTGGGGGACACCGGTCCGATGGCGCTGGCCGTGGATGGTCATCAGGCGAGCCGCAGCTGGTTGCACCATCTCGAGGAGGTGCGACGCTTCGAGCACGGCCACCGCCTGGACTACTTCCACCTGCAGCGGCTGGGGACGCTGCGCGACGGGGCGGACGCACTCGCTCCGGGGCACGTGGTTCCCCATGCGGCAGTGCTCCTGGTGCCGACTGCCGAGGACCTCGACGCCGCCGCCGCTGCTGCCACCACCACCGACGCCGCTGCCGACGCCGACGTCCGGCGACTGCTCGGCGAGCTCGCCGCCGCACTCGCGGCCGACGTGCCAGGCGCGCTGGTGCTGCGGCACCCGCTGTCCCGGGCTGCCCATGAGCGCTGGCTTCGCCTCGGCGCAGAATCGGGCCTCGCGCTGTTCGACCTCACGTCGGTGCTGCCGTCCCGTGAGTCGGCGATGCTCCTCGGCATCGCCGGGATGGTCGACATCGCCGGTGCCGAGGCTGATCTCGCCGCCGCCAGCCTGGTGCTCGAGCAACTGGGCTGGAGCACCCCCGCCGCGACGGTGGCGCGGCTCGATCCCCGCACCGCCGCGCTCTGCCCCTGAGCCGCGGCCAACTCCCGGCCCTCTCCGCGCCCCTCTCCCGGCACCGGAATCGGCCTGCAACACAGGATCGCGCGATTCCGAGCCATCCCGGGCAGGGGAATGGCTCAGAATCGCGCGATCCTGTGTGCACCCGCTCTGTGTGCACCCGTCACGGGTGCCGGGGGTCAGGCGGGGGAGGGCTGGTTCACCGCGTCGCGGGAGACGCGCACCATCTCCTCGCGCTCGACGACCTTGATCCGGGCGCGGGGCTCGCCGTCGGCGTCCACCGCGGCGGCGCCGAGCGCCTTCTCGTGCTCATCCAGCGCCATCCAGCCGTCCCAGGTCGTGTACGGCACGCCCCGGTCCTCGAGCAGGCGCAGGATCGCCTCGCCGTCACGCTCGGGCGCGGAGGGCAGCGCGCCGGACTCGATGTCCTCGAGCAGGCTGGCGATGGTCTCGATGGCGTCGGACTTGGTCGCGCCGATCAGGCCCACCGGGCCGCGCTTGATCCAGCCGTTGGCGTAGAGGCCGGGCAGCACGTCACCCTCGGCAGCGGTGACGCGGCCAGCGGTATTGCTGATCACGCCGCGCTTCGCGTCGTAGGGGATGCCGGGCAGCTCGGAGCCGTGGTAGCCGACGGCGCGGTAGATCGCGCCGAGCTCGTAGTCCACGAACTCGCCGGTGCCCTCGAGGTTGCCCTCGGCGTCCAGCTCGGTGCGCTCGAAGCGCATGCCGGTGACCTGGCCGTCCTCTCCCAGGACCTCGACCGGACGGTGCCAGAAGTGCATGTGCAGGCGGCGCTGGACCGGGCGGCCCTCGCGGTCCGTCGGCTCCTCGCCGGCGGCCTCACGACGCTGCTGCTCCTCGAGCCAGCCCACGAAGGTCTGCGTCACCTGGGACGTGCGCTTGTCGGCGTTGATGACCTCCCACTGCGCCTCGGTGATCTGCTCGATGTCCCGCGGATCCATGACGACCTGGAGACCACGCGGATGGGCGAGCTCGCGGGCCTCGAGCGGGGAGAACTTGGTCTGGGCCGGGCCCCGTCGGCCGAAGACGTGCACGTCGGTGGTCTTGGCGGCCTGGAGGCCCGCGTAGACGTTGTCGGGGATCTCGGTGCGCAGCAGCTCATCCGCGCTCTTGGAGAGCACCCGGGCCACGTCGAGGGCGACGTTGCCGTTGCCGATCACCGCGACGGACTCGGCATCCAACTCCCAGCTGCGGGGGTAATCCGGATTGCCGTCATACCAGGCCACGAAGTCCGCAGCGCCGTGGGAGCCCTCGAGCTCGACACCGGGCACGGTGAGCTCGGCGTCCTTGAGCGCGCCGGTGGCGAAGATGACCGCGTCGTAGTGATGGCGCAGGTCGTCGACGGTGAGATCCGTGCCGAACTCGACATCGCCCAGGAAGCGGATGTCACCGCGGCCCAGGATGCGGTGCAGCGCGGTGATGATCCCCTTGATGCGCGGGTGATCGGGGGCGACGCCATAACGGATCAGGCCGAAAGGAGCCGGGAGGCGGTCGAACAGATCGATGGCGACCTCGAGCTCACCGCTCTTGACCTGCTTGTTCTTGAGCAGGGTCTCGGCGGCATAGACGCCGGCGGGGCCGGAGCCGATCACGGCCAGACGGAAGGGCTGCTGGGAGGAGGACATCTCACCTCGGTCTCATGGCGCGGTGGCGCCGGGTCGGATGCGATCCGGAGCGGTCACGGCCTCACTCACCGGTCTCCGCTCTGCGCAGATTTCCGCACCACTCTATACGCGAAATTCGCGCTGACCCGGGCCACTGTGAGCGGCCTGACGTCCGGGCCCGCGAGCAGGTCAGCTCTTCGCCAGGTCGTCGTCGCCGCGACGGTAGGTGGCCCAGAAGTAGGCGCCGACCAGCACTGCGCCGCCCACGATATTGCCGAGGAGCACGGGGATCAGGTTGTCCCAGAGCGCGGCGCCGATGGTGAGGGAGGAGTAGTCCTCGAGCGACTTCCCGGCCGCCTGGATCGCCTCGCCCTGCCAGAAGGAGTCGCCGGCGAAGTTCTTGATCAGCAGGCCCATCGGGAGCATGAACATATTGGCGACGGAGTGCTCGAAGCCGGTGGCGACGAACAGTGCGATCGGCCCGGCCACCCCGAGCACCTTGTCCGTGACGGTCTTGCCGGCGGTGGCGACCCAGACCGCCAGGCAGACGGCGAGGTTCGCGAGGATGCCCAGGAAGAACGCCTGATGCCAGTCGTGGCCGAGCTTGGCCTGAGTGGTGTCCAGGACGATCAGCCCCCAGGCGGAGCCGTTGGTCGCGTGGGTCCCGGCGCCCAGCATCAGCAGTGCGATGAGCAGGGCGCCGATCAGATTGCCGCCGGCGGACATCCCCCAGTGGCCCAGCATCCGGCCGGTGGAGATCCGCCCGGACAGCCGCGGCATGAGCGTCAGGGTGGTGCCGGTGAACAGGTCGGAGCCGCTGATCACTACCAGACCGAGGCCGACGGAGAAGACGGTGCCGCCGATGAGCTTGGCGATGCCGATCGGCCAGTCGCCCATTCCCTGCTGGGTGGTGACCATGAAGACGAATCCCAGGGCGATGAAGGCGCCCCCGGTGAGGGTCTGCAGGAACATCTGGCTCCACGGCGCGGTGGCCTTCGCATACATCGCATCCTCGAGCGCCTTGGTGAGCGGCTTCGGGGCAGTGATCACGAGGCTCGGTGCTGCAGACGCCGCTGGTGGAGCGGAGGGAGCGGCGGTGTCGGTGGGCTCGTGCGTGTTCATGGAAGAGGTCTCCAGGAGGGGGTGAGGGGACGGCACCCGGAGCCTGCATGACCTGCACCGACCGGCTGCCGGGGGTCAGGCTACGCCCGTGCTGCGCACCCCAGGGCGCGAGGTGCCGAGGCTCACTCCGGGCTGCCGGCGCCCGTCTCCTCAGGCACCACTCCGACGGCGACGGAGAGGGTGCTGCTGGCACCGGGAGGTCCCACCACGATCCCCTTCAGCGGGGGCACATCCGCATAGTCCCGACCCCAGGCGGTGGTCACGAAGCGCTGGTCCACGAAGGTGCGGTTGGTGGGGTCGATGTCCACCCAGCCGGTTCCCGGCACCAGCACGCTCAGCCAGGCATGGGAGGCGGCCGAGCCGATCATCTCCCCGACGGGTGCCGTGCCCAGCGCCCCACCGGCCGAGGGCGCGGTCCGCAGGTACCCGGAGACATAGCGGGCGGCGAGTCCCGCGGCCCGTACCGCCGCGAGCCCGACATGCGAGAAGTCCTGGCAGACGCCGTGCCGGGCGGCGAGCACCTCCTCGAGGGTCGAGGAGACGGTGGTGGCTGCGGAGTCGTAGGTGAAATCGGTGTGGATCAGCGCGGTGAGATCGGCCAGGCATTCACCGATCGCGCGACCCGGGGTGAACACTTCGGCGGAGATCTCCTGCGCGGCGGTGCCCGCCGGGATGCGGGGGGAGGGGTGGACGAAGTCGAGGCCGGAATCCGGCAGCAGCGACCCCCAGTGCTCCGGGGTGCACTGCTCCCAGGGGCGGGACATCGGCTCGATCGGGTAGCGACGCTCCGCGACGGTGACGCGGGCGTGGGAGTGCACGTCGAGCTGTGAATGCGGGGTGTCCACCAGCAGATAGGTCGATGAGTTCCCGTAGAAGTCGGTGTGGGCGGTGAGTCGGGCCGGGGCCGGGTCCACCACCACCTCATGCGAGAGCACCCGTTGATGGGGGGTGGCGCGCGGCTCGATGTGGGCGCGGCCGAAGTTGCGGGAGACAGGCTTGGCGTACCGGTAGGAGGTCAGGTGGTGGACCCGGTAGTGGACGGGCTCGACAGTGCCCGCCTCGTCGTCCCGCAGTGGGATCAGCGGCCGGGTGCGCTGTGCGCTCTGGTCGTGCTCAGACATCGTCGATCCCCCATCGTGAGGTGGACTCCGAAGGACGGAAGTAGCGGTTCTCGAGGGCCGTCGCGAGCTCTCGCAGCAGGTCGATCGCGGCATCGACCTCCGCGAGCAGCGCGGTCGGTGCACTGGCGGAGTCATCGGCCTCGGCGACGGTGCGCAGCAGCTCGCGCGCCTCCCAGGAGCCGATGCGGGAGCGCAGCGCGATCATCGGGGCCCTCAGCTCGGGAGACGGGGTCACCTCCGGCAGCCGGTCCAGCGCCGTCCCCAGCCGTTCGAGCTGGAAGGCGATCGAACGGGTCAGGGTGGTGTCGTTCAGCAGCAGCTCCAGCAGCAGCTCGGGCTGCACCGCGGCGTGATACGCCCTCCGGTAGGAGGCACCGGATTCGGTGATCAGCGCGACCGCTCCGGCGACCCGCACCTCGGCGGCGCGGGTCCGGCGTCGGCCCAGGGTGGCCCGCAGCAGGGTCAGCAGGCTCATGGCGCGTTCGAGCTTGCGCCCCACCTCGGTGAGATCCCAGCCCAGGTTCCGCGGCATCGAATCGGCGACCGCGCCGGAGAGCGTCAGGCAGCCGTCCACGATGTCCGTCAGTCCCTGCTCGAGCGGTGGGCGATCCGGGCCGCCGAGCGCCCGGACCTCCTGGCGCATGCGGGCGATCACCGGCCAGACATCCTCCGAGATCAGGTCCCGCAGAGTTCGGGTGGTGTGGGCGAGCGCGGAATAGGACTGGGCGAGGGAGCCGGGCCGCGCCCGATCGGTGAGCAGGCTCTCGAGCTCGGTGCGCACCTCTTCACGGTCCTGCAGGTCGATGTCCAGGAACCCCGGGTAGGTGGTGGTGGCTTCCGTGACCGCCTCGAGCAGCACGGCCTGGGAGGTGCGGGCGGCAGGGCTGTGCTCGGCATCGAGGTCGTTGACGGTGTCCAGCACCGTGCGCAGGAGACGGGCGGTGGAATCCACCCGCTCCAGGTAGCGGCCGAACCAGAACAGATCCGAGCCGATCGACCGGGTCATCGCCGGATATGCGCTGAGCATCCCGCGGGTCCAGGTGGCAGGACGCGGTGCGGAGGACGGCTCTGCGTGCTGTGCGGGGTCGGTGATGGGAGAGGTCTCCGGCACGGTGACCCAGACATCCTTGAGCGCCGGGGGGCCGTCGTCGGAGGTCATCGCGATCCCTCCGGGCAGCACCTCGTAGCCGTCCTCGGTGCCCATCACCAGCAGTCGGATCTGCACCGGGCGCTCGACCAGGTCATCGCCCCCCTGGGGGTCCAGGCTGAGCCACCCGGCACCGGCGGCCTCCGGATCGGCGGGGCGCAGCAGCAGGTCCTCATGGAGCATCTGCCGGCACAGGTCCGGCAGTGCGGAGCGCAGATCCGGGTTCTCCAGCAGCCCGGCTCCCAGCGGGTTGAAGATCTCCACGTCACCGCAGCGGGCGGCCTCGACCAGGCCGGTCACGCCGCCCAGCGGGGTCGGCCCTAGGTCCAGCGGGTCCAGCAGCCGGGAGGGCACCAGGCGCAGCACCGCATCGACCGCATCGCCGGGATCGGAATCCAGTCCGGGCAGGCGCAGGGTGAGGGAGCCGGAGCCGGTGCGGAGATCCCCGACGGACACCATCGGGGCGCCCAGCAGGTTCGCCAGCCAGCTGTGGTCGAATCCCCGCATCGGATCGTCGGACTCGTGGGTCAGGACCACCGTGCGGCCAGCACGTCCTTCGGACCGGGTGCGATGATGCAGCGAGGTGCGCACGGTGTCGAAGAACGGGTGCAGGCGGCGCAGCGGGGTGGAGCGGTACAGGGTGGGCGCGCAGCGGGAGAGGACCCGGCGCAGCTCGAGAGTGGTGCCGGCGCCCTCGGGCACATCCACGGAATCCTCGAGCACCACCCATGCCCCCTCGGCCGTGCGGGTCACGGTGCTGGTCAGTGCGAAGAGATGGTGGTTCCCACGGGCCGGGATCCCCACGGCGGAGCGCAGATAGGCAGGATCCTGGAGGAGCTGCGGCACCGGGGCGACGTCGGTGCCGAGCACGGTGCGGGGGCCGTAGAGGTCCGTGTACAGCGCATCCAGCAGCCGCACCCGCTGGACCAGTCCTGTGGACAGCTCGGACCAGGAATCGGCGTCCAGGACCAGCGGCACAGGATCGATCATCGGCGCAGCGGAGGAGACGTCGGCGGCGAACATGCTCGCCGCCGACGTCGCCGCGCGCCGTCGTCCCAGCGGGCCGAGAGCAGCGAGCTCGTCGACCAGGGGCTGAGGAAGGGTGGAGGTCACCAGAACATCGTAGACACGGTGCGTCGGTGCAGTGGTCAGGAACCGGTGGCGACCGGGATCCCCTCGGAGGGCTGGACCACCACGAAGCCCGGGCCGTGGAAGGCGAGCTGGAAGGACTCGCCGGAGCCGCGGCCGATCAGCGAGCCCATCTTGAAGTCGTTCTTGATCTGCGGCTGCAGATTCGCCGACCAGCACACCGCGGCCTGGGGGTCCACATAGGTGGGCTGCTGCGAGCAGTCCAGCAGCATCGGCGGCCCGTCAGAGGTGACCGCGACCATGCCCTGGCCCTGCAGGAACAGGTTGAACAGGCCCCCGGCCATGAAGCCCGCACCGCCGAGGGACTTGATGTCCCACTGGATGGAGCTGTCGAAGGCGAGCATGTTCTTGGTGTTCAGGGTGAGGGCCTCGCCCTCGAGCTGGATCAGGAAGATCTCATTGGCCTGGCGCGCGTAGAAGATCTCGCCCTGGCCGCGGGTGCGCATCATGTTGCCGCCCTCGCCGGTGGCCATCTTCTTCAGCAGCTTCATGCCGCCGCCGGAGCCCTGGTACGAGAAGTCCATCTGTCCCTGGTAAGCGACCATCGCCCCGGAGGAGGAGATGATCTCGGGCGCGTCCGGGGTCAGCGCGCAGCGCAGCATCTTGTTGGACTGCAACGCCCATCGATCGGAGGTCTGGCGCTCCTGGTTGGAGGCATCGAACAGGTTCGAACGCATGGCACGGAGTCCTTCGGTCGCTCTCGGGCGCCGGGCGGCAGCCGCCCTGGCACCGCGGCGCCCACCGCGCCGCGAGGAGATCGTCTCACGTCAGCTCCCCGCCGTGAGGCTCCGGCAGGTCTGGGTCGGGACCGGATCCGGGGTGCGGCCGAGGTGCGGACTGTGTGGGGGAGCGGTGAAGCGGGCCTGGTGCCGGGCATCGGCCTCGTAGCATGGAGGGCATGGCAGAGTCCCGCAGCTCCCGCCGCGACGCCCGCGATCCGCGGCTGCTCGCGCTCGCCGAGGACTCCGGATACGAGATCCTCGGCCGGATCGGTGCGGGCGGTATGGGAATCGTCTACCGCGCGCACGACGCCGACGGCAACGATGTGGCCATCAAGCTGCTGCGTCACGAGATCGCGGATGACGCCCAGGCGCGCGAGCGACTGGCCCGGGAGGTCACGGCGCAGAAGCTGGTGCGCAACGACAACATCGTGCGCATCCTCGACGCGGAGCTGGACTCCTCGGACGCCTTCGTGGTCACGGAGTTCATCCCGGGGCCGACGCTGGATGAGGCTGTGCGCTCCCACGGCGGCCTGCACCCCGAAGCGGTGCGGGAGATCGGCCTGGTGATGGGGGAGACGCTGCGCGATATCCACCGCGCCGGCGTGATCCACCGCGACCTCAAGCCCAGCAACGTCATGCTGCGCGGAGCCACCGAGGGGGACCTGAGCAGGTTCGACCCTGACGGGGACAGGCTGGATCCGGTGATCATCGATTTCGGCATCGCGATCGCGGCCGAGGAATCGCGGCTGACCTCCACCGGCCTGGTGATGGGCACCGCCGCCTATCTCGATCCTGAGGTGATCCGCAGCGATCACACGGGGGAGGCGGGGGACTGGTGGGCCTGGGCGGCGCTGCTGTCCTTCGCCGCCACGGGACGTGACCCCTTCGGCAGCGGCCGTGCCGACCTGGTGTTCCTGCGCGCCGAGCGCGGAGAGATCGACGTCGATGGACTTCCCACGGAGCTTGCGGACTGGCTGCGCACCGCGCTGCGCTCCGTCCCTGCGGAGCGACCGGCTCCTGAGGACCTGATCGCGCGGCTCGCGGAGCTCGACCTCACCCGATACCCGGACCCGGGGGACACGGAGCTGCTGGATGCCGGTTCCCGGACCGCGGTGCTGCCCGCGATCGGTGCGGCCGCGCCTGGGAGTGGGAGCGCCGATCCGACGGGCGAGGTCTCGGAGCGGACTCCTGCTGCCACCTCGGACTCGTCGGCAGGCTCCCAGGACCAGCCCACCGAGATGATCCCGACGATCACCACCCCTGCGGAACATCCCACCGAGGCGCTGCCGCGGATCGATTCTGCCGCAGAGTCGGCCACCGAGGCGCTGCCCGTCATCGGCGCTCCCACCATGGCGCTGCCGGTCGTCCCCGCGCCGCAGCACAGCGCATCGCAGCACAGCGCACCGCCGCCCCACTCGCCGTACACCCAGCCCTTCCCGGCGGCGCAGCAGCAGGCGCCCCGCCCGCAGGCAGCCTCGCAGGCTCCGGTGCAGGACCGCCCGCACCCGCCGTACACCTACCCCCAGCAGCAGAACCCCCAGCAGCAGCACCCGGGGCAGTACCCGCCCGGAGCGGCTGGCCTGATGACGCCCTATGGACCGTGGCCGGAGCCGCCGCCGCGGCGTCCGCTGCTGGTGTGGATCGGGCATCTCCTGCTTGTGTCCCTCGCGGCGATCGCGCCCTATATGTCGCTGGTCGTGCTGCTGCTGCTGGGGGCGCTGGCCCGCACCTGGGAGCGGTCGCATCAGTCTGTGGCTGCTCAGCGGATGCGCGGCGCGAGCGGGTCCGGACCACGCTGGACGACGGGCCTGGCCAGCCCATTCCGGTTCCTGGTGGGGCTGTGCGAGATCGCGCTGCAAGCCCTGCTCCCGCTGGTCCTTGGAGTGCTGGTGGGGATCGCCGTCGATGCCTCCTGGACGCTGCTCCAAGGCGCGCCGCCCCCGGACGGGGTCGCGTTCGCGACCGCGATGGCGATCACGCTGCTGATCACCTGGGTCGGTCTGGGGAGTCGCACCACCCGCAACGGTGCGCACCGGATGGTGGACTCCGCTGCTCCGGACCTGCTCTGGAGCGCGGTCGTGGTGGTGCTGCTCCTGCTCCTGCTGGGCGCGGTGGTCTTCACCCTGCTCGCCCGCGGAGGAGCAGTCGACTACTTCCCCTTCCCGAGCGGTCCACGACTCGACGACATCGCGATCTGGCGGCGCTGAGACCGCGCGACCCCGGAACGGGCACGTGAGGTGCCCCATCCTTCCCGGCACCATCCAGGCAGAGACCGTTAAACTCTCATCGATCTGTCACCCACCGCAGCCCCGGAACGGGGCGAGGAGATTCCATGGCCGCGACCGGTTCATCCAAGTCAGCGCAGGAGCGTCGCGAGGCGCAGCGCGAGGTTCTGCGCAAGCAGCGCCAGTCGGAGCTCAAGCGCCAGCGCACCGTACGCACCGTGGTGATCGCCGTGATCACTGTGGTGGCGCTGGTGATCGTCGCCGGAGCGGGCTTCCTCATCTACCGTGCGATGCAGCCGGCGGCCCCGGTCGCCATGCCCGAGGGCATGAGCGAGGATCAGCCATATCTCTCGCTGGGCGCCCCGGAGGACTCGGGCAAGCCGGTGCTGGAGATCCACCTGGACTTCCTCTGCCCCCACTGCGGAGAGTTCGAGAACATCAATTCCGAGGACCTCGCGACCATGGTCGCGAATGAGGAGGCGACCGTGCACGTCGTGCCCCGCAACTTCATGGACATGCAGTCCTCCTCCGGTGACTACTCCTCGCGCGCGGCGAACGCCCTGGTCGCGGTCCACATGGATGACCCGGCCAACACGATGGCCTTCCAGACTCTGATGTTCGCCAACCAGCCCGGCGCGGAGGGGCTGACCGACGAGCAGATCGAGGCCTTCGCCCTCGAGGCAGGCGCCTCCGAGCAGGCGATCAGCGAGATCCAGGCCGGTACCTACGAGCCGTGGGTGGATCGGGTCTCCAATCCCTACGGCGAGGAGACCGGCGGCGGCACCCCGTACGTCGAGATCGACGGCACCACCTACGAGGGATGGAACCAGCCCGGCGCACTGCGCGAGTCGGTGCTGGCTGCGGGCGGCGAGGCAGCTGCCTCCGATGGCGGCGAAGGGTGACCCGCTGACCGACCTGCGGTGAGGGACGAGCGGCTCTGCGATTCCCTCTAGACTGCTCCGGACCGGCTGATCCGTCAGCCGGTCCGCCCGCTGGAGTGGCGCAACGGTAGCGCACCTGTCTTGTAAACAGGTGGTTGCGGGTTCGATTCCCGTCTCCAGCTCGAAGAAACAGCCCCTCATCTGCGAGGACATCGTCTCCGATGTGCTCCGGTGAGGGGCTGTTCTATGCTGCCGACACCGTCGGCGCTCGGGTCAGAACGCCTCGTAGGTCACCCGGTTCACCATGAATCCCTTGCCGGTCATGATGTTCCAGCAGGTCATGCCGTCGAAGCGGCTGGTGCAGGCGACGTCCCCGTGAGTGGCGCTCTGGTCGTAGTCGAGCGCGGTCGCGGAGTCGCTGAGGAAGGACGATCCGCAGGCCGGGGCGGCTTCACCGTCGGCGACCTGGATCGAGAACGGTCCGTCCTCGCAGTCCTCGAGACCGGAGTCGCCGAAGTCTCGTTCCAGGACGGAGCAGGACACCGAGTCCTCCTCCAGCAGGCAGACGATGTTGCCCGTCGGGGAGCGCAGCTCGGTCATCTCCTGGGCACCGTCAGGGGCGGGGGAGACCGGGTCCTGGCTGGGCGTCTCCTCGGCAGGCGCTTCGGAAGGCTCCTCGACCGGAGTCTCCTGGGCCGTGGTCGAGCTGTCTCGCTCATATCCGTCGTCATCCGCGGACAGCCAGGCGCGTCCGGCGAAGGCGATGACGATCACCAGCAGGAGGGAGAGCAGCAGGCAGCCCCCGCAGGCCCACCAGATGCGGCGGGAAGGCCCGGAGCCCTCTTTGCCCGTCGAGGCGGAGGAGGGGACAGGAGCTGCGGCAGCGTAGGGCGTCTGGGGGCTCTGCCCCTGGCCCTGCATCTGAGGCTGCACCTGAGGCTGCCCCTGCGGTTGCTGCGGCGAGGTAGCGGCCTGGACGCCATAGGCCCCCGCGGCGTCATAGGCACCGGGGGTGGCCGGGGCGGCGTAGTCCGGATACTCAGCTGGTGCTGGCGTCGGTGCCGGCGCGGGCGTCGCTGCTGCCGGGGACTCCGCGGCCGCGAGGGACGGCGCGGGGCCGAGCGGGACCACGCCCGCGTCCCGCGCGATCTTCACCGAGGAGGTGGGGGGAGTCGGCTCGGGCTCCACTGCGGAGTTCTCCTCGTCCCAGAAGGCGTCGTCACCGAAGTCGCCCCAGGCAGACACCGCAGCTGGGTCCTCAGACTCGGAACCCGCTGCTTCAGGGGGCTCCTCCGCGGCGGTGCCCTCCTCCACAGGGCTCTGCTCGGAAGTGCTCTGCGCAGAAGCTTCTGGTGCAGAGCTCTCCGGCGCGGAGTCCTTCTGCTCGAGGCTCTCCTCGTAGGCGCGCTTCGCCCACGGGTTCGTCGCGAGGATCCACTGACGCGCCACTTCGGGGCACGACGGGTTCAGGAGAATCGTCCGCTGCAGCTGGGGATGCTTCTCGGTGAGTTCGAGCAGGCGGTCCGGGCTGGTGCTCGGATCACCTGCCTCCTGTGCCGCTGAACGGGGCTCTGCCACCGCATTCTCCCTTCGTCACGCCGTCTCGGCCGGTACACCGGGGCAGTGTCCTGCCGCCTGCCACTCGAGCTCGGACCTCGTGCCCGCGCCTCGTGCCGACCCTCGAGAATGGCACATCAGGCTCGTTCCAGGTGCGGAGCAGGTGCGCAATGGAGATTTTTCACTGGGCGTCACCGCCGCTCCATTCCAGGCGACGCAGGGCCTTCAGAGCCCGTGGGATCGGCGCGGAGCCCTGCGCAGGACTCCCGGCGCAGGGGAGTTCTCCCCATGGCTCGGAGCCCAGCACGCCGCTACTCTCGATCCCTACGCCGCGGCGAGCGCCGCGGATGTGTGGGGCAGCGGCGTCATGGGCGCCAGATCGAGAGGGGATTTCATGATCATCTGGCGAGGCTGGGGGGTCCTGGCGGTCGTATATATCGCGCTGTGTGCGGCATTCCTGGGAGGGCTGATCGGCGCTTCGGTCCTGCAGTCCTCGGCAGCGGCGGGACCGTTGGCGGGGCTGGGGATCATGATCGGTGGCGCCCTGGCGGCAGTGCACGGGTGGTACCTCAACGTGCACGGACCACGGAAGCGAGCTGACCAATGGGAAGAGGCTGAACGGCCCCGGCTCGAGGACGCGGCGGATCGCGGCCTGCTCGTGGTGGGCAACACGCAGCCCAGCAGCCCCGAAGAGGCGGCGCAGATGATCGAGTCCGTCATCACCGATGGTCGCCGCGCGATCGGCCGCCATGGCCCCCATTCGGTGTTCTGGATCCCGATGGAGATCATCGGGATCCTGGCGATCGTCGGAGGTGCCATCCTCGCCGCCGCGACCCTCTTCTCCGCCATCGCAGGCTGAGGGGCCCCCGGGCCCGCCCTGCCGCGGAGATCAGCTCGACGGGGACGGGGAATCCTCCGCCACGATCACCGGTAGGGCGGTGGTGACGGTCATCGGCTCCCCATCAGGGTGCAGCGGGCGCACCTTCAGCCAGTAGTAGCCGTGCCCGCCCAGGGTGACGGTCATCGAGCCGTCCTCACCCACCGGCGGGAACTCGTGCCCGCCGAAGAGATCGCGCACCGTGCGCCGGGCCAGTCCGCCGAGCTCCAGGCCGACGGTCACGGGCTGCGGGGACAGGTTGAACACGCACAGCAGAGTCTCGGCATGGAACTCCGCGTCCTCGCCATGCTCAGCCCCGTCGTAGGTGCGGGTGAAGGCGAGCACTCGGTCCGAATCGGCGGGAATGTTGCGGTAGGCGCCCATGCCGAAGGCCTCGTGCTCCTTGCGCACCGCCAGCATCCAGCGCACGAAGTGCAGCAGCGAGCTCGAATGCGCCATCTGCGCCTCCACGTTGGTGGTGGCGTAGTGGTAGACGAGCGACTGGATCACCGGCAGGTACAGCTTGCCGGGATCGGTGATCTCGCTGAATCCGGCATTGCGGTCGGGGGTCCACTGCATCGGCGTGCGCACGGCGTCACGATCGGTGAGCCAGATGTTGTCGCCCATCGCGATCTCATCCCCGTAGTACAGGAAGGGTGAGCCGGGCAGGGACAGCAGCAGGGCGTGGATCAGCTCGAGCTCGCTGCGGGAGTTGTCCAGCAGCGGCGCCAGGCGCCGACGGATGCCGACGTTCGCCCGCATCCGGGAATCCGGCGCATACCAGCCCAGCATCGCCGTGCGCTCCTCGCCGGTGACCATCTCGAGCGTCAGCTCGTCATGGTTGCGCAGGAAGGTTCCCCACTGGGCGCCGCGGGGGATCTCCGGGGTGTCCTCGAGGATGTCGATGATCTGGCGGGCGCTGCCTTCACGCAGCGCGTAGAACAGTCGGGGCATCACGGGGAAGTGGAAGCACATATGGCATTCGGGCTTCTCCTCGGTGCCGAAGTAGTCCACGACATCGCGGGGCCACTGGTTCGCTTCGGCGACGATCACGCGGCCCGGCCAGTGCGCATCCACATAGGTGCGCAGCTCGGCGAGGAAGTCATGGGTGGCGGGGAGGTTCTCTCCGTCGGTGCCCTCCTCCTCGAAGAGGTAGGGGATCGCGTCGGCGCGGAAGCCGTCGATGCCCTTGTCCATCCAGAACTTCACGACGTCGAACATCGCCTCGCGGACCTTCGGGTTCTCGAAGTTCAGATCGGGCTGGTGCGAGAAGAAGCGGTGCCAGAAGAACTGCCGGCGCACGGGGTCGAAGGCCCAGTTGGACTCCTCGGTGTCCACGAAGATGATGCGGGCCTCGGAGTACTTCTCATCGGTGTCGGACCAGACGTAGAAGTCGCCGTAGGGCCCCTCCGGGTCCGAGCGGGATTCGAGGAACCAAGGGTGCTTGTCGCTGGTGTGGTTCATCGGCAGGTCGATGATCACCCGGATCCCGCGCTGATGGGCTTCACTGACCAGGCGCTCGAAGTCGGTGATCGAGCCGAACTCGGGCAGCACCGCCTCATAGTCGGAGATGTCGTAGCCGCCGTCGCGCAGTGGCGAGGCCATGAAGGGCGGAAGCCAGAGGCAGTCGATGCCCAGCCACTGCAGGTAGTCCAGGCGTTCGATGAGGCCGGTGAAGTCACCGGTGCCATCGCCGTTGCCGTCGGCGAAGGCGCGCACGACCACCTCGTAGAAGACGGCCTTGCGGTACCAGTGGGGGTCGTAGTCGACCCCTGGTCCCTGCGGCGTGAACTGGGCGGTGTGCAGGGGCATCGGATCCTCCACGACGGGGTAAGGAACAGGGCGTGCGACGTGGCACCACAGTAGCGTCCGCCGTACTATGGCGGGCAGCTCCGAGCAGCGTCGTTCGCGGAGTATGTCAGCACGTGGGGGGAGACCATGGGGCATCCGTATCCGGGGCAGCAGCCCCCGCCACCTCGCCCGCGCACAGGTCTTTGGATCGCGCTGGCCTGCGTCCTGATCGTGCTCGTGCTCGTCTTCCTCGCGGTGACCGGCGGGGTGGTCTACCTCGTGAGCCGGGACCGGGGTGCGCAGCCCGTGCCACCGGAGACCCCGAGCGCGGCCGAGCTGGTGAACGTCGAGCTCGAGTTCTTCAGCTTCTCCTACCCGGCGACCTGGTTCGACCTGAACGCGAGCGCAGATCCGGCAGATGCCGTGGGAGTGGCGGAGATCGCCGATGAGGACATCGCCCCCGATGACCTCTACAACCTCCCCACCAACAGCGTCGTGGTCTACCTGTTCGACTCCGACCTGCACGCGGTGATGACCTGCCGCACCCAGGCCACCTGGACCGGTTTCGGCTGGGACGACGCTGAGGACCCCGAGGAGATCGACCCGATCACCCTCGACGGCAAGGAGCTCGCGGCCCATCGCACGAGGGGCACCCACGAAGGGCAGGACGTGGTGGGGGAGATGTACTGCGCCGACGTCGCCGACGACGTGGTCCAGATCGTGGTGGAGACCCACGGCGCGACCGAGCTGTCCCCCGAGGTGCAGGGGATCCTGGACAGCTGGGTCTGGACCGACGCCTGAGCCCGGTCTGCGCGGGAGGGGTCAGTCCCCGACGCGCCAGTCGATCGGGCGCGCTCCCTGCTGCTCGAGCAGGGCGTTCGCCCGTGAGAACGGCCGGGAGCCGAAGAATCCGCGGGAGGCCGACAGTGGGCTGGGGTGCGGGCTGGCGATATGCGGCACCTTGCCCAGCAGCGGGATCAGCGACTGGGCATCGCGGCCCCACAGGATCGCCACCAAGGGGCCACCGCGGGCCACCAGCTGACGCAGCGCCTGCTCGGTGATTTCTTCCCAGCCGCGGCGACGGTGCGAGGCCGCCTCACCGGGTGACACGGTGAGCACCCGGTTCAGCAGCAGCACGCCCTGGTCCTGCCAGGCCGAGAGATCGCCGTGGGCGGCGCGAGGGATCCCCAGATCGTTCTCGAGCTCCGTGTAGATGTTCGTCAGCGACCTCGGCAGCGGGCGCACCTCCCGCTCCACCGCGAACGAGAGCCCGATCGGATGGCCCGGAGTCGGATACGGATCCTGGCCCACGATCAGCACTCGCACCTCCGACAGGGGACGTGTGAAGGCGCGCAGCACCCGCTCGGGGGTGGGCAGGTAGCCGCGGCCCGCGTCCACCTCGGAGCGCAGGAATCCGCTGAGGTCCTGCAGGCGGGGCTCGACGGGCGCGAGCGCCTCGGACCAGTCGGGGGCGATGTTCTCGGTGAGCGATGTCAGCACAGGCTCAGTCTTCCATCGGGTCTTCCATCAGGTCTTCCCTCGGGCCGTCTGCGGGGCCCGTGGAGATCCCCGGCGTGAGCCGTCCCGCACCCGGCTCCGCACAGCGGCGCGCCGGACAGCACCGGTGCAGCCGGGCCCGTACCCTCGAAGCATGCCCTCCGACCCCTCTCATCGAGCCTCCCGCGCAGCGCCCGCCGCCGCGGAGGTCGCAGCTGAGGTGGAACCGGCCCGCGACACTCCCGCCGCGATGTCCGATGTGTCACTGCCCGGCCCGCAGGGCGGACTCAGCGACCGGGATCGCCGGATCCTCGCCCTCGAGGGCCGCACCTTCCGCTATGTCGGTGCGAAGGAACGGGCGATCCGCGAGCAGATCGGCCTGTCCAAGGTCGCGTATTACGTGCGTCTGAACGCACTTCTGGACGAGCCAGCGGCACTGCGGGCCGCCCCCTCCGTGGTCCACCGGCTGCGAGGCCGGCGCACCTCCGAGGACGGCGCCGCAGGAGCCGACGACACCCACCGCGTGGCATGAGCCGAGTCGCTCGCAGGGCGTGTGCTCCGCACTCGGCGCGGGTGGAACGGGTTTAATAGGGACGTGGCTGATTCCCAGTATCCGTACCCGCCGGACCGTTTCGACGATGAGGCGGACGCCGTATCGTTCCACGGCGCCCATCGCGCCGAGCTGCCGTTCTGGCGGGAGAACCTGCTGTACATCATCATCATAGGCGCCGCTGCGGTGCTGCTGGTGGTGCTGCTCTTCTTCATCGGGGGCATGGGCAACAACGGCGATGACAGAGCAGAGGACCCCACCTCCGCTGCGGCGGAGAGTGAGGCTGCCGAGCAGAGCGCTGAGGAGACTGCCGCCGAGGAAGAGGCCGCGCCCGCTGCAGAGCCGGACCTCTCCACGCCGGTGCTGGTGGTCAATGCCGGTGGCATCAATGGCCTGGCCGGTACCTGGCGCGACACTCTCGAAGGCGAAGGCTGGGAAGACATCAGCCTCGCCACCTCGGACAACGCCCAGCAGGAGCCGGTGGTCTTCTACCGCGACGAGGCCGATGCGGACACCGCACAGGCGCTCGCCGAGCTGGCCGGTGCCGGGGAGGCCCGCCAGAGCGATGAGTACGACGCCCCCATCACCCTGGTGGCCGTGGCTGAGCCCGGCGCCGCCGAGGACGGTGGCGAGGGCTGACAGGGCTCGCCCTGGACAGCTGAAGGCATGAGCGGCAGGCGCCGACCGTCGAGGTCGGCGCCTGCCGCTCTCCGCATCCCTCCGCTCGGGGTGTCACAGACCCGACCGATGTGTCCGCCACGAGCGGAGAGTTAGCACTCTCCGCCCTCGAGTGCTTATGATGATCTGGCACTCGGTGATCGAGAGTGACAGCGCCTCGTGCGCTCGAGCTCCTGGACACCGGAGGCACGATCGACAGGCGGTCCACCGCTCTGTCGGCCACATACATTCCGGCCCCGTGAGGGGGTCGGCGCCGTGGGACATGAACATGGCGTCGGCTCTCGTCCGTCGCGGGCACAGGGTCGGGTGGACACCACACCACACGGGAGAGATTCCACAATGGCCAAGCTCATCGCATACGACGAGGAGGCCCGGCGCGGCCTCGAGCGGGGAATGAACCAGCTCGCCGACGCCGTCAAGGTCACCCTCGGCCCCAAGGGCCGCAACGTCGTCCTCGAGAAGTCCTGGGGCGCGCCCACCATCACCAACGATGGCGTGTCGATCGCCAAGGAGATCGAGCTCGACGATCCCTACGAGAAGATCGGCGCCGAGCTGGTGAAGGAGGTCGCCAAGAAGACCGACGACATCGCCGGCGACGGCACCACCACCGCCACCGTCCTTGCACAGGCCCTCGTCAAGGAGGGGCTGCGCAACGTCGCCGCAGGCGCCAACCCGATCGCGCTCAAGCGCGGCATCGACCTGGCGGTCGCTGCGGTCACCGAGACCCTGCTCGCGCAGGCTCACGAGATCGAGACCAAGGAGCAGATCGCCTCCACCGCCGCCATCTCCGCCGGGGACCCGGCCATCGGCGAGCTCATCGCCGAGGCGCTGGACAAGGTCGGCAAGGAAGGCGTGATCACGGTCGAGGAGTCCAACACCATGGGCCTCGAGCTGGAGCTCACCGAGGGCATGCGGTTCGACAAGGGCTACATCTCGCCCTACTTCGTCACCGACGCCGATCGCCAGGAAACGGTCCTCGAGGACCCCTACATCCTGCTGATCTCCTCGAAGATCTCCTCCGTCAAGGATCTGCTGCCGCTGCTGGAGAAGGTCATCCAGTCCGGCAAGCCGCTCGCGATCCTCGCGGAGGATGTCGACGGCGAGGCCCTCGCGGTGCTCGTGGTCAACAAGCTGCGTGGCTCCTTCAAGTCTGTCGCCGTCAAGGCGCCCGGCTTCGGCGATCGCCGCAAGGCGATGCTCGAGGACATGGCCATCCTCACCGGTGGTCAGGTCATCTCCGAGGAGGTCGGCCTCAAGCTGGAGACCGCTGGTCTCGAGCTGCTCGGTCAGGCCCGCAAGGTCGTCGTGACCAAGGACGAGACCACCATCGTCGAGGGCTCCGGCGACGCCGAGCGCATCGCCGGTCGCGTGTCCCAGATCCGTGCCGAGATCGAGAACTCCGACTCGGACTACGACCGCGAGAAGCTCCAGGAGCGTCTGGCGAAGCTGGCCGGCGGCGTGGCCGTCATCAAGGCCGGCGCCGCGACCGAGGTGGAGCTCAAGGAGCGCAAGCACCGCATCGAGGATGCAGTGCGCAACGCCAAGGCTGCTGTGGATGAGGGCGTCGTGGCCGGTGGTGGCGTCGCGCTGCTGCAGGCCGGTGCCGACACCTTCCACAAGCTCACCCTCGAGGGTGACGAGGCCACCGGTGCGAACATCGTCAAGGTCGCCATCGAGGCTCCGCTCAAGCAGATCGCGGTCAACGCCGGTCTCGAAGGCGGCGTCGTCGCGGAGAAGGTCAAGAACCTTCCCGTCGGCCAGGGCCTGAACGCTGCCACCGGTGTGTACGAGGATCTCCTCGCCGCCGGCATCATCGATCCGGTCAAGGTCACCCGCTCTGCGCTGCAGAACGCGGCGTCCATCGCGGGCCTGTTCCTCACCACCGAGGCCGTTGTGGCCGACAAGCCGGAGCCCAAGGCTCCGGCCGGCGGTGGCGGCGACGACATGGGTGGCATGGGCGGAATGGGCGGCATGATGTGATCCTTTGATCACGCCGCTCGCCTGAGCGTCACAGAGCCCCGATCCTCTCCGGAGGGTCGGGGCTCTTCGCTGTCCGGGGGCATCTGGCAGAGATCCAGGACTGATCAAGTGCTCCGCGCCGTCGCCGGTCGGGCACCATGGAGCCATGACCTATGAGATGCAGGATTCGATCGTCATCCCGGCCACTCCGAACGAGGTGTACGCGCTGCTCAGCGACGTCACCCGGACCGGCGAGTGGAGCCAGCAGTGCCTGCGCTGTGAGTGGGAAGGCGAGCAGCGAGGGGTGGGCGCCCGCTTCACGGGGTTCAACCGCACCCCGGAGCGTGAATGGCAGACCACCTCCGAGGTCATCGCGGCCACCCCGGGCGAGCACTTCGCCTGGTCGGTGGGGCCCGGCCGTGCCGAGTGGGGATACCGGCTGCGGCCAGCTTCCGGCGGCGGCACGGAGCTGACCGAGTACACGCTCACCACGCCCTACTTCGAGGAGGTGTTCGCCGAGCGCTACGGCGACCGCGCCGACGAAGAGATCACCGTGCGACAGGAGGCCGCGCGGACGGGGATCCCGGCGACGCTCGCTGCGATCAGGGACGTGCTCGCCCGACGCTGAACCAGCCCAGCGTGGCTCAGCCCCGCCCGCCCGCCCCGCTCAGATCAGGAAGATCCCGATCGCCCCGGGGTTGTGCGCGTGGACGATGGCGAGGAACACGAGCACGTCGAAGAGCAGGTGCACGATCAGCACGTACAGCAGGGAACCGGTGCGGGAGAACAGCCAGCCCTGGAGCAGCGCGAAGGGGGCGGTGAGCAGCGGGCCCCAGGCCTGATAGCCGAGCTCCCACAGGAAGGACACGAAGATGACCGCCTGCAGGAGGTTCGCCGTCCAGAGCCCGAAGTGGCGTCGCAGCAGTGCGAAGCAGGTGCAGATGAAGAACAATTCGTCCCAGGTGCCCACGAAGTTCACGCCGATGAAGAATCGTCCCAGCGCGCCGCCGTCGGTGATGGCGGGCCAGTTCTCGTAAGCGCCCGAGGTGATGAAGTAGTAGGGCAGGATCAGCCAGCCCAGCACCGGCACGGCGACGATGTACCCCCACTGCCACCGGTTCCACTTCTCGCCGGAGAGCCAGGGGAAGCGGATCGCCCGACGGCGCAGCAGCAGTCGATCCGTCAGCAGCGGCACGGTCACGGCGAGGATCAGCACGGTCCCGATCGTGAAGAACCGGTCCCAGTCCACGTCGGCCTTCACCGAGGTGGTCGAGACGATCGCGATCCCGAGGCCGATCAGGGAAAGATCTTTGCCGAACTCTCGGGAGATGAGGAACGCGCCGAGCAGGCTGAGCACGAGCAGGCCGTGCCCCCAACCGGCGAGCTGGAGGCCGAACAGGAGGAACGCGGAGGCGGAGACCCCGGCGGCCGGCAGCAGGCCGATGCTCGGAGTGCGCTGCGCGAGAATGGGTTCGGTGAGGGAGGGCGGCGTCGCCATAGGCACCAGCATGCCAGTCGCCGGCGCACATCGCAGCCAGACCTCGGAGCGTCCCTTTCACGGCGGGACGCAGTGCGAACACCCATGTTCGTTCCGCAGATCTCGATGTTCATGCCCGACCTGCTCGAGATGTCCAGCGAGTGACCCTGGATGCGACGGGTGCCGCGCTGCGGCGGCGTCAGCTCACAAGCCCCACGCCTCCGCGAGCAGCTCGAGAGCATGGAGCCGATCCGCCGGGTCGTAGTAGTAGGCGGTGAGGATCAGCTCGTCGGCGCCGGTGGCCGCGACGATCTCCTCGAGCTGGCGGACCACGGTGGCGGGGGAGCCGACGGCCTTGATCGACAGGGTCTGGTCGACCTGTGAGATGAGCTCCGCAGCGGCGACCTCCTCGATCGGCCGCGGCGGCTGGATCTTCTGGCGCTGACCGGTGACGACTCCGAGGAACATCTGCTGGAGAGTGGTGAACTGGCGCTCCGCCTCCTCATCGGTGTCGGCGACCACCAGGTTCACCCCGACCATCGTGCGTGGCGTCGAGATCTGTGCCGAGGCGGCATCCGGGTCGAAGGCAGCGCGGTAGACATCGAGCGCGTGCAGGTACTGGAAAGGTGCGAAGTGCGAGGCGACGGAGAAGGGCATCCCCAGCTGTGCGGCCAGCCGAGCACCGTTGGCGGTCGAGCCCAGGATCCACATGGGCACCTCGGTGCCGCGGGCGACATCCGCCGTGATCGGGAGCCCGCCGGTCGCTTCCTCGCGGGACCAGTCCCGCATCTGCTCGACGGCGGCGATGAAGGCGGACGGCTCCGCCGAGGTGCGCGCGAGCAGCTGGGCGGTGAGCTGGTCGGTGCCCGGGGCCCGGCCCAGTCCCAGATCGATGCGGTCGCCGTGGAACTGCACCAGGGTGCCGAACTGCTCGATCACCGTCAGCGGCGAGTGGTTGGGGAGCATGATCCCGCCGGAGCCGACGCGGATGCGCTCGGTCAGCGATGCCGCTCGGTCGATCAGCAGCGAGGTGGCCGAGGAGGCCAGGGAGTTGGTGTTGTGGTGCTCGGCGAACCAGAGCCGCTCGTAGCCCAGCCGATCAGCGGCCTTCGCCCCGTCCATCGACGCGTTGATCGCCTCGCGGGTGCTCATCCCCTCGGAGATGGAGACGAGATCGAGGATGGACAGCGGCACATGTGGAGCATTCATACTGCTCAGGCTATCGACGCCGTCGCCTTCGTGGTGGTCGCCGACATGAGAGGTTCTCGATCCCTGATCAGGGAAGATTCCTGCGCCCTCGGGCGTTGGCCCCGGCATGAGGTACTCCCTGCTCGACCGCTCCCGCACCCGGCATGGACTGCCCGAGGCGGCTGCCCTCGAGCATTCCGTGGAGCGCGCGATCGATGTCGAGCAGCTGGGCTATGCCCGGTTCTGGGTCGCGGAGCATCATGCGGTGCCCGGGATCGCGAGCGGCGCGCCCGCGGTGCTGCTGGCGGCGATCGGGGCCCGCACCCAGCGGATCCGGCTGGGCTCCGGCGGGGTGATGCTCCCCAATCATCGCCCGCTCGTGGTCGCCGAGCAGTTCCGGATGCTGTCCGCGCTGTATCCAGGCCGGATCGATCTCGGTCTTGGCCGGTCGTTGGGCTTCACCGAGCCGGTGCGGCACGCCCTCGGCCGGCTCGGAGCAAGTCCGGAGGAGTTCGCGCAGGAGATCGCCGAGGTGCGGGAGCATCTCGAGGGTTCCGCCGCGCTCACCGCCCGGCCCGCCGATGCCGGCGAAGTGCCGGTGTTCGTGCTCGCGACCGGCAGCGGAATCGACACTGCCGCCGCGCTCGGCCTGCCGCTGGTGCTCGGCGGCCCCTTCCTGGACTCGCCGGAGCTGCCGGACCGGCTCGCAGCCTACCGCCGCGAGTTCCGTCCTCACCGCGGCAGCTTGCCGCAGGTCCTCGTCTCGGTCGACGCGCTGATCGCAGATACCGAGGAGGAGGCGCGTGAGCTCGCGCTGCCGGAGGTCTGGGCGATGGCCCGCTCCCGGACTACGGGCCTGTTCGAGGCGCTCGAGCCGGTCGAGCAGATCCGAGCGACGCGCATGAGCGAGAGAGAGGCACGCCGGGTGGAGAAAGGTCTCGCAGCGACGGTGGCCGGGACGGCGGCAACGGTGCGCCGACGGATCGAGAAGCTGATCGAGCGGACGGGCGCGAGCGAGGTCCTGGCGACAGGCGCGACCTACGACCGGGAGGCGCTCAGCGTCTCGGACAGGGAGCTCGCACAGCTGCTGGCGGGCTGAGCTGGTGGCACGCTGGCCTGCTGGTGAGCTCGCCACCGGGTGATCGCGCGGCATAGCGGCCGGTGCGGCGGCGCCGGGCTCAGCGCGATCCCGGCTCCGGCGGCTTGGTCGGATCATGGTCATCGCCATGGATCGGGACGTGCTGCTCGGGGATGTCCGCATAGGAGGCCGGATCGGAGATCGGCTCGAGGTGGGTGAGCACGGTGAGGTCCGGCAGGCAGCGACGCAGTTCGTCCTCGAGCTCTTCGATGTAGTCGTGGCCGCGCTTGACGGTCCACTCGTCGGGCACCAGCACGTGCACGTTCATGTACTTCTGCTGGCCGGCCTCGCGGGTCTGCAGGCCGTGGAAGGTGACGGTGCCGTCGGTGCGGCGGCGCAGCACCTCGGTGATGATCTCGTGGTCGTCGTCGGGCAGTGCCTTGTCCAGCAGCCCGGAGACGGCCTCGGTGAGCAGCCCGATGCCGGTGACGATGATGTTCACGCCGACGGCGAAGGCGACCAGCGCATCCAGCCGCTCCCAGCCGGTCAGCGCGACCAGGCCCACGCCGACGAGGATTCCGGCGCTGGTGACCACGTCGGTCATCAGATGCTTCCCGTCGGCCCGCAGGGTGATCGAGTTGTGCTGCTTCCCCGCGCGCATCAGCACCAGCGAGACTCCGCCGTTGATCAGCGAGGCGATCACGATGATCACCAGGCCGATGCCGAGGTTCTCGAGGGGTCGCGGGTTGATGAAGCGCTCGACGGCGGTGACCATGATGACCGCGGCGGCCACGAAGATCATCAATCCCTCGACGGCGGCGGAGAAGTACTCGGCCTTGGCGCGGCCGTAGAGGAAGCGCTCGGTGGCGGGGCGCGCGGCGACCGTCAGCGCGATCAGGGCCACGACCGCGGCCACCAGGTTCACGGTCGACTCTGCGGCGTCGGAGAGCAGACCGACGGAGTCGGTCATCGCCCAGGCGCTCGTCTTCAGGGCGATCGTGATGACCGCGGCGACGATCGAGAGCCACGCGTACTTGCGCAGGTCCACACGAGTGCCGGTGGCGGAGGTGCGGGGAGCGGGGGAGGTCATGCGCGAGATTCCTTGGTGGGGGACGTGGCGGGGGGATCGGGGGCGAGTGTGCCGTCGGGGGCGATGTGCTCGAAGATCTGCTCGACCAGGGAGATGACATGCGGATCGTCCACGGTGTAGATGCTGTGGCGACCTTCGCGGTGGGCCGAGACGATGCCTGCCAGGCGCAGCTTGCTGAGGTGCTGGCTGGTGGTGGGGAGGCTGAGCCCGACCTTTGCGGCGAGGGCCCCGACGTCCGAGCGTCCGGAGCTCATCAGGCTCACCAGGTGCAGGCGCGCCGGGGAGGCGAGGAGCGCGAAGGTGTCGGCCGCCGCAGCGAGCTGCAGCTCGGTGGGCTCTGGAGGCTCGACGGGTGCGGAGTCGGGGTCCGTGCTCATGGCACTGATGGTTCTATCGTTTCGTCAGTTGCGCAAGTAGCAAAGTGTCTGGCGTGAGCAGTGCCTCAGGCGGCGCTCCGCACGGTGCTCCCCGCGAAATGCGCGCACGTCCCCGGATGACTTATCGTGAGCACCCGTCGAGACACCGTCGTCCGAAGGAGCCTGCTCATGTACAACCTCTCCGTGGTGCTGGAGGACAGCGCACGCACCGTCCCCGACCGCGCCGCTCTGGTGCTGGGGTCGATCAGCCTCACCTACGCCCAGGTCGATGCCGCAGCCAATCAGGTAGCCCACCTGCTGGTCTCCTACGGCATCGGGGCCGGGGACCGGGTGGCGCTGAGCTGCCCGAACCTGCCCCAGTTCCCGATCGTCTACTACGGCATCCTCAAGGCAGGCGCGGTGGTGGTTCCGCTCAACGTCCTCAACAAGCCCCGGGAGGTCGCCTACTACCTCGACGATGCCGAGGTGAAGGCCTTCTTCTGCTTCGAGGGGACCGGGGACCTGCCGATCGGGGCGTTCTCCCACGAGGGTGCCCTCGCCGCCGCCTCCCTGCCCCGGATGGTGCTGATGACCGCTGACCCGTCGGCACCCAGCCCCTACGAGGGCGTGCCGACCCTCGCGGAGGCGGTGGCGGAGATGCCCACCAACTTCGAGGCCGTGCAGGCGAAGGAGACCGACACTGCGGTCGTCCTCTACACCTCCGGGACCACGGGGCGGCCCAAGGGCGCCGAGCTCAGCCACTCGAACCAGCTGATGAACGCCCTGACCTGCAACCGGCTGTTCGGCACCACGCCCGGCGAGGATACCCATCTGGTGGCCCTGCCGCTGTTCCACACCTTCGGCGCCACGGTGAACCTCAATGCCGGCTTCTCGATGGGTGCGACGCTGGTGCTGCTTCCCCGCTTCGACGCGAAGCAGGCACTGGACCTGCTGATCCGTCACGAGGTCACGCTGTTCGCGGCGGTGCCCACCATGTGGTGGGGCCTGCTGCACGCCCTGGAGGACGACTCCGCTGCGGAGAGCCTCGCCCGGACGCTCACGCTCGGGATCTCCGGCGGCGCGGCACTGCCACTCGAGATCCTCACCTCGGTCAAGGAGCGGCTCGGGATCTCGATCATCGAGGGCTACGGCCTGTCGGAGACCTCCCCGGTGGCCTTCTTCTCCCTGCGGGACCGCCCGCGCCCCGGCTCCATCGGCCTGCCGATCTGGGGCGTCGAGGCCAAGCTCATCGATCCTGCGGACCCGGACTGGGCCGAGGTCACCGAGGCCGACGAGGTCGGGGAGCTCGCTCTGCGCGGCCACAACATCATGACCGGCTATCTGGACAAGCCTCAGGAGACGGCGGCAGCGATCCGCAACGGCTGGTTCCGCACCGGCGACCTGGCGAAGCGGGACGAGGACGGCTTCTACTTCATCGTGGACCGCTCCAAGGACATGATCGTGCGCGGCGGCTACAACGTGTATCCGCGGGAGGTGGAGGAGGTCCTCATCTCGCATCCGGAGGTCTCGCTCGCCGCAGTGGTCGGGATCCCCGATGAGCAGATGGGCGAGGAGGTCAAGGCCTTCGTGATCCTCGAGGACGGGGCGACGATCACCGCTGCTGAGCTGCGCGCCTGGGGCAAGGAGCAGATGGCCTCCTATAAATACCCGCGCGAGGTGGTGCTCATCGACGCGATGCCGATGACCTCCACCGGCAAGATCCTCAAGCGCGAGCTGAGCTGAGGGCCGGCGCACGGCAGAGAGCAGGGCCGGTTCCTGGGAAGGATCCGGCCCCGCTCTCTGCTCAGAGAATCTCGCGAGTGGGCTCCACGGTCGTGGGCAGCCCGGCCTCCGCGTGGGCGCGGAAGCCGCCGACCAGGTCTGTGGCCCGGTGGAAGCCGAGATCACGCAGGTCGCGGGCGGCGAGCGAGGAGTAGTACCCCTCATTGCAGACCACCACGACCAGATCGTCGTGCTCCGGGCCTCCGTCCATCCGATGCGCACTGCCCGGATCCAGCCGCCATTCGAGCACGAGGCGCTCGATGACGGTGGCGCCGGGGAGGTGCCCCTCAGGTCCGCGCGTCGCGGCCGAGCGGATGTCGATCACATGGGCGCCCTGCGCCTGCGCGGCCGCGAGCTCCTCCGGGGCGAGCCGATGCACGCCCTGCCGGGCAGCATCGAGCACCTCGTCGATGCTGTGCGGAGCGGGTGCTCCGGCGCGACGTCGACCGCCGGCCGCGGCGCCGTCGGTCACCGCTTGCGTCCGGAGGAGAAGGAGGCGAGACCGCCGCCGACGGAGTTACCGGTGCCGCCGCCGTCGGAGCTCGTGGAGTAGCGGGACGGAGCGCTCTGGCCCTGACGGCGCGCGCCTGAGGCGCTGCCGCCCTGCCCGCCCTGGCCGCCGCGACGCCCGCCGCCCTGACCTGCGGGACGGCTCTGGCCGCCGGCGCCCTGGCCTCCGCGACTCTGACCTCCACGGCCCTGGCCCCCACGACCCTGGCCCTCGGTGCGGGTCTCTCCGCCCTGACCATTGCGACTCTGTCCGCCACGGCCCTGAGCGCCACGACCCTGGCCGCCGGAGCGTCCGCGACGCTCACCGTTCAGGCGGGCCTGGTCGACCTCGGGCTCCGGCTGGCGGGGCTCGTGGGTGGCCACCCTCTCGCCCGGGGCGAGCGAGGTGAGCACCGGGCTGGTGGGCTGCACCTGGGGGTGGTAGGTCGGGGTGATCCCGGCCTTGCGCATCAGGTCGCTGACATCGCGCTTCTGATCCGGGGTCTGCACGGTGATCACGGTGCCGGACTCGCCGGCGCGGGCGGTGCGGCCCGAGCGGTGCAGGTACGCCTTGTGCTCGACCGGCGGATCGGCGTGGACCACGAGGGCCACGTCATCGACATGGATGCCGCGGGCGGCAATGTCGGTGCAGACCATGGTCGTCGCCTCGCCGGAGCCGAAGGCCTCGAGGTTCCGGGTGCGGGCGTTCTGCGAGAGGTTGCCGTGGAGGTCCACCGCGTCCACGCCGCGAGCGCTGAGCTTGCGGGCGAGGTTCTTCGCGCCGTACTTGGTGCGGGTGAACATGATGGTGCGGCCGGGGGCGGCGGCGAGGTCGCGCAGCACGTCGAAGCGGGTGGTGGAGGAGACCTCGAGCACGTGATGCTCCATGGTGCCCACCGGGCTGGTCGCCGGATCCGCGGAGTGGGTGACGGGCTCGTGGAGGAACTCCTTGACGAGCTTGTTCACCCCGGAGTCGAGGGTCGCGGAGAACAGCATCCGCTGGCCCTTCGAGGGGGTCTTCGCGAGGATCTTGCGCACCATGGGCAGGAAGCCCATGTCGGCCATGTGGTCGGCCTCGTCGATGACGGTGATCTCGACGGCGCCCAGGTCCACGTGGCCCTGGTTCATGAGGTCCAGCAGGCGGCCGGGGCAGGCGACGAGCACGTCGACGCCATTGTTGAGGGCCTTGACCTGGGGGTTCTGGCCCACGCCGCCGAAGACGACGGTGCTGCGCAGATCGGCGGCGATTTCGAGCGGCTTCAGCGACTCGGCGAGCTGCGAGGCGAGCTCACGGGTCGGTGCGAGGATCAGGGAGCGGGGTCGGCGCGCGACGCGGCGGCGGGGCTCCGCGATCAGGCGGGCCACCAGCGGCAGCAGGAAGGCGTAGGTCTTGCCCGAGCCGGTGCGGCCCCGGCCCAGCACGTCCCGGCCGGCCAGCGAGTCAGGCAGCGTCGAGGCCTGGATCGGGGTGGGCTCGGTGATGCCTCGCGGCGCGAGTGCCTTGACGAGAAGGGCGGGCACGCCGAGGCGTGCAAAATCAGGGGTGGTCACGAAAGGTGATCCGTTCTGTGTGGTGCAGTCCTGCCCGGGGCGTCGACATGCGGCGCTGCTCACGAGCAGCTCTCCTTCGCCGACGGTGTCGCTGAGGCGGAGCCTGCCGGAACCTAGGGTGACGAGGTGACGTCGACCAGGATCGGGGCTATCCGCTCAGGACCTGTGCCGCGGCGGGAGAACGGCACTTCGACTCACAGTAGCCGCCGGTGCCGCCGGTGGCGATGCTGGGCCCCGTCGGTGTGAGATACCACCGTGATCACCGGCCCTCCATATCCGTGTCCCACGCTTCTTTCCCACGTTGCAATCGGAGCGCACATGAGGTGGGATGAGCGGGTCCGATCAGCGTCGATCCCGTGCCGAGGAGTCCCCCGTGACAGTTCCGACCCCCGAGACCCCTCCGACCCCCGAGCTGCCCGCGCAGCTCTCCGCTCTCTTCACCCGGGCCGAGGAGCTCGCCGCGCTGCTGGACGCCCCGCCGTCGGCCGCGGACGTCCCTCGGCCTGAGCATCCCCGCCCCCAGCTGCAGCGCTCCGCCTGGTTGAGCCTGAACGGGACCTGGCAGTTCGAGATCGATCAGGGTGACTCCGGGCGCGAGCGGGGCCTGCTGGAGCGCGAGCTGAACGGGACCATCACCGTGCCTTTCGCCCCGGAGACTGAGGCTTCGGGGATCGGCAACCGCGACTTCCTCAACGCCGTCTGGTATCGCCGCAGCGTCACCATCCCTGCCGACTGGGACGGTCTGCGCCCGATTCTGCGCTTCGAGGCCGTCGACCACGACACCACGGTCTGGGCCGACGGGGTCGAGGTCGCCCGCCACCGCGGCGGCTTCACCCCCTTCGCCGCGGACCTCTCGGCTCTGCCTGGCGTCGGCCCCGGCAGCGAGGTCGGGATCGTGGTGCGCGCCCGCGATCCGCATGATGTCCCGCAGGCCCGCGGCAAGCAGTCCACCTGGTTTCACGCCACCCATGCCAGCTATCACCGCACCACTGGGATCTGGCAGAGCGTATGGCTCGAGGGGGTCCCTGCCGACGAGATCCGCTCGCTGCGCATCACCCCGTCCCTCGCCGGGGGTGCGTTCTCGATCACCGCACCGCTGGCCCGCAGCACTCGGGGGACTCGCCTCGAGGTGATCGCCTCTGTGCCCGGCGGTGAGGAGATCGCCCGCGCCGAGGTGCGCGCCGACCTCGACCTCGCCCCGCAGCTGCAGCTGGTGATCCCCGAGGACCAGGTGCGGATCTGGGGCCCGGGAGCGCCGGAGCTGTACTCGCTCACCGCGCGGCTGCTGGATGCGAGCGGCACCGTGCTCGACGAGGTCCGGTCCTACGCGGGCCTGCGCGCCATAACTCTGCGCGATCACGAGTTCCGGATCAACGGCGAGAAGGTGTTCCAGCGCCTCGTGCTCGACCAGGGCTACTGGGAGGAGACGTTCATGACCTCCCCGTCGGACAGTGCGATGACCACGGACATCCGCCTCGCGCTGGAGGCCGGGTTCAACGGCGCGCGCCTGCACCAGAAGGTCTTCGAGCAGCGCATGCTGTTCTGGGCGGACCTGCACGGCTACCTGGTCTGGGGCGAGTTCGGGGACTGGGGCATCTCCGGTCACGGCCCGATGGGGGACAACCAGCAGCCCACCGCCACCTTCATCGGCCAGTGGATCGAGGCTGTCGAGAGGGATGTCAGCCACCCCAGCATCATCGGCTGGTGCCCGCTGAACGAGACTCATCAGGTGCGTCATGACCGGCTCACCCAGCTCGATGACGTCACCCAGGCGATGTACGACGCGACCAAGCTCGCCGATCCCTCCCGGCCGGTGCTCGATGCGTCCGGATACGCCCACCGCGTGCGCGGCGCGGACATCTACGACTCCCACTCCTATGAGCAGGACGTCGAGCGCTTCCGCGAGCAGCAGGCCCCGCTGGCCGACGGCACCCCCTGGGCGAATCATCGCGAGCTGGCGCCGGATGAGATGCCCTTCGCCGACGGCTCCTTCTCCTTGCCCTTCACCGGACAGCCCTACTTCGTCTCCGAATACGGCGGCATCTGGTGGAACGAGCAGGAGGCCCGGGAGGCCCAGCAGGCAGAGCGCGCCGGCAACAACGCCGCCGAGTCCTGGGGCTACGGCGAGCGGGTGCGCAGCGAAGAGCAGCTCTATGAGCGGTTCGAGGGTCTCACCCGGGTGCTGCTCGAGGATCCGCTCATGTTCGGCTACTGCTACACCCAGATGACGGACGTCTTCCAGGAGAAGAACGGCGTGGTCGACTTCGAGCGCGGTCGCAAGCTCGACCTCGCCCGGCTGCGTGCGGTGCAGGAGCAGGCTGCCGCCTACGAGCAGGAGTGAGCACTGCCAGGGCCGCTTTCAGCCCTGGCCCACCAGGGTGATGACCATGACTGGTGAGTTCTGCGAGATCCAGACATGGGTGTCCCAGCCTTTGAAGGCGATCTCGCCGGCCACTGCAGGGCATTCCGCGTACCCCTCATCGACGAGCTCTCGAGAGAGTTCGTCGACGACGTCCGGCTCGCTCACGGTCCCGTCCGGGCACTGCGCACGGAGATCGTCCATGGCCTCGTCCGTCGTGCTCAGCCGTGCATCGACCCAGTACGTCGATGGGCCGGGCGCGCCGGAGCCAAGGGTCCCCGAATACCAGAGGAAATCGGCGTCCTCCGGCAGCCCCTGGGTTCGTTCTAGCACCGGGGCGGGATCGGTCTGCGCGGACTTCTCGATGCGCTTCGTCGACACAGGGTCCTCCTTGGGCTCGGTCAGCGAACAGGACGTGATAGTGAGTAGCGCGACAAGGGCTATGACAGCGCGACGGGGGAAGCGGGAGTCATTCATGGCGCACTGATCGTGACGTTGTTCGGATCATCGACATCCCATTCCACGACACGCTGGACGCTGCCCGTCACATTGAATCCCTGCGCCCACCCGAGCTCAGAGAATCTGCCGTTCGCCGAGTCGGGCTCGCCGGTCGCGATATCGGACTGCCCGGCATTGAAGTTGTACTGGTCCTCGGCGTGGACGGTGACGACCATTCTGGCGTGACCGGCCTCGTCAACGCTGACCTCCCCGCTGGACCACTGCTGGTATCCGCCCAGAGTCTTCTGCCAGTTCTCGGTCTCAGGGTAGATGCTGTGCTGAGCGGGAGGCCCAGTGAAAGAGAAGTCGTCCTGGCCATCCTCGATCATCTGCTGAACAGATGCCTGCGACGCGAGGATCTCCTGGTCGATGTTCTGGCGGGTCGCGGGGTCTTCTCGGTAGCCCTCCTCGTAGTCCACTGTCATCGGATCGCCGGAGGCTCCCAGATAGTGTTCATACAGGGCGAGTGAATCGTCCAGATCGGGGCGGAGCGCCTGCGCTTCGCGAAGCTTCGCTTTCCAACTGGCGAGACTGAGGTGGTCGTCGATGGTGTGTTCACCCTTCTTCGATTCGAAGGGATAGCTGTCGTCGTACTCGATGTGCGGTCTATCCGGAGGGCCGACTCGATACCCATCGGTGTGCTCCTTCCAGGTCGGACCTTTCGGGTGCGTCGCATTCCACGTCTCGGCTGCGTTCTCGGTCGAGACGGCCGTCGGTTCGTTCTCTTCACCCCGACTGTCCCTGCGCTGTCCGCTGTCGCCCTCACCCCCCCCATTTCGGCAGATGTGCTGGGCGGCTCAGCGCGGCCGGCAGGGCCGCCTGGGGGCGAGCCGGTGAGAATCGCGGCGACATCCGCCGAGGAGGCATCGTCCTGCTGGGCGGCGTGATCGGAGGTCTCGGATCCGAGCTCACGCAGTCGGAGGACGACCGTGTCGATGTCGCGGAACGTGCTCATCGATCGCGACCGGAACTCGTCGCTGTCGCCCCCTCTCCACACGGCGGTGTCCTGGGTGATCGGCTCCAGTTGCGCCAAGTGCTCGGAGATCGCCGTCGCCTGCGCGTCGAGAAGGCGCGAGAACGCCCCTGATGCTTCTGTGTCGCATCCGTAGAACACCATCGCCCCCGTACGGTCTACGTCTCGAGCTGAGTGGCACATAGTAGCCGCACAGAAGGAGAGGTGGAGGCGATGGCTGCCGCGCCCACGAGCTCGACCTGTTGGTGCAGCTGGCCGGATTCACCCTCGAGTCCCGCTGGGCGGACTGGGGCCGTTCGGAGTTCACGGCGGAGTCTCGAAGCCATGTGAGCGTCTATCGACTCTCTCGATGAATGCGACGTCGAGACCCGTCTACGCTGTTCCGGTGACCTCCACCGACTTCTCTCGCACCGACCGCGCCCTGACCCGCTCCCCGCTCACCCTCGATGACGTTCCTGCGCTCACCGCGCTGATGAATCGCATCGACGTGGCGGACGAGCTCGGCGAGCCCGCCGAGGAGCCCAGCATCCGCGAATGGCTCACGATGCCCGGACTCGACCTGGAGCGCGACACCGTCGCCGTTCGCGCTGGCGACGAGCTGATCGGCTTCACCGCCGTCGACGTCCACACCTCGCTGGACCGTGACGATCGGGTGCGCTGCCAGCTGATGGGCGGCGTCGATCCCGCCCACCGCCGCCAGGGCCTGGGAACCGAGCTGTTCGACTGGGCTGAAGACCGCGCCACCCATCTCGCCGCCGAACGCCACCCCGCAGAGTCCGAGGCCATCTTCCGCGCCTCCGGCGGCCGCGACCCGGACATCGACGCTGAAGAGGATGCCCCGCTCACCGGCGGCGCCGACGTGCGCCCGCTGCTCGAGCGGCGCGGCTATCGCCGGGCCCGCAGCTGGCTCGTCATGGTCCGCGACCTGCCCGGGGCGGCGCTGCCCTCCTTCGAACGCGAGCAGGCGCAGGTCATCGCCCCCGAGGACAGCCACGCCGAGGCCACCCGGCTCGCCCACCTCGATGCTTTCGCCGACCACTGGGGCTCGGCCCCGGTCCCTCCGGAGCGCTGGAACCTCTGGTGGTCCTCCCACACCTCCCGCCGCGAGCTCTCCTCGATCGCGATCGACGCGGAGGGCACCGTGCTCGCCTACGTCATCACCTCGGAGGACAAGCCCGGAGTGCTCCACATCGCGCTGGTCGGCACCCGTCCCGAAGCGCGTGGCCGGGGCCTGGCCCGCGCGGTCATCGCCCGGACCCTGGCCGCGGCGGCCGATGCGGGATTCGCCACGGCAGAGCTCGAGGTCGACGCGGAGTCGCTCACCGGCGCGACCCGGCTCTACGACGCGCTGGGCTTCGCCCGTGACGCGGTCTACGGCACCTTCGAGAAGCCCGTCGGCCGGCTGGTCTGAGCCGTCTGTGCTCAGCTGTCTGTCCTGAGCTGTCTGTACTGAGCTGTCTGTACTGAGGAGCATCCGATGAGAGCAGTCCGCTTCGACGCCTTCCGCGCCACGCCCGGGCTGGTGGAGGTGGCGAGCCCTGCCTGCCCGCCCCGCGGCGCGGTGATCGCCGTGCACGCCACCGGAGTGTGCCGCAGCGACTGGCATGCCTGGCAGGGCCACGACGACTCGGTGCAGCTGCCCCACATTCCCGGCCATGAGTTCGCCGGCGTCGTCGCGCAGGTCGGCGCGGAGGTGACGCGTTTCGCTGTCGGAGACCGGATCACCGCGCCCTTCATCCTCGCCTGCGGCCGCTGCGAGCAGTGCCGTGCTGGTGCTCCGCAGGTGTGCCCCGAGCAGCGTCAGCCCGGCTTCGACCTTCCCGGCGCCTGGGCTGAGCAGGTGGTCGTGATCGAGGCCGACCACAACCTCGTCGCCCTCCCGGACGAGATCGACATGACCCTCGCCGCCGGGCTCGGCTGCCGGGTGGGCACCGCCCACCATGCCGTGCGCGCGCAGGCCGCAGTGCAGCCGGGGGAGCAGGTGGCGGTGTTCGGCTGCGGCGGGCTGGGTCTGGCCTGCGTGATGATCGCCCTCGCCGCCGGCGCCGAGGTGATCGCAGTCGACGTGTCGCCCCGCGCCCTCGCCGCAGCCGAAGCGCTCGGTGCCACCGCACTGGCCTCCTCCCCGGATATCGCGGCGCGGGTGCGGGAGGTGACCGGCAGCGGCGCCCACGTCACCCTCGACGCGCTCGGCTCCGCGGCGACCGCCCGCGCGGCGATCGAGTCCCTGCGCCCCCGCGGCCGGCATGTGCAGGTCGGACTGCTGCTGGGGGACGACGCAGATCCTTCACTGCCGATCGGCCGCGTGATCGCCCAGGAGCTGCAGATCTTCGGCAGCCACGGCCTCGCCGTCGCCGAATATGGTGAGCTGCTCGCCGATATCGCGAGCGGCCGCCTGGACCTGGCAGGGACCGTCGGCCGTGTGATCGACGCCGAGCAGCTGCCCGCGGCGATGGTCGCGATGGACCAGTCGCCCGCCACCCCGGGCATGACCGTCGCGCGCTGGCGCTGAGCGACCCACCCCGCCTGCTGTGGAAGCATTGAGCCCATGACCATCACTGCAGCAGCCGACGGCTCAGCCCTCGGCAATCCCGGCCCCGCCGGCTGGGCCTGGTACATCAATGACGAGATGTGGCGTGCGGGCGGGTGGCCCCACGGCACCAACAACATGGGCGAGCTGAAGGCGGTGCTCGATCTGCTCGAGGCCACCGCCGTCGATGCCGACCAGCACCTGCACATCCTGTGCGACAGCCAGTACGTCATCAACTCGGTCACCAAGTGGATGCCGGGTTGGAAGCGCAAGGGCTGGCGCAAGAAGGACGGCAAGCCGGTGCTGAACGTCGAGCTGCTGAAGGACATCGACCGCGCGCTCGCCGGGCGCAGCGTCGAGTTCGAATGGGTCAAGGGACACTCCGGGCACGCCATGAACGAGGCCGCCGACAGACGTGCCAACGCCGCTGCGACGGCCTTCCAGAAGAAGCAGGATCCGCAGGTGGGCCCCGGCTATCCCGGTGCCGACGCTGCACCTTCAGCTGCTTCGAGCGCACCCAGTGCTCCTGCCCCGGCGGATGATCTGTTCAGCCTCTTCGATGCGCCCTCCGACCAGCCGTCCTCGTCCCCGGCGAGCTGCTCGACTGCTTCCGAGGAGACGGTGCTGGTGGCCGACGCCTCGGGCGCGACAGACTTCGAGCAGATCACCGCACGGGAGCTGGCGCTGCTCAGCGCGACGCTCCGTGCGGATCCGCCGAGCGCCGCTGAGCTGCTGCATCCGGACTTCACCGAGGTGGGCGCGAGCGGTCGCCGCTATGACCGCGAGGAGATGCTTGCCCACCTGGCCCCGCTCACGGGAGTGGAGGCGGAAGAGTTCGTCGCCGACGAGATCGCCCCTGGCGTGGTATTGCTGAGATACGCGACCGCCGGACCCGGAGGGACGGTGGAGCGCACCTCTCTCTGGACCAGGGAGAACGGCCGCTGGCTGCTGCGACACCACCAAGGCACCCGCGCCGACGCTGGTCGCTGATGACCCGCACCTGCTCCTGTCCAGCGCGGGAGCAGGTGGCTGGGACGCCGCGGTCTAAGACGTGGTGGGCGTCTCCGGCGAGCCCGGTTCGTCGTCGGCATCGCCGCAGTGCTCCTCCGGCGGGGCATCGGACGGCGGGGGAACGGACGACGGGGCACCGGACGACGGGGGATCAGACGACGGTGTGAACTGCGACGGCGTGAACGAGATTCCGACGGCCCCGTGCGGGCTGCTCCAGATCCAGGCTCTTGGCGGTGAGGACGGGTCGGCGCGAGTGTTTGCAGAGTCCGCCGCGCCCGCCTCGCTCTCCGACCCTGTCGTCGAGCTGGCAGCGGTCATGGCTGTCGCGGCTGTATCGGTCGCATCTGTGTCGGTGGCATCTGTGTCGGTGGCAGCGTGGGATCGGCTCAGCGGGCTCAGCACCCACAGGCCGAGCTCCTTGAGCAGGTTGCAGCGCACGCACAGCCCCTGGCCGTTCGCGTAGCTGGTCGACCCGCCCTTGTGATGCGGGATGACGTGGTCGATCTGGCGGATCTTCGCATCGCACCAGGGCGTGCGGCAGGTGGTGTCGCGCCAGCGGATCATCCGGGCGAGCCCGGCGGGGAAGGCCCGTGCCCGGGATTCCATCGCGATCAGTTCGCCGGTGCGGGGACTTCGGTACAGCCGACGGTAGAAGGCCGAGACCACCTCATCGGGATGATCACCCTCATCGGCTCGTAGATGACCCGGTGGCTGTCCGAGCAGGGTGTCTCTGACGATGTGAGCGGGAATGGTGCCGTAGCCCTCGAGCTCGGCGGTCTCGGAACCGTCATCCGGACCCAGCAGCGCAGTGTCGGAGATGACGATGCCGACGTCCAGACCGGGACGTATGCGAGGCATCTTCGGAGGTGCTTGCTCGGCAGTGGCGGACTCCAGGACCTCCTCCGCGTCGTCGAACATGCCGGGCTCGACGGCCGGATCGACAGGCTCCCGGACTGGATCGACAGGCTCGGTGGCCGGATCGACAGGCTCTGGGACGGGATCACTGGCTTCGAGGCTCTGGTCGCTGGGCACGACGCGTTGATCATCGGACTCCTCGACCTGGCCGCCGTGCAGCACGTCGTCGACCAGGAGATCCGCTTCAAGTGCGGGCACGGAGGCCTTCGCCCCTGCTGCGCGCAGTGACTGGGCACGGACGTTCAGGGAGTTCATCAGCCCGGCGGCGTCGATCCCACGCAGCACGGCGGTCACCCGAGCCATCCCATCGGCCAGGGGTGTCATCGTGACGTGCCGGGCGCGAGCGGCACGCTCCGCCCGCGCGCGAGAGGTCTCGGGCTCGAGTTGCTGAACCAGCTTCTGGGTGTCGCTCCGCAGACGCTTGAATCCTTTGTCCTGCAGGAACTCCGGATGCTCGAGGAGGTGGTCATCGACCCTGTGGCAGGTGTCTGCGCTGGCGCCGTCGAGTGCACCGGAGACCGCGGAGGCCTGCTGGTCCGTCATGGCGCCTGCCCAGAGGCGATCGATGGCGCCAGGCATGTTCTGCACCAGGCGGCGGGCCTTCGCCAGGGAGAACGAGGAGGCGGAGGGGGAGATCCGGCGTGCGAGCCCGATCTCTTGGCCGGCGCCGCGGCCCTGCTGCGAGGACGGCACACCCCGGGCGAGATCATCGCGCCGGATCCGGTTCTCGGCGGCAACCTGCCAGGACGCATCGATCGCGGCAAGGGAGGCACGCAGCTGTCCAACGCCAGCGAGCACGGCGAGTGCTTCCTCGGCGCTCTCAGGGGCGGTATCCGGCAGTGGGTCGCGCACCGAGCGGGTGTGGGTGAACGCCATCAACGTCGCGGCCAGAACCTGGGCGACGAGCGCCCGAGTCTCGGGGGCGGCCTCGATCGCGCTGAACCGGTCCAGCACCTCGTCGAGGACATCTCCCGACGGCGCAGTCACATCCCGGCGAGGAGTGTCCTCGCCGGGGTGATCCCCGCGGCTCATCGGTGTCGAGTTCATGTCGCCATCGTACGTGGGTTCGAAATCGCGCACCACCCCTATGTGGGTATTTGTGGACAACTTCGAGAATTGTGGACGGAAATGTGGATAGGTGGCCACTATGGAGGAACGGTCAGTGCAAGGGCGAGAGTGACGGGAGGTCTGGGATTGCGCTCGGCGTGGACGAGGAGGTTGCGTTTATACAGGTGAGGGTGGTGTGCGGGAAGGGGTGCGAGGCTCCGGGTGGTGTGATGGGTGGAGTGATGGCGCGATGGGAACTAGCGGTGTGCGAACGGAAGGGTGCGCGGTCGTGGCGTTCACGGAATTGCCATCGTGCTGATCGCTGATTGTTACATTCTGGGTGGATAGTAAATGTCAAGACCCCGCCTAGGAATGTGGATGAAGGTGGACTGGCTTCGCATGGGGTCTTCTGTGCAGTCGCAGGGCTTGACGCCCACTCCTCCGAACTGTCTATGCTGTCTATAGACAGTAAGTTCACTTCGGCGATGAGGGTAAGGAGGAGCAGCGATGCATATCCCCATCGACCCTTCCGCCTCCGCGCCGATCTACGAGCAGATCCGAGAGGGCATCGCCACTGCGATACTCACCGGCGATCTGGCCTCAGGGGATGCCCTCCCATCGATCCGCGCTCTCGCTCGTGACCTGCGGGTCAGCGTCATCACCACCACCCGCGCCTACAACGAACTGGTCGCCGACGGCCTGGTCGACGCGGTGCGCGGCAAAGGCGTGTTCGTCCGCGCCCAGGACAGCGATCAGCTGCGCCGCCGCGCCCTCGAGCAGATCGACGAGGGGTTCGACCTGGCACTCCGCGCCGCCCGCACTGCCGGGATCGAGCACAGTGAACTGACCGCACTGCTCGCGCACCGACTGGAGGAGGAGCTATGAACCCGCAGCTGCCCCAGCAGATGTCCCCGTCCCCGAGCAACGCCGTCGCCGTCCGAGACCTGGAGGTGCGGCTCCCCTCAGGCGACCGCCCCTACACCGAGCCCCTCCCAATCATCCGTGGTCTGGACCTCACCGTTCCCGCAGGCCAGGTCACGGCATTGGTCGGGGTCAACGGGGCCGGCAAGACCACCACCCTGCGCACGGTGACCGGCGCACTCGCCGTCGACGCCGGCACGGTCGAGGTGCTCGGAACAGCCCTCGGCCCCGCCCGGGTACGGCCCCCGCTCGGGGTGGCGAGCATGCCCGACATCTCCGCCTATCCACAGCGCTGGACCCCGCAGCATGTGGCACGACTGCGTCGGCGAGTGGTCCCCGGCTTCGACCGCGCCCGCTTCGAGGAGCTGCTCACCGCCTTCGGAGTCCCGCACCAGCGAGAACTGCGCCACCTCTCGCGCGGCCAGTCCACCCAGCTGGGGCTGGCCGCGGCCCTCGCACAGGATCCGCAGCTGCTGATCCTGGACGAACCTTTCGCCCACCTCGACCCGCTCGCACGCACGGAGCTCACCGAGGTGCTGCGGGACTTCATGGCCCACGAGGAGCGCGCGCTCCTGCTCGCCACCCATGACCTCGACGGCATGGATCGCTTCGTCGACCAGCTCGTCGTCATCGCCCACGGACGCGACATCCTGAGCGGGGAGGTGGAGTCCCTGCGCGAGGAATTCCTGCTGTGCGAACTGGACCTCCCCGACGTGGACCGCACCGACCTGGACCAGGGACCCGGCCAGCAGTTCATCGGCGCGACGAGCACCGGCGCCGGCACTCGGGCCCTGATCTCCGCCGATGACGCAGTGGGACTCCCGACCAGCGCGTCCCTGAGTCGGCCCGACGTGAGCGAGATCGTCACGCATGTGCTTCGCGCAGCGCGCGCCGACGCCCCCAGCCCCAGGAGGACTCACCGATGAGCTCCACTGCTGCCCGCATGCCCAGCGGACTCTCCGCCGAGCTGCAGCTGAACACCGGCCGCCTGGCCACCACCCTCCTCCTCTGCGCGGCCGCGCTGCTGTGGGCACTGCTGTCCACCGACCAGTACGCGGGCCTGCTGACCCTCTGGGCCGCGCTGGGCTGGTACCGCTACGGGCGGGCCGACACCGCCCCGCGTGAGGACCTGCGCGCAAGCCTCGGGCTCAGCCGTGCAGATCGGGTGCGCGGCCGGCTGGCGCTGATCGGCCTGGAGCACGCCGCAGTGATCGTGACCGTGGCCGCCGGTGCAGTGATCTCCGTGCTCCTCGGACGAGAGACCGCCGGGGGAGCGGCACCGTTCTCCTTCCTCTCCGACCCCTCCGCACCGCAGCTGCTGACCGTCCTGGTCGGGGCGCTGTTCTCCCTGACTGCCCTGGTGGCCACGGGGATCGTGGTCGGTGGAGAGTGCACGATCAGGCGGCCCGGACGGAGCATGGCCGTGCTCAGCATCCTGGTCTACTTCCTCGCCGGAGTGCTGCTGGGGATCCCCATGGCGCTCGCGGAGATCGCGCTGCGGTTCGATCTCTGGGCTGGCCCCGGCGGTATCGCGATCATCGGAGCGGTGCTGGCAGCGGTGCTCGCGGTGCTCCTGCTCCGGTTGCGCGCCTCGGCACGCCGCTGGATCCGTGACCTCGACTCGCATCGGCCGAGGAGGGCGAAGTGACCACGTCCTTCGACCATCCTCTCGACAGCTCCGACGCAGACCCAGCGAACTCAGCGGTCACGGTCCAAGACCTCGATATCCACCTGCCCGATGCACAGCGCTGGACCCGACCGCTGCGCCGCGTGCTGCGGGGCGTCTCCTGCGAGGTGCCGCGCGGCCAGGTGACCGCGCTCGTCGGCACCAACGGCGCCGGCAAGACCACCCTGCTGCGCGCCCTGTCCGGGGCGCTGGCTGCCAGCTCCGGCACGATCGAGGTGCTGGGCGTACCCCTCGGCGGGGCCGAGGACTCCCTGCCCGCCGGGGTCGGCATCGTCCCCGACGTCCCCTGCCACCCCGATCACTGGACGGCCGACGACCTGGTGCTCGCCCAGCGCCGAGTCGAACCCGCCTACGACGCCCACCTCACCGGCCGTCTCCTGCGCCGCGCGGGCATCGCTCCCGACGCCCAGCTGCGCCGGCTCTCCGCCGGGCAGCGGACCCGACTGCTGCTCGCCGTGGCCCTCGGCATCCGCCCCGAGCTGCTCCTGCTGGATGAACCGTTCGCCCGGCTCGACCCGCTGGCTCGCACCGATGTGCTCGACGAACTGCGCGAGCACCAGGCCGGGGGAGAGGACCGCACGATCCTGCTCTCCACCCACGACCTCGGCGAGATCGACCGATTCGTCGACCACGTGGTGCTGCTGCACGAGGGTTGGGTGGTGCTCGAAGGCTCCGCGATCGATCTGGTCGAGGAGCACCTGGTCGCCACCACGGCGGTGCCGGGACGGGAAGCGCACGCAGAGGTGCTGCGAGGTGCCCGACGCAGCGGAGACCAGCTCGAAGCACTGGTGCGCGCAGAGGACGCAGTGGGGCTGGACCAGCTGACAGATCTGCGCCGCGCCACCCTCCAGGACATCCTCACCTTCACCCTCCGAGAGGTCTCCCGATGACCGGAACTGCCCGGACCGCCACCCGCCAGCGGCCCTCGACCCCGCTGCGCCGCGCATTGGGCATCGAATGGCGGCGCCGACGCGATCTGCTCGCCCTGTATGGCGCGTTCCTCGTCGTCGCGATCCTGTGTGCAGTCTTCCTCGATCTCCGCCTCGGCGTGCTGCTGATCCTGCTCGCCGTGCGCCTTCCGGCAGATCTCGCCGATGCGGTGCCCGAGGACGGCCGGCAGCTGCGCAGCTCGCTCGGGGTCTCCCGCGCCGACGCCGTGCGCGCCCGCACCGTGCTGGTCAGCGCCGCGCAGCTCGTGCTCATCCTCGGTGCGGCTGGCGTCATCCTGCTCAGCGACTGGGCTCCCGAATCACAGCACTGGAACGATCTCGGCATCGTCACCGCTTCCGATGACGGCTCCTCCGCGCCTACCCGGTGGGAGCACCTCGTGGACATCAGCCTGTTCAGCGGTGCGATCGCCTGGAGCCACGCGCTGACCGGCGGGGACGCCTTCCGGCTCGGTGCGCGCCTGACGGGCCGGCACGCGGTCGCCCGGTATCTCGGCGTGTGCCTGCTGGCCTTCCTGGTGCTGGCGGCCAGCATGCTGCTGACGAGCAATCTGCTGCTGAGCGTCGGGTTCGACGACGACCTCGGCACCCGCTTCGTGATCGCTGAGCGGGTTGCGCAGGTCACCGCCCTTCTCCTCACCCTCGGCGGCGGGGTCACCGCTCTGGTGCTCCGCTCCCGTCGTTGGGTGCGCCGTGCCTGACACCACTGCCGTGCCTGACACCACTGCCGTGCCTGACGACCACAGCTCCGCCTGACCAGCGCTGTGGGACGATGGCGCTCATGGACTTCACCCTCGTCGGCACCCCCGTGCATCCCCTGCCGGGGCCTCGGGCGCGGTGATGACGTCCGTCCCGCTCGCTCGCCGCGCCGGCGGACCCGATCTCGCCCGCGGCTTCGCGCTGCTCGGTATCGCGCTGGCCAACACGGTGGGATGGCTGCGAGGCTCCCAGTGGACGGTGCTGGTCAAGCAGCTCGATGCCACGGTGCCGGACCGCATCGCCGACGTGCTGATCGCCCTGTTCGCCGACAACCGCGGCTTCCCCCTGTTCGCGATGCTGTTCGGTTACGGCATCGGGATCCTCTACCGCCGCTCCCACGAGCGCGGCGAGAGCGCGCGCCGCTTCATGCTGCGCATGCTGCGCCGTCATCTGGTGCTGCTCGTGATCGGCCTCGCCCACGCGATCCTGCTGTTCAGCGGCGACATCCTGGTCGCCTACGCCATCATCGGCATGTTCTGCGTGCTGCTGATCACCCGCCGCCGCATGGTGCTGCCCGCGGTCGCCGTGATCGCCCTGCCCGCGCTCGGAGTTTGGGGCTGGGCCGACGGGACCATCGGGCTGGGCAGCGGCAACGGATATGCCGCGGCGTCCGCCCCCGACTACCTCACCGGTCTCACGCTGCGTGCCGAGGAGACCCTGCGCAGCACGGTGCTCACCCCGCTCCTGGACCTCGGGCTGCTCACCCCGATGGCGCTCGGCGCGATCGCCGCCCGGCTGCGGCTGCTCGAGGAGGTGCGCGCGAACCGAGATCTGCTGATCCCTCTGACGCGCTGGGGTCTGCTGATCGGTCTGCTCGGCGCGATCCCGCTGACCGCAGTGCTGGTGCTCGACCCCGGCCACGCACACCTCGACAGCGAGCTGATGCTGGGCATCTTCGGGGTCGTGCACCAGTACTCGGGGGTCGCCGGAGCGCTCGGGCTGGCCGCCGCCGCGGCACTGCTGGTCGAGCACCTGCGGCATCGCGGCGAGCAGGGAGCAGGCCGGGCCGAGCACCTGCTGGGCGCGACGGTCCGAGGCATCGAAGCGCTCGGCGCCGTGTCCCTGAGCGCCTATATCGGCCAGTCGGTCGTCTTCCTCGGCCTCTTCCCGCCCTACGCCCTGGACCTCGGAGCACGGCTCGGCACCGCGGGCGCGGCAGTGATCGTGCTGCTGACCTGGCTGGCGATGATCCCGCTGGCCGACCTCCTGCGCACCCGCGGCCATCGCGGCCCGCTCGAATGGCTGCTTCGATCCCTGGCCGGCTCTGCCGCTCCCGCCGGACACGTCACGCATCGACCGCTCGAGCCTGCGCCGGAGCGCAGGAAGGGAGCCCGCTCATGACCGTCTTCGCCGATACCCCCCGCTGGCCGCGCCACGGAATGCTGTGGGGCCATCTGATCTCGGACACCTCGCTCGAGGAGCTGCACGAGGTCGCCGCCCGGGCGGGCCTGCCGCCCCGCTCCTACGACCTGGACCACTACGACTGGCCGAGCTCCGCCGAGGCTGCGCTGACCCAGGCCGGGGTGACCTTCGTGAGCGACGGGCAGCTGACGCGGATCCTCATCGCCTCCGGGCTGCGGGTCAAGCTGCGGGATCGCCCGGGTGCCCGCGCCCGTCGCAGCGCCGAGCATGCCGCCGTGCTGGGCCTGGAGCAGGTCCCGCGGGATCTGATCGTGGGCCGGCTCGGGCACGTCGACCCGCTGCCACCGGTCGCCGAAACCGCCCCGGGCGCGTTCCGGATGACGAAGGAGGAGCCGTCGGCCCCGCCCCGCATCGAGGCGCACGATGAGCTGGGTCGCCGGGAGGCTCTGAAGCTGCTCGCGCAGCTGGACCGGCTCGCACGTGCCCGGGGGGAGAGCGGCTTCGTCGGCCAGGTGCTCGTGGACGGTCGCTGACCCGGCCCCGACGCTCAGGAGTCTTCGCGCTCCGGGGACTCCGGAGTCCCCGGGGCCTCAGAGGGGCTCTGCGCATTCAGCGCCCGCAGCTGATCCGGTCGCACCCGGGCCTCCGGGGAGATCTCGGTGCCCTGCACCTCGAGCCAGAAGGTGGCGCCGCCGCCCTCGGTCTCGGACACCCCGATGATGCCGCCGTGCTGCTCCACGATCGAGGCCGCGATCGCGAGCCCGAGCCCGGCCCCGCCGCCCTGCGTCGCCGAGCGCACCCGGGAGGCGTCCGTGCGGTAGAAACGCTCGAACACCTTCTCGCGCTGATCGTCGTCGATGCCCTCGCCGTGGTCCCGGATCTCGATCCGCACCCGCTGCGGGGAGAGATAGCCGACGGCGATCTCGACCGGGGAGCCCTTGGACGTGTGCCGGTTCGCATTGCCGACCAGGTTCAGGATCACCTGGCGCAGGGAGGCCTCGTCGCCGAGCACACCGATCGACAGGTGAGGCTGGACGGACAGCGGCGTTCCGGACAGCGAGGTGACCATCACCTGCCGGCCGGGATCCAGTGCGCGCAGGTCCTGTGCCGCGTCGAACAGGGCGTCGGTGAAGTCCACCGGGTCCAGGGCGAGCTCCGGCTTCTCATCGAGCCGGGCCAGGCGCAGCAGGTTCTCCACCAGCGAGCCCATCCGCTTCGCCTCGTCCTCGATGCGGCGCATCGCCGAGGCGACGTCCTCGTCGCGGGGGAGGGCTCCCATCCGGTACAGCTCGCCGAAGCCGCGGATGGCGGCGAGCGGGGTGCGCAGCTCGTGGGAGGCATCGCCCACGAAGCGCCGCATCTTCACCTCGGAGGCCGTGGCCCGTTCCTCGGATGTGGATTGCGCGGCGAACGCCTGCTCGATGCGCACCAGCATCTCGTTCAGCGAGAAGGCCAGGTCATGAACCTCGAGGCTGGTCTGGGTGACGGGGACGCGGCGGGAGAGGTCACCGCCGGCGATCTGGGAGGCGGTCGCCTCGACGTCGCGCAGCGGCTCGAGCGACCGATGGGTCACGTAGCCGCCGAGGCCCATGCCCACCAGCACCACCATCGTCCCCACCAGCACGATGACCAGCGCCATCTCATGCATGGTGCGGTCCACACTGGTCAGGGGCAGCGCGACATACACGCTGCCCCCATCGGGGCCGGAGTTCAGCATCGCCACCACCCGCCACCGGTTCTCGGCGGAGTCGAGCACCGTGAAGGGGCGACCTCCCTGCTGCAGGATCTGCTCCGCGCTCAGCGAGGGGAAGGGGATCTCGATGTCACCGGGGCCGTAGTAGACCATCGCCCCGTCGATCCGCCGCCCGTCCCGGTCACGGATCTCGATCGCGTACTCGACCGGGGTGTAGGTGCTGTTGCGGATCGCGTCGTCGTCCCCTTCCAGCTCCTGCTGGGCCAGGGCGAGCATCTCGCCCATGCCCGCCTGCAGGTTGCTGTCGACCGACTGGATCAGGGTGCGGTTCAGGAGGAACAGGGAGAGGCTCCCGGTGACGACCGTGCCGAGCACCAGCAGCGCCGAGATGAGGGTGACGATCCGGGTCCACAGGGACACGGGCCGTTCGGCGCGCAGGGTCGGCAGGCCCACGCCTCAGGAGCCTTCGGGGGCCCGCAGGACGTAGCCGATGCCGCGCTTGGTATGGATCATCGGGTCGCCGATGACGTCGACCTTGCGGCGCAGGTAGGAGATGTAGGACTCCACGATGCCCACCTCACCGGACCAGTCGTAGTCCCAGACATGGTCGAGGATCTGGGTCTTGGAGACCACCCGGCCCGCGTTGAGCATCAGGTAGCGCAGCAGCTTGAACTCGGTGGGGGACAGCTCGATGTTCACCTCCCCGCGATGGACCTCATGGGAGTCCTCGTCCAGGCGCAGGTCCGCGACCACCAGCGAGCTGTCCACGGTGGGCTCGGAGCCGCCGTGGGTACGGCGCAGCACCGCACGGATGCGGGCCACGACCTCCTCGAGGCTGAAGGGCTTGGTGACATAGTCGTCGCCGCCGACGGTGAGGCCGGCGACCTTGTCCTGGGTCTCGTCCTTCGCGGTGAGGAAGAGGATCGGGTACTGCTCGCCGCGCTCGCGCAGGCGCCGGGTGACGGTGAAGCCGTCCATGTCCGGCAGCATCACGTCGAGCACCACCAGGTCGGGTTGATGCTCGGTGGCCTCGCGGATCGCCTCGTTGCCGGTCGACGCGGTGAACACCTCGAAGCCGGCGAAACGGAGGGAGGTCGCGAGCAGGTCGCGGATGTTGGGTTCGTCGTCGACTACGAGCAGGCGTGCCTCATAGTCCTGTTCTTCAGTCGTCGTCATGGGTCCACCGTCCTCCTTGAGCTTGGGAATCGGCTGGATGTCAGCTGGACGTGCTCACCGGGTGGCGCGGTGGATCCTGTCCTGCTGCTTGCGCAGCTTCCGGATCGTCCAGCTCATCTGGACCATCCGCATCGAGCCGACCAGCGCCATCACCAGAGCGCCTGCGATCGCCGCGAGCAGCATCGCCACCCCGAGCGGCAGATCGAACTGTGCGCCGAAGTACTGGAAGCCCGCGGTGACGTTGTTCTGGATCACGAAGATCAGCAGCAGCACCAGGATGATCGCGCCGAGGATCAGCCCGATCCACATGCCAGCGGTCTTCCCGCCGGCGCCGACGGGCTCGGGATCGGTGGCGGTCTCAGGGGCAGCGGGCCCGGGGGTGGAGGGCCGCTCGGCGGCGCGACGCCCGGTGGTGGGACGCTCAGAGGCGGGACGCTCAGTGCCCGCAGCGCCGTCCGCACTCCCGTCGGTGGGGCCGACGGCGGGGGAGACGGGGCGAGGTGCGTCCTCGTGACCGGTGGGACGGCGGGAATCGTCGGGTGAGGTCATGTCGATCTCCTGGGGGAGGGCCGACGGAACGCCGGCGAACGGGATGCGTCGCCCACTCTAACCAGCCTCGCCCCCGGATCAGGCGTCAGCGCCGGTGCGTCGTGTCCGGGAGCCCGCCCCGGTCAGTCCGCTGTCGCCGGGGCCTCCAGCTCGTCGGCGTCCATGATGGTGTAGGCATAGCCCTGCTCCGCGAGGAACCGCTGACGGTGCGCGGCGTAGTCCTGGTCCTGGGTGTCGCGCATGACCACGGTGTAGAAGTGCGCGGTGCGGCCGTCGGCCTTGGGGCGGAGCAGCCGCCCCAGCCGCTGCGCCTCCTCCTGGCGGGAGCCGAAGGCGCCGGAGACCTGCACCGCGACGGAGGCCTCTGGCAGGTCGATCGAGAAGTTCGCGACCTTCGAGACGACCAAGCGGTCGATCTGGCCGGTGCGGAAGGCGTCGAACAGCTCCTGACGGCGCTTGACCGGGGTCTGGCCGGTGATGAGATCCGCGCCCAGCCGCTCAGCGATCTCCTCGAGCTGGTCGATGAACTGCCCGATCACCAGCATCGGCTCGCCCGGGTGGCGGGCCGCGAGGCGCTCGACCACCTCGATCTTCGCGCCATGGGCGGCGCCCAGCCGGGGGCGGTCAGAAGCCTCGGCCATCGCGTAGGCCATCCTGTCCGCGGCCGGCATGGTCACCCGCACCTCGGTGCAGTCCGCCGGGGCGATGTAGCCCTGGGACTCGATGTCCTTCCAGGGGGCGTCATAGCGCTTGGGGCCGATCAGAGAGAACACCTCTCCCTCGCGGCCGTCCTCGCGCACGAGCGTCGCGGTGAGCCCCAGACGGCGCCGAGCCTGCAGGTCGGCGGTCATCCGGAACACCGGGGCCGGCAGCAGATGCACCTCGTCGTAGATGATCAGGCCCCAGTCACGGGCGCTCATCAGCTCCAGATGCGGGTGGATGCCCTTCCGCTTCAGGGTGAGCACCTGGTAGGTCGCGATCGTCACCGGGCGCACCTCCTTGGAAGCACCCGAGTACTCACCGATCTCCTCCTCGGTCAGCGTGGTGCGGCGCAGCAGCTCGTCCTTCCACTGCCGGGCCGAGACCGTCGAGGTCACCAGGATCAGCGTGGTGCGCTGCATGGAGGCCATCGCCCCGGCGCCGACGAGGGTCTTTCCGGCGCCGCAGGGCAGCACCACCACTCCGCTGCCGCCATGGCGGAAGCCGTCCACCGCCTCCTGCTGGTACGGGCGCAGCTGCCAGTCCTCCTCCCGCAGGGAGATCGGGTGGGCCTCGCCGTCGACATAGCCGGCGTGATCCTCCGCCGGCCAGCCGAGCTTCAGCAGCGCCTGCTTCAGGGCGCCGCGCTCGGAGGGGTGGACCACGATCGTGGTCTCGTCGAGGCGGGCACCGAGCATGCCCTGGATCCGCGTGGCCCGCGAGACCTCTTCGAGCACCGCGGGATCCAGGGCGTGCAGCACCAGCCCGTGGACGGGATCCGCGCGGAGCTGGAGCCTGCCGTAGCGGTCCATCGTGTCCGCCACATCGATCAGCAGCGCATGCGGAACCGGGTAGCGGGAGTGGTCCACGAGCGCGGCGACCACCGATTCGGCGTCATAGCCGGCGGCGCGCGCGTTCCACAGCCCCAGGTCGGTGATCCGGTAGGTGTGCACGTGCTCCGGGGCGCGCTCGAGCTCCGCGAAGGCGGCGATCGCGATCCGGGCGGTCTGCGCCTGGGGATGGTCGACCTCGAGCAGGAGGGACTTATCGCTCTGGACGATGAGAGGGCCGTCAGTCATCGTTCCAGGCTACGCCGGGACCTCAGACAGAAGCAGGCTCGACGAGCGCGTTCCCCGTCACCCGCTGGTGCACGCCGAGGACCAGCAGCTGCAGCACCGGGATCACGACCACGGCGAGGATCGGGAGGATCAGGGTCAGGCAGATCGCGACGGCGAGCAGCATGGTCACCACGACCGTCCCGACGTTCTTCCCCACGAGGCGTGCGCTGGAAGAGATCGCTTCACCGAAGCCAGCGCCGCGGGCCGCCTCGACGGTCGCGAAGTAGAGCAGGACGGAGACGACGATCGCCGGGAGATAGAACAGGAAGCTCACACCCTGCCCGAGCTGGTTCAGCACGGCGCTGAGGAGCGCGACCACGAAGGACACGGCGATGGTGGTGCCGTTGCCGAGGAAGCCCTCCTTGATCGTCGGGCGGCGACCGGCGAGCACCGCGGTGCCGGCATGGAGGATGCCCGAGATCCACAGCGCAGCCACGACCGCCATGAGCACGGAGATGAGCAGGCTGCCGACGCTGAACGCGGGCGGCTCAGCGCCAGCGCCCGACATCCCGCCGCTGCTGGGGGCCGACATCGCGACCACGACGCTGACGATCACGAACGCGATGACCGCGACGATCATGATCACGCCATAGACCAGGGCCGGCACGAGGAAGGCGGCGAGGTTGCGGGTGAAGGCGCTCCAGGCCCAGCGGATGCCGGCGGCCACCGGGCCACCGGTGACCATCGGCTGGTGCGACGGCGAGGCGGAGGGACCGGAATGCTCCGGCCCGTACGGGGACTGCTCGGCGGAAGGGAACGGGGAGGACACGAGGTGCTGCCTTTCGAGGAGGACGAGGAGGGGCCCGCAGGCCGTCCTCCCACCGTACGGGCCGCTCAGGGAGCGAGGTGCCGCAAGTCCGATTCTTCCCACCCGTTCATGCCCAGGACCAGGACCAGGACCAGGACTAGGATCAGGATCAGGCGCGGGCCGGCTCCGGCAGCTCGCGCCCACGCAGCCGCTCGTACATGCCGACCTCGAAGAGCACGATGAACGGGGTCAGCACCAGGAGACCCACCACGATCGTGGCGCCGATCGAGCTGATCACGGAGAGCACCAGGTACGCGACGATGGCGGTGCCGAGGTTCGCGCGCACCAGGTGGTAGCTCCCTTGAGCGCGGCGACCGGGGCGGCGCCGCGGGCCGACGCGGGGATCGCGAACATGAACAGCACCGCTGCGATGAGGCCGGGGACGTAGAGCAGGAGCATTCCCACCGTCACCAGCAGGCCGTACAGCAGCGAGGTGAGGATGATGCGCCAGGGCCCCACGAGCGCCTGGCCGATGGAGGGCCGGCCGCCCTGGAGGATGATCTCCGCGGCGCGGCCGGAGGCCGACTGCCACATCAGGGCGAAGGGGATCAGGAGCACGATCGCGCCCAGCATGACCGCATAGAGCAGGATCAGATCCATGACCGGGAAGCTGTCCGGGGTCCACTGTTCCGAGCGCGAGAGCATCGCGGCGAAGCCACCGAACATCCCGCCGACGATGACCACGGTGTAGATCGCGCAGTAGATGACCCCGACGACCAGGTAGGCCACCGGGTTCCGCAGCAGTGCGGTGCCGGCGAAGCGCAGTGCTGCGCCGAGGTCTGCGCCGAGGTCGGTTCCGGGAGCGGGGGCCCCGGTGGGGTGGGGGCTGAGGGAAGGCGGCGCGCTGGAGGGCGACGGATCGGTCATCGGGAGAGCTCTCTCTTGGGCCGGTGAGGGCGGTGGCGTGCGGGGACCACGGTACGGTGCGCAGGCCTGCTGCGAGGGCTGAGAGGTGCTGACGCCACGGCAAGCCCTGGCACTGCTGAGCACGCCTGGCGCAACATCCCTAAGATGGGGGCTGATGGACCGGGATCCCCGACCCGCCGACGACAGTTCGGCTGCGAGGTCCAGCCCGGCTCGACAGCACCCGACATGAGGAGAACCCATGGCTAGCTTCGCTCCGTCCCCCGCCGATGTGGCAGACATCGGCGTCACCGGAATGGCGGTGATGGGCTCCAACCTGGCGCGCAACTTCGCCCGCAACGGTTTCAAGGTCGCGCTCCATAACCGCAGCGTCGCCAAGACCGAGAAGGTCATGGCCGATCACAGCGCCGACGGGGAGTTCTACCCCTCGGAGTCCATGGCCGACTTCGTCGCCTCCCTGCAGAAGCCGCGCGTCGCGCTCATCATGGTCAAGGCCGGCAAGCCGACCGACGCCGTGATCGACGAGCTCGCCTCGCTGATGGAGCCGGGCGACATCATCGTCGACGCCGGCAACGCCCTGTTCGGCGACACCCGCCGCCGCGAGGCCGCACTGCGCGAGCAGGGCCTGCACTTCGTGGGCACCGGCGTCTCCGGTGGCGAGGAGGGCGCTCTGAACGGCCCCTCGATCATGCCCGGCGGCACCAAGGAGTCCTACGACCGCCTCGGCCCCATGTTCGAGAAGATCTCCGCACATGTCGACGGCGCGCCCTGCTGCACGCATGTTGGCGCCGATGGTGCTGGTCATTTCGTGAAGATGGTCCACAACGGCATCGAGTACGCCGACATGCAGGTCATCTCCGAGGCCTACGACCTCATGTCCAAGGCCCTCGGCAAGGGCGCCTCCGAGATCGGCGACGTCTTCGCCGAGTGGAACAAGGGCGACCTGGAGTCCTTCCTCATCGAGATCACCGCCGAGGTGCTCCACCACACCGACGTCGCCTCCGGCAAGCCGTTCGTGGATGTCATCCTCGACCGTGCCGCCCAGAAGGGCACCGGCGCCTGGACCGTGCAGACGGCTCTGGACCTCGGCGTCCCGGTCACCGGCATCGCCGAGGCGACCTTCGCCCGCTCCGTCTCCGGCTCCACGCCGCAGCGCGAGGCTGGCCGCAAGGTGCTGCCCGCCGAGGCGCAGACCCTCGAGATCGCCGATCCCGCCCAGTTCATCGACGACCTGCAGAAGGCGCTCTACGCCGCGAAGCTGGTCTCCTACTCGCAGGGCTTCGACGAGATCGCGGCCGGTGCCGCGGAGTTCGGCTGGGACATCGACCTGGGTGCGATGGCCCGGATCTGGCGCGGCGGCTGCATCATCCGCGCCCGCTTCCTGAACCGCATCACCGAGGCCTACGAGCGCGACGCGAAGCTCCCGCTGCTGCTGGCGGACGAGTACTTCACCACCGAGATCGCCAAGTGCATCCCGGCCTGGCGCCGCATCGTGGCCTTCGCAGCCTCGACCGGCTACCCGGTGCCCGTGTTCTCCTCGACCCTGTCGTACTACGACGCGGTGCGTGCGGAGCGCCTCCCCGCAGCCCTGGTCCAGGCGCAGCGCGACTACTTCGGTGCGCACACCTACCAGCGCGTCGACGCCGAGGGCACCTTCCACGTGGAGTGGTCCGAGGACCGTCGCGAGACCAAGCAGGACTGATCGACGTACTGCGAACGTGTGAGCGGTAGGAGATCAGTCAGTCAGACGCAGGACTGATCTCGCAGGACTGATCGACAGGGGCGGGGTGCCGGAGAGGGGGCCCCGCCCCTGAGCATGACGAAGGCCCCGGACCAGCAGGTCCGGGGCCTTCGTGATGAGCGGTCGGGGACCGGCTCAGCGGGTCGACTCAGTACGTCGACATGGAAGCGCTGAACACGCCCATTGCGATGCTGAGGCCGAAGAGGACCACGTAGAGAACGATCACGATGATCGTGAGGATCATGGCCCACTTCGTGAACTTCTGTGCGGTCTCCGGCTCGGTGTCAGCCTTGAGGTAGCCGAGCAGGCCGAGCACGCCGGAGATGACGCCGCCGCAGATGAAGCCGACGATGGTCCAGATCAGGGCCTTCTTCTTGATGGCCTCGATGTCGTAGCCCGAGTTGGGTGTGGTCATGGGAATCCCCTTCTTCCTGATGATCATTCCCCGGCAATGACGTCGCCGGGCCCCAGGTCGGGTGTTCTCGTGCGTCCGGTCCTGGCGATCGGAATAGTACCGCGAGAAGGGGGAGGTTCCGCCATGGGGAGGACTCCCCATAGCGCGTGGCGCCGCGGCGGCTCAGGCCGTCGCTGCGCCGATCAGCCCAGCGTCACCCGGTGCACGAGCACCGTGAACTCCTCGTCCCGGCCGGCCTCCCGTGCGCGCAGGCGACCCCCTTCGAGGGAGAGCGGCTGGGCGTGCTTCACCACCACTCCGCCGCGCCCGTCGACGATCCCGAGCGGGATCTCGTCGTGGCGGGAGATCGCATCCAGCAGACGATCGGTGACCGAGAGGTCGCTCGCTCCCTCGTCTGCAGCGCGCAGCCGGGCCACCGCTTCGAGGGCGGGCACCCTCAGCTCCGGTCCGTCGATGGTCACGAGGTCCGGCTCGATCGGGCCGCCGCGCAGGGAGTGGGTCAGCTCCTCGGGGACCGGTCGGCCGTCCGCCCCTACGGCCTGCGGGGAGAGACCGGCCTGGCGGGCGATCTGCAGCGCGAACCCGGGATCGGAGAGGGTGACGGCGACGGTGGGGGCCAGACGGTGCAGGTTCAGCGGCGTGGCCTCGGGCGCGACCTGCAGCAGATCGAGCACCTCGGCCTCCGCGGTGAGCACGGTGGTGGCCCGGGAGACCTGCACCCGGCCGTGGCGGCGCTGCTCATCGCGCAGCAGATAGGTGAGGGCCTGGGGGACGGGGGTGCGGCACACCTCCTCCAGCAGGATCAGCAGCGCCTCCGCGTCGCGGCCGTCCCCGAGTGCCCGACGCACGGCGGCGGTGGTGAAGCGCAGCGTGAGCGCACCGCCGCGGGAGATCACCTCGGACCAGTCCAGCAGCGGCAGCAGCTGCTCGGCGGGTCGGCCAGGGATGACGGCGGTCAGGTCCGCGTCCAGCAGCACCTCGGCGACCGGGGCCGGGGCGTGCTCTGCGAGGACGGTGGCGAGCCGTACGTCGGCGCTGGTGATCTCCTCGTCCAGGGCGAGGACCAGCTCATGGCCGAGCACGGTGAGCGCGCCGCCGTCGAGCAGACCCAGCGCCTGACCCTCGACCAGCAGCGCGACGGTCTCCTCCCGGATCACCTCGGCGGGGACCAGCGGGAAAGCCCAGGCCAGGGCCGCGGCGAGGGACTCCTCGCTCGCGTCCACGCCGGGGGAGGTGCGCAGCAGGCGCAACAGGCTGCCGCGCCGCGTGCGCACCCCGTCGCGCCGGGTGAGATCGGACAGCAGCGAGCGGCCGGTGCCGGAGGCATCCGGGGTCCCCACCACCGCCGCGAGATGGTGACCGCGTGCCCAGGCCAGCGTCAGCTCCGCCCAGCGCTGCTCCGCGGCGAGCAGACGGTGCGCGTCCCAGTCCTGGGTGGGATGCCATTCCTGACCGTCATGGCCGATCAGCCCGGCCTGCCAGGCGGACTGCAGGACGGTCGCAAAGGTCAGCAGCGGGGTCCCGGCCCGCTCCGCCAGGCGGCGCAGGTCCCGCTGGGGGAGACCTCCGCGGCGCAGCACTCCGGGCGGGTCCTCGTCGAAGCCGCGCACCGTGCCCAGCAGGCGCAGCGCCTCGAATGCCCGCTCCACGGCCTGCGCGGTGCGGGATCCGAGGATCCGCTCGGTGAGCTCTGAGCCGGCCGGGGCCGGGCGCTGCGCGAGATAGGTGCGGCGCAGCCGGCCCTCACGGAGGGCGAGCTGGACAGTGCGGGGGATGTGCAGGGAGTCCCCGTCGGCCACCACGATCCCGGCGGCCAGCAGGTCGGAGGCGAGCCGTCCGCCACCGGTGACGGCGCTGGGTCCCCAGGCGAGCGTCTCCAGCACCTCCGGGTGGCTGCGGCGGGCCCGTTCGACCCGCTGCCGCGCTTCCTCGGCGGTGGGGTCCTCCGGTGTCGCGGCGGCGAGGCCTGCAGGGGTGCGCATCCCCTCACGCAGGGGACGGATCAGGTGCAGCTCATCCTCGCCCCAGACCACCGCGAGGGTGATCAGCCGTTCCAGCGCAGGAGCGATCGTGGGCGGATCCGAGGAGACCGTCGCAGCCAGCTGCGCGGGGGAGGCACCATCCTCGAGCACGGCGAGCGCCTCGACCAGATGCAGCTCCGGCAGGGTCAGCGCCTCCAGGGCGCGCCGGGCGGAGGTGGCGCCTGCCGCCCGGGCCGCAAGCGGGCCGATGCCGCGGGGAAGGGGCGAGGTGAGATCCGGTCGGGCGACGAGCAGGGCCTCGAGGCGTTCGTCGCCGAACCGGCGCAGGGAGTCCGCAAGGGACCGGATCGCAGCGGTCATGATGCATTCCAGCATAGGCTTGCCCGCTGTGAGGTGCTGCAGGACGCCAGTCCCGCTCCTCGCCCCTATAGCCCAATCGGCAGAGGCGGTCGACTTAAAATCGATGCAGTGTGGGTTCGAGTCCCACTGGGGGCACCACTGGGGGCACTGTGCTGTGCGGGATCCCGGGCCCGGGCGCTCGCCGCAGGGCGGCGGGGGCTCCCGCCGCAGGAAGGCGCGGTCGTCGGCCACAATGGAGGCATGACCACTCCTGCCGACGACTCCGCCCCGACTCCCGGATCCCTGACCCCCGAGCATCGTGAGCGGATGGCAGCCCGCCTCGACGAGGTCCTCGTCCGCCTGGATGCGGCAGCGCAGCGGGTGGGCCGGGACCCCAGCGAGATCACCGTGCTGCTGGCCACCAAGACGCGCACCCCGGCGGAGATCGCCGCTGCGACGGAACTGCTGCGCGAGCGCGGCCGACGGGTCGCGGTGGGGGAGAACCGGGCCCAGGAGATCGCCAAGCACGCCGACCCGCTGCTCGCGGACAACGCGGTGCCGCGCCACTTCATCGGCCGCCTGCAGACGAACAAGGCCCGGGACGTCGTGGCCTTCGCCGAGCTGATCCACAGCGTGGACCGCGAGGGCATCGCCGACGCCCTCGAGCGCCGCGCCGAGACGGCGGGCCTGACCCGCGAGGTGCTCGTGCAGATCAACACCTCCGGCGAGGAGTCCAAGGGCGGCTTCGCACCCACCGTGGAGGCGATCGCACCGATCGTGGAGCGGCTGCGGGCGAGCACGGTGCTGCGACCCGTCGGCCTGATGACCATCGGCGCGAACACCAGCGACGCCACCGAGGTGCGCTCCTCGCTGCGGATGCTGCGCGAGCTGCGCGACCAGGCCCGCGAGCAGCTCGATGCCCCCGAGCTCGAGCAGCTGTCGATGGGCATGAGCGGAGACCTCGAGATCGCTGTCGAGGAGGGCGCCACGATCGTGCGCGTCGGTTCCGCCATCTTCGGAGCCCGCCCCGGGATGTGACCCGACTCCCTTCCAGGCCGTGACCCTCTGGCGGAAGGGCCGCTCCGCCGCATAGCGTGGTCCCCGAGGTGCCGAGCGCGGAGGCTAGAGCCGCGGCGGCGCCTCTTCGCATGCCCGCGTCGTTCTCCCCGTCCTCCTCCGCGGTCCCCCTCCGGACCGACCCTCACCCTGCGCCGGGAGGTGCCCCGTGACCGCTCCGCCGCCCCCTGCTGCTCCGGCCCCGTCACCGCTGTCGTCCCGGCGCCGCGCCCTGGCCCTGTTCGCGCTGGCCCTGGGCGGCTTCGGGATCGGCTCCTCGGAGTTCGTCACGATGGGTCTGCTGCCCGAGATCGCCGAGTCCCTGCTGCCGCAGATGATGGCGGAGACCCCCGATCAGGGGCTCGCACGGGCAGGCTGGGCGATCAGCGCCTACGCGCTCGGCGTCGTGATCGGTGCGCCGCTGCTGTCCCTGCTCGCGGTGCGCTTCAGCCGCACCACGCTGATCGTGGTGTTCGCGGTGCTGCTGACCGTGAGCACCCTGGCCTCCGGCCTCATGCCCGGCTTCGAGCTGACCCTGCTGGCCCGCTTCGCCGCGGGACTCCCGCATGGCGCCTACCTGGGCGTGGCAGCGCTGCTGGCCAGCACCCTGATGGGCCCCGGCTCCCAGGGGAAGGGAGCGGCGCTGGCGATGTCGGGGCTCACCGTCGCGAACCTCGCCGGCGTCCCGCTGCTCACCGCGCTCGGGCAGAGCGCGGGCTGGCGCGCCGCCTTCCTCGTGGTCGCCGGGGTGTTCGCGCTGACCGCAGTCCTGGTGGCGCTCACGATCCCTGCCCAGGCCGCTCCGCGCGGACGGCGTCTGAAGGATGAGCTGCGCGCCTTCCGCCGGGTCCAGCTATGGATGGTGATGGTGATCGCCGCCGTCGGCTTCGCCGGCTCCTTCGCAGTCTTCAGCTATATCGCCGACATCGGTCGCCAGGTCGCCGGAGTCGCTCCCGGCTACATCCCGGTGCTGCTGGCCGTGGCCGGGCTCGGGATGACGATCGGCAATGCGATCGGCGGGATCGGCACCGACCGCTCGCTGAACGGCACCCTGCTGGTGGGCTTCCCGCTGTACATCGCTGCGATGCTGATGATGGTGCTGGTGGTGCGCAGCCCGGTGGGGCTGACCCTCACCTTCTTCCTCGCCAACCTCGCCCACGCGATCCTCTCCCCGGCGATGCAGACCTGGCTGATGCGCATCGCCGGCCGTTCCGAGATGCTCGGCGCCTCCCTGCACCACGCGGCGTTCAACGTCGCCAATGCGCTCGGTGCACTGCTGGGCGGCGCGGTGATCGCCGCAGGCTACGGGATCGCGGCCCCGACCGTGATCGGCACCGTGGTCGCCACGATCGGCTTCGGGATGCTGCTGGCGACGCTCGTGATGCTGCGCCTGCGGTCTCGCCGGCGGTTGGCCCAGCTGGACCAGGTCGGCATCGAGCTCGCCCCGACGCGCGAGAGGGCCGACGCCCGCTGAGCCGCTGCGGCCCGTTGCATCCTGTCCCGCCTCAGCGGGGCGAGGGCCCGACGAGCGCCGAGGGCAGCCCGTACTCGTGCTCGAGCACCTCGCAGGCGGCGCCGGCCGCGATGAGGTCCACTCCGCGGGTGGAGAGCAGCACCTCGACATGCACGCGGGCTCCGGCGTGCAGTCCCTGGTCCAGTGCCTCCCGGATCGCATCCATGGTCACCTGATGGTGGGCGTAGATCGAGCGTCCGCCGAGCACCACCCGGTCCACGTCCATCAGCCGCACCAGGTTCAGCACCACAGTGGCGAGCACCTCGGCTGCCCGCCACGGGTCGCCCTCCCGCTGGGCGGCGAGATATTCGGCCTGGGCGCAGCCGCGGCGCCCGCAGGGACAGGGCTCGCCGCCCAGGTTCACCACCGTGTGCCCCGCCTCCCCGGCCCGGGAATGAGCGCCGCGCACGATCGTGCCGTCCACGCGCAGGGCCGCCCCGAGCCCCTCCTCGGCCAGCACCAGAGCGGCGTTGTCCAGCAGGCCCGGCTGGGACCAGCTCTCGCCGATCAGAGCCGCTCGGGAGTCGTGATCCACCAGCACCGGCATCCGCAGCTCGGCCAGGAGCAGATCACGGATCGATGCCCCGCGCCAGGCGTCGGTGCGCGAGGAGGAGCCGAGGTGGACGCCCTCGTGGACGTCGACCGGTCCCGGCATCCCGACCCCGACCCCGAGCAGCTCTCCGGGCCCGTGCCCCGTGAGCTCCCGCGCTGCATGGGCGAGGGAGGCGATCAGGGCGGGCACCGGCTGCTCCGGTGTGATCTCGGTGCTGTGTCGTTCCAGGATCTGCCCGGTGAGGTCCGCCACCACCCCGTGCAGCCGCGTCCGGGTCAGGTGCAGCCCGATCGCTCGCCGGGATTCGGGGACGATCCGGTACAGGGTGGTGGGCTTGCCGGGCCCGGAGGAGAACGAGCCGATCTCCGCGATCAGCCCGCGGGCGATCAGCCGGGTGAGGATCTTCGAGATCGCCTGGGGCGTGACCTGCAGGGCCTCGGCCAGACCGGTGCGTGCGACCGGCTCTCCGCGGCGCGCGACAGCGAGCAGGGCGGCGTCATGGGCGCCTGCCACGCGGTCCAGCGGTCCGGTCGTCTTCACGGCGCTCATCCTCGCACGGCGTCCTCCTGTGCGGGCGGTGTGACGAGGATCCGACGACGCACCCCCTTGACGTAACGCAACAGCGTTGGCTTATTGTGTTCGTTCGGTCGATGACGCCCTCCTGCATCTGCTCTTCCGACAGTCGAGGAACTCCTATGACGCTGACCACCGCGCCCCGCCCCACGCCGGCACCCGACCCCGCCGCTGACACCGCCCCCGCCCCCGCGCCGCACGAGATCACCCCGGGCCGCCGCGCCCTGGCCCTGTTCGCCCTGGCCCTCGGCGGCGTCGGCATCGGCGCCTCCGAGTTCGCGACCATGGGACTGCTGCCCGGAATCGCCGACGGACTGCTGCCCTCCCAGATGGCGACCGATCCCGAAGCGGGCATCGCCCGGGCCGGGCTCCTGATCACCTCCTATGCGCTCGGTGTGGTCGTCGGCGCACCGGTGCTGGCGCTGCTCTCCGTGCGCTGGAGCCGCACCTCGATGATCACCGCGCTGGCCGTCGCCCTCGTCGCAGGCACCGTGCTCTCCGCGCTGATGCCCACCTTCGAGCTCACCGTGGCCGCCCGCTTCCTCGCCGGCCTCCCGCACGGCGCCTACTTCGGGGTGGCCTCGCTCCTGGCCGCCTCCCTGATGGGGCCCGGCAGCCAGGGCAAGGGTGTGGCCGTAGCGCTCTCGGGCCTGACCGTCGCGAACCTCGTCGGAGTGCCTCTGATGACCGCCCTCGGCCAGGTCGCCGGCTGGCGCGTCGTCTACCTGGTCATCGCCGTGATCTTCGTGCTCACCGTGTTCGCCCTGCGCTGGGCGGTCCCGCACCAGGCTCTGGTCGCGGGCAGGCGGATGGTCGACGAGATCGTCGCGCTGCGCCGCCTGCAGCTCTGGGTCATCATGGCCATCGCAGCAGTCGGCTTCGCGGGCGGGTTCGCCGTCTTCAGCTACGTCGCCGACATCGCCACCCAGGTCTCCGGCGCTGCGCTGTCGATGGTGCCGTGGGTGCTGGCCGCGGCAGGCCTGGGAATGACCCTGGGCAACATCGTCGGCGGCACCGCGACGGACCGATCGCTGAACGGCACCCTGCTGATCGGCTTCCCCGTCTACATCGCGGCCCTGGTGGGACTCTTCCTGGGCTCCCAGAACTCGGTGGTCGGCCTGCTGATCGGCTTCTTCGCCGTCAACTTCGCGAGCTCTGCCCTCAGCCCGGCGCTGCAGACCTGGCTGATCCGGGTCGCGCACCGCTCGGAGGTGCTCGGGGCGTCCCTGAACCAGGCCGCGTTCAACGTCGCCAACGCCCTCGGCGCGGCTCTCGGCGGCGCGGTGATCGCGGCAGGCTTCGGCTACCGCGCCCCGATGCTGGTCGCGATCGTCCTGGCGAGCCTCGGCTTCGCCCTGGTCGCCGGCACCCTGCTGGCGCTGCGGGTGCGCGCCCACCGCACCCTCGCCGTGCTCCGGGAGCACGAGTCGACGTACACCGGAGCGATCCCGGTCGTCCTCCCTGAGCCCGCCCGCGAGGTGCCCGCCATCACCGACGCGATCCCGGTGCCCGTCGGCTCCTGACCGTGAGGGGTCTGCGTGCAGGCGTCACAGTCGTTCATCCAGCCTGCTGGACGGGCGGGACGGCGGCCTAGTGTGGGGAGCAGCCACCGATCCGAGGAGCTGAGGAGCCATCGTGCACATCCAGACCGCCGCCGTGCATACCCTGCGGGATTTCGAGCACGGAGCCGTGGTCCCGCCGGTGCATCTCTCCTCGACCTTCGCGCTCGACTGCGCGAGCGAGGGCGGGGAGTTCGCCTACCAGCGCGGCGCGAACCCCACCCGGGCGCAGCTCGAGACCGTGCTGGCCGCGCTCGAGGGGGCGCAGCACGGCTTCGCCTTCGCCTCCGGGATGGCGGCGACCGCGGCCGCCCTGTCGACGCTGGTCGTCGGTGACGAGATCCTGCTGCCGGCGAGCGTCTACGGCGGCACGTACCGCTTCGTGGATCTGGTGCTGCCGGGTCGCGGGGTCACCGGGCGCTTCGTCGACGACCTCGGCGCGCTCACCGATGACGACTTCACCCCCACCACTCGGGCCGTCTTCATCGAGACCCCCGCCAATCCGACCCTCCGGATCACGGATCTGCGCCGGATCTCCGAGCTCGCGCACCGCCACGGCGCCCTGGTGATCGTGGACAACACCTTCATGACGCCCGTGCTGCAGAAGCCGCTCGACCTCGGGGCCGATGTCGTCGTGCAGTCCGCCACCAAGTACCTCGCCGGGCACTCCGATCTGCTGGCCGGCACCATCACCACCAACGACGACGCGCTCGCCGACGCCTTCGCCCTCGCCCAGAAGGCCCAGGGCGGGGTGCTCGCCCCGCAGGACTCCTTCCGGCTGATCCAGTCGATCAAGACCCTCCCGCTACGCCTCGAGCGCCAGCAGGAGAACGCCGGCGCGATCGTCGCCCATCTGCGTGAGCACGAGGACATCGCCCAGGTCTGGTATCCCGGCTCGCACAGCGAGGAGGAGGCGCACATCCACGCCTCCCAGGCCACCGGGAACGGGGCGGTGCTCTCCTTCGAGCTCGCGGACGGGCTGGACCGGGTCGCCTTCCTCGAAGCGCTGCGCTATCCCGCCTATGCGGTGAGCCTCGGCGGGGTGGAGTCCCTGATCTGCCGCCCGGCCACGATGACCCATGAGGCGATGACCGACCAGGCCCGTGCCAACGCCGGGATCAGCGCCGAGCTGCTGCGCCTCAGCGTCGGTATCGAGAACCTCCAGGATCTGCTCGACGACCTCGACCAGGCCCTGACCGCCGCTCGCTGAGCCGCCGCTCCCGCCGCCCCGGCTTCGCCCAGAGCGGAGCCCTGCATACAGCGGGGACTCGGGTTTCGCCCGTACTATGGACACGTCGGTCCGACGGGTGCACCATGGCGCCGGTCGTGGACCCACCAGATCCCACGTGAGGAGCCCCATGGCACGCCATAACATCGTGTTCGGCCGCGACCAGGCCGTTCAGAACGGCGCGAACTACAACGCCCCCCGCTTCGGCAATTCAGCCCAGGCTGCACCCGCCCAGAACACCCAGTGGTCCTCGGGCTTCGCTCAGCAGGGCTACGGCCAGAGCGCGCCTGCCCAGCAGGGCTCGGAGAACCTCGAGGCGATGTACGCCCGTCCCTCCGCGACCGGTCACGACACCGGCCGGATGACGATGCGGGATGCGCTGAACGCCATCACCGCCACCCTCGGCATCATCGTGGTCGTCGGCTTCGCCGTCGCGATCCTGCCCTACGCGCTGTCGATCGTGGCCGGTCCCAGCGGCGCCCAGGCGGGACTCGTGATCACCGGTGCGGCGACCCTCATCGGCGTGATCGGTGGCCTCGTCACGGCCATGATCAACATCTTCAAGAAGCAGCCCTCACCGATCCTGGTGATGGCCTACGCCGCGTTCGAGGGCCTGTTCCTCGGTGGTCTCAGCGGCTCGTTGGAGTACGTCTACCCGGGTATCGCGCTGCAGGCCGTGGTGGGCACCCTCGCCGTCGCCGGCACCGTGCTGGTCCTGTTCCGGATGGGCGTGCTGCGCACCTCCCCGCGCCTGAACAAGATCTTCATGGTCGCGATGATCGCCTACATGCTGTTCGGGCTCGTGAACATCGGCGCGATGCTGCTGATGGGCCAGAACCTGCGTGACGGCGTGCTGGGCCTGGCCATCGGCGGCATCGCCGTGGTCATGGCCTCCTACTCGCTGGTGATGGACTTCGAGGACGTCCAGCGCGCCGCGGATGGCGGGGCGCCGCGCAAGTACGCCTGGCGCCTCGCCTTCGGACTCGCGGTCACCATGGTGTGGCTCTATGTCGAGATCCTGCGGATCCTCGCGATCCTGCGCGGCAACGACTGACCGGTGCGTGACGGGTCTGCACCCGTATGCTGAACGGCGGGCCCCTCGGGGGCCCGCCGTTCTGCTTCCCCCGAGAGGATCTTCGATGGCCGCCGTCTGGCAGTGGGTGATGGACCACGGGGTCCTCGTGACGACGACTCTCTATTGGACGCTGGACGTCCTGCTGCGCCTGGTGAGCCTGATCGTGGTGCCCCGGAACCGCCGGCCCGGCTCGGCGATCGCCTGGCTGCTCGCGATCATGGTGCTCCCGCTGCTCGGCTTCCCGCTGTACCTGATGCTGGGCAAAGCGCAGCTGCCTCGGCGGCGCCGTGAGAAGCAGCGGGCCATCAACCGTCTGATGCGGGTGCGGGCGCAGAACATCCCCGACAGTGAGCTCGATGCGGACGTGCCCAGCTGGCTGCAGTCCGCGGTGCGCCTGAACCGCGAGCTCGGCGCCTTCCCGCTGACCGGCAACAACTCCGCGGATCTCGAGATCGACTACGACACCTCGATCGCGCGCATGGCGGCCGACGTGCGCTCCGCGCGCGAGAGCGTGCATGTGCTCTTCTACATCATGGGGCTCGACGAGATCACCGAGGACTTCTTCGCAGCCCTCGCAGAACGCGCCGACGCGGGCGTCCCCGTCCGGGTGCTCTACGACCACTGGGGCGCGCTCAGCCACGGGTCGCAGTACCGGGCGATGCGTCGGAAGCTCGACGCCCACGGCATCGAGCATTTCCCGATGAATCCGATCCAGCCCATCCGCGACGGAGCCTTCCAGCGCCCTGACCTTCGCAATCACCGCAAGATGGTGATCGTCGACGGAGAGATCGGCTGGATGGGCAGCCAGAACCTGATCGCCGCCCACTACGACAAGCCCTCGAACATCCGCCGCGGGCTCCACTGGCAGGAGACGATGGTGCGCTTCCGCGGCCCGATCGTCTCGGAGCTGAACCTGCTGTTCGCCACCGACTGGTACTACGAGTCCGAGCAGATGCTTTCCGAGGACGCCCTGGTCAAGCCGTCCCCGGACACCTCAGGCAGCTACGAGTGCCAGCTGGTGCCCAGCGGCCCCGGCTTCGTCGCGGAGAACAACCTGGCGCTGTTCAACCAGCTGTTCTACTCCGCCACCCGCCGCATCGTCGCGGTCTCGCCCTACTTCGTCCCCGACGAGTCGATGCTCGCGGCGCTCGTCACCGCCGCCCGGCGCGGGGTGGAGGTGGAGCTGTTCGTCTCCGAGATCGGGGACCAGTTCCTGGTCTTCCACGCCCAGCGCTCCTACTACGCGATGCTGCTCGAAGCCGGGGTCACGATCTGGCTCTACCGGGCCCCGACGATCCTGCACGCCAAGCACGTCACCATCGACGACTCGGTGACGGTGATCGGCTCGTCGAACATGGACATCCGCTCGTTCCTGCTGCAGATGGAATGCTCGCTGATGATCGGCGGCACCGACTTCATGGTGAAGATGCGCGAGGTGGAGGCGACCTATCGGGATCGCAGCCGCCAGCTCACCCTCGAGGAATGGAACCAGCGACCGCGGACGATGCAGGTGGTCGACAACCTCTGCCGGCTCGCGTCCTCGGTGGTCTGAACGGGCTCGCCAGGTCAGGGTCTCCGGGTCTCCGGGTCAGGGTCAGGAGATCCCGGTGAGCGATGCGTATGCCTCGTCGGCGGCCTGCTCGTGCTCCGGCACGCCGACGGCGGTCTCGGTGACGAACAGGCTCGGGCCCTGGTCGGTCTCGAGCACCACGACCACCAGCTCGGTGGCGGAGGTCTTCTCCATCGGCGAGTAGGTGAAGTTCACGATCGCGGTGGTCCGGTAACCGGGCATCCCGGAGATCGTGACCGGCTCGGTGATCTCGTCATCCAGGGACCGGCCCGTGGTGTCGCCCCAGACCGGTGCCGAGAAGTAGCAGTCGACGATGGTCTGCGAGGCGACTTCCGCACCGGGATACTCGATGCCGGGCTGCCACTGGATCGCTCCGACGGTCATGGTGGAGGACCAGCCCTCCTCGACCCGAGCCTGAGCGCCCTGAGCATCAGTGGAATAGGCGGTGATCTGGGGGCCGCTGCGCAGGTCGTAGACGGCCGGGGGGATGAACTGCAGGCCGCCGCCGCGCAGCTTCCCGGAGGGGTTGGAGGAGGTCCGCTCGTTCCCCTCCGGGCTCCAGCAGCGCTCCGCCACGACGTCGGTCGGGGTGGCCGAGGGCGTCTCCGAGGCGGAGGTGGACTCCGGATCCATCGGCGCGCTCGCGGACGAGGAGGCCCCCGCATTCCCTCCGCCGCCGCCCCCCGAGGGGCGCAGCACCAGGTAGGCCACGGTCACGCCCACGATGAGCAGGAAGACCACGGCGAAGGCGATCCCACCGATCAGCAGGGCGGCGCCGCGGCCACCATTGCCACCGCTCTGCTGCTGGGTGGAGGTGTACTGGGGTCCGGTGTGCACTGCGGCTCCTTCGACGGGCGATGATCTCTCGACGTGCGGTGTGCGGGCCGTGTCATCACTCGACGACGGCAAGGCTCGCGAGGATGTCCTCGAGGTTCTGGGCGTGCTCGGGCTGGTCGGCGGCGACATCGCCGACCAGCGCGCTGGGGCCGTTCGGGGTCTCCACGACGATCGAGGTGACGACCGAGGCGCTCGAGGACTCGAGCTTGCTGGGATCCTCGAAGTGGTAGGTCGCCTGGACGATCCAGGCCGCAGTGCCGTCGACGCTCATGACCTCGGAGCGGTAGTCGGTGACCTCGGGGTGCTCGCCGAAGTGGGAGAGCACCCCCGAGGTGGTGGCATAGCACTGGAAGATCGCGACGGCGGCCGGCTCGAGGCCGGGATACCCGCCCTCGTTTTCGGGGAAGGCGACCCGGCCGAGGTTCAGCACGCTGTACCAGCCGCCCTCGACCAGCCGGGAGTCAGCACCGACCTCGGTGAGATACGGCAGTGAGGAGACCGACCAGCCATCGCCCCAGCCCTCAGGGTTCGTGTACTCCAGACCGCCGCCGCGCACCTTCCCGGGCACGGAGGGCGGAGGATTGCTGTTGGTCGGCACGGTGCACTCGGTGGTCGGCGCCTGCGTGAAGAGCGGTGGGGGCGGGGCGATATCCGGGTCCTGCGGGTCAGGCACGTACTCGGACTGCCCCTCGGCCGAGCGCTCGCCCGTCTGATACGCGGTGGGATCAGGATCGTCCAGCGCCGAGCGGAAGACGGTCTGGGAGAGGACCAGCGCGAGAACCGCGAGCACCACCACGGCGGAGCCGATGACCGCGAGCATCGTGGTGCGGCTGCGGCGCAGGGCACGCTCGCTCGGCGCACCGAGGGTCACCGGGCCGTCGTCGGCATCGAAGGCAGGCAGCCCGTCCGAGGACTGCGAGGAGAAATCAGGCAGCGAGGAATCAGGCAGCGAGGAATCTGCCGACCGCTGCTCGCCGCCTGGCTCCTTGCTCATCCCCACCTCCGCTGTCTCCCCGCCGTCCGCCGTGCAGAGTTCTGTGCTTGCGCCCCGGGGGTGCTCTCGGCCGTCCGCCCCGGGCGATTCTCGCACGTGAGCCTGCCCGCGATCGCTTCCAGGATAGAGATGCCAGCCGCGATTGGTACTCTCCGCTCACGGAACAGACCCGCAGCCCGGGCTCGCCCGCCCCGCGCCCTCCCGGAGCCGGGAGTCCCGAGAGATGGAGACCGCATGCGCCCGCCCCTCGTCCTGACCATCGCCGACTCGGAGACCGACGGTGCCGCGGGCATCCAGGCGGATCTCAAGACCTTCACGGCGCTGGGCACCTACGGGGCGAGCGTGGTCAGCATGATCACCGTCGTCACGACCACCGGCGTGCAGAGCACCCATCCGCTGCCCGGGGACGTGGTGCGTCGCCAGATCGACGCGGTCGCGGGTGACCTCCGGCTCGACGCCACCAAGATCGGCGCCCTGGGCAGCGCCGCCGCGGTCGAGGCGGTGACCGCCGCCGTCCGTGCCCATCGCGGGCGACTGGGACGGATCGTGCTGGACCCGGTGATGATCAGCGCCGACGGCACCCCGCTGCTCTCCGCGGAGGGGGCGACGGCGCTCGCGACGGAGCTGCTGCCCCTGGCCGATGTGCTCACCCCGAACATGGCCGAGGCCGCCCAGCTGCTGGGCCGGCCGCTCGCGACCTCGATCGACGAGATCCGCGAGCAGGCGCTCGCGCTGCAGGCGCGGGGGCCCGGGACGGTGCTGATCACGGGCAGGCTGCTGGACGGCGAGGACGTGGTGGATGTGCTGGTCCATCAGGGCGGCACCGACCTGCTGCGGGCCCGGCGGCTGCCGGGTCGTCGGGTCCGCGGCGCCGGGTCGACCCTGTCCGCCGCGATCGCGGCGCAGCTCGCCCGGATCGCCGAGTTCGACCGGGCCGGGGAGCTGGGGGAGATCGGCGAGAAGGGCACCGAGGACGACATGATCACCATCGTCGCCTCCGCGCGCGAGTTCGTCGCCAGCGCCACGGAGAACGCCCAGGGCTGGCAGCTCTCGCAGCACGAGGGTGGCTTCAGCCCGGTCAACCACCTCATCACCCTCGACAAGGACTGACCTGCCGGGCTACTCCCGGAGCAGCCCCAGCTGCTCCTTGAGCGTGAGCATCCGGCCCGCGGACTTCCGCACCCGCTGCTCCTGCTCCGGGCTCTGCGCGGCCCAGTTCTCGATCGCATCGACCAGCTCTCCGGTGAGCGAGGCGTCGGCCGTCAGCACCGCATCGCCTCCGGCCTCCAGCAGGCGGGTGGCGCGCTCGGGGACGGGGACGGAGGCCACCGCCTTCGCCGCGCCGATGTCGTCGGTGACCACCAGTCCCTCGAATCCGAGCCCGTCGCGCAGCAGATCCTGGATCGCCGCGGCGGAGAACATCGCCGGGATCCCCGCCTCGAGCTGCGGATAGATCGCCGAGGACATCATCACCAGCTGCGCACCGGCCTCGATCCCGGCGCGGAAGGACTGCAGGAACGGGTCCTCGGGCCCGGTGACCTCATCCTCGATGCCCTCGGCGGAGAAGTCCGTGTTCTTCTGAACCCGTCCCAGGCCCGGGAAGTGCTTGAGGGTCGCACCGACGCCCTGGGCGGCAAGGGCAGTGGTCGCGGCCGCTACGCATTCACCCACCGCCTCCGGGTCGGTGCCGAAGCCGCGGTCCAGCCCGCCGACGGGCTCGTTCGCGTTGCCCAGGGCGGGATCGACCACATCGGCGACCGGCGAGAACGCGACCTGGATGCCGCGGGCGGCGAGGTCCTCACCGATGCTCGTGTAGGCCTCCGTCACCGCCTCCGTGCCCTGCTCGCCGAGGTGCTCGGCCGACGGGGTCTTCCGGGCTGCATCCCCGCGCAGCATCCTCACCTGCCCGCCCTCCTGATCCACGGCGATCAGCGCTGGCAGGTCAGGGCGGGAGAGCTCGCGCGCCGTGGCGACCGTGCGGTCCACGGCCTCGGCGCTCTCCCAGACCTGGAGCAGGAAGATCCCGCCGGCATGATGCTCGGTCAGCACCTGCTCGGGGATCTCGGAGCCGGCGGGGATTCCCACCAGCACCAGCTGCCCGGCGAGCTCGCGCGGGGAGAGGGTCTCGAGCAGCAGCTCCGCGGCGGTGGGAGGCTCCGTGGGGGCGGGGGCCGACGGCGTCTCGCTGGGCTTCGGCGAGGTGTTCCCCTCGGAGCCGCCGCTGTCGCTGGTGCCGTCGGGTCCGTCGGCCCCGGGGCTCGGGGAGGGTTCCTCCGCCGTGCAGGCGGCGAGGGCCGCCGCGGGGGAGAGGGCCAGGAGATGACGACGACGCATGCCGTCAGTGTTCCATGGTGGGTCCCGATGTCAGCGGGACGTGAGCGGAGCAACCAGTGCCCCGTAGGGTGGCCCTATGAGCACCGAGACCCCGCCGCAGGAGCATCCTCATGCCCCGCGGATCGAGTCCGGCACCGGGACCCCGCTGGCGACCTGGGTGCAGCGGATCGACGACGCCGGGGGCCGCGACCTCGACCACACTGCGATCGCCCGTCTGCTGCCGCAGCGGTGGGAGATCAGCGAGTGGTGGGCGCAGGGAGTGACCGTCGCCTACGAACAGCTCATCGGCCGCCGCGTGGCAGGTCAGAGCAGCGGGGGCGACTTCGCCGCGTCGGCCTCCCGCACCCTGCCCGGAGACCCCGACTCCGTGCGTGAGCGATGGGACGGCTTCATGAACCCCGCGCGCCGCGAGGCGCTGGGACTCCAGCAGCCCAGCCTCAGCGACACCCCGACGTGGCGCTATTGGCGCGTCGCCGTGAGCGACGGGAGCCGGCTCTCGGTGAACATCACCGCCAAGGACGAGGGCCGCAGCACCCTCGGGATCGAGCACAAGGGCCTCGAGAGCGCCGAGGCCCGGGAGCTCTGGAAGACCGCCTGGAAGACCACCCTGACTGACTTCACTGGCTTTACAGATTTCACTGACCCCTCACACCCTGACCAGGAGATTCGATGACCGCCCCTGCTTCTCGCCCCGCCCCGCAGCTGCCTGCCCGTGATGGCAGCGCCGATCCCCATCAGTGGCTCGAGGAGGTCACCGGGGAGGAGGCGCTGGCCTGGGTGCGGGAGCGCAACGCGGCCGCGGAAGCAGAGCTGGACGGCGTCGGCGATCCGCGCGACCCGGCGGCCGCCTCGCTGGCTGCGACGCTGCAGGACGAGATCCGGGAGATCCTCGACGCCAAGGACCGCATCCCCGGCGTCACCAAGCGCGGGGAATACCTCTACAACTTCTGGACCGACGCTGAGCATGAGCGCGGGCTCTGGCGGCGCACCACCCTGGACTCCTATCGCACCGAGCAGCCCGAGTGGGAGGTGCTGCTCGACGTCGATGCGCTCAACGAGGCCGAGGGTGAGGACTGGGTGTGGCACGGCGCGCGCCTGCTGCGTCCGCAGGAGGGCGAGCCCTACCGTCACGCCCTGGTCGACCTCTCCCACGGCGGCTCCGACGCGGATGTCACTCGCGAGTTCGATCTCGAAACCCTCGCCTTCGTCTCGGCGGCCGACGGCGGCTTCGAACGCCCGGAGGCGAAGGGATCGCTGAGCTGGATCGACGCCGACACCGTCTGGGCCTCCACCGATTTCGGCGAAGGCACCATGACCAGCTCCGGCTATGCCCGCCAGGCCCGGATCTGGCATCGCGGCACCCCGCTGGACGAGGCCCAGCTGGTGCACGAGGTGCCCGAGACCGACATGGCGATCTTCGCCGCCCACGACTCGACTCCCGGCTGGGAGCGGGACTGGGTGATCGAGGCGCACGCCTTCTACAACGACACGATCCACGTGGTCGACCGCTCGCAGCAGCCACCGGTGCTGACCACGGTCGAGGTCCCCGCGGACCTCGAGGCCAGCGCGCACCGCGATCTGGGCATCTTCAGCCCGCGCAGCGACTGGGAGATCGGGGAGGCGGTGTACCCGGCCGGGTCCCTGGTGGTCGGCGACTTCGCGCGCTTCCAGGCAGGCGAGCCCGAGCTGCACATGCTGTTCGAGCCCACCGAGACCACCTCGCTCGCGGACATGACCATCACCCGCACCACCGTGGTGCTCTCGATCCTCGAAGACGTCGTGCACCGGCTCGAAGTGCACACCCGCGATGAGCACGGCGCCTGGGTGCGTCAGGACCTCTACCCCGAGCTGCGCGGCTCGATCGGGGTCTCCGCGGTCGACGCCGACGTCAGCGACGAGGTCTGGGTGACGGTCACCGACTTCGTCGAACCCACCACACTTCAGCTCGGCGATCTCGCAGAGGTCGCGGACGGCGGCGAACCGGGCGAGCTCGCACTGATCAAGTCCGCGCCGGCACGCTTCGATTCCGAGGGCCTGGACGTCAGCCAGCACTTCGCCACCAGCGACGATGGCACCCGCATCCCGTACTTCGAGATCACCCGGATCCAGGAGACGGACAGCGCGAGCTCCGCCGCACCCCGACCCACCCTGCTCTATGGCTACGGCGGCTTCGAGATCTCCTTGACCCGCTCCTATCTCGGGGCGATCGGGAAGACCTGGCTCGAGCGCGGCGGCACCTACGTGCTGGCCAACATCCGTGGTGGCGGGGAGTACGGCCCCCGCTGGCACCAGGCCGCCCTCAAGGAGAACCGTCACCGCGCCTATGAGGACTTCTCCTCGGTCGCGAAGGACCTGATCGAGCGCGGCGTCACCGACCGTGACCATCTCGCCGTGCGCGGCGGCTCCAACGGCGGCCTCCTCACCGGGAACATGGTCACCCTCTACCCGGAGCTGTTCGGCGCGGTGATCATCCAGGTCCCGCTGCTGGACATGAAGCGGTACAGCCACCTGCTGGCGGGTGCTTCTTGGATGGCCGAATACGGAGACCCCGATACCGAGGACTGGGAGTACATCCGCACCTTCAGCCCCTATCACCTGCTCGAGGAGGGCAAGGGCGCCGAGTATCCGCCGACGTTCGTGCTCACCTCCACGCGAGATGACCGGGTCCACCCCGGGCATGCCCGGAAGTTCGCCGCCGCCATGGAATCCCTGGGTGCTGACGTGCGCTATTGGGAGAACATCGAAGGCGGCCACGGTGGCGCAGCCAACAACGAGCAGGCCGCCCGGATGAATGCGCTGCTGTACACCTTCCTGTGGAACACCATCGGAGATCCCTCGTGAGCACACCTGCCCCGCCCCCGGACGGGCAGGGCGCTGATCCCGCCAGCCCCGTCGAAGGGCTGGATGACCTCGTGGACCGGCTGGCTGCGGAGCAGCGGGATGCTGTCGCCGCGGAGCAGGCGCAGGCGCAGATCGATGCCGACGAGCCCGCCGAGCAGCGTCCCGAGCCGCCGCTGCTGGGCGGGGAGCGGGAGACCCTCGAGGGATTCCTCGACTTCCTGCGCGCCACCGTGCTGTGGAAGACCGACGGCATGAGCGACGAGCAGGCCGGCCGGCGGCTGGTCGGCTCGGAGACCACCGTGACCGGCATGCTCCGCCATCTGGCCGATACCGAGCGCTACTGGTTCCGTGAAGTGCTCGGCGGAGTGCCGCTCGAGGACGTCGGCTACCGCTGGTCCGACGGTCATGACACCCGCAGCGAATGGGCGCTCCCGGTGGGGGCCACGCTCGCCGAGGCGCGCGAGGACTACCGCAGCGCCACCGAGCAGTCGCGGGCCCAGCTGGGAGGTCGTGACCCGGGGGAGGAGCTGCACGGTGGTGGCGAGGTGCGCACGGTGCGCTGGGTGCTGACCCATATGGTCGAGGAGACCGGACGTCATGCCGGGCAGCTCGACATCCTGGTGGAGCTGCTCGCGGGGAGGACCGGCGAGTGATCGCTCTGCCCGGGTTCCGCTCCACCTCCCGCACCCGGCCGTCGGAGTTCTTCGATCGGGCCGCCCAGGATGATCTGCTCCAGCTGCGCAACGACCTGATGACGGTCTACCGCGAATTCTCCGCGGAGGACCCGCGGCTGTTCCCGCTGCGTTACGCCCGCACGGTTCCGCGTCGCCTCCGTGCCGCGAGCAGCACTGCCTCGAGCAGCACGGCCTCGAGCAGCATTGAGCCGCACAGCTCTGCGACTCCACAGGCACCGGTGCTGCTGATCCCCGGCGGGCCGGCGCGGGCCTCGGTGCTGCCCTATGACGTGCTGCGTCGCAGCCTCGCGGGGCGAGGCCTGGACGTGCTGATGATGGAGCATCGCGGAGTGGGGCTGTCGAGGCTCGACGCGGAGGGCAAGGACCTTCCGCCGCATGCGATGGCACTGCGCGAGGTGGTGGGTGACCTGGTGGCGGTGCTCGACCATGCCCGGGTCCCGCAGGCAGCGGTGGTGGGCAGCGGCTATGGCGCCTATCTCGCGCAGCTGCTCGCGATCTTCCACCCCGAGCGGGTGCACTCGCTGGTGCTGGACTCTCCGTTGACCGGTGCGGGGGACGAGGTGATCGCCCAGGAGGCGCTGCGCGCGCTGTACTGGGACGGGACCGACCCCTCCACCGACACGACCGCTCGCACGCTGCGACGACTCGCGCGAGAGGGCACGGTCGAGGCTGCGCGGGCGGGGCCGGTGGTGCTCGCCGTCCATGAGCATGGCGGGCCGGAGGCGGTGCGGGACCTGGTCGACCTGCTGGCCGTAGGGCGTGGTCATCTGACCTGGACCAGCGTCCGCCAGGTGCTGAACCAGGCATGGCTGCAGTCCACCCCGTATGTGATCGAGCACGACCTGACCGCACGGATCCTGCACACCGAGCTCGGCACCGGGCATCACGCGGACGGCGGCCCGTTGGATCCGCTGCTGCTGGAGGCGGAACAGGCACGCGCGGTGCCCCCGTTCACCGGGGAGCAGCTGAATCTGCATGAGCTGGCCCCGGCGATCACTGCGCCGACGCTCGTGGTCACCGGCTCTCAGGACCTCGTCTCACCCCCGTGCATCGCCCGCGAGCTGGCCGGCCGCATCCCCGGTGCTCGGCTGCTCGAGATTCCCGGTGCCCGGCACTCGATCCTCGACACCCGCAGCCGGATCCTGCAGGTTGCCGCCCGCTGGAGCGCCTGCGGGACCGCCGCGCAGCTGCCCGAGCACGCCGCTGCTCTCGCGGCGCTGCCGGTCTCGGCGACCGACCTCGCGCTCTCGCGAGGGCTGCAGATCGCGCTCGCCGCAGAGCGCTATTCCCCGTGGCGCCTGCGCCTGGAATCGGCGCGCGCCGAGCGGGAGCGGCTGCTGTGGGAACGTGCCCGTGCTGATCCCCGGCCGCATCGTGGCCGTCGCTCCTCGCAGGAGCGGGCGGATCCCGTGTGAGACCCGCCCCTCGGCAGGTCACAGGAGAGTTCGCGCCAGTATCCTGAGCCGAACACAGGACGGCACAGTCAGGGAGAGCATCGATGGGGTCTGGGTCGAGCAGGCGACGCGCCACCGGAATTCGCAGCAGCGCAGCGCTGACGACCCATCAGGGCCTGCTGCGCGCCCTGGCGATCGCCAGCATCGTCGGGGTCGGCACGGTGACCGGTTTCGGTGCCGCCGGGCTGGGCCCTCTTTCCGCCCTGGCCGGTGACCCCGGGGAGAGCCCCGCCGAGCTCCCCGTCGCGACCGATCCCGCGACGCCCGCCCCCTCGGACGGCGGCGGAGCCCCGGACCCCGCCGGCACGCCGATCGCACCGGTGCCGACCGAGCCCGCCGCAGAGACCACGCCGGCGGAGACCGAGAGCGCCTCGCCCGAGGAGACGCAGCCGGCACCCACCGAACCTGCGGAGGATGACTCCGAGCGTGAGGCCGAGGGTGGGCGTGACGACGGCTCCACCGGCAATGACTCGCCCCGCGGCGGCAATGGCGGCTCCTCCGACGGCGGCACCAAGCCGGGCAACGGCTCCGGCGGCGGTAGCTCGACCCCGCCCTCGGCGCCGGAGACTGGAACTACCTCGCCTCCCGCGGAATCCACGACGCCGAGCGACGATCCTGAGTCTGGGAGCCCGGACCCCGGGCAGGAGACACCTGAAGACGGTGACTCTTCGACTCCCGGGGACGGTGACTCCTCGACGCCGGGGCAAGGCGACTCCACCACGCCAGGGGCTGGCACCGGCGAAGAGACCGCAACGAACCCGGAGAGTTCCGCCGATCCCGATCCCGAAGGCGCTGAGGGCGGCAACGGTTCAGGCGGCGCTGAGGGCGAGGGCGCCAGCGATCACGGAGCGAACCAGCGGGGAACGAACCCGCAGGGGCTGAATCAGCAGAGCACTACGGCCGGCACACGACGGTGAAGCCGCCGTCCTCGAACTCCGTCTGATACTCCGCGTCCCACTGCTGCTGTGCCCAGCTCGGCAGATCCTGCGGCGGGCCCTCGCCCCAGGAGAAGGCGTAGTCGTCGCTGAGCACGCAGTCCGGCACCCGTTGATTGGGTCCGTGCAGCCACTGCACGTCATGGTCCGGGACCGCCTGGGCCATCAGCGTGATGTCCACCGCGAGCACTGACCCGTCGGGCACTGCCGCGAGCGCCTCCGCTGCGGGCTCCGCCCGCCAGGTCGGCTCCCACAGCTGGGGCCGCAGCACGTCGAGCACCGGCATCGCCGGGCCGAGCAGCAGGGTGACCGCTGCGGAGGCGGCGACCGCGGTGATGCGGATCCGGCGCACCGGGAGCGGAGCATCCCGCCGCCACCAGGCGGTCGCGCGTCCTGTGCGTCGATCCCCGAGGGCGTCCAGCATCGCGGCCAGCGCGATCGGCATCAGCACCGCGTTGTAGTGCCAGTACCAGTCCCAGTAGAACTCGACGGTCCCGGTGAAACGCCAGGCGAGGGTGGGCAGCATCAGCGCGATCAGCGGTGAGCGGCCACCGATCAGGCCCGCGACCAGCAGCAGCATGAGCACTGTCAGCCACTTCACCGGCGGCCAGAACACCTCGAGCGGGGAGCCGAGGTTGTCGGTGTAGTCGTACTGACCGGCAGTGTTCAGCAGCGGCAGGAGCACGAAGGTCGACAGCACGAACCACCCCGCGCCCCACCCGGCCAGCGCCCATCCCGCACGGCGGTCGCGCGAGTGCTCGCGGTGGCGCAGCGCGATCAGCACCCCGAGCAGGGCGACGGTGAGCCCCAGATCCTCCTTGACGAAGACCAGCGGCGCCGCCCACAGCACTGCGTCGAGCACCCTGCCGCGCAGCAGCGCCGTCAGCGACAGCGCCAGCAGCGGCACCGCGAAGGCGATCTCATGGAACTGGACCGATGCTGCGGACTGCAGCCCGAAGGAGAACACATATGCGCCCCCGGCGAGGGAGCCGAGCCCCGGGCCCAGGCGGTCGATCGCGAGGCGGGTCAGCGGGATCGCGGACACCCCGAACAGCAGCGCCTGCGTCCACAGCAGCGCCTCACCGGAGGGCCAGGCCCACCACACCGGGGCCAGCATCACCAGCAGCGGATGGAAGTGATCGCCCAGCAGATTCACCTCGTCCCCCTTGATGGGGACGATCGGGGCACGCAGCTCCCCGTAAGCGCGTGCGAGCTGGGTGAAGATCCCCAGATCCCACGAGCGGGCGACGAGATGGTGGAACTGCTGGGAGCCCAGCATCCCGTAGGCGAGGGTCGCGGCGAGGGCGAGCAGTCCGGGCACCAGCCGTCGCGAGAGTCCGCCAGCATCGGGGGTCTCCGCTGTTCCGTGCTGGGTCACGGAGCGGGCGTCGGCCGGAGTATCCACGGTGCGAGGGTATATGCCATGACCGGAGGAGCCTCCACGCTCTACGATTCGCCTATGACCTCGAACTCCACGGCTTCCCTGCTCCGCTCCGCCGCCGCTGCGGCCACCATCGGCGGGCTCAGCCTCATCGAACCCCGACGGCTGGGCCCATGGTCGCGCGCCGCGTACCGGATCGGTACGGCAGGGGTGAGCGGTCTGCTCGTCGCTGACACCACGCGCGAGGAGGAGGTGATGCTCTCGCGAGGCCTGGACGGTGTGATCATCGGCGCCGCGACGCTCGGCCTGATGGATCTTGTCGAGCATCTCGATGCCCGGATCGTCGATGCGATGGGCCGCCGCGGGATCTCCCGGCCTCGCCTGGTGCTCGCCGCGCTCGGCGCGGCCGGAACTGTCGCGATGTACGCACTCGACACGTACCGGGCCTCGGAAGAGCACGGCACGGAGATCGAGGAAGACGTCGAGGAGCGCGAGCTGCCCACCCCGGTCCGGGACCTCGTGGACCTGTTGCTGGCGGCGGAGGGTACGGACCTTCCCGGTGCGGCGGCACTGCATGCCCAGCTGCCGGAGGCGAACGCACACGGTCCCTCCGAGGAAGCTGCAGAGGTGTGGCTCTCCGTGCCCGAAACCGCCGAGCGCGCGGTTCCGCGCCACCAGACCTGGCCGGTGCGTGGCGTCTTCACCCAGAAGGGCCATCGCTTCCAGGCCGAGCTGCAGATCGACGACGGTCTGCTGAGCATGCTCAGCATCGTCCTCGCCGACGACATCGAGGAGGCCGACGTGGATGCGGCGCTCGAGCACCTCTCGGGCACGGACTTCTCGCTGCCCGGGTCCGACGAGATCAAGATCGTCCGCGAGACGGCGACGCCCTGACCGGCCGAGGCCGCCCCAGCTTCCGCGGGAATTCTTCGGTTCTCGGCTTCGAATCGCTGATTCTCCCTCCTCGGCTGGGCAGTTCGTGATGGAATGCTGAGCGCCGGTGCGCGCCGGAGGATCCGGGCGCGATGATGCGCAGCGCACCGCTCATCCCATCCCCGGAGGAATGCAACGATGCACTTCAACCGTTCCCGTCTGCCCAGACCCCGGGGCGCGCTCGCGGCCGGCGCCGGTGCGGCCCTCGTGGCCGGCCTGCTGGTCGCCCCACCCGCTCTGGCCGAGGGAGGCTCTCCCGAGCTCCTCGGCACCGCTTCCGAGCTCGGCGTCGAGGTTCCCACCCCCGACGACGTGCTCGATGCGGCCGAGACCGCGATCCCGGGCCGCTGGCTCGTCGAGGTCGAGGGCGCCCCCACGCTCCGCGGCGGCAATGCCTCGGCGAACTCCCGTGCCCAGGACCAGGTCCACCAGCGTGCGGAGGCTGCCCAGATCTCGATGGAGGTCGAGGAGACCTTCGTGGCCGGCTGGAACGGCATGTCGGTCGCCATGGAGGACGCCGACGTCGCCAAGCTGCGCGATGTCGCCGGCGTGAGCGCCGTCTACCCGGTGCTCGAGGTCTCGATGCCGGAACCTGTCGATGCCGCACCGAATGACATCTACGGCAACGCGATGACCGGTGTGGATCAGGTCCAGCAGGTCGACGGCCTCACCGGTGAGGGCGTCACCGTCGCCGTCATCGATTCCGGCATCGACTACAACCACCCCGACTTCGGGGGCTCCGGCACAAATGACCAGACCGCAGACTTCCCGGGCGACCGGGTGGTGGGCGGCTACGACTTCGTGGGCGATGACTACGACTCCGGAGCGGGGACCCCCGTCTCCCCGGATGAGTTCCCCGACGACTGCGGCGGCCACGGCTCCCACGTCGCCGGCATCATCGGTGCCGACGGCGAGGTGCTCGGCGTGGCACCGAACGTCGACCTGCTCTCCTATCGCGTGTTCGGCTGCGAGGGGTCCAGCAGCACCGAGGTGATCCTCGCGGCGATGGAGCAGGCGATGGAGGACGGCGCCGACGTGGTGAACATGTCCCTCGGCGCGAGCTTCGTGACCTGGCAGGACTACCCGACCGCACAGATGTCCGACGTGATGACCGACAACGGGGTCACCATGGTGATCTCCGCCGGGAACGAGGGCGTCGCGGGCACCTTCTCGAGCGGCGCCCCGGGCGTCTCCGCCGAGGCGATCACCGTCGCCTCGGTGGACAACACCCACCTCCGCTCGCCCTACGCGACCGCAGCCGGCGCCGAGATCGCCTACAGCGGCGCCACCGGCGCGCCGGCGATCCCGACCTCCGGCGAGCTCGCCCTGGTCTCCGCCGGCGCCCCGGGCAGTGCAGCAGGCCAGGCCTGCGACCCTGCCGCCGTCACCCCGGCCGCCGGTCCGGGCCAGGCGCTGTTGGTCGAGCGCGGGGTCTGCTCCTTCTACGAGAAGGCCTTCTCCGGTCAGTCCGCCGGCTACGACGCCGTCATCCTCTACAACAACGCTCCCGGCGCCGTGAACCCGACCGTCGAGGGCGATCCGGCGATCACGATCCCCGTGGTCATGATCAACCAGGATGACGGCCTGGCCCTGCAGGAGGCGCTCGCCGCCGGCGACGTCACCTGGGCCTGGCAGGAGGGCACCGTCACCCTCGAGAACCCCACCGCGGGAATGGTCTCGGACTTCTCCTCCTACGGACTCACCGCCGAGCTGCAGCTGAAGCCCGACATCGCCGCCCCCGGCGGGTCGATCTGGTCCACCATCCCGCTCGAGCAGGGTGGCCACGGCGCGAAGTCCGGCACCTCGATGGCGGCGCCCCACGTCGCCGGCGCCGCCGCGCTGCTGCTGGAGGCGAAGCCCGACTTCGCCCCGGCAGAGGTGAAGACCGCGATGATGAACACCGCCGATCAGCTCGACTGGTCCCTGATCCCGGGGACCGGCTACCTCGAGCCGGTGCACCGTCAGGGTGCGGGCCTGCTGGACATGGTGGGCGCGGTGCACACCGCCACCCGCGTCGATGAGCCCTCGATCTCCCTCGGCGAGGGAGAGGCCGGCCCGAAGACTGTCACCCTCACCGTCCACAACGACGCCGAGACGGAGCAGACCTACCAGGTTGGCGTCCGCCACGGCATCGCCACCGGACACCCCACCTACAACCCGGCGTTCTACGATGCCCCGGGCATCGCCGAGCCCGGCGCGGAGACGGTGACCGTGCCCGCCGGGGGCAGCACCGAGCTCGACGTGGTCCTCGGTGAGGACTTCGGCGAGGACGGCATCATCTACGGCGGCTGGATCACCCTGACCGGCGCGGAGGATGACATCGTCGTCCCCTTCGCCGGACTCTCCGGTGACTACCAGGCGCTGCCGGTGCTGGATCCCCAGGGGATGGGCCTGCCCTCCCTCGGCGTCTCTGACGGAGCCGACGGCGTGCTGCTGGATCCCGAGGGCGGCCACACGTACACGATGCAGGACGGGGACATCCCCTACCTCGCGTACTACTTCGGCTACCCGGTCGATCGGCTGGAGATCCAGGCGTACTCGATCAACGGGGGAGGGAAGGCCAAGCCGGTCAACCCCTCCGTCGGCCTGATCGACGCCGCGGATCATCTGGGCCGCTCCGCCGCCCCCGAGGTCTACGGCTGGGATGGCAGCTATGCGCTGAAGAACCAGAAGTCCAAGACCGTGAAGAACGGGGACTACATCCTCGAGCTGCGAGTGCTGAAGCCGCTCGGTGATCCGGCGAACCCGGACCACTGGGAGACCTTCACCTCCCCGCAGTTCACGATCGACAACCCGAACCCGGGCAAGCCCGGAGCTCGCTGAGTCATGGCACGCTGAGCCTCGGCCCAGCGTCACAGGCGGAGGGCGGCGACACCATCTCGGTGCCGCCGCCCTCTGTTCGTCTGCTGGCTGCTGGCAGCCCCTGCCTCTGCCGTCTGCCTCTGCCTCTGCCTCTGTTCGTCTGCCTGTTTGCCCGGCAGCCCGTCCGTTCTGGGTCGGGCGCGTCGAGTACTGGCGATAGAGAGCACGCTCTGGTCATATTTCCGGAGCGTGCTCTCTATCGCCAGTAGTTGACGGGAATGCGGCTAGATGGGCGCCAAATTGGGGCCAAGGTGGGATGGGACGGGATGGGATGGGATGGGTTGGGCCCAGCCCAGGCCAGCCCAGGCCAGCCCAGGCCAGGCCAGGCCGGGCCAGGCCAGGCTGGGGCCGGGCTCAGATTGGTGCTGGGGCTGGCGTGGCGCGGGGGCGGGCTCAGGCCCCGGGCAGCTCCTCTGCCTCGATCCGTGCGAAGCGGATCTCGCGGGCCTCGACCTCCCAGAGCACACCGATCGCGCCGTCCTCCAGGGCCTGGACCACGGAATAGTCCAACGGACCGGGCTCGAACACGAGCACCTCGTGCCAGGTCTCCCCGTCATCGTGCGAGGCGCTCAGGGTGCCGCGGATTCGGGCGAAGCGGTCGTGGGCTCCCGTGAACAGCAGCTCCCGTGCCCGCGGGTCTCCGGCAGGGGCGTCCGGCCAGCGGCTCGCCAGCTGGGAGTTGTTGCCGGGGTCCACGAACTGAGGATCGATTCCGCGGTCCTCCCAGCTCTCCCCGCCGTCAGCCGAGACGGCGATCCGCCGATGCCCGCCGCGGGCGTGATCGCGCGAGTTCAGCAGCACGCTGCCGTCGGAGAGCTCCACGATGGTGGTCTCGTCCATGTCCTCACCCACCGCAGCGCCGCGCTGCCAGCTCTCGCCATGGTCGTCGGAGAAGAGCACGAAGGAACGCACCACCTCACCATCGGTCGGACTGTCGCCCACACGGTCTCGGGGGCCGCTGTCACCGGAATGGAACCATCCGCAGTACGGTTGCAGGAGCCTGCCTGCATGCGCGCCGCGACGCAGCACGATCCCGGCGCCGGAGGTCGGGAAGGCGGTGCGGAGCAGCTTCGGGGGAGCGACGATCGCGGTCACGGAGCGGAACTGCCAGCTGCGGCCCGAGTCCTCGGACATGCCCACGGCAGATCCCATCACGTTCCGGTCCGCGTCATCGGTGCCGGCCACCGCATCCCAGACCCCGCGGTCCTTCGCGTGGGTGTGGAACACGAAGACCCGGCCTGAGGCAGGGTCGTGGAGATAGCTGGGATCGCAGTACCACTGACGTCCCTCGCGATCCGCGGCCCGCAGCTCCTCGAAGGGGCCCCAGCTGCGGCCGCCGTCCAGGGAGCGCCGCTGCACCAGGCCCGTCGGGTCCGGGACGTCCTGACCGGTCTCGCGACCGTCGAAGGCCGCGAGGACCAGGCCGTCACCGAGGTGGACCAGGCCCACGATGCGGTACCGCGGCCAGGGCCCCTCCCCGGCCCGGGCCAGCACGGTGTGCGGGACCGGGTCGTCCGGGACCGGGGCAGGGCTGTGGCCGAGGGAGATCACCGCGAGAGGATCCAGTCCAGGTCCAGGCGCGCGATCATGATGGTCTCCTGCTCTCCCTCGTAGGCGAGCAGGAACTCGTCGCGGCCCGCGGCGATGATCACCGAGTACTGGCAGGCGCCGGGTGCGAACACCCGCTTGCGCTCCCAGCTGGCTCCGTCATCGGTGGAGATCTCGACCGTGCCGTTCACGCGATCGTTCGGGACATGGTCCGCGTGGGAGAACAGCAGCACCTTCGCCTTCGCGGAGCCCTCGGGCGCCTCGGGGTATGCACGGGTGAGCTGGGCGTTGTTGCCGGGATCGACGAGCGACGCGTCGCGGTGCAGGTCCTGGTAGGTCGCGCCGCCGTCGTGGCTGAGCGCCACCCAGCGGCGCCCGGTGCGCACGTGCTCGCGGGAGTTCAGCATGACCGTGCCGTCGGAGAGCTCGGCGACCTTGTTCTCGTCCAGCTCGGTGCCCACGGGGGTGCCCATGGTCCAGGTCTCGCCGTGGTCGTCGGAGTAGACCGAGTATGCGGAGACGTCCTCACCGCCGGTGTCGTTCCGGAACCAGCCGGCGTACTGCTGGATCAGGCGGCCCTGGTGGGCGCCGTGGCGCAGCTGGATGCCGGCGCCCGAGGAGGCGAACATCGCCCGGCAGTTCTCGGGCTTGACGACCTCGGTGAGGGAGCGGTGCTCCCAGCTCTCTCCGCCGTCATGGCTGACGCTGAGGTTCGCGCTCATGACTCGACGGTCCGCGTCGTCGTTGCCGTACTCGCTGTCCCAGACGCCGACGTCCTTGGAGAACACGCAGAACAGGAAGATGCTGCCGGTCTCGACATCGACCACGTAGGACGGGTCGGAGTAGCCGAGCTTCTCGCCGGGGACCTCGGACTCCAGGCCCTGGCGCACCACGGTCGGCTCCTCCCAGGTGCGGCCGCCGTCCCGGGAGCGACGCTGCCAGATCGAGTTCGGGGCCGGGGAGTCGCCGTGCACCGGGCGCTTGTCGAAGGCGGCGAGCAGATCACCGTTCGAGGCCACGGCCAGGGCAGGGATCCGGAAGTTCAGCACTCCCCAGTCGCCGGGCGCGGCGAGCACCTGCTCGTCGTAGCTGCCCTGGCGGTGGCCGCGGTCCTTCACCGGGGGCAGGGCGGCGGAGCCGGCGGGGGAGGCGGACGCGCCGGCGGCACCGGTGCCCAGGGCGGTCATAGCGGCTGCCGTGCCGAGCAGGCCGCGGCGGGTCAGATGTGCATCCATCGGGTGATCTCCTTCATCGGGGGTTCCTTCTGGGACCTTGCTCCCTGCGGTCAGGGCGCAAGAGCTTCTCGCACGACGCCCCGCTCAGGGCGGCAGGTCGTGGGCGGTGCAGCCGACGGGATCAGGCGTCCTCGACCGCGGTGCAGAACCAGCGGGTGATGCTGGTGGGATGGGTGATCGCGGTGCCGACCACGACCGCGAAGGCGCCGGTTGCGCGGGCGTCGGCGGCCTGCTGAGGGGTGTGGACCCGTCCTTCGGCGACCAGCACTGAGGACGCCGGCAGCTGCTGCGCGAGCTCTCCGAGCAGTGCGAGATCGGGTCCGTTGGTCTTCGGGCGTGCTGCGGTGTAGCCGGCGAGGGTGGTGCCGATCAGCTCGACGCCGAGATCCGCCGCGATGCGTGCAGATTCGAGGCTGTCGCAGTCCGCCATCAGCGGCCCGTCGAAGCGCTCACGTACGGAGGTGACGGTCTGGGCGAAGGTGCGCCCGTCGGGGCGGGGCCGGGTGGTGCCGTCCAGGGCGAGGATGTCCGCGCCCGCATCGATCACGGCGAGGCAGTGGTCGAGGGTGGGGGTGATGAAGACTCCCTCCTCCCCGTCCTTCCAGATCCCGATCACCGGGACCGCAACGGCGGATTTGACCTGCGCGATGTCCTCGAGCCCCTGGGCACGCACGGCCGACGCACCGCCCTGCTCGACCGCTGCGGCGATCTGCGCCATCGTGCGCGGATCGCGCATCGGCTCACCGGGGTAGGCCTGGCAGGAGACGATCAGAGAGCCCTCGAGCGGGGCGAGCAGAGGATGCATGAGAGGTCCTATCGGCAGAGCGGACGGTCGATGGTGAGCAGTAAAAGGCGCGGGAACCGGGTTAGGGCAGAGTCAGGGCAGCGTCGCGACGGGGGCGGCGAGATCGTCGAGCGCACGGGCGGCGGCGCCCAGCAGAGCAGCATGCTCGCCGGCGCTCGCCGGCAGCACGGGGGTGGCGGCGACGACATCCATCGCCTCCTGCGCGATCCCGGCATTCACGGCGTCGCGCCAGGGCGCTCCGGCTCCGTGGACCCCACCGGTCAATGCCACCACCTCGGGATCCAGCACGTTCAGCAGCGCGCCGATCACCCGCCCGGTCGCGAGCCCGGCGATCCGGTAGGCCTCCCGCGCCGCGGTATCACCGGCGTTGGCCGCGGCGGCGAGCGCCCGGCCACCGGTCAGTGCGGGATCCGCACCGAGCCGGGAGGCCAGCTGGAGGATCCCGGGCCCGGAGGCCAGGCCCTCGAGATGACCCATCCGGCCGCAGGGGCAGGGCACCCCCTCCGCCTCGGGCACCGGCATGTGGCCGACGTGACCGGCGGCGCCGTGCGAGCCGAGGACCGCGCGTCCGTCGAGCACATGGCAGCCGCCGATCCCGGTGCCCACCGCGACCAGCAGCAGGGAGGCGCGGTCGCGGCCGGCTCCGAACCGCGCCTCGCCGAGCCCGTGGGCGTGGACATCGTTCAGCGCACTGACCGGCACTCCGAAACGGTCCGCGAGCGGAGTGAGGAGATCGGTGCCGGCCCAGCCGGTGAGGGAGTCGGTGGCGTGGGAGACCCGGCCGCGGTCGCTGTCGATCACGCCGGCCGAGGACAGGCCGACGGCCTGCACCTGCGCGCCGGCGCGGACCTGTTCGGCGAGCTCCGCCGCGGCGCCCAGGATCGCGGCAGGGCCGACGGTCGCGGGGGTCGGCACCTCGGCGACCCGGTCGAGCCGCGGCGGGGCGGGGCGGGCGGCGTCGTCGGCCCCCGCCCCGTGCACCAGCGCGGCGCGGATCTTGGTGCCGCCGAGGTCGAGGGCGAGGACCGGGTCAGGCACCGGTAGGTCCCGTGGTGCCCGCCCCGCCTGAACCTGCCCCGTCGAGCAGGCCGGTCTGCTCGAGGATCGCGCGGATGCGGTCCACGGCGTCTCCTTCGATCGGGGTCATGGGGGTGGCCATCGTATTGGTGGAGAAGATCCCCAGCTCGCGCAGCGCGGTCTTGAAGGCGCCGACGCCGGCGGCAGGACCCACCTTGTCGGTGGGCTGGAAGACGATCTCGAACAGCTGCGCGAGACGGTCCTGCTCGCGGCGCACCTGCTCCCAATCACCGGCCTGAGCGGCCTGGTGCATGCGCACATAACCGGCCGGGTCCACATTGCCCAGCCCCGGCACGGAGCCGTCGGCCCCGGCGAGGTAGGCGCCGTCGACGACCACTTCGTGACCGGTCAGCAGGGTCAGCGGGGAGCCTGCGGCCCGGTTCGCGGCAGCGAGCCGGCGGAAGCCGACATCATCGCCGCTGGAGTCCTTCACCCCGGTGATGATGCCCTCGGTCCCGAGCTGCAGCATCTGCGCCCCGGAGAGCTTCGCGTGCACGCAGACGGGGATGTCATAGGCCCAGATCGGGCGCTGGGTCGCGGCGGCGACGGCCCGGAAGTGGGTGTCGATCTCCTGGGGCCCGGTGATCGCATAGAACGGGGCGGTGACCACATAGCCGGCGAGGTCGAAGCGCTCGGCGGCGCGCACGTGCTGGATCACGCGATCGGTCTGCATGTCGATGACGCCGGCGATCACCGGCACCTGGCCGGCGACGGTGCCGGTGACGGCTTCGAGCACGGCGGCGCGGCGGGCATCGTCCCAGAAGGCGACCTCACCGCTCGAGCCGAGGGCGAAGATCCCGTCCACTCCGCCTTCGAGCATGCGGGCGACCAGCCGTTCGAGGGAGGGCAGATCGATGTCGCCGTCAGCGGTGAGGGGGGTCAGCAGCGGGGGGACGACACCGGTGAGAGGGGAGGGAGAGGTCATGAGGGTGGTGCTCCTTGGAAGAACGGTGGATGTCTGGATGCTCGGAGTGGTTTTCACAGCGGCGCTGTCACAGCAGTGGGATCACAGCAGGGAGGGCGCCGCGGCCAGCAGGGATCGGGTGTATTCGTCTTCGGCGTGGTCGAAGATCTGCTCGACCGTGCCGTGCTCGATGACCTTGCCGTGGTGCATGACGGCGATGGTGTCGGAGATGAAGCGGACGGTGCTGATGTCATGGGAGATGAACACCAGGCCCAGCCCCAGCTCCTGCTTGAGGTCGGTGAGCAGGTTCAGCACCTGCGCGCGGACGGAGACGTCCAGGGCGCTGGTGGGTTCGTCGGCGACGATGATCTCGGGTTCGAGCGCCAGGGCGCGCGCGATCGCGACGCGCTGTCGCTGCCCGCCGGAGAGCTGACGGGGCAGCACCTCGAGCGCGGACTGGGGCAGCCCCACCAGGTGCAGGAGCTCCTTCACCCGGGCCAGGCGCGCGGACTCGGTGCCGATCGAGTGCACTCGCAGCGGGTCGATCAGCGTCTCCCGCACCGCCAGGCGCGGGTTCAGCGCCGTCGCGGGATCCTGGAAGACGACCGACACCTTCCGGCCCAGCTGCTTGCGGGCCGCGCCGCCGCGCCGCAGCGGCTGGCCGTCGAAGAAGACGTGACCGCTGGTGACCGGCTGCAGGCCGGTCATCACTCGGGCCAGGGTCGACTTCCCGGACCCGGACTCGCCGACGATGCCGAGCACCTCGCCGCGGCGCACGGAGACGCTCACCCCGTCGACGGCGCGGATGGTGTCCGGATGCAGCAGGCTGCCGCTGCGCAGCTGGTGGACGACGTGGACGTCGACCAGCTCGATCGTGGGCTGCTGCTGGCCGGCAGCATCCGAGGTGAACTGCGGAGTCGAGTCGGTGGTCATCGCGGGTCTCCTTCGAGGGCGGCGGGGACGGAGCCGGTGGTGGCCACGAGGTGGCCGCTCATCCCGATCTCGACCAGGCGCGGGCGCGTGGTGGGATCGGCCGACGGGTCCAGCGAGCGCGGGGCGAAACGGTCGCCGACGGCGAAGTCGCGGGGGGAGGGGACGGTGCCGGGGACCTGGTGCAGGCGTTCGGCGCCCGCCTCGATCGACAGCACCGAGCCCAGCAGGCCGCGGGTGTACTCGTGGCGGGGGTCGATGAGCAGCTCATGGGTGGTGGCCTGCTCCATCACCTGGCCCGCATACATCACGGTGATGCGGTCGGCGAGCTGGGAGACCAGCGCGAGGTCGTGGCTGACGAACACCATCGCGAAGCCGAGCTCCTCACGCAGCCGGTTCAGCAGGTCCACGACCTGCCTCTGCACCGTGACGTCCAGGGCCGTGGTGGGCTCGTCGGCGATCACGAGCTTCGGGTCGCGGGTCAGGGCCATCGCGATCAGCACGCGCTGGCGCTGGCCGCCCGAGAGCTCATGCGGGTAGGAGTTCAGCATCCGCTTCGGGTCCAGGCCCACCAGCTCGAGCAGCTCTTCCGCGCTGCGGGTGCCGCCGCGGCTGGTCAGCTGAGCCATCTGGGCACGGATCAGCATCGAGGGGTTCAGCGAGCTGAGCGCATCCTGGTAGATCATCGCGATCTCGTGGCCGCGCAGGGCGTTCATCTGCTTCGCCGGCAGGGACAGCAGATCCACACCGTTCAGCAGCACCTTCCCGCTGACCTGAGCGCTGCGGGGCAGCAGCCCCATCACGGCGAGGCTGGCCACGGACTTGCCGGAGCCGGACTCGCCCACCAGGCCCATCGTCTCGCCGGGCCGCACCTGGAAGGAGACCCCGTCGAGGATGTCGGTCCCGCCGTGCGCGGAGGCGAAGGACACCCGCAGATCCTGCACCTCGAGCAGGGGCGCGGAGACGGTGTCCGCGGCCACGCGCTCGGGGCGCGCCAGCTCGGCGCTGCGCAGGGCGGAGAGCGACTCCCGCAGCAGCCGCTGAGCGGTCTGCTCGTCGGTCGTGCCGAGCACCTCATGGGGGAGCTCGTGGGCGGGGCCGGCGGTGCCGGTCGGGTGGGCGGCCCCGCCCGTCTGGCCCTCAGCGTCAGCCCCGACGAGGGACTGCTCATCGGCCTCGACGTCGACGGCCACCTTGACCCGGGGGCTGGCCATCGCGTCGGTCAGGCCCTCGGAGAGGATGTTCAGCGAGAGCACGGTCAGCAGGATCGCGAGGCCCGGGAAGAACGTGGGCCACCAGTAGCCGGACAGCAGCAGCTGCTTGCCGTCGGCCAGGATGTTGCCCCAGGAGGGGTTCGGCGGCTGCACACCCGCGTTGATGAAGGACAGCGAGGCCTCGAGCACGATCGCATCGGCGACCAGCACGGTCGCGAAGACCATGATCGGGGCGATGCAGTTGCGGGCCACATGCTTGACCAGGATCCAGGGGGTGGAGGCACCCATCACCTGGGAGGCTGCGACGTAGTCCTCACCGAACTGGGCGAGCACGTTGGCGCGGATCACGCGGGCCAGCTGGGGGACGTAGAGGAAGCCGATCGCGAAGATCAGCACCGGCAGCGAGGTGCCGAACACAGCCACGAACACCGCGGCCAGCGCGATGCCGGGGAAGGACATCACCACGTCCAGCACGCGCATCGTGACCTCGGAGAGGAACTTCGGGGCGGTGGCGGCGAAGGAGCCGATCACCGCAGCGGCGACCAGGGCGCCGGCGGTGGCCACGAGGCCGATCAGCAGCGAGGCCCGGGCGCCGTGGGCGACGCGCGAGAAGATATCGCGGCCGATCGCGTCGGTGCCCATCCAGTGCTCAGCGCTGGGAGGCTGCACCGGGGTGCCCGTGGTCAGCGGGCCGTGCAGGGAGACCAGCGGGGCGAAGATCGCGGTGAGCCCGAGCAGCGCCAGGAAGACCACCGCGATCCGGCTGGGCCAGGGGAGCGCGGTGAACGGGGCGAGCGGGCTGCCGCTGACGGACTGCAGGCGGGATCCGAGCTTGGGTCGCATGTCAGATGCTCCTGATCCGGGGGTTGATGATGACGTACAGGAGGTCCACCGCGATGTTGACGACGATGAAAGCGATCGCGACCACCAGGGTCACTCCCTGCACCAGGAAGACGTCGTTGCGGGTGACGCCGTCCAGGATGAGCTGGCCCATGGCCTGGATGTTGAAGATGATCTCGATGATCACCGCGCCGCCCATCAGATAGCCGACCCGCAGCCCGAGGACGGTCACCGGGGTGATCAGCGCGTTGCGGAACACATTGCGACCCACGACTACCGGGTAGGGGATGCCGGCGCCGATGGCGGTGCGCACGTAATCGCGGTCCAGCTCTTCGACCATCGCGGTGCGCACCACGCGCACCAGGGAACCGGCGACGGGGACTCCCAGCGCGAGGGCCGGCAGGGCGATGTTGCGCAGGTAGGTGGCGGGATCGTCGAAGACGCTCACCCACCGGGTCACCAGGGCGGGGAAGATGCCCCAGCCGCCGGGGATCTCGCCGAGCCACTGGATCAGCAGGATCGCGAGCCAGAAGGACGGGGTGGCGAGCGCGGCGATACTCAGCACCCGGATCACCTGGTCCACCCAGCGATCACGGAAGAGGGCGGCGAGCACACCGAGCAGCCCGCCGAGCAAGATCGCGATCGCGAGGCCGAGGAAGGTCAGCTGCAGGGTGATGGGGAAGGCCTGGGCGACCACCTCGGTCACCGCCACATTCCCGCTGGTGGTGCCGAGGTCGCCACGGACCATGCCGGCGAGGAAGGTGAAGTAGCGCAGCCAGATCGGGTCGTTGAGCCCGTTGGCCTCCCGATACATCTCCAGCGCTTGCGGGGAGGCGGATTCCCCGAGGGCGAGACGGGCAGGATCCGAGGGCGAGAACGACATGATGACGAACACCAGCAGGGTGACGCCGAGGGTCATCATCGGCAGTGCGATCAGTCGCCGCCCGAGCAGTCGGACGAGTTGGGACACGAGGTCCTCCGAGACGTGGAGGTGGGCAGATGCAGGGGGACCGGGGTCGGGGCCGACAGGTGGTGTCGGCCCCGACCTCACCGAGTCAGGGGACTGGCCGGGTCAGGGGGCCTGGGTCGAGGCGACGTCGACGAAGCTGAGGCCGGTCAGCGAGATCGGCTGGAAGTCCACCAGGGTGGTGGAGTCCCAGGCGGTGGGGGCCTTGCGGTGCAGCAGCGGGTAGAGCGGCACCTCGTTGGAGAGCAGGTCGAACAGCTCTCCCCAGGTGGCTGCCTGCTCTGCCGGATCAGACGCCTCCAGACCTTCGGTCAGCAGGGTCTGGACCTCGTCATAGGAGGGCTGGCCCTTCCAGTGCATCCGGTTCTCGGTCCAGACGTCGCCGCCGTACCACCAGCGCATGAGCAGGTCGGGATCGTTGCCGAACACCGAGGGGTCGCCGGGGGCGATCGTCACGTCATACACGTCGGGCCCGCCGTCGAGCGTCGCGTAGACGTCGGCGGACTGCTTCTGCTCGAACTTCACCTCGACGCCCGCGGCGGTGAGGGACTCCTGGATGATCGGGGTGCACTGGGCGACCCAGTCGTGATCGGTGCAGAGCAGCCGGAACGAGGTCAGGCCGGTCTCGGCGAACAGGGACTTGGCCTTCTCGAGGTCCAGCGAGTAGACGGTCGAGGCTTCCTTGTATTTCGGGTGCTCCTTCTGCACGAAGCAGCTGGCCGCCTCGGCCTGGCCGGCCAGGCCGGTCTCGATGACCTTGTCCATGTCGATCGCGTAGAGGAACGCCTGACGGTTCTTCAGATCGTTGAAGGGGTTGTCGGGATGGTTGTTGAACATCGCGAACAGCAGCCCGAAGCCGCCGACGGATTCGACGTCGGCTGAGGCCTTCAGCTGGTCGATCGAGAGGTAGGGAACCGAGTCGATGGCCTGGACGGTCTGGGACTGCAGCGCGTTGGTGCGGGTCGAAGGATCGGGGATCACCTGCCAGCTCATGGTCTTCGCCTTCGCCGGCATCGGGCCGTTGTAGTCGTCGTTGCGTTCGAACTCGACGATCTTCGAGGCGGCGGAGTTGTCGGTCATCTTCCAGGGGCCGGAGCCCACCGGGTTCGAGTCGAAGGCCTTCGGGTCCGCTTCGACCGCAGCCTTCGGCACGATCTTCACCGTCGAGAGCCGCTCGGCGAACACGCCGGTGGGATGCAGGAGGGTGAAGGTGACGGTGGTGTCGTCCTTCTTCTCGACGGTGTCGATGAAGGGGATGAACTGCGAGTACAGCGACGCATTCGCCGGGTCCTGGACCCGCTCGACGGAGAAGACGACATCGTCGACGGTGACCGGCGAGCCGTCATGGAAGACGGCGCCCTCGCGCAGGGTGACGTCGACGCTGGTGCCCTCGGCGGCGGGGACTTCGGTGGCGAGCGCCGCGTACACCTCGCGGGTCACGGGGTGCAGCTCCGTGAGGCCCTCGAGGGTGTGCCAGTTGACCGCGACGGTCAGCGCCGCCGAGGTGGTCATGGGGTCGTAGCCGTTGGTGCCGAGCTCGTAGCTGATGGCGGCATTGATGTGGCCGTCCGGGTTCGCCTCGCCGGCGGGGGCGCCGCCGCCGTCGGAGCCGCTGCCGCTGTCGCCGTTGCCGGAGTCGCTCGGTGCGCAGGCGCCGATGCCGGCGACGATGCCGGCCGCGCCGGCGATGGCAGCGGTGCCGCGGAGGAAGCCGCGTCGGCCGAGCCGACCAGTGGAGTTGGAGATCACCGTTGATACATCCCTTCAGAGGGTGGTCCCGGCGCCGGTGGCGACGGGGATGGTCACGCCGTCCTCGCGAGTCAGCGGGAAGTCCGCCACAATGCGAAGATCAGACGTATGATGTCTGATGACTGGTGAGAGTACATCACGGATCGCGTGATCGCCACCACCTCGGGAAGCGGTCGTCACCGAACGGTGACCAAACGTTCAAGAGGTCGCCACGTCGAGGTAGGACCCTCCGGACCGGAGCACGGTGGAGGCCGAATCACGGCATGATGAGACCTGCGCCATAGCGGCGCCGGGTCCGAGAGGAAGAGGCATGGTGCGCAGCAGAGGCACGGGCAACAGCGCTGTCGAGCGCATCCAGGATCTGATCCTGGTCGAAGGGCTGGTGCCGGGGGACCCGATGCCGACCGAGAGTGCGCTCTGCGAGCGGCTCGCGATCTCACGCTCCTCGGTGCGCGAGGCGATGCGCACCCTGGCCTCGCTGGACATCGTCGAGGTACGACACGGGCACGGCACCTTCGTAGGTCAGCTCTCGCTCTCCCCGCTGGTGGACGGGCTGCTATTCCGGGCCCGGCTCGATGACGGCAATGATCTGCGAGCACTGCGAGAGGTGGTCGAGCTGCGCATCGCCCTCGATCTCTCCGTCGCGGATCAGCTGGTGGGCTTCTACCGCGACACCACGAACCCCGAGCTCGAGGGGCTGGTCGAGCAGATGCGAGCTCTCGCCTCCGATGGCAGGCCGTTCCCCGACGCGGATGCCGCCTTCCATACGGCGCTGTTCTCACATCTGGACAACGGGCTGCTGCGGCAGCTCGCGCAGGCGTTCTGGGAGATCCACACCGTCGCCGTGCCGCTGCTCGAGCTCCCGCCGGCCGAGGACATCCTGGACACCGTCGACGCCCACCAGGCCATGCTCACCGCGCTCGAGGCCGGCGACGCGGAGGCCTACCGCCAGGCCGTCCATGCGCACTACCTCCCGCTGGGGCGGGTGCTGGACGCGGCGGCGAGAGCGCAGGGAGCGGCAGCGGAAGCGGCCGTTGCGGAACCGGCCTGAGACCCGTGCACCTGACGGAGGTGCTCGATGAGGCGCGGGCTCGTCCCTGGGCCGTGCAGCCCTGGGCGCGGGACCTCCTCGACGCACTCCCGGACCGACTGGGAGCGGTGCTGTCCCGCTGGGAGCTCACCGTGGTGCGGACCTTCGCCGACGGGGCCGAGCTGCCGGTGCTCGAAGTGCACGGCCGCACCACGGGCCCCGCTGTGCTCAAGCTCGGCGGGCACGGCTCCGATCACGCCCAGCAGGTGAGGATCCTTCGGGCGGCAGACGGGAACGGCTACGTGCGAGTGCTCGAGCAGGCCGATGACCTCGGCGCGGTGCTGCTGGAACGACTCGGCCCGTCGCTGTGGGCGTCCGTCCCCGACCCTGTCGCCCAGTCCCTGACCCTCGCCGACCTGCTGCCGACCACCTGGGAGCTTCCCGTCGCCGTCGGCACACCCTTCACCCCCACCCAGAAAGCCACCTCTCTGCTGGCCCTCGTGGACGGTGCGCTCGAGAGCTTGCTCGCGAACGGCGTGCTCGAGGGCGCGAGCGGTGGGGTGCTGGAGGGTGCGGGCGGTGGGCAGGGAGAGCGCGAGGTCCTCGAACGCGCGCGAGCCCTCGCCCTCGAGCTGATCGCCGCTCCCTCTCCGCGCCAGGTGGTGCTGCACGGAGATCCGCATCCGGGCAATGTGCTGCGTCGTGGGCCGGAGCATGTGTTCATCGACCCCGACGGCTTCCTCGGTGAGCCGGAGTATGACGTCGGGGTCGCGCTGCGGGACCACCAGCAGGTGATCGACGACCTCGATCAACGCGAGGGAGTCGGCGCAGGGCGGCGCTGGCATGCAGCGCTCGTCGTGCAGCTCGCGGAGCGCCTCGAGCTCGACGCGGAGCGGATCGCAGCCTGGGCTGCGCTCGAACGCGTCACCACCGGGATCCACCTGGGCAACCTGGGCTGGACCGAGGAGTCGGCGGCATGGTTGCGCACCGCGCAGCGCATGCTGCGGTGATCAGAGACTGCCGTGCCTGCCGGGCTCAGTTGCTGCGCGACTTCTTCTGTCGGATCAGGTCAAGCACGATGCAGCCGCCGATGATCGCCAGCCGCAGCTGCGGCGGCGCCGTCGGGTCGATCGCGAGCACATAGCGGCTGTGCCCGAGGAAGCCACGGGAGAGCCCGCCCCACTGCCGGGCGACCGTCGCGGCGACGAAGCCCTCGACCTCGAACGTGAAGTCCATGCCCAGCATGTCTCCGTTCAGCTCGAGCGAGGGCCCGCCCGCCACCGCGATCCCTACGCGCGTCGAGAAGAACGCAAGCTTGCTGGTCACTTCCGCCAGCGGTGCGCCGTCGGGGGTCGAGAGCTCGAAGCGATCCAGGCCGATGTCCGGCGGATCCTCCACATGCAGCAGGGGCGTGCCATCGGCGTCGGCGACGTCCAAGGAGCGGCTCCCTGCGAAGAAGCGCGACACCCCGCCGCCTGAGGTCGTGACGTGCCCGATCACCTGTTCGCCGGTGCCGTCGAGGATGTCGAAGTCGTTGGACATGAACCCGGTGATCTGCTGCATCACCAGTGTGTCGTGGCCGAGGAGCACGGGGCCGGGCACTGCGTGGGGCACGGGCATGGCTGCGGAGGAATCCATCGCCACAGTGTGCCAGGCGCCCGGAGCGCTACGGTGGTGCTCATGAACGTTGTGGATGACTCTGCACAGCAGGCGGCACTGGACATCTTCCTGCCCTCCCCGCCGCCCGATGTCGAGCAGCAGGAGGCCTTTCTCGACGAGGCCGCGGCGCTCGCGCTCGCCGGCCAGCCGATCACCGTCTACCTGCAGGACGAGGATGCCTGGGCCTTCGAGGAGTGCGAGCCGGTGCGCGCGCTGTTGGAGTCCGCGGGGGAGTCGGCCTTGCCGGTGACGCTGCTGGGGCTGGACATCGTGGTCAGCTCGGTCTACCCCACCACAGAGCAGATGACGCGCTTCGCCCGCGAGGGAGGCGCCCCGCGAGCGCCCCGCTCAGCGGCGGCGTCGGCCTGCGGGCCCGGGGGAGCGCCCGGCGGGGGCGCCATGCCGATGCCGCGCGAGGCGGGTGGTTTCGCGGCGCAGCTGCTGGGCGTCGCCCCGGCTCCGGCACGGCCCGAAGGCGGGCCGGAGATCGGCGTCCGACGGAACCTCATGGGCGGGGACCACGGCGACGGGCTGCCCGGCCAGGATGCCCCGGCCCGCTGAGTCGCTCAGATCGAGCAGGCCACACCATTGAACCCGTGGTTGCAGTAGCCGCTGGGATTCTTCTCCAGGAACTGCTGATGCTCGGGCTCGGCTGTGTAGTACACGCCGTTTCCGGCCTCAGCGAGCGGTGACAGCTCGGTGGTGATGCTCCCGCGGCCGGCCTCATCGAGCGCCTGCTGGTAGCGCTCCGCAGAGCTGCGCACCACCTCGCCCTGTGCCTCGGACGTCCAGTACACAGCGCTGCGGTACTCGGTGCCCACATCGTTGCCCTGACGATTCGCGGTGGTGGGGTCGTGCTGCTCCCAGAACTGCGTGAGCAGGGCGCGAAGCGTCGGCTCGCCGCCGGAGTAGATGACGCGCACGGCCTCGGTGTGGCCGGTCTTCGCGGAGAAGACTTCCTCGTAGGTGGGGTGCGGCGTGTACCCGCCAGCGTATCCCGACGAGGTGGTGTGCACGCCGGGGATCTGCCAGGCGATCCGTTCGATGCCCCAGAAGCAGCCGCCGGCGAGGATGATCTCCTCGCTGCCAGCGGGCCAGGGGCGAGGATCGGCGGGAGAGTCGGGGCCGAGCATGTCGGTGCCGAGCACAAGGTGCTCGCGCTCGAGCGGGTAGAGATAGCGGTCGCGGCCCGGGAGGGCATCTTCCCGCGCGACCATTTCTTTCTTGTGCCCATACAGGAGGTCCATCATCTGCCACATGCCCCTCACGGTAGACCTCGCAGGCCGATCGTGGCAGGTAGGAGCGACGTGGGCCACGCGAGTTCCGCCCAGGGCGTGACGTACGGCGTGACCTTTCCTCCCCACCACCCCTTCGTCCACATCTGGGGCGCAGATCTGGTGCTGCCACGGTGCGGAGCGCACGCTTGTTCGAACAGCACGACAGCCTCGGACGCTCTCGTCCGGGACCGTGACCAGGCATGAAGGAGGGCAGAGGAATGATCGCCAGCGCGACGCAGTGGGCCGCCGACCTCGAACTACTCCTCGACACCGCTCCGTCCCTGGAACTGCTCCCCAAGGAGCATGACGACACGCTCATCGATCTCATCACCGCGATGGAGCAGGGCAAGGCACGCCTCGCCGCCGTGCAGGCGCTGGCAGAGGCTGTCTTCCACGACTCTCAGATCCGGGAGCAGAAGCGCCTCGGGGTACCGCGAGATGAGCTCGGACGCGGCATCGCCGACCAGATCGGCCTCGCGCGCAGAATCACCCCCAAGCAGGCCTCCGATGAGCTTGCGCTGCGACGGATACTCGTCACCTCGATGCCGCGCACCACTGCGCTGCTCGGCGCCGGGAAGATCAGCGAGTGGGCCGCCCACATGGTGGCGGCCAATGTGGTGGTCCTCGATGACGAGGACCGCGCCACCATCGATGCCGAGTTCGAGGCGAGCCTCCCGAAGGTCACCGCGGGCCGCGCGAACGACATCACGCGGGCGCGAGCCATGGAGCTCGACCCTGCGGCGGCAGTGGCTCGGAACCAGCGAGCGGTCAGCGGCCGACGGGTCACGCTGCGCCCCGCCGTGGACGGGATGTCGGTGCTGCGAGCAGTTCTCCCGGTGAAGGAGGGCGTCGCGAGCTTCGATGCACTCACGCGCGTCGCCAAAGCTGCCAAGAGCGCTGGTGATCCCCGTGGAAAGGGCCAGATCATGGCCGATACGCTCGTCGAGCGCACCACCGGGGTGGAGACCGTGGACGACATCCCGGTGGAGATCCAGCTGCTCATGACCGATCTGACGCTGCTCGGCGAGGACGTCGAGACCGCATGGATGGGCGGCCTTCCGATACCTGGCCCGGCTGCTCGAAAAATCGCCCTCGGCGCCCGCACGGCGCCGTCACGGCCACCGCGGAGTGTGCCCGAGGCACTACTGTCCGGGCCCGACGCTGGAGCTGCCGCGCCCGCCCGGTCTGTTCAGTCCGCCGACGACGCTGCGGCCGACGACACCGCGGCTGATTCGCCGTCCGCCGAGACGGCGACGGTGGGCACGCCAGCACCCGGCGGGACAGCAGAACCTTCGCCCGCGAAAGGCCAGCCAGCCCCGGAGCTCACGACCAGTCCACCAGAATTCACCACCACAGAAAAGGACCCACGGGAGGTGACCGAGGCGAAGCGCTGGATACGACGCCTCTACACCGACTCGACCACCGGTGATCTGACAGACGTGGACGGCCGCCGCCGCCTCTTCCGCGGAGAGGTCCGACGCTTCATCCTCACGCGGGACCAGCGCTGCCGCACGCCCTACTGCGATGCCGCGATCCATGACGTCGACCATGCCCGCCGCCACGCCGATGGGGGCAGCACCGACGTCGGCAACGGCGTGGGCCACTGCCAACGGTTCAACCTGGCCAAGGAGATGCCCGGGTGGACGTCGACCCTGGACCCAGCCACCGATGAGGAACCAGGTCGGCTCACCATCGAGACGCCCACGGGGCACATATACACCTCGACCTCACCGCTGCTGAGGCGGCTCCTCGACGGGCCCGACGGAGAGCGGTCCAGGATCCTTGCGAACGCGCCGGAGGAGTCTCTGCCTCTGCAAGACCCTCTGCAAGACCCTCTGCAAGATCCGCTGCGAGGCCCCCAGGACCCTCAAGACCGTCAGGAACCACCGGCCGCTCAGCAGCGTACGGAGGGCGAATCGCCGCCGGATGCCGCGGCTTCCGCCTGAGGCTCGGTATCCGTGCGGGGTCTTGCGGGGCGCTCCTGCCACCTCACCGTTCCCGCGGCAGCACCGCGATGAAAAGTCCGATCGCCGCGAGAACGCCGACCACCATCATCCAGGGACCAAGCTGCACACCAGAAAGACCCGCCACCAGCAACCCGCCGAGCAGGCTGAGGACGAGCACCGGCAGCAGCCCCTTGCCGGCGAGCAACCAGGCGCTGCGGCCGAACACCCCGTGCACGGGAGTCGTCGCAGCCAGGGCGAAGGCGCTGTGTGCGATCAGCAGCAGGAACCCGATCCCGGCGGTGCGCAGCATCGAGCCCCCACCCATGGCGAGGGCCCCCACGACGATCGCGCCGGGTGCCAGCAGTCCCAGATCGGAGTCCGGATTGCGGAGCTGGAACAGGAGCCCGAGCGCGACGAAGAACGTGATCAGCATGGTGCCGAAGTGGGCGAACAGCCCCGTCCCTCCGATCGTCAGCAGCAGCGCGAGCACCGTCGCTGCCGCGCCGCCGATGCGCAGCAGCCACTGCGTGCCGCTCACCTTCTGCAGCTCGAGCAACCGCTGGGCGACCGGATCGACCACCTGTCCCATCCGCATCAGGACCTCCTCATCCGCGGCGCCGTCCGGGCCGCCGAGAGCGACAGCAGCACGGGGGCCAGCGAGCTCGGGCCCTCCCAGGCCGTGACCGGCACCCCGGCCTCGCGCAGCTCCCGCACGGTCTTCTCGCGCAGCAGGCGACGCATCGCCCAGGCCTCGGGCCAGAACCGATCCGAGATCTTGCCCTCGATCCGCAGCGGCTTGCCCTGCAGCACCGAGGTGTCGCCGATGCTCGGCGGCAGCGTGTCGACCACGATGACGTCGGCGCCGTGTGAGACCAGCACTCCGATCTGGGCGATCGTGTCGCGGCTCAGCAAGGGCGTGCACACCACGGTGAGGGTGCCGGAGCGCACCGTGCGCAGGCGTCGCGATGGGCGCAGCGCGCCGGCATCCCGGCTGGCTCGGGACAGGGCGGTGGTCAGCACCCGCAGCTGGCGGGGGCCGGAGCCGGCGGGCACCGGGCCGATCAGGTGGCCGATATCGAACAGCGAGACGCGGTCCCCGGCGGCGAGATAGTGGCGGGCGATCGCCGAGGTCGCCCGGATGGTCATGTCGAGGCTGGTGGGTGCCTCGGCATCGGACCAGGGCGCGGGGGCGATGTCCGCGATCGTGTCGGTGACGATCAGGACCTCGGTGTCCTGCTCGGTGAAGGTGGCGTTGGTGTGCATCTGGCCGGTGCGGCTGGTGACGCGCCAGTTGATGCGGTGCAGCCGGTCGCCGGGGCGGAAGGCCCGCACCTCCGAGAGCGCGGTGCCGTCGCCGCGGCGTCGGGACAGGTGCACTCCGCTGACCCCGATCGGGGTGGGCACCTCGACAGGGGCATCGAGCACGGTGGAGGCGGGGACCACCTGCACCTCGGCAGGGCCGAGAGTCCGCTGAGCACGGTAGGCGCCGAGCGCGTCCGCGACCAGCACATGCATCGGGCCCACCCGGACCTTCCCCCAGCGCTGCGCGCTGACTCGCATCTGCACCTCCCCATCACCGGCGAAGGAGCCGTGGCGCGGGGCGACATCGGCATGGGGCGGCAGTGGCAGCGTCGCCGCGGTGAGCACCCCCGGGTCGGTGCGCACAGTGACGGCCGCGGTCCCGCCCTCCTCGATGCTGCGACGGTTCACCCGCTGCTGCGGATCCACCACAGCCCGCTCCTCCCCGCGCAGGGTCCGCCGCGCCAGGGCCACCAGCGCCCAGACCAGCAACGGCAGCCCGACCAGGATGACGTCAGGCCGTCCCAGCACGAGCGCGAGCGCGAGCGCGGCGCCGCCGATGACGGCGGCGCGCACCAGCGCCGCCGTCGGCCGGGTGCGCAGCTCTGCACGCCGCGGAGAATCGAAGCTCACGCCGAAGCCTGGGGGACCGGTTCGATGGCGGCGGGCACCGGCACCTGCCCGAGGACCGCTTCGACCACGCCAGCGCCGGTCGCGTTCTGCAACCACAGCTCGGGCTTGACCGTGACGCGGTGGTCGAGCGCCGGATGGGCGAGCGCCTTGATGTCTTCGGGCACCACATAGGAGCGGCCCCGGATCACCGCGAGCGCGCGGGCGCAGGTGATCAGGGCAAGGGTGCCGCGCGGGGACGCGCCGACCAGGGCGTGCTGGTGGCTGCGGGTCGCGGCGGTGAGCTCGACCGCGTAATGGCCCACCGAGTCCTCGACGTGGACGTCCTCGACGGCCTGCTGCACCCCGAGCAGCCCGGCGGCGTCGAGCACCTCGGGCACGATCTGCTCCTCGCGGCGACGGTCGATGCGGCGCGAGACCACCTCCCACTCCTGGGCGGCGGTGGGATAGCCGAAGGAGAGCCGCAGCAGGAACCGGTCCAGCTGCGCCTCGGGCAGGGGATAGGTGCCCTCGTGCTCGATGGGGTTCGCGGTGGCGAGCACATGGAACGGGTTCGGCAGCATCCGAGTGGTGCCCTCGACGGAGACCTGCCGCTCCTGCATCGCTTCCAGCAGCGCGGACTGGGTCTTCGGCGGGGTGCGGTTGATCTCGTCGGCCAGCAGCAGTCCGGTGAACACCGGGCCGGGCCGGAACACGAACTCGCCGGTGCGCTGGTCGAACACCTCGGCGCCGGTGAGGTCCGCCGGCAGCAGGTCGGGGGTGAACTGGGCACGCTTGAAGGGCAGCCCGAGCGCCTGCGCGAAGGAGCGGGCGGCGAGGGTCTTGCCCAGGCCCGGCAGGTCCTCGAGCAGCACGTGCCCGCCGGCGAGGATGCCGGTGAGCACCAGCTCGAGGGACTCACGCTTGCCGACCACGGCGGTCTCGACGGCGTCCAGCACAGAGGCGGCGGCAGCGGTGGCCTCCTGGGGCGACATCGCCCGGGGAGTCACAGCAGCGGGGGAAATCAGGGTGGGGTCGGTCATCGGTCCCTCTCCTCGCGCGAGGCGAGCTCGGTCAGGCAGCGGTGCAGGGCACGTCGGTCGATGGGGCCGACGGGATGGCTCTCGGCATCGGGATGACGGGCGGTCTCGAGCAGCCGCTCCAGCCCGTTGCTGAGTGCCGGGGCGTCGGGGTCGCGGGCTCGTTCCACGGCGATCTCGTCGAGTGTGCGGGCGAGGCCGCGGCTGGTCATACGGCGGCTGGGCTGGGCGCCATGGGCGAGATCCTCGAGCCGGCGCACGCGCGTGTCCTGGGCATGGGGCAGTGCGTAGTCGGCGTCGAGATCGAGGGCGGGAGCGTGCAGCTGGTCGGCGCGGTCAGCGCCCTCATCGATGATCCACCAGATGGCGCCGCAGGCCAGGCCCACGGAGACCAGGATCGGCAGCGGCAGGTACAGCCCGAACAGGGTGCAGACGAAGTACAGCGCCAGGGCGAGCACCACGCCGATCGCCAGCTTCACCAGCAGCGGCAGCCAGGGGCGGATCATCGCGGATCCTCCCCGATGGTGTCCTGGCTCGACACGCCGACCTCGAGGTCCGTGGTCAGCCCGTCGAGCAGGATGAGCGCCTCGTCGCGGTCCGACTCCACCAGCGGCTGGGGGTCGAACAGCGCCCGCCGGTACAGATGCGAGAGCCGGTCCAGCGACGAACGGTCCAGGTCCAGGGCGCCGAGCACGGCCACGACGAACTCGAGCGTGGTCTGGGAGGGGTCGCGTCGCACCCCGGCCTCGGCGATCGCGCGCTCCAGCGCCAGCCAGGCCGCGATCACCGCGTCATGGGCGTCGACCACCGTGGACAGACTGGCGCGGGCATCCTCGAGTGCGGCCATCGCCTGCTCGGCGGTGAGCTCATCCTCCTCAGCGAATCCGGCGAGCGCGGGTGCTGGGCGGGCGAGCTTCCGCATCCGGTATGCCACCCAGACGGCGAGGGCGAGGAGGACCACGCCGAGCACCACCAGGGTGAGGATCAGCGCGGTGTTCGGGCCGTCGGGCTTCGGCGGCTGGGTGGGCAGGTCCTCGGTGGCCCAGTCCGGTTCGTAGTAGTCCTCGCGAGCGGGGGCGAACTGGTACTCGCCGTCGGTCTCACCCGTGTACACCGCGCCGGGTCCGCGGTCCGCGGCGGCACCGAGGGCGACCAGGCCGATCGCGCCGAGGGAGACCACCAGCAGCAGCACCGCGACCAGGCGCCGGGGGGCATCGGCGCGGGTGGTGCCCTCCGGGGCGCGGGCAGCGTCGGTGCTGGTGTCCGTGCTCATCGGAGGTCCTTCTGGGCCGCGGCCTCACCGGCAGGGCTCGCATGCGGGGAGGCGACGATCACGGACTGCTCGCCGCCGATGCGGGTGAGGATCAGGGTCGCGGATTCGTCGCCGAAGCGGCGCGGGCGCAGCTTGCGGCGCAGCTCCTCGGGCTCCACGGCGGTGCCGCGCTTCTTGATCTCCAGCACCCCCAGGCGATGCTCCCGCAGGTAGGCGGTGAGCCGCTTGAGGCCGAAGGGCATCACATCGTGCACGGTGTAGCCGCGGGCGAAGGGGGTGCTCACCAGGCGGTCACCGGTCAGATACGCGATCGTCTCATCCACGGTATGGGCTCCGAGATGCTCGGCGAGGGCGCCGATCAGGCCCGCCCGGATCACGGCGCCGTCGGGCTCATAGAAGTGATCGCCGAGCGGGCCCGGAGTCGGATCGGGGGCGGAGTCGACGCCTCGGTCCAGGCGATGCGTGCCAGCGTGGTCGATGAGCAGGGCGGAGGAGAGCACGCCCTCGCGGGCGAGCGGCCCGCACCAGGCGGCCGCCTCGAGCACCTGCCCGTGGAAGGACAGCCACTGCACCTCGACCTCGCGCGGCAGGGCCTCCCGCGCCACGGCAGGACCGAGCTTCGCACCGAGCGGTCCCAGCCCGTCGGCGCTGCCGAGCCGGCGAGCCAGGTCCAGCACGGCGGACAGCGGCGGTTCATATTCCTCGGGGTCGTGCAGGCGCCGGGTGCCGCCGCGGGAGGAGGCCCGGCGTGCGGGATCCAGCCAGATGCCGTCCGTGGAGGCGGGGTCGTGGGCCGCGGCGTCGCCCAGCTGGGCACGGGCGTTCGGGAAGGGACGCAGGTTCACGGTGGCCACGGCGACCGCCGCGGGATCGCGATCCACCGCCGTCACCTCGAGCCCGAGGCCCGCCATCGCCATCGCATCGCCGCCGATGCCGCAGCCGAGGTCTGCGACGCTGCCCACTCCGGCCTGCTGGAAGCGCTTGGCGTGCCGCGCCGCGATCGGCAGGCGCGTGGCCTGCTCGAGGCCGTGCGGGGTGAAGAGCATGGAGGAGGCGAACTCTCCGAACTTCTCCGCAGCCCGTGCCCGCAGCCGTGACTGGGTCAGCACCGAGGAGACCAGCTCGGGGGAGTGGCCGGCCTCGCGCAGCTGCGTCGAGGCCCGCAGCACGTCATCCTCGCGATAGGGAGGCAGAGAATTCAGCAGCGCCCAACCGCTGGGATGCAGCACCGGCTCCAGAGCACGGAGGGCGGCGTCGGCATCATCGGCGGAAGGTACAGGCATGAGAAAAGGGTACCCGCTGGACATGTGTCCGGTCTCACCGTGGGGAGCCTGCGGGCACCCGACGGGTCAGGCGCCGACCTCGAGCACCAGCTTCCCGCGGGTGTGGCCCTCCTGGAGCCGCGCATGCGCCTGGTCGATCTGGCTCATCGGCAGCACCTCGGAGACCTCGAGCGGATAGCGTCCCGCGCGGATGCCCTGAGCCAGGCGGTCCAGCCGCTCCCGGCTCTGCACGATCGACGGCACCCGTGCCTCGATGCCCCGCTCGAGCGCCGGGGTGAGGTCCGCGAGCGTGGGCAGGGCGACGATCCGGCCGCCGGGGGCGAGCTGGTCGAGGCTGGGCAGGAAGGTCGCGTGGTAGTGGGTATCGAGCACGACGTCGACCCCGCGACCGTCGGTGAGGCGCTGCAGCTCGACACCCCAGTCAGCCGTGTCATAGGGGATGGGCGTCGCGCCGAGCTCGCGGATCCGCTCGGCGTTCGTGGACCGCCCGGTGGCGTAGACGGTGGAGGCCCCGGCTTCGAGCGCCATCGGGATCAGCAGCTGTCCCACTCCGCCGCTGCCGCCGTGGATCAGCACGGTCTCACCCTCCCCGATCCCGGCAGTGTCCCGCACGGTGGCGATCGCGGTGAGTCCCACCAGCGCCAGTCCCGCCCAGCGCGGCAGGTCCTCCTCGGGGATCTCCCCGGGCACGGGGGCGAGGTCGTCGGCCGAGATCGCGATGACCTCGGCGGCGACCCCGCGGTGATCGCCGGGGCCGCGCATCCCGAACACCCGGGTGCCCTCGGTGAGGCCGCGGGAGCCCAGTTCGGCCTGGTCGAGCCCAGAGCCGGCCCCGATCACGGTGCCGACCATCTCCCGGCCGGTGCCCGCGGGCAACGGCAGATCCTTCGCGCGCCCCGAGGAGCCGTCGCGGATCTTGAAGTCCAGCGGGTTCAGCCCTGCGAACAGGACCTTCACCAGCACCTCGTCAGGTGCGGGCTCGGGGGTGGGGGCATCGGTGTGCAGGGTCAGGACTTCTGGGCCGCCGAAGCGGTCGAAACGAATCTCACGCATGGACCCATCATGCACCCCGCACCTGGCAGTGGCCACGGCAGAAGGTCGAAGGTCGGGCAGAGGGAGGCCGACGATGGGGGATCATGGAGCGATCGCCTGCCCGGACACTTCCCCTGGAGGACCATGAGCGCCCACAGTCTCTCGCCGTGGCAGTGGCGTGCGCTCCTGACCCGCGAGATCACGTTGCCGCTCGAGACCGAGCAGGTGCCGCTCCAGCAGGCGAGAGGCAGGTATCTCGCCGCTGAGGTTCGCAGCCCCGAGGCGATGCCGGCCCTGCCCATCGCCGCGATGGACGGCTTCGCCGTGCGTCGTGCGGATCTGAAGGCGCCGGGCGCCACCACCCTGCCGGTGAGTTCCGAGATCCCCGCCCGGCCCGGCCAGGTCCCGGCGCTGCTGCCCGGAACCGCCGCCCGGATCATGACCGGCGGCGCGGTCCCCGCCGGGGCCGACGCGGTGGTCGAGGTCGAGGCGACGGACGCCGACCCCTTCGGGCCCGTCCCGGCCGCCGTGACCCTCACCCTCGCGGCCCTGCCGGCCGCTGGACGTCACGTGCGCTTCCCCGGCGAGGAGGTCGCGGAGGGCGAGCTGCTCGCCGCCGGCGGCGACCAGGTGGGGGCAGGACTGGTGGGCCTGGCCCGTGCGCTCGGTATCGCCCAGCTGCCGGTGCGCCGCCGATACCGGGTGACCGTGGTGGTCACCGGGGATGAGCTCGCGGACGCGGCGACCGCGATCGGCAGCGTGCGCGAATCCAACGGCACGATGCTCGCCGCGGCGGTCGAGGCCGACGGCGCACAGGCGCTGCCCTCCCTGCACAGCGGGGACGACCACACTCAGCTGCGCGAGACGCTCGCCCGGGCCGCGGCGGAGTCGGACCTCGTGCTCACCACCGGCGGGATCGGCCACGGCGCCTTCGACGTGGTCAAGACCCTGCTCGGCGAGCGCGGCAGCAACACCTCCCGCTTCGAGCATCTCGCGCTGCGCCCCGGCGGACCGCAGGGGTGGGGAGTGCTGGACGGTGGGGTGCCCGTCGTCCACCTGCCCGGCACCCCGGTCGGGGCGCTGGTCGGCTATCACCTGTTCCTCCGACCGCTGCTGGTGCGGGAGAGTGCCGCTCCGCGCCGGATGCTGCTCGGCGACACCTCCGCGGACCGGGGACAGCGCCGACCCGGCACCGTGCATGCGCTGCCCGGGAGGCTGCGCCTGGAGGCCGACGGCCGAGAGGTGGTCGACCTGCTGCCCGGGCGGCGCCTGGCCCCCTTCGGGCGGGCTGACGCGATCGTGCTGCGCGGAGATGCGAGTGCTGCGGGTGCTGGAGCTGTGGCAGGAGCCGACGCCGCGGACGGCACGGTCGCTGTGCTCAGGATCTGAGCTGCACCTGCACTACCGTGGCTGCATGCCTGCCACCAGCCCAGCTCCCGTCCACGACCCGGGAGGCATCCTCCACCTGCGCCCGCACGGGGCGACCGTGCTCTGCGCGGTCGTCGGGCTGCTCGGCCTCGGCCTCGCCGTCGATGCGGTGGTGCGCGCAGGCTGGCAGGGCGCGCTGACGCTGCCGGTGCTGCTGCTGATCTTGGCACTGGTATGGATGGTGCTGTGGGCACCGCGGGTGGTGCTCCATGAGGACTCCGTCGAGGTGCGCAACATCGTGGTCACCCACCTGATCCCCTTCGCGGTGATCGAGGAGGTGCGGGTCGGCGCGATGCTGCGCCTCGAGGTCGCGGGCCGTGGCAGCACGACGAAGACCATCACCGCCTGGAACGCACCGGCGCTGAGCAGGGACGCACCCTGGCGCCGGCAGGCACAGATCCATGAACAGGATCTGCGCGGCCGCCGGCTCACCCCTCAGGAGCGTCTCGTCAACGACCAGCAGTCCAGCCGTTCCGCAGTGATCAAGCTGCGCTGGGAGCGCTGGCAGGATTGCAAGGAAGGGCAGCCGGGACGTCCCCCGCAGGGCAGCGCAGAGGACACCAGCGCGGTGATGACCACCCGGCCGAACACCGTGCAGCTCGTGGTGGTGGCGGTGTGCGCGGCGCTCGCCGTGGCGCGCATCGTGCTGTGAGCTCGGCGCGGCTGTGAGTACTGCAGTGCTGTGAGTACAGCGGTGGTGTGAGTACTGCGGACTGCAGACTCGGGTAGGCCGAGAACGGCAGCGAACGCAGTCAGGACAGAAACGCAGTCAGGACAGAACAGAGGAAGGGCCGGACCGCCGTAGTGGTCCGGCCCTTCTGCGTGAGGCTCAGGTAATCAGGCTGCTACTGCTGCCTGATCTCCTTTCCCTCGCAAGCTCGCGATACGTCGATCAGGCCTTGATACCGACCTGGGTCCAGTCGGTGGTCTCGAACTGCGAGGCACCGGTGTTCACGACGCCGTTCTTCACCGCGAAGATGATCGGAGTCGCGTAGAAGGGGATGACCACGAAGGACTCGGCGATGATCGTCGAGATCTCATTGGCGACCTTGCGACGCTCCTCCTCATCGAAGGCACCCTTGATCTGCTCATTGAGCGGCCCGAGGCGATCGTCGGCGAAGCCGGTGTAGTTCTGACCCGACTCGAGCGGGTACATGAGGTTCACCGAGGAGGTCTCGGGGAAGGCGGTGCCCACCCACGAGAAGGTCACCATGTCGAAGGACTTCGGCATGACGTAGTCGGGGAAGTAGCCGTCGGACGGCACCGTCTGCAGCTCGACGTTGAAGCCGATCGCATTGAGGTTCGTCTGCACCTGGCGGGCACGGTCGGAGTTCGACTTGGTGTCCGCCGGGATGATGACGCTGAGGTCCAGCCCCTTGCCGTCCTTGGTGCGCTTGTCGCCCTCGAGCGCCCAACCGGCCTCGTCGAGGATCTTGCCCGCAGCCTCGGGGTCGAAGGTGAGGCTGCCCATGGACTCGTAGGAGTCCTGGTAGCCGTCCTGGCCGGGCATGTAGACGAAGTTGTCGACCAGCACGATCGGGGCCTCGAGCGGGCCCACCACGGCGCGGCCGATGGCGTCGCGGTCGATGCCACGAGCCATCGCCTCGCGGACCTTGACGTCCTCGAGGAGGCCGTCGCCGCCATTGACGTTGATCGTCAGGTGCGTCCAGGTCAGGCCGTTGGTGGCCTGGATGGTTGCATCCGAACGGGTCTTCGCCTGGCTGAGCACGTCGCCGGTGCCGACTTCGAGCCAGTCGATCTCGCCGTTGGCGAAGGACTGGGGCTGGGTGGTCTGGTCGACGACCTGGAAGATCACCGTCTCCAGCTTCGGAGCTCGACCCCACCAGTTCTCGTTGCGCTCGAGGGTGACCACGCCGCCGCCCTGATCCAGGGTGCCGACCTTGAAGGGGCCCTTGCCCGGGGCTGGGGCGTCGGCGTAGCCGGTGTTGAAGTTCTCCGGGTCTGCGAACACCGAGGCCGGGGCCTCGGGGTGCAGGACGGTGATCCAGTCGATGAACGGGCTGGCGTAGACGATCTCCGCGGAGTACTCGTCATCGGTCTGGGTGATCGACTCGATCTGGTCCCAGCCCACGGTGGAGACGACGAGGAACTCCTCGTTGGTGCCGTTCAGCGCCTTCCACTGCGCGATGAGGTCCTCGACCACGATCGGGGTGCCGTCGTCCCACTTCCCGTTCGGGTTGAACTTGACGGCGATGGTCTGCGGGTCCTCGGAGGTCATCTCTGCGGACTCGATGTAGTCCGGGTTCAGCGACTTCTCACCGGTCTCGGAGAGGATGAGCTCGCCGCCACCTCCGCAGGGGTCGGCGATGTCGGAGGTGTCGGCGTTGTTGCCGTCGACCTGGCTGCGGTTCCAGTTGGCCGGGAAGGTGAGGATGGCCTTGCGCAGGGATCCACCGTCGGGGACCTGGTCGTACTCCATGCGCTCCCAGGCGGTCGAAGGCAGCTCCCCCTGTTCCTCCGCAGCCTTGTCGTTCTCCTCAGCAGCCTGTGACTGCTGCTCCTCCTCAGTGGCCTGACCGCCGCACGCGGCAAGGGCCGCGGCGGAGCCGATGACGCCGGTTCCGGCGAGGAAAAGACGACGAGTGCTCGTGATCTTCATGGGTTTCTCTCTTCCTGGGTGAGATGTGCTGCTCGGCACGGGGTCTCGGGTTCGTGGGATGGGTACTGCGGTTCTGGGGGCGGTGGACGCGGTGCGTCAGTCGCCGGGGGCGGGGGACAGGGCGGAAATGTCTGCATCATCGAGGCGATAGATCTCATCGACGTGATGGCAGGCCACCTTGGACTTCCCGTGCACGGTCGCCACCGGATCCTCGCCGAGGCACCGTGCCTGGCGGGTCTCGTCGAGCATCCGGAACAACGGGCAGCGCGAGGCGAAGTTGCAGCCGGGGATGTCCTCGGTGGGGCTGGGGAGATCACCGGTGAGCAGGATCCGTCGGCGCTCACGCTCGATCGTCGGATCCGGCACCGGCACCGCGCTCATGAGTGCGCGCGTGTAGGGGTGACGAGGACTCTCGTACACCTCCTGCACCGGGCCGTACTCGACGATCCTGCCCAGGTACATCACCGCGATCTTGTCGGCGATCTCCCGGACGATCGCGAGGTCGTGCGCGACGAACAGATAGGACAGCCCCATCCGGTCGCGCAGATCCTCGAGCAGGTTGACGACTCCGGCCTGGACCGAGACGTCGAGCGCGGAGACCGGCTCGTCGAGCACCAGCACCTTGGGGTTGGTGATCAGCGAGCGGGCGATGCCGATGCGCTGGCGCTGACCGCCGGAGAACTCGTGCGGGTAGCGGTCGGTCATCTCCGGATCCAGGCCCACCAGCTCGAGCATCTCCACCACTCGGCGGTCGCGCTCGGCGCGGGGAACCCTGTGGACCGTGAGCGGCTCCGCGATGATGTCGCCGACGGGCATGCGCGGGTCGACTGCGGCCATCGGGTCCTGGAAGACGATCTGCACGTCCTGGCGCATCGCCAGCCGTTCAGCGCGCGAGAGAGTGCTGACGTCCCTGCCGGTCACCTCGAGGCTGCCGCGCTGCGGGCTGACCAGCTCCATGATCTCGAGCGCGGTGGTGGACTTGCCCGAACCGGACTCGCCCACCAGGCCGAGGGTCTCGCCCGGCAGGACCTCGAAGTCCACGCCGTCGACCGCCTTGACCTTGCCGACCACGCGGCGGAACACCGAGCCCTTGTACAGCGGGAAGTGGCGGATCAGATCCTCTGCCCGGACCACCGGCTCCAGGCCGGTGGAGTCCTTGACCGCACGCTCCTCGTGCGCGGGGCGCGGGAAGATGTCCGAGGGCTTCAGGGTGCCCGCCGCGATCTCGTCGGACCGGTGGCAGGCGACCTCGCGGCCGTCGCCGAGATCCGCGAGGAGCTCCGGCTCGGTGGTGCGGCAGCGATCCTGAGCAGCGGGGCAGCGATCCGCGAAGGGGCAGCCCACGGGCAGGTTCGCGAGGTTCGGCGGTCGCCCCTCGAGAGGCACCAGCCTCTCCTTGCCGGCGGTGAGCATATTCGGCACCGAGCGCAGCAGGCCCATGGTGTACGGCATCCGCGGGGAGTGGAAGACCTCCTCGACAGGACCCTTCTCGACGAGCTTGCCCGCGTACATCACCGCCACCCGGTCCACATTGCCGGCGACCACGCCGAGGTCGTGGGTGATCAGCACGACGGCAGCGCCGGTGACCTCCTTCGCCTTCTGCAGCACTTCGAGGATCTGCGCCTGGATGGTGACATCTAGTGCGGTGGTCGGCTCGTCGGCGACGATCAGCGTGGGGTCGTTCGCCATCGCGATCGCGATCATCGCGCGCTGTCGCATGCCGCCGGAGAACTCATGGGGGAAGGCCTTGACGCGGCGCTCCGCCGCAGGGATCCCGACGATCTTCAGCAGCTCGACGGCGCGCTTCTCGGCGCTGCGCTGGGGGAGGCTCTTGTCGTGGAGGGTCAGCGCCTCCACGATCTGCTGGCCCACCGTGTACACGGGGGTGAGCGCCGAGAGCGGGTCCTGGAAGATCATCGCCATCTCACGGCCACGTAGCTTCGACAGCGCACGGTCGCTCATCCCCAGCAGTGACTCGCCGCGGAAGGTGATGTCGCCGGTGATCTTCGCGGAGGAGGGGAGCAGCCCCATCACCGCGAGGGAGGAGACGGATTTGCCGGAGCCGGATTCGCCGACGATCCCGAGGAACTCGCCCTCGTCCACGGTGTAGTCGACGCCGCGCACCGCGCGGACACCGCCCTTGGCATTGGGGAAGGTGACGGTCAGGTCCTTGACCTGGAGCAGTGGCTCAGGCACGGTTCACCTCACTGGTGGGGTCGATGGCGTCGCGCAGGGCGTCTCCCACGAGCGCGACACCGGTCAGCAGAGCGACCAGGAAGGACGCGGGGATGATGAACAGCCACGGCCGGGAGACTGCAGCGCCGGTGCCGTCCTGCAGCAGGGTGCCCAGAGAGACGTCCGGAGCCTGGATGCCCAGGCCGAAGAAGGACAGCGAGGTCTCGGCGAGGATCGCGCCGGCGACGCCGAGGGCACCATCGATGATCAGCAGCGAGGCGACGTTGGGGATGATGTGGCGACGCAGGATGGTCGGAGTGCTCACACCCATGTAGCGGGCGGCCTTGACGTACTCGCGCTCCTTGAGCGACTTGGTCTGGTTCTTCACGATCTGGGCCATGATCATCCAGCTGAACAGGCCGATCGCGATGACCAGCAGGCCCCAGGCGGGCATGAAGCCGAGCCACTGGATCGCGCCGGGAAGGTTGCTCGGATCAGCGATCGCGGGGGAGACGATCATCAGCACGTAGAAGACCGGCAGCACCAGCAGCAGGTTGATCAGCCAGTTCGTGAACATCTCGAACGGCCCGCCGAGGTAACCGGCCAGCGAGCCCATGACCGCCGCCACCAGCGTGGCAGTGGGGGCGGCGAGGAAGCCGATCAGCAGCGAGGTGCGCAGCGCCGAGGTCATCGAGGCGTACAGGTCCACTCCGATCGCATCGGTCCCGAAGAAGTGCTGCCCGCTCGGCGGGGAGTTGAAGTTGTAGGAGTCCTGCTGGCCCTGGGTGTAGATGTTGAAGAAGTCGCCGAAGAGGGCGAAAGCCACGATCGCGGCCACGATCGCGCCGCCGATGTAGAAGTTCGGCTTGGTCTTCAGGCGGCGCCAGACCAGGCGGCCACGGGAGATCGGGCGGTGCGGCTTCTGGGCCGAGCCGTCGGGCGCATCGGCGATCAGGCTCGCCGTGGGCTCGATGTCCTTGGCGAGATCGGCGCTGGAATCAGCGGGCTGCTGTGCGTTCATCGACATGTCAGACCCTCACTCTCGGGTCGAGCGCCGCGTACAGCACTTCGGACAGGGTGGAGCTGAACAGCAGCAGGATCGCGGTGAAGCAGACGTTGCCGGCCAGCGCATTGACGTCGGAGGTCTGCACGGCGACGATGCCGTACTTCCCCATGCCCTCCCACGAGAAGATGATCTCGAGGAAGGCGGAACCGGCCACCAGCGTGCCGAAGCTGTAGGCGAAGTAAGTGGACATCGGGATCAGTGCGACGCGCACGCCGTGCTTGATCAGGGCGTGGCTGCGGGTGGCACCCTTCGCCCGGGCGGTGCGGATGAAGTCGCTGCCCAGCACGTCCAGCATCAGCGAGCGCTGGTAGCGGGAGTAGCTGGCCGCACCGAACAGCATCAGCGCGATCGTGGGCAGGAGCAGGTGCACGAACCCATCCCACACCTGCGGGAAGAACCCTGTGATGCCCGGCGTGTAGGACCCCGTGAAGCGGATCACCTGGACGCCCAGCAGCTGGTTGAGGTTCGTCGCCAGGATCATCAGGATCACGCCGCCGACGAAGGTCGGGGTCGAGATCAGGACGAAGGAGGCGTAAGAGACGAACTGGTCGGACGCCTTGTACTGGCGCACCGCACCCCAGACGCCGAGCGAGACACCGAGGATCGCCGCCAGCAGCGCGCCCAGCAGGAGCAGGCGGAGGCTGGTGCCAGCGCGACCGATGATCTCGTTGATGACCCAGTTGCCCTGGAGGTCCTGACCCAGCTTCTGCGAGAGTGGCTCGAACAGGACGCGTTCGATCCACCACCAGGTGCGCAGCAGCACCGGGTCCTTGTCGTTGACGCCATAGGCGCTGAGGATCCCGTCGATCGACTCCTCGGGGATCGGAGGGTTGACCCCGAGGTAGCGCCGGCGCGGGAAGAAGAAGAGGCTCGCGGCGATGTACGAGAACACGGTCGCGATCACCGTGAGGATCAGGTAGTTGACGAACCGCCGCAGAATGTACTGGGTCATGCACGCACTCCCGAGATGTGAATCGGGACCGTCGCACAGGAGACCTCGAGCGGCTGGGTGCCCTGACGGCGGCTCAGATGGCTCCAGGCAGACGAAGGTGATCGCATCGTCAGGATTCCTCACATGATCGGTGCTCGGTCCGCAACTGTGCGGATCCTCTGAGCAGGTTTCTGCACTGTAGGTCACTCGGACGCGCATCTTCGCGCTGAGATCGGCTCCATGGCCGAATCGTTATCCGCCTGCCACAGTGCGTGGCCGTGGGGGAGACTACCTCACATGGTGGAAAGACATGGAGTTTTCGAGAGGTCTGTGCATGCCTCAGGTTCCCAGGGAGTCACTTCGGCCGGGTCAGTGGCCGGAGCGGAGCCAGGACGCCGAAGCGGTCTGCCGGATATCGGTGACCGGGCGGTCGCACCGGCACCGGAGGGGGCGGCGGGGCTCTCGGAACGCTACGTCCGCCAGATCCGGCTGCCGCAGCTCGGCGCTCTCGGGCAGCGCCGACTGGCCGCGTCGCGCGTGGCGGTGATCGGTGCCGGCGGCCTCGGGGCGCCGGTGCTGTCGTATCTGGCCGCGGCCGGGATCGGGGAGATCACGGTGTTCGATCCGGATACCGTCGACGCGACCAACCTGCACCGGCAGGTGCTCTTCGGTGACGCGGATGTGGGCCGTTCCAAAGCGGTCGCCGCGGCGGAACGGCTGCAGGAGCTGAATCCGGAGATCTCGGTGCGGGCCGCCGTCGACACCGTCACCCCCGCCAATGCGCTCCAGCTGCTGGCCGGGCACGATCTCGTGCTCGATGGCACCGACAACTTCCCCACCCGCTATATGGCCTCCGACGCCTGCGAGATCCTCGACCTCCCCCTGGTGTGGGGATCGATCCTGGCGTTCTCCGGGCAGGTCAGCGTCTTCTGGGGAGCGGAGGGCCGAGGGGTGACCTACCGGGACGTGCATCCGGTGCCGCCCCGGCCCGGGGAGGTGCCCAGCTGCTCCGAGGCCGGGGTGCTGGGGATGCTGTGCGGGGTGATCGGCGCGACCATGGCGATGGAGGCGGTCAAGGTCCTGGCCGGGCTCGGGGACGTGCTCTTCGGTCGCCTCGCTCTTTACGACGCGCTCCGTGCCCGCTGGGACGAGCTGCCGCTGGCCCGGAACCCTGAGCGTCCGGCGGTGCGGGAGATCGAGGACGTGATGGTGACCTGTGGGCTGCCGGGGCCGACAGGTCCCGCGACCGATGAGCTCGCGGTCGCTGAGCTGCCGGCGCTGCTGGCGGCCGGGGTGCGGGTGATCGACATCCGGGAGGCGCACGAGCTGGAGGGCGGGATGGTGGCTGGCGCCGAGCATGTGCCGATGGCCGAGCTGCTGGCGCAGGAGGAGTCCTCAGGCGGTGCAGGAGCGCTCGATGGTGCGGTGCTCTACTGCGCGGCCGGGTCGCGCTCGGCGAGCGCGCAGCGGGTGCTGGCCGGCAGGGGAGTCTCTGTGCGTTCGCTGAGCGGCGGCTTCGGGGCCGTGGCGGGCAGCGAGATCGAGGTGACGGTGCCGGGCTGAGCGTGAGCGGGCTCAGCCGCCGGCGAAGGGCGGGAGCACGTCCATCCGGTCGCCGTCGGCGAGGAGCTGGTTGCGGTCAGTGCAGGCTACGGCGTTGATCAGGAAGCTCGAGCGGTCGATCACCCGGGCCGCCTCGGCGGAGACGCCGACGAGCAGGGCGTCCACGGCGCCCTGCACCGACGCTGCCTGCACGGTGGTGGCGTCGGCCCCATATTCGGCGGCAGCGCCCGCGAACAGTCGCACCGCGATGCGCGGGGCGGGGGAGTCCTCGGCGATGCGCTCCGGGTTCCCGTCGGTGTCGATGTCGATGCTGGTCATCTCGTCCTCTCTCAGCCGCCGATGGCGCTCATCGGGCGCTCCGGCTGCACGAAGTCCTCGCGGTCCATGCCGTGACCGGCCTTCTTGCCCCATTGGGCGGCGCGCCAGATCCTGGCGATGGTCTCGTCCTCGGCGCCGGAGCGCAGCGCGCCGCGCAGGTCCGTCTCCTCGCGGGAGAACAGGCAGGTGCGCACGCGTCCCTCGGCGGTGAGTCGGGTGCGGCGGCAGTCGGCGCAGAAGGGGCGGGTGACCGAGGCGATGATCCCTACCCGGCCGCGGTGGCGGCCGGTCGCGCGGTCCTCGACCTCGAACAGCTCCGCCGGGGCGCCGTCCCGGGCCTCGGCCACCGGGGTGAGGACGTAGCGGGGTGCGAGCAGCGCGTGCATGTCGCCCGCGGTGAGCATCGAGCTGCGATCCCAGATGTGGTCCGCATCCAGCGGCATCTGCTCGATCACGCGCAGCTGCAAGTCCCGGTCCAGGCACCAGTCCAGCAGATCGGGCAGCTCATGGTCGTTGACGCCGGGCAGCAGCACGGCATTGACCTTGATCGGATCGAGCCCGGCCTGCCGGGCGCCGTCGATACCCGCCAGCACCCGGTGCAAGAGCGGGCGCCGGGTCAGCCGCTCGAAGGTCTCGGAGACCACGGAGTCCAGGGAGACGTTGATCCGGTCCAGACCCGCCTCGCGGAGGGACGCGGCGCGATGGTCCAGGCCGATCGCATTGGTGGTCAGCGAGATATTCGGACGCTGCGGGAGCGCGGCGACGCCCGCGATGATCTGCTCGAGATCGGGGCGGGTCAGCGGCTCGCCGCCGGTGAAGCGCACCTGGTCGATGCCCAGGCGCTCCACCCCGATCCGCACCAGGCGCACCACCTCGTCCACGCTCAACAGCTGATCCTTCTTCAGGAACGTCATCCCGGACTCGGGCATGCAGTAGGTGCAGCGCAGGTTGCAGAAATCCGTGAGCGAGAGGCGGAGGTCCGTCGCCTCCCGACCGAAGCGGTCGGCGAGGGCGGGAGTGTCGGGACGGTCCGAGACATCGGGCAGCTCGGTCGCGGTCTCGTCGGTCCTGCGCGGTGTCGGCATCCCGAGCGAGATGCGGCGCGATGCCATCTGCTCACCCCTTTCCGGCATGGCCCGGCGACGCCGGGATCTCGCTCCAGGATAGGGGGCGCACCTGCACGGTGGTAGGGACCCCCGGCGCACTCCGGCATGCCTTGGCGCGCCCGGCGAGTTCAGCGGCACCGGGCCGAGACTCTGAGCGCCATACTGGAGGGGCGTCACGCAGACGCTCGAACGTGCTGACGGGAGCGAGAACGAGATGTCCGGTGCCCAGCGGATCACCCTGGTCGATCATGTGGCGGATGCTGTCGCCCTGCTCGGCGCCGTCCGCACCACCGAGGTGATCCCGGTGGACGGTCGCGCGGTGGGGAGGGTGGCCGTCCGCGAGCAGCGCGCGCTCGTGGACGTTCCCGGTCATGACAACTCTCAGATGGACGGCTTCGCGCTCGCGGCGCGGGATCTCCAGAGCCCCGGTGCGCGCGTGATGCTCCCGCTGGGGCCGACGATCGCCGCCGGCGATGAGCCTGCTGAGCTCGCCCCCGGCACCGCGCGGGCGATCATGACCGGCGCCCCCATCCCGGCCGGCGCGGAGCTGGTGATCCCGGTCGAGGAGAGCGCCGAGGGGCGCTTCACCGCTGCCGACGAGGTCTCCGAGACCGGTTCAGCACACACCGTCACGCTCACCCCCACCTCCGTTGCGGCCGGGCGCTTCGTGCGCCGCCGCGGATCCGACACCCGCCGCGGGGACACGGTGCTGCGGGAAGGCCGGCTGCTGACCCCCGCTCGGATCGCCCACCTGGCCGCCTGCGGAGTGGGGGAGGTGGAGGTGGACGTCCCGCTGCGCGCGGTGGTGCTCTCCACCGGCTCCGAGGTGCAGTCCCGAGCTTCTCTGGCCGGCGCAGCTCCTGCCCCCGGCAGCCTCTTCGACGCCAACGGTCCCGGGCTGGCCGCCGCGCTCACCGAGGCGGGCGCCGAGGTGGTCCACGTCGGTGCGGTGCCGGATGACGCCGGTGCCCTGCTCGCGCATCTGCGCCGGGTGATCCAGACGCTGAATGTCGACCTCGTGGTCACCAGCGGAGGGGTGAGCATGGGCGCCTTCGAGGTGGTGCGCCACGCGGCCGACCATGACGGCGTCACCCTCGCCTTCCCCACGGTCGCCTTGCAGCCGGGCGGGCCGCAGGGCATCGGCTTCGTGGAGGTGGACGGACGCCGGGTTCCCTGGCTGGCCTTCCCCGGCAATCCGGTCTCCGCGCTGCTGAGCTGCGAGCTCATCGCCCGGCCCGCGCTCGGCGCTCCCGCTCGCCGCCGGTTGCACCTGCCGGTCCAGCTCGAGGCGGAGGAGTCCTCACCGGCTGCGCTGGATCAGTACCGTCGGGCCCGGGTGCTGCCCTCCGGCCGGGTGCGCCTGGTGGGCGGGGCCTCCTCCCACCTGATCGGAGGCTATGCGGCCGCCGATGCGCTGGTGCTGATTCCGAGCGGCACTGCGGCGGTGCGCGACGGCGACCTCCTCGAGACCCTGCTGATCCCTGGAGGAGACTCATGAACGCCAGCGCTGTGAACGGTCCCGCGGTGAATGACGGACCCGCAACTCATGACCTCCCTGCGGATGGTGCCGCGGGCGATCTGTCCCATGTGCGAGCAGACGGCTCCGCCCACATGGTCGACGTGACCGACAAGGCCATCACCTCCCGCGAGGCGAGTGCCCGCGCCGTGCTGCGCACCCGGCCCGATGTGGTCGCCCGCATCGCCGAGGGGGACCTGCCCAAGGGAGAAGCCCTGGCCACATCCCGGATCGCCGGGATCATGGGCGCCAAGCGCACCCACGAGCTGATCCCGCTGTGCCACCCGCTGCCGCTGTCCGGGGTGGAGCTGGACCTGGTGCCCCGCGAGGACCGGGTCGAGATCACCGCACGCGTGCGCACCAAGGGCGTCACCGGGGTCGAGATGGAGGCGCTCACCGCAGCGACAGTGGCCGCGCTGACGCTCTACGACATGATCAAGGCTGTGGACCATCTGGCGACGATCGAGGGCATCCAGGTGCTCGCGAAGTCCGGTGGCAAGAGCGGGGACTGGACGCGGGAGACGGCGACGAGATCAGGGACGGACCACTGATGGTGAAGCAGATCCCGGCCCGCCGCACCGATGAGGACTGCACGGCGCGCGAGGAGGACGAGGCGGCGCCGCTGCTGACCGGCAGCGCCCGCGTGATCATCGCGTCCACTCGGGCGGCCGACGGCACCTATGAGGACCGCACCGGTCCGCTGCTGAAGCAGTGGCTCAGCGAACGGGGTCTCCAGCAGGTCCAGGTGCGCATCGTCAGCGACGGGCCCGACGTCGGCGCTGCGCTCGCCGAGGCGATCGCGGAGGGGATCGACATCATCGTCACCTCCGGCGGCACCGGCATCAGCCCCACCGACGTCACCCCGGAGCAGACCGCCCCGCTGATCGAGCGGGAGATGCCCGGCATCCTCGAAGCAGTGCGCCGGCTCGGCGCACAGAAGGTCCCGACTGCGCTGCTCAGCCGCGGCCTGGCCGGCATGGCCGGGCGCAGCTTCGTGGTGAACCTGCCCGGTTCCCGCGGGGGAGTGCAGGACGGCATCGAGGTGCTCGACCCGATCCTCGACCATCTGCTCGAACAGCGCGACGGAGGCGATCACGCATGACTCCTGAGAACGGCATCGAACCCAGCCTCCCCGCGAGCGACCCGACCACCTCGGCCGATCCGACCCGCGGCCTGACGCCATTCGACACCGCGCGTCTCGTTGCTGCGCTCGACGGTGCAGAGGCGGAGCCGCTGCGCATCGCCGGGGACCCCGCGATGGGTGACGGCGCTGAACGGGCCCGGCTCGCCGAGATCCGCCAGGAGCAGATCACGGTGACCCAGATGATCCAGGCTGTCTCCGATCCGCGCTGCGGCGCCGTGGTCACCTTCGATGGAGTGGTGCGCGACCACGACGGCGGTCGGGGGGTGGAGCGGCTGGAATACTCCGCCCATCCCACCGCTGGTGCGGTGATCGCCGAGGTGACCCGCGAGATCGCGGAGCGCTATCCCGACACCCTCATCGCCGTCGCCCACCGCGTCGGCCCGCTCGAGATCGGCGACTCCGCGCTCGTCTGCGCCGTCGCCGCACCGCACCGCAAGCAGGCCTTCGTCGCCTGCGATGAGCTGGTCGACACCGTCAAGCAACGGGTCCCGATCTGGAAGCACCAGCTCTTCGACGACGGCGAGAGCGAATGGGTCGGCGCACTGGGCTGAGCCCGGCCAGCAGGATGGGCCCGTCGGCGCATCCCCCGGGCTTCACCTGCCGGACACTCGCGATGGTTACCGTGCTCCCATGCGCATCCTGCACCTGACCGACACCCATCTCTACGGCGACCCGTCGGCGCGCCATTACGACCGCATCGACACCACCGCCGCCCTGCGGGGTGTGCTGACCCGCCTCGAGGGCCTGCGCGACATCGACGTGGTGATCCACACCGGGGACGCCTCCGAGGACGGCACCGCCGAGAGCTACCGCCTGCTGCACGAGCTCCTGGATCCCTTCGCGGCATCGCTCGGGGCACCGCTCGCCGTGGTGATGGGAAACCACGACGTCTCCAGCGTCTACAGCGACGAGATCGACCCCGGCCAGCACGTCGCCGCCCGCCAGGACCGGGTGGTGCCCCTGAGCGGGGGAGGGCGCGTGGTGGTGCTGGACTCGAGCGTCCCCGGCGCCGGGTACGGGCATCTCGAGGCGGCACAGCTCGACTGGCTGCGGGACGTGCTGGCCGACCCTGCCGAGGCCGGGACGGTGCTCGCGGTCCATCATCCGCCGCTGGTGGGTGCGACTGCCCTGCTGCGCGGACTGGACCTCGAGGGACTCGACGAGCTCGCCGCCGTACTCGAAGGGACCGACGTGCGCATCGTGCTCTCCGGCCACTATCACCACGCGATGAACGGGGCGATCGCCGGGATCCCGGTCCACGTCGCCCCGGGGATCACCAACGTGGTGGACCCGGTCACCGCCGCCACCAGCGAACAGGCGCTGGCGCTGTCCGGGGCGAGCGTGATCGAACTCGACGAGGGAGCACCCCGGGTGTTCAGCTCCGTCTTTCCGAACCAGGGGGACACGGCGGGGGACGCTGAACTCCCGGTCTACCGCTTCAGTCCTGAGCAGGTCGCGAAGATCGTGGAGGCCGCCGGGCGCTGAGGCTCAGCGACCGGAGCCGCCTCCAGCGCCGGCCACAGGCATGCGAAAGCCCCTGCAGACTCGTTCTGCAGGGGCTTCGTGATGCTGCTCCGGAAAGGTCAGCGGCTCATGCCGAGCGGGCTGATGCCCTGGCTGCTGCGTGCCCGGGCCACGGCGGCGAAGTCCGCGCCGAGGCGGTTGTTCGGGACGGCGTTGTGACGCTCGACGTCCTGACCCTGCATGCGCTCGGAGAGTCGGCCCAGTGCGGAGTTGAGAGTGCGGAGGAAGTTCATGATCGGGGTCCCCTTCGGTTCGGAGTGAGGTGATCGGCCGGGCCCTGGATCGCAGGTGCCACGGCGTCATCGATACTTCTGTTATACAACGCGGGCGGACGCCTTGGCACGCGATGGCTCCCGACAAGTTGCCAGCTTCACAAGAAGTGTGTGACCTGGTGCTCTTTAGGTCCACACGAGAGGTTTTCTTCCATGCGTGACTGGCTGTTGGAGCGGTTCCTGGGCAGGATCTTCGGGCACGGTGATCGACTGCCTCGATGGGTCCGTCAGCTCCTGGACGAGACCTTCCTGTGGGTCGCCATCGGGCAACTGCTGCTGGCCCTGGGCGTGCGCCCGGCGAGCGTGCGCCGCCTCTCCGTGGTCCAGACGACCCTGGAGGAGGCCAGGGAGGTCTTCGGCCGGGCCGGATACGAGATTCCCCGTCTCGAAGGTATCGAGACCGATCAGGATCTGGAGCGCATCGGAGACGCGTGGAACCACCTCGAGTCCCAGCAGCTCACCGAAGAGCAGCTCGGCGCCATCCTGCCGGCCCCGCACGCCGTGCGCTGGGTGCGGGAGGCGGGCAACGTCGTGCTCGACCTCCTCGAGGAGGTGCTGGATCGAATGCGGGCCCTCAGGATCCGCCCGGAGCTGATCGGCCTCGACCGGCGCGAAGTGCGGTCTGTGATCCTCGAACTGCGCGACGTGCTCGCGGACGCTGAGCTCGATGCGGCCGCCGCAGAGGGCTATATGAACCTCGCCCACCACCTCGAGACGCTCGAGGCCGATGGAGGCATCCTCGCCACGACGCAGCTCGAGACCAGACCTCGCATCCCACGCCTCGGCGAGGTGGGGCGACTGGTCGGAGTGATCTGATCGCTCCCGCGCGAGACCCTCCGCCGCCTGCTGCCGCTGCGCCTGCTCTCCTCGAAGCTCGTGCTGACCACCGCGATCACCAAGGGGCTGCAGCAGCTTCGGCAGCACTGGATCCCGCCGGGGGAGCGACCCGATCCGGTGGTGGATGAGGCGGCGGCAAGCGATCAGGACGTCCAACGCCATAGGCGTCGCGCCCGTACAGCATTCTTCCAAGAGGTCGACGAGCGGGATGCGAGGCCCGGGGTGCGGCGGGCACTGATCGCGTGGACGGTGACGCTCTGGGGACTGAACCTGGTGGTCGGCGGCTGGATCCTGCTCTGGATTCTGGGTGCGTGGGGGATCGACCTGCTGGGAATCGTCGGACGGTCCGCGGAGCTCCCGCCACTCTGGTCCGGACCGACCATGCTGGTGCTGCTCGCTGTCGTGCCTCTTTCCTGGCTCACTGCGTGGTTCTCCCCGATCGATCAGATCGAACTGCAGCAGCCTCGACGGCGCACCGTCGCCGATGCCACGCGCGCTCGCCGGGCACGGGTATGGGCGGCGCGTTGGGGCGAAGTGATCACCAGCCTGCTGATCCCCCTTCCACTCCTGGTCGTTTTCCTGATCGATCCGAAGGACACCTTCCCGTGGGCAGGCTTCGGCTCGTGGCGGAATGAGGCAGGAGACCTCGGGTGGTGGGCGGTATGGGCGCTGGCACTGCCCTGGGTGGCGATGGTGGGCGGCGTCATCAGCGGCGGACCACGGGGAAGTGCCCGGGCGAAGACCTTGTGGCCGGAGCCGGAGCCGGAGCCGGAGCCGGATTCCGAGACCGTGAGGGAGCCGGAACAGGGTCGCGGACCGACCATCATTTAGCACTCGTCTTGCATGAGTGCCAGCGAGCGATCTAGAGTGTGCCTCGTTGGCAGTCAACGGCCGAGAGTGCCAGAGACTGCCGCAGTGGGATCTTCCCCCGGTCGGCACCGCGACGACGATCGGAACCGGATCCCGTTACCCAGAACTCAAGCAGAGTCATTTCTCTTCATGAAGGAGTGAGCCGCATGTCGGTCTCCATCAAGCCCCTCGAGGATCGCGTCGTCGTCAAGCCGCTCGAGGCAGAGCAGACCACCGCCTCCGGCCTGGTCATCCCGGACACGGCGAAGGAAAAGCCCCAGGAGGGCGAGGTCGTCGCCGTCGGCGCCGGTCGCTTCGACGACAACGGTCAGCGCGTCCCCATGGACGTCAAGGTCGGCGACAAGGTCGTCTTCTCCAAGTACGGCGGCACCGAGCTGAAGTACGGCGGCGAGGAGTTCCTCGTCCTCGGCGCCCGCGACATCCTCGCAATCATCGAGAACTGAGCGGACTGAGCTTTATGGCCAAGGAGATCATCTACAACGAGGAAGCCCGTCGGGCCCTCGAGCGTGGCGTCGACAAGCTCGCCAACACTGTCAAGGTGACGCTCGGCCCCCGCGGCCGCAACGTCGTCCTCGACAAGAAGTGGGGCGCACCCACTATCACCAACGACGGCGTGACCATCGCCCGTGAGATCGAGCTCGAGGATCCCTACGAGAACCTCGGCGCTCAGCTCACCAAGGAGGTCGCGACCAAGACCAACGACGTGGCCGGTGATGGCACCACCACCGCCACCGTCCTCGCCCAGGCCATCGTGCACGAGGGCCTGCGCAACGTCACCTCCGGTGCTGCCCCGGCAGCGCTGAAGCGCGGCATCGAGAAGGCCGTCGAGGCGCTCTCCGAGAAGCTCGGCGAGATTGCCACGCCGGTCGACGGGAAGGCCCAGATCGCCTCCGTCGCCTCCGTCTCGAGCCAGGACACGGAGATCGGCGACCTGCTCGCCGAGGCGTTCGACAAGGTCGGCAAGGACGGCGTCATCACCGTGGAGGAATCCTCCACCACGGCGATGGAGCTCGACTTCACCGAGGGCATGCAGTTCGACAAGGGCTACATCTCCCCGCACTTCGTCACCGACGCAGACCGCCAGGAGGTCGTCCTCGAGGATGCTCTCGTGCTGCTGCACCAGGGAAAGATCTCGGCCGTCGCCGACATCCTGCCGCTGCTGGAGAAGGTCGTCGAAGGCGGCAAGCCGCTGTTCATCATCGCGGAGGATGTCGACGGCGAGGCACTGTCCACGCTGGTCGTCAACAAGATCCGCGGCACCTTCAAGGGTGCAGCGGTCAAGGCCCCCGCGTTCGGCGATCGCCGCAAGGCGATGCTGCAGGACATCGCGGTGCTCACCGGTGCCCAGGTGGTCACCTCTGACCTCGGTCTGGATCTCAAGACCGTCGGCACCGAGGTGCTCGGCCAGGCCGGCCGCGTCGTCGTCACCAAGGATTCGACCACGATCGTGGGCGGCTCCGGCGATGACCAGGCCGTCACCGACCGGGTCTCGCAGATCCGCGCCGAGATCGAGAACACCGACTCCGACTGGGATCGTGAGAAGCTCCAGGAGCGCCTCGCGAAGCTGGCCGGCGGTGTCTCCGTGATCAAGGTCGGGGCTCACACCGAGGTGGAGCTCAAGGAGAAGAAGATGCGCATCGAGGACGCGGTCTCCGCGACCCGCGCTGCCATCGAAGAGGGCATCGTGGCCGGTGGCGGAAGCGCCATCGTCCAGGCGTCCTCCGTCCTTGAGGACGGCCTCGGCCTCGAGGGCGACGAGGCTGTCGGCGTCCGCGCCGTGGCCCGCGCCGTCGTCGAGCCGCTGCGCTGGATCGCCGAGAACGCCGGCCTCGAAGGCTACGTCGTGGTCGAGAAGGTCCGGGAGGCCGCTCTCGGCACCGGCCTGAACGCTGCGACCGGCGAGTACGTCGACCTGGTCGCCGCCGGCATCATCGACCCGGTCAAGGTCACGCGCTCCGCTCTGCGGAACGCCGCCTCGATCGCCGCCATGGTGCTGACCACCGAGACCCTCATCATCGACAAGCGCGACGACGAGAACGAGTGATCGACGAGCTGTGAGCGCAGGTCGTCCGCGAGGAACGAGCGGCCGGCAGGCGCGAACGGCAGGAGATCGCTCAGTCGGATCGAGAGTGATCGACGAGCTGTGAGCGCAGGTCGTCCGCGAGGAACGAGCGGCCGGCAGGCGCGAACGGCAGGAGATCGGTTCGAGAGTGATCGACGTGGGTCGGCGCCCAGCATTGCGCTGAGCAGGCCCGCAACGAAGGGGCGGACAGTCCGGGGAGACCCGGGCAGTCCGCCCCTTCGTCATGCCCGCACGGGTACCGCGAGCCCAGCGGACGTGAGCAAGGTCCATCGCGCCCCCATTGTCGTTCAGACAATTATCAACTACCGTGATCCCGCCGGGTACCGGTGGGACGTCGCCGACCCACACACCACCCGGATCCCCGTCGCCGCTTGCGGCACGAGGTCGTGTGCACTCCTCCGGTACCGCACCTGTCCACGACCCGTAAACGGAAGAACGCGTGCCCGAATCCAGCACCCCGCCCACCCCTCAGGATGAGCCAGAGAAGCTGCCCTCCTCGAACTCGAGCCTTCCCCGGGATCCGGGTCGGAGCGCCGAGGCGGACGTGCCAGAGCCGCAGCTGCCGCTCGACGGTGAGCGGAAAGCTGCGAACATCGCCCGCGGCAAGCTCGGAGCGAGCACTCGTCAGGAGGCGCGTGCGGAGCGGGAGTCCCGGCGCGCCCCGGTGAAGAAGGAGGACCTCCAGCGGGGGCCGGAGGACCTGACCCGGGATGAACGCCGCGTCGAGGAGGCACCGAAGCTCCCCGCCGCACGCGGTCCGCGCGTGAACTGGGTGGTCTTCCTGTCCTCTTCAGCGATCATCCTCGGCTTCTCGCTGTGGACGATCCTCGCTCCGCAGATGGCGGCGGACACCATGCTCTCCGCGGTCACCTGGATATCCACCAACCTCGGCTGGTTCTACGTCCTCACCGTGTCGTTGGTGATCATCTTCGTGCTGTGGGTGGCGTTCTCGAAGGAGGGCAGCGTACGGCTCGGACCGGACCACTCCCGTCCCGAGTACAGATTCATGACCTGGCTGGCGATGCTCTTCGCGGCCGGCGTCGGCATCGACATGCTCTTCTACTCGGTCACCGGGCCGATCTCGCACTACCTGAGCCCCCCGAACGTCTCCCCGGAGTCCGCGGCCGCACTGCAGGACTCCGTGGTGTGGACGATGTTCCACTATGGCGTGGCCGGCTGGGCCATGTACGCGCTGCTGGGCATGGCGATGGGGTACTTCGCCTACCGCTGGGGGATGCCGCTGTCCATCCGCGCTGCCCTCTACCCGCTGCTGGGCAAGCGCGTGCGCGGGGCCGCGGGTGACGTCATCGACATCTTCGCCCTGGTCGGCACCGTCTTCGGTGTCGCCACCTCGATGGGCATTGGTGTGGTGCTGCTGAACGTCGGCTTCTCGTGGCTGTTCGGACTGCAGCAGGGTCTCGGACTGCAGATCGCCCTGGTCATCGTCGCGGTCGTGATGACCATCGCCGCCTGCACCTCCGGGGTGGACAGGGGCATCCGACTGATCTCGGAGCTGAACCTCTACAGCGCCGGGGCCATGCTGCTGTACATCCTGGTCACCGGCCAGACCTCCTTCCTGCTCAACGCCATCGTGGAGAACATCGGCCGCTTCGTGGCGACTCTGCCCGAACGCACTCTGCAGACCATGGCCTACGAACCCGGGGGCTCGGACTGGATGGCCGGTGCCACCCTGTTCTTCTGGGCCTTCTGGTTGGCATGGGGACCGTTCGTCGGCATGTTCCTCGCGCGCATCTCCCGCGGCCGCACCCTGCGTGAGTTCGTGCTCGCCGCGATCACCGCCCCGGTGCTGTGCGACCTGCTGGTGGTGACCATCTTCGGCAACAGCGCCCTGGCCGTCGTCCTCAAGGACACCCCCGCCAGCCGGGCCTTCGCCAAGCTCGCCGTGGAACAGCCGGAGCAGGGCTGGTACGCCCTGCTGGAGATGTTCCCCGGCGCCGCCTTCCTGATCGGCCTGGCCACGCTCTCGGGGCTGCTGTTCTACCTCACCAGCGCGAACTCCGGCGCACTGGTGATGGCGAACTTCTCCTCGACCATCCCCGACCCCGCTCAGGACGGTGCGAAGTGGTTGCGCATCTTCTGGGCCGTCCTGACCGCGCTGCTAACGGTCGCCATGCTCACCGCAGGTGGGGTGACCACCATGGAGTACGCAACGCTGATCTTCGGGCTGCCGGTCACCGTGGTCGCGTATCTCGTGATGGCGAGCTTCTCGAAGGCACTGAGGATGGAGCGTGCAGATCGTGAGGGACGGGTGCTGCGCCGCCCCGACGTCGCGGTCCACGGCGGATTCGCACCTGAGAAGTCCTGGCGTCAGCGCCTGGCGAACCTCCGCTCCTATCCGAGCGACCGTTCGGTCGCACAGTTCTCGGAAGAGATCGTCGCTCCCGCCCTCGAGGACGTGTCCCGGGAGTTCAGGGAGCAGGGATATGACGCGCAGACCCGTCAGGTCACCGATGCGGCCACCGCGGTCATGATCAACACGCTCGTCATCCGGATGGGCGAGGAGCGGGACTTCCTCTACCGGGTGGCGCCGGTGGAGACGCCCGTACCGACCTTCGGAGCGCGGGTCGCTCGGGATCGCACCACCTACCAGCGCCTGGATGTCTTCACGCAGACGGGCGCCGAGGGCTACGACGTCACCGGCCTCACCCGGCAGCAGATCATCAACGATGTGCTGGACCGCTATGAGAACCACATCCAGTACCTCAGCTATGCGGCGGAGGTCGGGGGACCCAGCGTTCTCACCCCCAGCACCCTCGGCGCAGTCCCCACCCATTCCCCCACCGCGGAGTGAGGGGCTGCGGCCATCACTGCTGGTCGGGTGCGGGGGTACCACGGCCTCCGGGGTGCGGCGAGCTGCGTCGGAATGACGGCACCACGGCTTAAGATGGGCTGAGTCACAGCCAGGTCTACGGTCGGAGGGAAAAGTGGTGATCAGTACACCGGATGCCGTGACCCCGGCGCAGGACGGAGACCTCCCCACCCGGACCTACGGGCCGCCCGCCTCCGTGGTGATCGGCTCGCTGGTGGTGGGCTTCGTGTTCCTGGTGGTGCTCGAGTTCCTGGTCATCATCAGCTTCGTCGGCCAGCGTCTCTGGAACGACCCGGCGATGATGCATGACCTGCTGTTCACCCTGCCGCTGCTGATCTGGGTGGTGATCGCAGTCGCCGTGACGGTGACGATGCTGCGAGTGATCACCTCCTGGCTGCAGATCGACGAGAACGGCTTCGTGCTGCGGAGCCTGTTCCGGCGCACGCGGACGACCCGCTGGGATGAGGTCGGGCAGGTCATCGCGGCGCGTGACATCGACCGCGGCGCGAGCGCCGCCGAAGCGCTCGACGCCCCCGAGACCGCCTACGACGGCGTCTACGTCATGGATCGCCAGGGCCGCCGCCTCCTCGCGGTCTCGAGCCGCTTCTTCGGTCAGCGCGCCCAGGAGATGACCCTCCGCCGTGCCCGGGAGGCCGGGGTGGGGATCGTGCATATCGATGCCATCACCCCCGCTGAGCTGAAGCGGCAGGCGCCGCAGGCGATGAGCTTCGTGGATCGCCATCCCAACCCGCTGCTGCTGGCGCTGCTGCTGTTCTACGTCGGCCACAACGTGCTGACCTTCGTCGTGTGGGGGCTGTGAACGCAGCTCCGGGCAACGCCGGGACCGGCGATGCCTCCCGTCCCGGGCGGGCGGCGCGGCGGCGTGCCCGTCGGCCCCCACCACCGCTCCCTCAGCGCAAAGGCCTCGATGCGGTGCACTGGCGGGTGCCGCAGGACGCGCCCTCTGCCGGCGCCGCGCTCGAGATGCTCAGCAGAAGATTCCCGGCGCTCATCGACCCGGCAGCCACCCCGCTTCCGGCCCGGTTCGCCGCGGGGGAGATCGTCGACCCCGACGGCCGGGCCTGGGGCGCGCAGGAACTCCTCAGCCCCGGTGACGAGCTGTGGTTCCATCGCGAGCTGCGCCCCGAGCAGGTTCCCGACATCGAGCTGAGGATCCTGCACCGCGATGGGCATCTGCTGGTGCTCGACAAGCCCCATGACATGGCCACCATGCCGCGCGGCATGCACATCCTGGCCAGTGCGCTGGTGAGGCTGCGGCGCGAGACCGGCATCGAGACGCTGGTCCCGCTGCATCGACTGGACCGGCGCACAGCCGGGGTGCTCGCCTTCGGGATCCGCCCCGAGGAGCGCTCCGCCTACCAGCAGCTGTTCGCCCGCGCGGAAGTGGAGAAGGAGTACGAAGCGCGGATCATCCGCTCCGTATCCTCGACCCTGCCACGCCGGCCGGGCGAGAGCTGCCAGCTGCGGGATCACCTGGTCAAGCGCCGGGGAGAGCTGACCTCGCAGGTGCTGTCCGGGGTGCCCAACGCCGAGAGCGAGCTCGAGGTGATCGCTGCAGCGACAGAGCGGGACGGGGAGGCCGCGGAGGCCGGCGACGCGGAGGAGTCCGGCGGAGTGCTGAACGTGCTCCTGCGTCCGCGCACCGGTCGTACCCATCAACTGCGCGTCCAGCTCGCCTCCCGCGGGGCGCCGATCCTGGGCGAGGACCTCTACTGGCCCGCTCAGCGGCCCCGCCCGTCCGAGCAGGTCTGGCCAGAGGGTCTGCCTCTGCAGCTGCTTGCGCGCCGTCTTCGTTTCATGGATCCGATCACCGGAGCGCAGCGGGACTTCCGCAGCTCCCAAGCGCTGGGGATGGGGTCTCGTACCCTGGGGCCGTGACCGATCCCCGCTTCCCCGAGTCCGCCGACTCGGCGCCCGCACCCCGGCGCACCCGAGCAGGCGCCGTGATCGTCGGCCCCACCGTGCGGGCCCGCTACACCCCCGGCGCCCTGATCGGCCTGCCGCTGGTCTCGCTGCTGCTGAGTCCCTTCGCCGGGGCAGGAATCCAGGAGTGGCGCCGCTCGCGACTGCGTGCCGGACAGGACGGCCTGCTCGAGCAGCTGCTGGATCCAGCCTGGGTGCAGCTGCTGTTCGGTGCACTGCTGCTGTGGGCGCTGTTCGCGCTGTGGGCGCTGGTGCCGCTGCTGCTGACCCAGCGGGTGGTGCTGCTGGATGAGGAGCAGGGGAGCGTTGTCCTGCGCAAGGGCCTGCGCATCATCCAGCGGGAGCCGCTGTCGAGCGTCGATCATGCGGTGGGGGAGGCGGAACGCGGGGGGATGGCCCTGATCGGGATCAGGGGGCCGGGCGGAGCAGGTCAGCCCGTGCAGCAGTGGGTGATCCCCGAGGTGGGCTGGGATGCCGCCTCGTTCGACGGACTGCGCACCCTGCAGGGTGCGGCCGGTCTGCGCCACTCCCCGCCCCGGGCCGAGCTGCAGCGGGAGAGTCGCCGGGCACGCCGGGCCCGCTCCCACCGGGAGCTCGCGGAGCGCCTCGGCATGCCGTGGCGTGAGGAGTACGAGCACGACGACGCCGCTTTCCAGGCGGAGTTCGATCGGGTGCGCCGGGTGCTCGGCGGCAAGGAACCCGCCCAGGACGGGGACCCACAGCCCTGAGGGCTGCTCAGAGGTGCCCTGACCCGGGGAGCGCTGCCCCGGGCCTTGCTCAGAAGAGAGCGCGGAGGATCAGGACCACCGCGGCGCCGATGCCGGCGGCGGCGGGCAGGGTGATCAGCCAGGCCAGGAAGATCGGCCGCATCAGCTTCCAGTTGGCCGCACGGTTCACGATCCCGACGCCGAGCACGGCGCCGATCAGGATGTGCGTGGAGGAGACGGGCAGGCCCAGCACCGAGGCCAGCAGCACGATCGTGGCCGCGGCGAGCTCGGCGGCGAAGCCCGAGGAGGGGTGCATCGCGGTCAGCCCGGTGCCCACGGTGTGGATCACCTTGCGGCCCACAAACCACAGCCCGGAGACCAGCGCGACGCCGAAGGCCACCAGCGCTGCGGTGGGGACGGCGGCCTCCTGCGAGACGGTCCCGGTGCGCAGCACGTCGAGGACGGCGACGAAGGGGCCGATGGCATTGGCGATGTCGTTGGCGCCGTGGCTGAAAGCGAAAGCGCAGGCGGTGAAGACCTGCATCCAGCTGAACATGATGAAGGTCGCCCGGGAGATCGACTGCTTCTTCAGGGCGCGGGCGAACACGGTCGTGGCCATCCACGCGCCCAGGGCGAGCATCACCAGCAGCAGCACCCCGCTGCCGATCGAGAGATCCAGCCCCACGTTCTTCAGACCCTTGAACACGAGCATCGCCGCGAGCAGCACGGCAGCAGCGGCTGCGAGCGGGGGGACCCGCTTCTCGAGCGCGTGATAAGCGGCGCGGCGCTCGACCTTGCGGGCGGCCTTGCGCTGCTTCTTGGTCAGATGCGAGGCATATTCGGCCAACTCCGCGCCGGGTCCGCCGGGGGTGAGGTCAAGCGCCGCAGATTCGGCGAAGGCGAGCTGCTGCAGCTCAGAGACACGCTCGTGCCCGGACACGTGGCGGCTCTGGCCGTCTTCGGTGTCGTCCTCGTCGTCCTCGTCCTCGTCGTCGTCATCCTCGGAGTCATCGAACCCTCGTGATCCGAGGGCGATGGCCCGTGCCGACGGTGCCAGGATGTGGCGCTTGATGGCTCCGAACAGCAGGTAGGCGGAGACACCGCCCAGCAGCGGCGAGAGGACCCAGGAGATGGCGATCTTCCCGATCTCGCTCCACTGCACCATCTCGAAGCCGCCGGTGCCGGTGACCAGCCCGGTGGTGACGGCGGCGCCGACGATGCCGCCGATGATCGCGTGGGTGGTCGAGACGGGCCAGCCCATCCTGGTGGCGAGCAGCAGCCACACAGCCGCGCCCAGCAGAGCGGCCATCATGATGAAGGCGAAGGCCCGCGGGTCCGTGTCGGCGCTGATGTCGACGATGCCGCTGCGCACGGTCTCGGTGACCGAGCCGCCGGCGAGCACCGCACCGGAGACCTCGAAGACCGCGGCGACCACGAGCGCCTGCTTCATGGTCAGCGTCCCCGCTCCGACGCTGGTGCCGAAGGAGTTGGCGACATCGTTGCCGCCGATGTTGAACGCCATGAACAGCCCGAAGGCGATCGCCAGGATCAGCAGGAAGGCGTTGACATCGGTGCCGGTATGGGCGAACGCCCAGATGGTGAAGGCAACAGCAGTCGCCGCTGTCATCAGGCCGGCGCCGAGGTGCCAGTTGCGGTCGGGGCCGAGGAAGCCCCCGGTGACTGGAGCGTCAGGGGTCTTCTGGGCGGGTATGCCAGGCATCGTCGAGTTCCCGGGGGTGAGGAGGAGGGGGGAGAGGCCGCGCACCTGCAGATGCTCGGATCCCCCGACAGGGCCGTCGCCACTGTAGGCCGTCAAGGGCTTCAGGGTGAACATCCGAGGAACACCGGGGTGCGGAGAGCTGATGCTCGCGACGTCCAGATCTGGGGCGTCGACTGGTCGCGTGCTGCGGCAAGCTCTGCCGTGATCCCGCCCACCTCGCGCATCCGTGCAGGTCAACGAGTGAGAGGTGGGTCTTACCTGTGGTGGGCGAGACTGCACGACGGGCGCTTGCGCCGCTACCATCGGTACATGACGAGCGCGGATCCCTTCGGTTTCATCGGACTCACCTACGACGACGTCCTCCTGCTGCCGGGAGAGACGGATGTGATCCCCTCTGAGGCGGACACCTCCAGTCGTCTCACCCGGGAGATCTCCCTGAAGATCCCCCTGGCCAGCGCGGCGATGGACACCGTCACCGAGTCCCGGATGGCGATCGCCATGGCACGCCACGGCGGGATCGGCATCCTCCACCGCAACCTCTCCATCGAGGATCAGGCCCATCAGGTCGACCTCGTCAAGCGCACCCAGACCGGTCGCATCACCAACCCCGTCACCATCGGCCCCGAAGCCACTCTCGAGGACTTCGACGCCGTCTGCGGGCAGTTCCGAGTCTCCGGCCTGCCCGTGGTCGATGCAGACCTGCGTCTGCTGGGCATCTGCACCAACCGAGATCTTCGCTTCATCTCGGTCACCGAGTGGTCGACCACCAAGGTCGGCGACGTCATGACCACCGAGCTCTTCACCGCACCCGAGGACGTCACCCCGGAGCAGGCCACCGCCATGCTCCGGAAGAACAAGCGCGAGCGGCTGCCACTGATCGACGCTGACAACCGGCTCACCGGGCTCATCACCGTGAAGGACTTCGTGAAGTCCGAGCAGTTCCCCGATGCTTCCAAGGACAGTCAGGGCCGCCTTCTGGTCGGCGCTGGAGTGGGCTTCTTCGGGGACTCCCTCGAGCGCGCCGGTGCGCTGCGCGACGCCGGGGTCGACGTGCTGGTGGTCGATACCGCGAACGGCCATGCCCGCCTGGCGCTGGAGATGATCCGCACCATCAAGAGCGATCCGTACTTCGCGGACGTCCAGGTGATCGGCGGCAACGTCGCCACCCGCGCCGGCGCGCAGGCCCTGGTCGATGCCGGGGCCGACGCGGTCAAGGTCGGCGTCGGCCCGGGCTCCATCTGCACCACCCGCGTCGTCGCCGGTGTCGGCGTCCCGCAGGTCACCGCGATCTACGAGGCCTCCAAGGCCTGCGGTCCCGCCGGGGTCCCGCTGATCGGTGATGGTGGCCTGCAGTACTCCGGAGACATCGCCAAGGCCCTGGTCGCTGGCGCGGACACCGTGATGGTCGGCTCGCTGCTGGCCGGCACCGAGGAATCACCGGGTGAGGTGGTGCTGGTGGGTGGCAAGCAGTACAAGGCCTACCGCGGCATGGGCTCGCTGGGCGCGATGTCCTCGCGCGGCAAGAAGTCCTTCTCCAAGGACCGCTACTTCCAGGCTGACGTCCCCAGCGACGACAAGATCGTTCCCGAGGGCATCGAGGGCCGGGTCTCCTACAAGGGCCAGCTCGGTTCCGTCGTGCATCAGCTCACCGGCGGCCTGCACCAGTCGATGTTCTACGTCGGCGCGAACACCGTGCCCGAGCTCAAGGAGCGCGGCCAGTTCGTGCGCATCACCGCCGCCGGGCTCAAGGAATCGCACCCGCACGACATGGCGGCGATCGTCGAGGCGCCGAACTACAGCTCGCGCTGAGCAGTCCGGGCCGGGAGGCGGATGAGGCTCCCGGCCCGCTGAGGGGATCCGCTCAGTCCTCTGCGGTCGCCGCCTGGGCCGACGGATCACTCCCGTGCTGATAGCCGATCAGCCACAGCACCCCGAAACGGTCTCGCACCTGACCGTCGGAGGCGCCCCAGGGGCGGCGCTGCAGGTCATCGACCACCTCACCGCCTTCGGCCAGGGTCGCGAACCAGGTGCGCAGTGTGGTCGGCTCCGCATGGCCGAGCAGCGCGACCATCAATCCTTCGACCCGGAAGGGCTGGTCCTGCTCGCCCGTGTCGGAGAGATACAGATCGACCGGTCCGCGCAGGACTCCGTGGGCGACCGCCGCGGCTGGGCCGTCGGTGCGCTCGAACTGCGCGAAGGTGTGCACCTCGGTCTCGCCGCCGAAGACCCCCTGGTAGAAGTCCAGCGCGTCTTTGGCGGTGCCGGGCAGGTGGAGGTACAGGGCCGGTGCTGGCATGGTGGTCTCCTCGATCGCGCGACCGGATCGGGTCCGAGTTCGCTGTAGGGACGAGAGTAAGTGCCGTGGCTGGCTCGGGTCCATCCTTGAACGCCGTCCTGCGTGCTGTTCCTCCCTGCACTGCTCTTCCGTGCACTGTTCCTCCCTGCACCGTTCCTCCTCACCGGGTGCCCATCCACCGTCATGGTCCGCGAATGTCAGCCCTGATGCCTAGGCTGGGGGCATGAGCGCGAGCACCCCTTCCTGGACGGACCGGCCCCTGCTGGGCTTCGACACCGAGACCACCGGCACGAACGTGGCGACCGACAGGATCGTCACCGTCGCCCTGGTGCACTCCGTGGGCCCGGGGCGGGAGAACGAGACCGTCGCAACCTGGCTGATCGATCCCGAGATGGACATCCCCGAACCCGCGCAGCGCGTGCACGGGATCAGCACCGAGCATGCTCGCGCCCACGGCATGAAGTCCGCAGAAGCACTCGACGAGGTCGCCGAGATGATCGCCGACGCGCTGCGCCAGGATGTCCCGCTGGTCGCCTTCAACATCAGCTTCGACCTCGCGATCCTCGAGAACGAGCTGACCCGGCTCGGCCTGCCCACCCTCACCCAGCGGCTCGGGCATGACATCGCCCCGGTGCTCGATGGGCTCGTCCTGGATCGCGGTGTGGACCGCTACCGCAAGGGCAAGCGCACCCTGACCGATGTGCTCGCGCACTACGGGCTCGAGCAGGACGGCCGCCTCCATACGGCCGACGTCGACGTCTCCGCCACGCTGGACGTGCTGCGGGCGCTCACGGCCAAGTACCCGAAGCTCGGTGCCTCCTCGCTCGAAGAGCTGCACCGCGAGCAGATGGGCTGGCACCGCCGCTGGGCGGAAGGCATGAACGAATGGCTGACCAAGAAGGGCAAGACCCCGGACGTCAACACCGTCTGGCCGCTCTGAGGGCCGGCGTCGAGCCGGCGGAGGCAGGCCCGGAGCGGCGAATCAGTGCTCTTCTCAGTGCTCGTCGCCCAGGGCCGCCCACACAGCGGTGGTGCGCTGCCAGGCCACGCGGCTGAGCAGTGCGACGGCGCCGCCGATGAGCAGCAGCGGCCACCCGGGTTCGAGACCCGAGGGCTGTCCGTCCAGCAGGGACCACAGCCCCAGCAGGCCCATCAGCGCGATCGATGCCCCCACCCCGATCACCCACACGGCGTGCAGCGAGTGTGCATCCTCCAACTGCCAGGGCACCTCGCGCAGCGGCTGGCCCGCCGCCTCGCGGCGCCGTCGGGCGGTGACGAAGCCGAGCAGCTGCAGCAGGCGGGTCATGGAGAAGCCGCCCAGAGCGAGGGCGGCGGTCAGCACCGGGCCGCCCATCGGCCGTGCCTGCCCTGCCGCGGGAGACATCCGGATCAGCTCCACCAGCTGCTGGGAGAACAGGGCCAGACCGAGCAGCGTGACCAGGCAGGGCGCCAGCCATGAGCGGCCACGGTCCTGCGTGGCAGAGCTGCCGTCGGCGCCGGTGCCAGCGGGTTCGAGGAGCATTCCCTCGGCATCCAGCCGGGGGAAGGAAGGCGGAGAGTCGGCGTCCCCGTGCTCGGGTGCGAGGCCGCGGGGATGCTCGGAGCTCATCTGCCCACGGTAGCCCGCGACCCGCCCGAGCGCCCTCGGGCCCAGGGCGGTGCGGGCCGACGGTAGACTCCTCCATGTGATGAGCGAGATCGAGATCGGCCGGAACAAGCGCGGACGCCGCAGCTACAGCTTCGACGACGTGGCGGTGGTGCCGTCCCGTCGAACCCGCGACCCGGAGGACGTCTCCACCTCCTGGCAGGTGGACGCGTACCACTTCGACATCCCCATCTTCGCTGCGCCCATGGACTCCCTGATGTCCCCGGAGACTGCGATCGAGCTGGGTCGGCTCGGTGGCCTGGGCGTGCTCGACCTCGAAGGGCTGTGGACCCGCTACGAGGACCCCACCGCGCAGTTCGCCCGCATCGCCGACGCGGCGGACGAAGACGTCGTGGGGGAGATGCGCTCGATCTACTCCGAGCCCATCAAGCCCGAGCTGATCCGTGACCGCATCCAGCAGCTGCGCGATGCGGGGGTGACCGCCGCCGGCGCCCTGTCGCCGCAGCGCACCCAGGAGCATTGGAAGACCGTCGTCGACGCCGGCGTGGATATCTTCTTCATCCGCGGCACCACCGTGTCGGCGGAGCACGTCTCCTCCGACCGTGAGCCGCTGAACCTCAAGCGCTTCATCTACGAGCTCGACGTCCCCGTGATCGTGGGAGGCTGCGCGACCTACACGGCGGCACTGCACCTGATGCGCACGGGCGCGGCCGGCGTGCTGGTCGGCTTCGGCGGCGGTGCTTCCCAGACCACCCAGGAGACCCTCGGCATCACGGTGCCGCTGGCCAGCGCGGTGGCCGATGTCGCCTCGGCACGCCGGGACTACATGGATGAGTCCGGTGGACGGTACGTGCACGTGATCGCCGATGGCGGCCTGGGCCGCTCCGGTGACCTGGTCAAGGCGATCGCCTGCGGCGCCGATGGGCTGATGGTCGGTGCCGCGCTCGCGCGCGCCGAGGAGGCTCCGGGCCGTGGCCACCACTGGGGCAGCGAGGCGCATCATCCGACGCTCACCCGCGGCCACCGGGTTCCGGTGGGCACGTCTGCGCCGCTCGAGCAGATCCTCTTCGGCCCGTCGACCGGGGCCGACGGGAACACGAACCTCGTGGGCGCCCTGCGCCATGCGATGGCGACGACCGGTTACCTCGACCTCAAGGAGTTCCAGCGGGTCGAGGTCGTGACCACCGCGTGAGTCAGGCGGCCTCGACGAGGCTGCGATGAGTGAGGTCATCGGAGGACCGCGCGACACCCCGGCGCGGCGGGCCCCCCGCCGTGGGCCGTCCTCTGCTGGGGTGGGCTCGCCACCGGCGTCTGCCTGGTGTTGCTGTTCGCACCGTTCTACCCGTACGCCGGAACGCCGGGACTGATCCTGCAGCACCGGCTGATGATGGCGCTCGACGGCGCGGGGCCGCGCTTCCTCTCCGTCCGGGTCAGTGCCGCCCAGCGGTCTTCGACGCTCGTCTTCTCCGATGACGGCCGCGTGCTGGATCCGACAGATCCCGGTGCCGCGGTGATCACACGCAGCGTCTCAGAGCTGCGCGCGATGGCGCGCGCGGCCCGGATCCCGTGGCACACCGACTACGAGACCAGCGGGGGAGCGCGCGCATTCCTCGAGGTGCTGCGTGCGCTGAACACCGGCCCGGTCGGAGTGCATCGCGCCGAGGACGTGTGAGGTGAAGCTGTCGTGCCGGAGGCTGGTGCTGTCCAGGCTGACTCGGCTGACTCGGCTGACTCGGCTGACTCGGCTGACTCGGCGAGTCCGGCAGATCGAGCTGATCCGAGCGAGGTCACCGTCCCCGCTGAACTCGCGGCGTGCCCTGCCGGAGGCGAGGCTGATCTTCCGCCGGCCGCGGGGCCAGCGAGCAGCACCGGCTCGGTGTACACCCCGACCACCCTGTACCGCTCCTCGACGTGGGACAGCGACCCGGAGGAGGAGCAACGATGACCCTTCCCCGGGAACAGGTCCAGCCACAGGAGCACCTCCGCCGTTCAGTGCATTGGTCTTGCTATCTTCCGCTGACGCTCATGATCGCCTCGGTGATCACCCTCGTGGTGTACCTGCCGATGGCACCGTGGAGCCTTCGCTGGTCGCAGCTCGATTCCCTCCTTCCCTGGGTTCTTGCTCCTTCCACCGGTGCACTCTCGCTGGCCCTGGCGCTGCTGGTCCTCTTCTGGGTTCCGCCCCTGCTGCAATCATGGACCGGCGGCGCCCAGCCGCCGAGGCGAGAACCTGTCCGAGGCAGCACCGCAGAGGCCGCCTCGCCCGTCGATCGGGGGGACCTGCTCAGTGCCGAGGGGGAGCAGCTCGAGATCCCGGCCATGAGCTTCCGCGAGATGGGCTCCGAGCATCGCTGGGAGCTGGCAGAAGCGCTCGATATCCCCTGGCGTGACGAGCTGATCCATGATCACCAGAGCTGGGCGATCGCCTGCCTCGAGGCGGCGCAGCACCGGCCACCACGCCGTTCAGCTGAACACTTCCCGCTTCATGCGCGAAGCACGAGTCAGAGAGACTCGTTGTGCGGTGGCCCCTGCGGGCCGCGGGACCGGATGCGAGCGACGATGCCCCAGCTCAGCAGAGCCAGCGCTCCCACCAGCAGGACGCTGAAGAGGAGCACCGTCCCGCGCATCCCCAACGCCGTCACGGCGACGTCCTCGACCCCCGTGCAGCTCACCGTGATCTCTCGATCGGTGTCGACAGCGATGTAGCCGATCGGGGTGTACTCAGTGTCGACGATCGTCGCCGGTAGGTCGATCTGCTTCGGCGTCCAGGTGATTCCTTCCCCGCCGGAGGTGGTGCAGGCTGCGAAGGCCGCCTCGGAGGAGGGGACGTACACGTAGTAGCGGAAGGACTCGGAGGCCTTGATGGTGTCCGTGGTGGCACCGAAGGAGATCGGAGCGGCGGTCAGCGGGGCGAAGACGACGGCGGCAAGGGCTGCGATGAGCGCTGTCTTGAACAGCCCGGTGAGGGCGGCGACGCAGCCCACGCTGCCGAGGATGATCCGGATCAGGCCTCGTCTGCGGTATCGCGTCAGCGGGACATCGGTGTCCAGCAGTTCGTTCATCGTGGGCTCCCCCGAGGACTGTCGTGGCCGCTCGCGGCAAGGATACAAGGGGTCCGGCGCCCAGGGAGGCAGCGGCTGCAACGGAGGCAGCGCCTGGCAGAATGGCGTTCTGCAGGGGTACCCGGGGAAGGGGCATGGCCATGGAGTTCCTGTTCATCATCGTGATCGGCGTGATCTTCGTGGTGCAATTCGCCATGAAGCAGGCAGGCAAGGACAACGATTCGGGGCCGTCGCCGTGGGGCGAGGGCAGCTCGAAGAGATCGTCACGTCCGCGCATGCGTCCGCGCCCGCAGACCCCGCAGCCCAGGAGCCTTGAGGAGGCGTTGCAGCTCTCCGAGGACCGCCCCACGCCGCCCACCCTGCGCTTTGCGGGGCTTGACGATGACGATGACGAAGCGGGGGCACCGCGGCAGTCGGTCACTGCAGCGGCCCCGGGCGACGTGCCAGCGCCAGACGCCTTGCCAGCGCCAGACGCCGTGCCCGTGGTGGCGGAGATGCCGATGACGTCAGCGGAAGTCTCCTCCGAGAGCGACGAGGTTCCTGACCAGTCTCCGAGCATGACCGTCGAGGCGGAGCCGGGGGAGAAGGAGCCGATGGGGAGCGAGTCGGTGGAGAAGAAGGCGGAGGAGCCTGAGCCGGAGGAGAACGAGCCGGCGGAGCCTCAGTCGTTCCGGGTCGGGGCTGCTGAGGTGCTGCGCCCTGCGGAGACCTTCAGCCCGGCATACTCCGAAACCGTCTACACCCCCACCTCGGTCTACAGCAGCTACAACCCGACCTCCCTGTACACCAGCGGTACCTCGATCATGGGCAGCGATCAGCAGGAAGCCCCCGGAACGGACTCTGTCGACGACGCACAGGACCCCGGGACCGAGGAGAACCCGAAGAACGCGGGAGACCAGCGCTCCTGACGCAGCGCGGGGAACCAGCGCTCGCGACGCTGCGCGCAATCAATGTCTCTGCGCTGCGGTGCAGTGCGGCGCGGTGCGGGCCCGGCGTTCAGCCCTGCAGGGCTCCCGCCACCTCGGCCGATTGACGTGCGATCGACAGCTCCTCGTCGGTCGGCACGATCATCACCGTGACCCTCGAGTTCGAGGTCGAGATCACGCGCATCCCCTTGCCACGGGCAGCATTCGCCTCAAGGTCCAGCTCGATCCCGAAGCCCTCGAGCCCGGAGAGCAGGCGCTCCCGGACCATCGGCACGTTCTCCCCGATCCCGGCGGTGAAGGCGATGACATCCAGCCCGCCGAGCACGAAGGAGTACGAGCCGAGGTATTTGCGCAGCCGGTGCACGTACACGTCCATCGCAAGGGTCGCGGCCTCATCACCCGCGTCGACCGCCGCGGTGATGTCACGGAAGTCGCTCATCCCGCACATGCCCATCATCCCGGAGCGCTTGTTGAGGATGTCGTCGATCTCCTCCGCGCCGAGCCCCGCCTGACGGTGCAGGTGGATGTAGATCGACGGATCGATGTCGCCGGTGCGGGTCCCCATCACCAGCCCCTCGAGCGGGGTGAGCCCCATCGAGGTCTCCACCGCCGCCCCGCCCTTCACCGCGGAGGCCGAGGCACCGTTGCCCAGGTGCAGCACCACCTGACGCAGCTCGGAGACGTCATGCCCCTGCGCGGCGAGCTCGGCGGAGACGGCGTCAGCGACGTACTGGTGGCTGGTCCCGTGCGCGCCATAGCGCCGCACCCGGTACTGCGTGGCCAGCTCACGGTTCAGCGCGTAGTTCGCCGCCGCAGCCGGCAGCGCGGTGAAGAAGGCGGTGTCGAAGACGGCCACGTGCGGTACGTCCGGCAGCAGGGCCTGGGCCCCGTCGATCCCATCCACCGCGGCATAGTTGTGCAGGGGCGCGAGCTTTCCGAGGTCGTGGATGTCCCAGCGCACCTGCTCATCGATCAGGATCGGCTCCGAGTAGCGGGCCCCGCCCTGGACCACTCGGTGGCCGACCGCACGGATCCGGTCATCGGACAGCGACAGGCCCACCTCCTCGAAGAGGCGCTCGACGATCTTCATCGCCTGCTTGTGGTCCGGCACCGGCCCCTCGTAGGTTGATTCCCGCCCGCCCGCAGTGATCGTGGCGTTGCCCTGCTCCTGCCCGACCCGCTCGACGATGCCGTTCGCATCGACCGTGCCGTCGGCGGGCGACAGCAGCTGGAACTTCAGGGACGACGAGCCGGAGTTGATGACGAGGACGCGCGGGTCCGTGGGTGCTGCCATGGCGGGAGAGCTCCTGATCATTGGAGGGTGGTCGGTCAGTGTGCGGGGCGGCGTCGGCCTGTGCCGTCAGTGAGCCGGGGCGGCGGAGTCGGCCTGTGCCTGGATCGCGGTGATGACGACGGTGTTGATGATGTCGTCCACCAGCGCGCCACGGGAGAGGTCGTTGACCGGCTTGTTCAGGCCCTGCAGGACAGGGCCGATCGCGATCGCACCGGCGGAGCGCTGCACCGCCTTGTAGGTGTTGTTGCCGGTGTTGAGATCGGGGAACACGAACACCGTCGCCCGCCCCGCCACCGAGGAGTCCGGGAGCTTGGTCTTCGCGACCGAGGCATCGACAGCCGCGTCGTACTGGATCGGTCCCTCGACGTCGAGCTGCGGGCTGCCTTCGCGCACCAGGGCGGTGGCCTCGCGCACCTTGTCGACATCGGCGCCCGAGCCTGAGGTGCCCGTGGAGTAGGAGAGCATCGCGATCCGCGGCTCCACCCCGAACTGCTCGGCCGTCGCGGCGGACTGCACCGCGATGTCCGCCAGCTGCTCCGCGGTGGGGTCGGGGTTCACAGCGCAGTCGCCGTAGACCAGCACCCGGTCCTCGAGCGCCATCAGGAACACCGAGGAGACGATCTTCGCCCCGGGCTTGGTCTTGATGATCTCGAAGGAGGGCCGGATGGTGTGGGCCGTGGAATGGGCGGCACCGGAGACCATCCCGTCGGCCTCACCCATCTGCACCATCATGGTGCCGAAGTAGGAGACGTCCTGGACCTTCTCCCGGGCCTGCTCCAGGGTGACGCCCTTCTTGGCGCGCAGCCGTGCGTACTCCGCGGCGTAGCGCTCGACATGCTCCTGGTCATGCGGGGAGACGATCCGGGCCTCGGAGATGTCATGGCCGAGCTGCGCGGACTTCGCGCGGATGGTGTTCTCCTCGCCCAGCAGGATCAGATCGGCGACGCCACGGGCAAGCAGCGCCTCGGCGGCGGCGATGATCCGCGGCTCCTCACCCTCAGGCAGCACGATCGTCTTCTTCCCCCCGCGGGCGCGGGCGAGCAGCTCGAACTCGAACATCATCGGGGTGACGACCTCGCTCCTGCTCACCTCGAGGGAGCTCAGCAGCTCGGGGATCGGCAGGTGCTCGGCGACCGCGCGCCGCGCCGCATCCATCTTCTGCGGACTGTTCACGTCCAGCCTGCCGCGTGATCTCGCGATCGCCACTGCGGTGTCGAAGGTGGACAGGTCGGTCGCGATGATCGGGAGGTCCTGCTGCACACCCGAGATCAGCCGGCCCACCTCCTCGGGGACGTCATAGCCACCGGTCAGCACGATCGAGGAGAGCGCCGGGAAGGTGCCCGACTGCTGCGCCATCACCAGACCCGGAAGCAGGTCGTAGCGGTCCCCTGGGGCGATCACGGTGCAGTTCTCGGTGAGGCGGGAGAGCACGTTCGGCAGGCTCATCGCCGCGATCACGGTCCCGATCGCGACGCGATCCAGCCATTCCGGATTGCCCTGCAGGAGGGTCCCGCCGACGGCATCCTTCAGCTCCTGCACGGTGACGGCCATGATGACCGGGTTCTCCGGGATCGCGGCGACCAGGGTGGCGGGAACCTTCGCCGAGACCGCCTGATGGATCACGTCAAGGGAGCCGACCTCGGCACGGTTGACGACCACGGCGATCGGCAGTGCGTGATGGCCGCCGAACTCGCTGACGGACACTGCCGCGAGCGCCGCGATCTGATCGGGGCTGCGGTCCAGACCCGACAGCACCACCACCACGGGAGCACCCATGTTGGCGGCGACCTCCGCGTTGAAGGCGAGCTCGGTGGGATTGGCGAGGTCGTCATAGTCGGAACCGAGGACCACCAGCACCGAGTACCGCTCGGCCAGCTCGCGGTGGCGGGCGAGGATCCGCTCATGCGCGAGATCGGGATCCGAGATCACCAGCTGGTGATCCACCCCGATCGCGTCCTCATAGGACTGCTCGACCGCAGGATGGCTGATGAGGAGGTCGACGGCATAGTCGCGCGCACGGTCTGCCTTGACGACGGGGCGGAACACCCCGACGCGGTCAGAACGAGAGGCGAAGGCTTCGAGAAGACCGAAAGCCACCATCGACTTGCCGGTCATCCCCTCCGGGCTGGCGATATAGACACTGTGGGACACGCCCCACAGCATAGGCGCGTCACCTGCGCGGAGCGCGGGACCGAAGGCATCTCAGCGAGGTGACCGCACAGGAGAGGAGTGACGGGCCGCCCGAGAGAGGTGGCCCGAGAAGAGACAGGATGTGACGTGGTGCGAAAGGCACCGCCGCCCAGGGTCCTTCCGGGCGGTGGATCGTACGATGGACCCCATGCTCCGCGTCGCCCTTCGCCCCCGCTTCCTGGGCCTGCTCGCCCTGATGGTGGTGGCGACCCTCGTCTGCGGGCTGCTGGCGACCTGGCAGTGGGACCGCGCGCACCAGGCGATCACCGACAAAGCCGCCGGTTCCGAGCAGCTCGGCGATATCCGCGATGTGGTGGGGGTGGGCGACGCGGTCACCAACTCGATCGTCGGAGCCACCGTCACCGCCGTCGGCACCTATGTGCCGGACGAGCAGGTGATCGTTCCGGGCCGGAATATCGGCGGCACCGAGGCGGTGCTCGTGGTCTCCTCACTGCGCATCGAGCTCGAGGACGGCAGTCAAGGGCGACTCCCGGTGCTGCGCGGCTGGATCCCCTCCGCGGAGCTCACCGGCGAGGACGGTCAGGTCGATCCCGCGCTCGCTCCTGCGCCTCCGCAGGGCGAGGTCGAGATCTCCGGCCGACTCGAAGCCAGTGAGGCCGCCTCCGGTGGGGTGGTCGATGGGGTGGCCCGAGAGATCGCCACCCCGATGCTGGTCAACGAATGGGGCTCGCCGATGTTCGCCGGCTATGTCTCGCTCGATGAGCCCACCGGTGTGCTGCGCCCCGTCCCCGCCGCGGAGTCCGAGTTCTCCCGCGGCCTGGACTGGCAGAACATCGGATACTCCCTGCAGTGGGTCATGTTCGGTGCGTTCTTCCTCTATCTGTGGTGGCGCTCGGTGAGAACCGCTCATCTTGACGAGGTCGCCGATCGCCGCGAGGCCATGGAGCGGCTGCTGGCCGAGTCCGGCTCGAGCTCGCCCGCCTCACCTTCCGCTGCCTCGCCTGCTGTCGTCTCTGCCCGCTCCGACCACTCAGCTGCGAGCCAGCTCTCGTCGGCCGGCGTCGGCTCCTCCTCTTCCTCGGCCGCCACCGCGACGACCGAAAAACCCTCTGACAAGGACGTGTGACCCGTGCCCGCTCCCCGCCCCCTCGACGAAGTCGCCGCCAGGACCTCCTTCGCCCGCTTCCGCGTGGCTTCCATCGTGGAGGGCATCGCCCTGCTGGTGCTGGTCGCGATCATGATCATGCGCTACGTGGTGTTCGGCGGCGAGGGGCTGTTCACCTCGACCTCGGACACCTGGATCCAGATCTCCAAGACGTGGTCCCCGATCCACGGGCTGGTCTACATGGTCTATGTGGTCCTCGGCTTCGATCTCTGGATCAAGATGCGCTGGGGCATGCCGCGCATGCTGCTGCTGATGTTCTTCGGCGTCATCCCGGTGCTGTCCTTCTTCGGTGAGCGCTGGACCCACCAGAAGGTCGAGTCCGATCTCGCACGCCGCCCCACCATCCAGGACGAGGCCCGCGCCGGCGGCGACGCGCGCGGCTGACGCTCGCGTCAGCGCCTGTTGCCGAGCTCGGTCGTTGCCGGGCGTGACGAGAATCGTGCCGCCGGGAGGCGGACCACGGCGCCTCGCGCGGGGCCTCCGACGTAGACTCGGCCGGGTGAATGACACCGACCAGCGCCCCGTCCTCGTCGTCGACTTCGGCGCTCAGTACGCACAGCTCATCGCCCGCCGCGTGCGGGAGGCCCGGGTCTACTCCGAGGTCGTCCCGCATTCGATGCCCACCGAGAAGATCCTGGCCAAGCAGCCTCGCGCGATCATCCTGTCCGGCGGGCCCAGCTCCGTCTACGCCGAGGGTGCTCCGCGCCTGGACCCCGCCCTGCTCGAGGCCGGCGTTCCGGTGCTCGGGCTCTGCTACGGCTTCCAGTCCATGGCCGCGGCGCTGGACGGCACCGTCGCGCCGACGGGCGTGCGGGAGTACGGAGCGACCCGTCTGGAGAGCATCGACGGCTCCTCGCAGCTGCTTTCCGAGCAGGATGCGGACCAGAACGTGTGGATGAGCCACGGCGACTCCGTGACCGCCGCCCCGGCCGGCTTCCAGGTCGTCGCGACCTCCTCCGGCAGCCCCGTCGCTGCCTTCGAGAACACCGAGAAGCGGCTCTACGGCGTGCAGTGGCACCCCGAGGTTGGCCATTCCGACCGCGGCCAGGAGGTGCTCGAGAACTTCTTGCATCGCGGCGCTGGTATCGAGCCCGCCTGGACTACCGGCAACGTCATCGAGGAGCAGCTCGAGCGGATCCGCGCCCAGGTGGGCGAGGGCGCTGCGATCTGCGGCCTCTCCGGCGGCGTGGACTCCGCCGTGGCTGCCGCGCTCGTGCAGCGCGCGATCGGTGACCGGCTCACCTGCGTGTACGTGAACCACGGCCTCATGCGCCAGGACGAGTCCGCGCAGATCGAGCAGGCCTTCGGAGACTCCACCGGCGGCGCGAAGCTCGTCATGGTCGACGCCGAGGAGCAGTTCCTCACCGCGCTCGCCGGGGTCACCGATCCCGAGACCAAGCGCAAGATCATCGGCCGCGAGTTCATCCGCAGCTTCGAGCAGGCGCAGGCGGACATCCTGCGCGAGCAGGGCGTCGTCGAAGGCGAGGGCGCTGAGGCTCATGCCGAACAGAAGGCGTTCCTGGTCCAGGGCACCCTGTACCCGGATGTCGTCGAGTCCGGCGGTGGCGAGGGCGCGGCCAACATCAAGAGCCACCACAACGTGGGCGGTCTGCCCGAGGACCTCTCCTTCGAGCTGGTCGAGCCGCTGCGCGCCCTGTTCAAGGACGAGGTGCGCGCCGTCGGCTCCGAGCTGGGCCTGCCCGACGAGATCGTCTGGCGCCAGCCCTTCCCCGGGCCGGGCCTCGGCATCCGCATCATCGGCGAGGTCACCAAGGAGCGGCTGGACATCCTGCGCGCGGCCGACGCGATCGCCCGCGCCGAGCTCACCGCCGCCGGCCTGGACCGCACCATCTGGCAGTGCCCCGTGGTGCTGCTGGCGGATGTGCGTTCCGTGGGCGTCCAGGGCGACGGCCGCACCTACGGCCACCCGGTGGTGCTGCGCCCCGTCACCAGTGACGACGCGATGACCGCCGACTGGGCCAAGGTGCCCTACGAGGTGCTCAGCCGCATCTCCACCCGCATCACCAACGAGGTCAGCGAGATCAACCGCGTCACCCTCGACATCACCTCCAAGCCCCCGGGCACCATCGAGTGGGAGTGACCTCCCGCTAGCACCGCCCGCGCCCGCTGCCCGCCGAGCCGCCCTCGTGCCGCCCGACGAGCCCGTGAGCGTGACATAGGCGGGGGAATCCGAGCCGGATTCCCCCGCCTATGTCACGCTCGGTGGAAATGTGCGGGTCGCGCCCTCGAGTGCGAGTGACCCCGCTGGACCGACCATTCGGCTTGTCGCGCTCTTGCCGCCACGTCTCGCGCGGGGCTAGTTTGCCTCCATGCTGCTGAGGCACCGGGCTCCGTCGGTGTCGGCATGCGACGCTACGACGAGGTGGGGAGGGGCTCCGATGTCCGACGCCCAGACCGGCACGATCACCACGGAGGTCCCGGCCCGGCTCGACCGGCTGCCCTGGTCACGGTTCCACTGGCGGGTGGTGATCGGGCTCGGCAGCGTGTGGATCCTCGATGGCCTCGAGGTCACGATGGTCGGCAACGTTGCCGCCAGGCTCACCGAGGACGGCAGCGGGCTGGACATCTCCGCCGCCCAGATCGGCTTCGCGGGAGCGATCTACATCGCTGGGGCCTGCCTCGGCGCCCTGTTCTTCGGCCAGCTGACGGACCGGTTGGGGCGCAAGAAGCTGTTCATCTGGACCCTTGTGCTGTACCTGATCGCCACCGTCGCGACCGCCTTCTCCTTCTCTCCGTGGTTCTTCTTCCTCTGCCGGTTCCTCACCGGAGCGGGGATCGGCGGCGAGTACGCCGCCATCAACTCGGCGATCGACGAGCTGATCCCGGCGAAGGTGCGCGGGCGGGTCGACCTGGTGATCAACGGGTCCTACTGGTTGGGTGCCGCCGCCGGGTCGGCGCTGTCGCTGGTGCTGCTGAGCACCGCGCTGTTCCCCATGGATCTCGGCTGGCGCCTGGCGTTCGGCTTCGGGGCCGTGCTCGGCATCGCCGTCCTGGTGGTGCGGCGGCACGTGCCCGAGAGCCCCCGCTGGCTGTTCCTCCACGGCCGCGAGGACGAGGCCGAGCAGATCGTCGGCGGCATCGAAGAGGCGATCGAGGAGCGGCTCGGTGAAGAGCTCCCCGCCCCCGAGTCGTCGCTGACCGTGCATCCGCGCGCGGCGATCCCGTTCCGGGAGATCGCCGCGGTCGCCTTCCGGAAGTATCCGAAGCGATCGATCCTGTGCCTTGCCCTGTTCGTCGGCCAGGCGTTCCTCTACAACGGCATCACCTTCAACCTCGGGGTGCTCCTGACGTCCTTCTATGACATCGGTGCGGAGCTGGCGCCGCTGTTCATCATCTTCTGGGCGCTGTCGAACTTCGCGGGGCCGGTGCTGCTGGGCCACTTCTTCGACTCCGTCGGCCGGAAGCCGATGATCGCGCTCGCCTACCTGGGCAGCGCGGTGATGACCGTGCCGCTCGCGTGGGTGTTCGTCAGCCAGACGGGCGGGCTTCCCGCGTTCATGATCCTGCTGGTGATCACGTTCTTCCTGGCGTCCTCCGGAGCCAGCGCCGCTTATCTGACGGTGAGCGAGATCTTCCCGATGGAGACCCGGGCATTGGCGATCGCCTTTTTTTATGCGCTGGGCACCGCAGTCGGCGGCATCGCTGGCCCGCTGCTGTTCGGCAGCCTGATCGATACCGGTGAGCGACCGCCGGTGGCGCTGGGGTTCCTGATCGCCGCGGTGGTGATGGCGCTCGGCGGCGTGGCCGAACTGGTGTTCGGGGTCAAGGCCGAGGGGCAGAAGCTGGAGGATCTCGCGACTCCGCTCTCGGCCGAGGGGGCCGAAGACTCGGACCAGGAGGTCGACGGAGCGGAGCGGGAAGATCATGGGCGCGCCGACCGCGTCACGAGGCCGGGCGATGACCGCGGTGAAGGCGACGAAGGGCGGCGCCCGGCGGAGGAGAGCAGGTGATGCCGATCGGTTGCCTCGTGTTCGGCCATCGGCCCAGCTTCCGGGCCGAGGGCTCCACCATGTACTGGGAGTGCGAGCGCGGATGCGGTGAAGCCGACGGAGCGAAGACTTATCCCACACCTGCGCACGCGCAGCGCTACGCCACCGCTTTCGACCGCCGGGACAACGAACGGCTCGGGGAGCGCGCCCCTCTGCTGGGCATGTTCCCCTTGAGGATCTGGCGGTGGCTGAGCCATCGCAATGCCCCGAAGGTGTGATCCGCGCGAAGCGGTGACTCCCGAAGCGTGAAGATGCGGTTCAGGCCGTCGGCGGCTCGAGCAGGCGTGAGGGGTGGGTGTCGGCCGCGGAGTGCCAGGACTGGGTGCGCTCGTAGGTCTCCCAGCCCATCGCGCCGTAGAGACCGTCGGCGCCGGTGGGGGAGTCATCGTCGACCTCGAGGTCGACGTGCGTGCGGCCCCGCTCGATGGCGTCCTGGATCGAGGCGTTCAGCAGCGCTTTCGCGATGCCGTGACCGCGGGCGGAGCGGTGCACGCCGAGGTACTCGAGGTAGGTGCCCTCGCCCAGGGTCTCGGTCTTGGGGAGGACGGCGGCGACCAGGCCGCCGGCGGGCAGCCAGATGCCGTCGCGGTGGATCTCGGCGATCCACCAGTGGTCCCAGCCCGCCTCTTCCGGGTTCTCGATGAGGCGCTGGACGAATTCGGCGAAGGACTCCCGGTAGGAGTTGAAGTGGTCCGCGAAGGACTCCTCGAGCATCCGGTGCACGGTGCGCACATCCTGGGCGACCGGCAGCCCGGACTCGTGGCGATGGACCTGCCGCACCCTGGTGCCCTCGCGCGGCGCCGGCAGCGCCTCGAGCTCGGCGGGGTCGACGGGCCGGCGCATGTGCAGCCAGGTGCGCACCATCGTGTAACCGGCGGCGGTGAGCAGTCTGCCGCGGTCGGTGTCCAGCTCGTTCGCATCGGCATCGAGCTGGGTGCGCTCGATCCCGCGGGCGCGGGCGAAGGAGCCGCCCACCTCGACCGCCCAGTCCAGCAGGGCGGCGGCCAGGGCGTCGCGCTCGGGAGCATCCTCGGCGATCACGAACTGCACGTTGGTGCGGCCGGTGGCACGGTCCTCCAGCGCCACCCAGGCGAGCGGGGCCCGATCGAGGGAGGGGGAGCCGTCGGCGGCGACGGGGACCACCACGACCTCGCGGCGCGCCCAGGACTTCAGCCCCACCATGCGCGAGCGCATCCCGGCCTCGTCGGCCGAGCCGTCCGGGGTGTGGCGGCGGATGTCCGCGGTGACCAGGGCGACGACTGCTGGAACGTCGGCCTCGATCGGCACCCTGGTGGTCAGGTGGCCCTCCAGGGGCGCGGGCATCGTGGGCGGGAAGTGATCGGTCAGCAGCATCCGTCCATCTTTTCATGAGTCGGCCCGGTGCCGCGGCCCGGGTGCGAGCGGCCAACGGCCCGGTCCTGAGTCCGTGAAGACTCGGGGCCGGGCCGTTGTGCCGGTGAAGTCAGCGTTCGTCGGCCGTGACCGGTTCTCGCTCATCGGCAGCGCCTGCAGCGTCGAGCTGCTCCGGATCGATCACCGGGATCGGGCCGGTGCGCGGGTGGAGGTCCTGCGGCTCAGTGCCGGTGCCACTGAGCTCCGCGGCGGCGTCGACACCCGGCTGGGCGGCGAGCTCGTCGGCGGATTCGACGGTCTCACGCAGCGGCACATGCTTGATGAACAGCGAGAGCACCAGGGCGATGACCGCGAAGGGCACGGCGGTGAGGAACACCATGTGCATCGCCTCGCCCATGCCCATCCGGATCGGCTCGACGAGGATGTCGGGCAGCTGCGAGAGGGCGGAGGGATCCAGCGCCGCATTCTCGAGACCGGTCACATCTGCGCCGCCGGAGGCCTGCAGGTCGGCGAGGTCCTCCGCGGGCAGCGCTGCGATCTGATCGCTGATCGAGGTGGACATCGACGCGGTCATCACGGTGCCGAGCACCGCGATGCCCACGGTGGAGCCGATGTTGCGGAAGAACTGGATCGCGGCGGTGGCGGTGCCGAGCTCGCGCCGGGCCACCGCGTTCTGCACGATCAGCGTGTACACCTGCATCGACAGGCCGAGCCCCAAGCCGATCACGATCATCGCGAGGGTGAGGTGCCACTGGGTGTCGCCGTATTCGAGGGCGACCAGCAGTACATATCCGATCACCATGATGATGCCGCCGACGATGAGGAACGGCCGGTAGCGGCCGGTCTTCGAGATCAGCAGGCCCACGACGATCGAGGTGAGGATCATGGCGACTGACTGGGGGATCAGGATCATGCCTGACTGGGTGGCGGAGACTCCCATGACGCCCTGCGCATAGACGGGGATGTAGATGATCGCGCCGAACATCGCGACCGCGATCGCGAACGAGGCCGCGACCGACAGGGCGACGATCGGGCGCAGCAGCAGGTGCATCGGCAGCAGCGGCTCCTCGACCTTGGTCTCGATGACCACGAAGGCGATCAGGAACACCGCAGCGATGGCGTACATCCCGAGGATCACCGGGGAGGTCCAGGCGTAGTCGGCGCCGCCCCAGGTGGTGGCCAGCAGCGCGAGGACCAGGCCGGGGGTGAGGGTGAGGATGCCGGCGAAATCGACCTTGCCGTGCTGCTCGGACTTCTCCAGGTGGAGGAACTTCAGGATGAAGAGGAAGGCGGCGATCCCGATCGGGATGGTCAGGTAGAACAGCCAGCGCCAGCCCAGATGATCGGTGACCACACCGCCGATGAGCGGCCCGGCGATCGAGGTGACGCCGAAGACGGCACCCATGATCCCCTGATACTTGCCACGCTGACGCGGCGGGATGATGTCGCCGATGATGGTCTGGCTCAGCGGCATCAGCGTGCCCATGCCAAGGCCCTGCACGGCGCGGGCGAAGACCAGGAACCAGAAGCCCTGTGCCATGCCGGCCAGGATCGAGCCGATCATGAAGATGGCCAGTCCACCCAGGTAGAACCAGCGGCGGCCATAGAGGTCGGAGAGCTTGCCGACCACCGGCACGGACACGGCCGAGACCAGCATCGCGGCGGTCGCGATCCAGCTGTAGTGCTCGATGCCGCCGAGCTCGCCGACGATGCGGGGCATCGCGGGGCCGACGATGGTCTGCGAGAGGGAGGCGACGAACATGCCGAGCATGAGGCCGACGAAGACGAGCTTGCCCTGTCGGTCCAGGCCGGTGAAGGCAGGGGCTGGGGCGGCGCTGGAGGGTGGCGTGGCGGTGGGTGGGGTGCTCATGAGCTCCTCGGAGGAGTGGTGTGCTGACGGAAGGATGGAGAGGGCGCTGGAGGGCGTCCGCTGGCCGTAGCACGTCACTGGGCCTCGACCGGATCACTCTATCCAACACTTGCAGTCAATGCACTATTTCACTGAGTGCAGATTTTGTGATGTGCCGGACCTACGATGGTCTGGTGAACGAGACGACTGAACCCGACCAGAGCCTGGGACTGCGCGAGCTGAAGAAGCGTCAGTCCCGGCTCGCCATGCATCGCGCCGCCCTCGAGCTGGTGAGCGAGCACGGGCTCGGAGGGGTCACGGTCGAGGCGATCGCCCACCGCGCCGGGGTCTCCACGCGGACGTTCTTCAATCACTGGTCCACGAAGGAATCCGCGATCATCGGGGTCCTCAGCGCCGGGGACGCCGAGATCGCGGAGCGGCTGCGCCACCTGGCCGAGGAGCAGGGCCCGTTGCAGGCGCTGCGCACGGTGCTGCGTGAGGCGATCTCCTCCGCGCCCATCGATGCCGGGCTGCGAGAGCTGAAGAAGGAGGTCATGGCCAAGGAGCCGCGGCTGCATTCCCTCTCCACCGGCAATATGCTCTCGGTTCAGACGGAGATGGTCGAGGCGCTGACAGAGATTCTCGGGGGAGAAGACGCTCGGGAGCAAGCGATGCTCTCCGTGCAGATCGGCTTCGCCATCACCCGCACCGCCTTCGCCGTCTCGATGGCGCGCGGCATCGACCTGGGCATCGCTTTCGACGAGGTGCTGGACCGCTATGACGAGGCCGACGGGGTCTTCTGACCCTGCGCGCCAGCGGGTCGCTGCCGCACCAGGCGCCCGTGCCCGCTCTCCCAGCCGCGGCCGTCCTCAAGCCGCTCGGCGACCAGGCGCTCGAGCCGCGTCCGACGGGGCAGGCCGGCGGCGTCATAGGGCGGGCGCTGGCCGAACACGAAGAAGGCCGCGCCCTCATCCGAGCGCTCCGAAGAGAGCAGCTCCCAGCGCCGCGCGAAGGCGCCGAGGTTCGAGTCCGCACCGAGCTCCTCGGTGAGTACCGGGTTCACCAGCCAGGAGTCGCAGAGGAACTCATGGCCGAACGGCACCGCACCGGGCGGGCGTGCGGTGTCGAGATCCGCGTAGTGGGTGGAGAAGTACGCGGTCGCCTGCGAGAAGGATTCCTCGACCGCCGTGGGATCCAACGGACCGGTGGCGGGTATGTGGGCGCCGATCACCCAGCGTTCGTTCTCGGTGCCTTTCTCCGTGCGATGCAGATCGAACTGGAGGCGACCCAGGTGCACGAGGCGTCCTCGCCAGTTCAGTGCCATCCACGCCAGCTGGTGCAGTCCCAGCCGCCCGCTGCTGCGGCGATGGACCCGCATCTGCTGACCGAGGTCCGCGAGCACCTCCCAGGACTGCTCGGTGCTCAGCCCGCGCTCCCGATGCCAGGCCCGCACCGTCGACGTGCTCACCACCAGGGCAAGGATCGAGAGCAGGCCTTCCCCCGGTGCGAGGCGCCGCTGCAGCGCGTTGTGCTGCTCCTTCACGGTGTCGAGAGCAGCCGCGGGAGCCTCGAGCCCGGCGCTCACCCGCAGCAGGTTCGCGGCGCGGGTGATCTCCGCGAGGATCTCCGGATCCGCCAGGGCCGGGCCGATCAGGGCGCTGAGCTCGGAGTGATCGTCACCGGTGATGCCCAGCAGCTCCAGCAATGCGGGAGTCGAAGGAGCGCTCAGCATCTGGGCGACGGCAGCCGACGGCAGCTCCTCGGTGGCGCGGACGGCCTGCGGCGGATCGCCGAGAACCTCGAACGGGGAATCACGGCGGACACTCATGGGCACACGGTAGCGCCCGGCGGCACCTGGATGTGAGCTGGGCCGCTACGATTCCAGTGTCGAGACCACGCATCCGTCGGCCTGCGCCGACGCAGGAGGAGCCAGAGCATGAGCACCGAGATCCCCGAAACCGCTGAGACCCCCACGGGTGCGGAGACCGTCGAGACCATCGAGAGCCCCGCTGCGCAGCTCAGCCCCTCGGCCCTGGCCGTGCGCGACGCCTATGCCTTCGACGGCGGTCGGATCCATCTCGGCGCGATGATCGAGGGCGAGGAGCCGAATCCGGCCGTGGCCGTGAACCTGTCGGTGAGGATGCTGAACCGTCATGGCCTGATCGCAGGCGCCACCGGCACCGGCAAGACCCGCACTCTGCAGGTGATCGCCGAGCAGGCCGCCCATGCCGGGGCCTCCGTGTTCGTCGCCGATATGAAGGGCGACCTCTCCGGCATCGCCGTTCCCGGCCCGGCATCCGAGAAGCTCTCCGCCCGCGCCGCGGCCCGAGGCCAGGAGTGGATCTCCCGCGCTGCCCCCACCGAGTTCTTCAGCCTCGGCGGCCAGGGCGAGGGCGTGCCGATCCGCACCACCGTGAGCACCTTCGGGCCGGTGCTCATGGCCAAGGTGCTTGAGCTGAACGAGACCCAGGAGAGCTCGCTGGGGCTGATCTTCCACTACGCGGACACCCAGGGCCTGGGCCTGCTGGACCTCAAGGACCTCCGTGCCCTGATCCAGTTCCTCACGTCCGACGAGGGCAAGGGCGAGCTCAAGGGCATCGGCGGAATCTCCACCGCGACCGCCGGCGTGATCCTGCGCAGCCTGACCGCCTTCGAGGCCTCGGGGGCGGATGTCTTCTTCGGTGAGCCCGCCTTCGACACCGAGAAGCTGCTGCGCAAGGCCGAGGACGGCACCGGGATCATCTCCTGCCTCGAACTGCCGGGCGTCGCCTCACGGCCCGCACTGTTCTCGACCTTCATGATGTGGATGCTCGCCGAGCTGTACCAGGACCTTCCCGAGGTGGGCGACGCCGAGGTCCCCAAGCTGGTGTTCTTCTTCGATGAGGCGCATCTGCTGTTCAAGGACGCCTCCAAGGCGTTCCTCGACCAGGTCGTCCAGACGGTGCGGCTGATCCGCTCCAAGGGGGTGGGCATCTTCTTCATCACCCAGACCCCGAAGGACGTCCCCGGGGACGTGCTCGCCCAGCTCGGCAACCGGGTCCAGCACGCGCTGCGCGCCTTCACGCCCGACGACGCGAAATCCCTCAAGGCCACCGCCAGCACCTTCCCGACCTCCGAGCATGATCTGGTCGAGGTGATTCCCGCGCTCGGCACCGGCGAGGCGATCGTGACGGTGATGAGCGAGGACGGGGCCCCCACGCCGGTGGCGATCACCGCCGTGCGCGCGCCGGAATCCTCGATGGACCCGGCGGGGGAGGGTGTCATCGCCGCCGTGGTGAAGGCCTCGCCGCTCACCGCGGAGTACGGGACCGTCGTGGATCGGGAATCCGCCTACGAGATCCTCACCGCCCGGGCCGAGAAAGACGCCAGGGCCCTCGAGGAGGGGGCCGACGAAGGCGCTGAGCAGGGGGAGAAGGAGTCGAGCGCCTCCCAGCGGAAGGCGTCCACGAAGAAGGACGAGGGTGGGTTCTTCGAGAAGCCGGCCGTGAAGTCGTTCTTCCGCTCCGCGGGCACTGTGCTGGGCCGGGAGATCACCCGCAGCCTGTTCGGCACCAAGCGCCGCCGCTGAGCGAACGGCCCTGCCGCCGCACGGTGGGGCCAGTCGCTGGCCTGCTGGCACCGCGCCGACCGGCCCCGGCGCGCCAGCGCCCGGACATGACGAGAGCCCCTGGCAACAGCCGGGGGCTCTCGGTGCATCCGGTCCCGTGGGGACCCGGATCAGGCTGAGCTCAGCTCACTTCTTGCCCTGATTCGCGACGGCCTCTGCGGCGGCCTTCGCGGCGACGGGGTCGAGGTAGCGGCCACCCTTCTCGACGGGCTGGAAGTCCTCGTCCAGCTCGTACACCAGCGGCTGGCCGGTGGGGATGTTCAGGCCGGAGATCTCTTCGTCGGAGACGCCGTCGAGGTACTTCACCAACGCGCGCAGCGAGTTGCCGTGGGCGGCGATGAGCACAGTCTTGCCCTCGACGAGGTCAGGCTTGATTCCCTCCTCCCAGTACGGCAGGAAGCGCTCGACGACGTCCTTGAGGCACTCGGACTTGGGCAGCTGGTCGCCGAGGCCCGCGTACTGGGGGTCCTGGTCCTGGCTGAACTCGGTGCCGAACTCGATCTCGGGCGGCGGGGTGTCGTAGGAACGACGCCAGGCCATGAACTTCTCCTCGCCGTACTTCTCACGGATCTCGGACTTGTTCATGCCCTGGAGCGCACCGTAGTGGCGCTCGTTCAGTCGCCAGTCGCGCTTGACGGGGATCCAGTGGCGGTCGGCGGCATCGAGGGAGAGGTTCGCGGTCATGATCGCGCGGCGCTGCAGCGAGGTGTGCACGACGTCGGGCAGGATGCCGGCGTCCTTCAGCAGCACTCCGCCGTTGGCGGCCTCAGCCTCACCCTTCTCGGTGAGGTGGACGTCCACCCAGCCGGTGAACAGATTCTTCGCATTCCAGTCGCTCTCGCCGTGGCGGAGCAGCACGAGTGTGTAGGTCATGGTCACAGCCTAACGGCGCGGGGGAGAGGGCGCAGTTCTTGCCCATCGGTTGCCCGCCTCGCAGGGCGCGGGGCGGACGTTAGGCTCGATCCCATGCTCAGCACTGCTTCCGGCGCACTCTCCGACGTCCCTGTGGTCCTGCTCGATCTCGACGGCACGATCGTGGACTCCGGACCCGGCATCTTCGCGGCGCTCGAGCACGCCTTCGCGGCCTGCGACGAGCAGCTCCCCGAGCCCGCCGTGCTGCGCACCTTCATCGGTCCGCCGTTGACGACCTCTTTCCGCGGCGTGCTCGGGATGAGCGCCGAGCGCGCGGAGGAGCTCCGCCTCGCGTACACCGAGCACTACCAGTCCCACGGCCTGCTGGAGGCGCTGCCCTATCCGGGCATCCCGGAGCTGTTGGACGGGCTCGCGGCGTCCGGGCGCACCGTAGCGGTCGCGACCAACAAGCCGGAGACCACGGCGCGGCGCCTGCTCGAGCAGCAGGGCCTCGCGGACCGCTTCGCGTTGATCGGCGGCACCGACCGCGCCTCGGGCAGGAGCGACAAAGCGGCGGTGATCGGCAGCGTTCTCGAGCGCCTGGGCCTCGCGGCCGGGGCGGCGGGCAGGGCGCGGACCGTGATGATCGGGGACCGGATCCACGACGCCGAGGGTGCCTCGGAGCACGGCGTGCCCGCGCTGCTGGTCGGCTGGGGATACGGCGGGCCTGTCGAGCAGGCGGCCGACGTCCCATGCGTCGCGACCGTCGCCGAGCTCTCGGCGCTCCTGCTGGGCTGAGCTCCGCTGCGGGCGCTCAGGCCTCGAGGAGGATCGTGAAGGGGCCGTCGTTGGTGAGGCCCACGCGCATCATTGCGCCGAAGCGTCCGGTCGCGACGGTGACGCCGCGCTCGCGGATCGCCTCGACCACCTGCTCCACCAGTGGCTCGGCGACAGGCCCTGGGGCTGCACTGCTCCAGGAGGGTCGACGCCCCTTGCGCACGTCCGCGTAGAGCGTGAACTGGGAGACCACCAGTACCTGCGCCCCGGCATCGAGCACTGAGCGTTCGCCGTCCAGGATGCGCAGCTCGCAGATCTTCCGGGCGATCGTCGCCACCTGCTCCGGTCCGTCCTCATGGGTGACACCGACCAGCACGAGCAGACCTTCGCCCTCGATCGCGCCGACCACCTTGCCGTCGACCTCGACCTGGGCACCGTCGACTCTCTGAAGCACTGCACGCATGCTCCGATGGTGGCACAGCGGAGAGAACGTGGCGGGAGATCAGCCGGGCTGGATCGAGTCGATCCTGCGCTCCTGCGTAGGGGAGTCATCGTCTCCATCGTCCAGCGGCCCGCGGGAGGGGTGCTGCTGCCCGGGGGAGGGATCCAGCGGAGGCACCGGCTGGGCGGCCGGAGGATTCCTCGGCGGAGGGGCGGAACGAGGGGGAGGAGGACCAGTGTGCTCGAGCGGAGCGGAGAACGCAGGCGGGGCTGACTGCTCCCAGGGCGTCGAGGGATTCTGCGGCGCACCGTGAGGAGCCCCGGTCTGGCGAGAGGTGGACTGCGGAGGTCCGAACTGCGGCGGTGCGGAGTGCGGAGGTCCGGACTGCGGAGGTCCGAACTGCGGCGGTGCGGAGTGCGGAGGTCCGGACTGCACGGGCGCCGACTGCTGTGCGGGGGCCGACATGCTCTGCTGTGGGGCGACTGAGGGGCGCAGGCGGGCCTGTTGCTGAACCTGCTGCTGTGGCTGCTGGATCTGCTGAGGCGCTGGCTGCTGCCCGGTCGGGGCGGACCCGGGGGCTGGGGCCTGGCGCACTCCCGTCGGCCCCTGGGTGGGTGGGACCGGCTGCTGGGGCGGGGTGCCGGCGCTCGGGGCAGTGCGCCGGTCCTCGGCCGCCGCAGCGTCGCGACGATGCTGCTCTGCTCGGCGGGCCGCGGTGACCCACTCTTCCGCGACGCGCACGATGGCTTCGGTGGCGGCCTCCCAGGAGGCTTCCTGCTGCCGGTGCGGGCCGGTGGCCAGGGACAGCACCACTCCTGCGGAGCGCAGCGCGAGCTCAGTGGGATCCACCCGTTCGATGAACATCTCGTGCCAGGTGTTGATGGATTCTTCGACGCGCTCCTGCATGGCGCGGTCGATGCGCCCGGCGTTGCCATAGTCCGCGAGAACGCTGAGATGTGCGAGCAGGCAGGCCAGATCGTCTGCCCGCCGGCCCGGCCCCACCGTGTCGATGTCGAGCAGACCCACCACCTTGCCGTTCTCCACGAAGACCTGAGCCTCGTAGAAATCGCCATGCACCACATCATGCGGACCCATATCCATGCGCTGCTCAAGGGCTGTCAGCCCTTCCCGGATCGCCCGCACCAGGGCATCCAGCCGGGGGCCCAGGGAGGGGACGGAGGAGCTGACGATCCCGGCGTAGAACTCAACCGAGTCGGTCCAGGGCGGACGCAGCGGGAGGGTATACATCGAAGCGGGAAGTCGATCTGCCAGCGCCACCAGATCCTCGGCACGGCAGGCGTCGACGCCTTCGTCGATCACCGCGCGGGCCAGGGGGCGGCCGGGCAGCTCGGCGAGGACCACGAGCCCGTTGTGGTGGGCGATCACCTCGGGCACCGGTACCCCAGCGGCCAGCAGTCGGTGGTGGCGGTCCACGATCTCCCCGCTGCGATGGGGCTGCATGACCTTGAGGAAGAAGGCGTGATCCCCCTGTGAGGCGCGCAGCACGGCACGTCGCCCAGGGCGATAGGACACCACGTCGATCGCGATCGGCACCGAGGGGTCGGTGCCGAGCGGCGCCCCCAGGTCACGCAGGGTGCGGCCGACGATGTCGGGATAGCAGACCTGCGGAAGCATCGGCAGCCAGGGATCGTGCGGGTAGCGCCACACGCGTACGTTGATGTCACCGTCGGTCATCACCAGGGTCTGCTCGGCGACGTAGAGGTTCTTCTCGCGCTCGCCGATATGCGCGCTCGCCCCGAACAGCTCCTCACGGGCTGGAGCCTGCGGGCCGTCGAGCTCGGGCCAGGAGACCATCGTGCGGTACAGCGCCTTGGTGCTGCGTCCGGGGCGGTGGTCGACATGGTCGAGCTGCCAGCTGTGCAGCACTCCTCCGGAGTTGCCGACGGCTGAGCGGAGGAGTCCTCCTGCGCCGGGCCCGGTGAGGAGCTCGGAGCCGTCCTGCGTGTGTGACATGGGCGATTCAATCTTGTCATGTGGTCATCAGGCGACAGCGCCTACGATGCTTTCATGGCTGATCGTACCGATAACCTCACCAGCGGGAACCTTCTGGGGATTCCCGAGACCCGACTGCCCGACGACTTCGTCGATGTGCAGGTGGCTGAAGAGCTCGTGGACGGCGAGCCGCAGGAGATCGCGGCCCGCCACCTCGAGTCGCCTCTTGCCTGGGCCACCCTGGCCGAAGACGCGCTCTCCGACGGAGACGATGTCGCCGCCTATGCCTACGCCCGCACCGGCTATCACCGTGGACTGGATGCGCTGCGCAAGTCCGGCTGGCGCGGTCAGGGCCCGATCCCTGCCTCCCACGCCCCCAACCGCGGCTTCCTGCGTGCCCTGGCGATGCTGGGGGAGACCTCCCGCCGGCTCGGCGACGTGGCCGAGTCGGATCGCGTGACCGCCTTCCTGCGCGAGGCCGACCCGAGCCTGCTGGGCTGACCACAGGGGGCGCTCGGCTCTGCTTGGTAGGATCCACGCGGCCCTGTGCGCTTCCTGCGCTACGGACCCCCGTCAGCTCGTCCTCGTCTTCCAGGAGTCGCCATGCCCGCCGTCGTGATCGTCGGAGCCCAGTGGGGTGACGAGGGGAAGGGTAAAGCCACCGATCTCCTCGGTGAGCGGGTCGACTATGTCGTCAAGCCCAACGGAGGTAACAACGCCGGGCACACCGTGGTGGTGGACGGTGAGAAGTTCGAGCTGAAGCTGCTCCCTGCAGGCATCCTCTCGCCACAGGTCACGCCGGTGATCGGCAATGGCGTGGTGGTGAATCTCGAAGCACTGTTCGAGGAGATCGGCATGCTCGAGTCGCGCGGCGTCGACGCCTCGCGGCTGCGGATCAGCGCCAACGCCCACATCGTGGCGCCCTACCACCAGACCCTCGACAAGGTCACCGAGCGCTTCCTGGGCAAGCGTGCGATCGGCACCACCGGGCGCGGCATCGGCCCTGCCTATATGGACAAGATCGGTCGCCTCGGCATTCGTGTCCAGGATCTCTACGACGAGTCGATCCTGCGGCAGAAGATCGAGGGCGCGTTGCGTCAGAAGAACGAGCTGCTGGTCAAGCTCTACAACCGCCGGGCGGTCGAGGTCGACGAGATCGTCGAGAACCTCCTGTCCTACGCCGAGCGACTGCGCCCGATGGTGGTCGACGCCACCCTGCTGCTGAACGACGCGCTGGACCGTGACGAGGTGGTCCTCATGGAGGGCGGCCAGGCCACCTACCTGGACGTCGACCACGGCACCTATCCGTTCGTCACCAGCTCGAACCCGACCGCGGGCGGTGCCTGCACCGGAACCGGCATCGGCCCCACCCGCATCGACCGGGTGATCGGGATCGCCAAGGCCTACACCACCCGGGTGGGCGCTGGCCCGTTCCCGACCGAGCTCTTCGACAAGTGGGGCGAGTACCTGCAGACCACCGGCGGTGAGGTCGGCGTGAACACCGGCCGTCCCCGTCGCTGCGGCTGGTACGACGCGCTGATGATCCGCCATGCGGCGCGCATCAACGGCTTCACCGACATCGTGCTGACCAAGCTCGACGTGCTCACCGGCATCGACGAGGTGCCCATCTGCACCGGCTATGACATCGACGGTGTGATCCACCGCGAGATGCCGATGACGCAGACCGAGTTCCACCACGCCACACCGGTCTACGAGACGCTCCCGGGATGGACCGAGGACCTCTCCGAGGCTCGCACCTTCGAGGAGCTGCCGGAGAACGCCCGCGCCTATGTGCTTCGTCTCGAGGAGCTCGCAGGGTGCCGCATCAGCGCCATCGGCGTGGGCCCGGACCGTGCTGCGACCATCGCCGTCCACGACCTGCTGCCGGAGGTGGCCGGCTGACGTGGTGAGCCGTCGTACCGATCCTGAACAGGGACGCAGCGCACTCGCCTCCTGGGCCACCGCACCGGGGGCTGCCGGACGCCCCGTGCTGGCCTCCGCGGTGCGCCACACCCTGGAGCTGTTCGCCGAGGAGTTCCCGGGCGGCGCTGTCGAGCTGCGGGTCCCTCCCTACGCGGCGGTGCAGGCCATCCCCGGCACCCGCCACACCCGTGGCACCCCGCCCGCCGTGGTCGAGACCGACGCCGCCACCTGGCTGGCGCTGGTCAGCGGTGACCTCCCCTGGGCGGAGGCCGTCGCCGGTGGCCGCGTGCATGCCAGCGGGGAGCGCAGCGACCTCACCGAGCAGCTGCCCATGCCCGGACCGCGACGGGTCGTGCGCACCGCCCGTGAACAGGAGCAGCCATGAGCATCGCCGTAGAGATTGCGATCGAGGACCTTGCGGGTCTCGAGGTCGCCGCCACTGCCGGAGCAGATCGGGTGGAGCTGTGCATCGAGCTCGCACGAGGTGGGATCACCCCGCCGCCCGAGCTGGTCGAGGAATGCACGCGTCGGGCCTCGGTGCTGGTGGCTGCACGGGACGCGAAGCCCCATTTCGACGTGCACGTGCTGATCCGCTCGCGGGCGGAGCGCGGTGACTTCCTGGACCATCCCGAGGAGTTCCTGTACTCCCCGGACGAGGTGCAGCTGATGGCACGTCACGCCCGAGACTCCGTCTCCGCCGGCGCCGCCGGCGTGGTGATCGGTGCTCTCGCCGAGTCGGGGGAGCTGGACGTCCCGGCGATCGAGACCATCCGGGACGGCGCCCTGACCGCTGGCAGCGTCGCGCTGCGCGGCATCACCCTCACCGCCCACCGCGCCGTCGATGCGCTGCCGGGCCGTGCCCAGCGCGAACATGCGGTGCGGACTCTGCTGGGTCTCGGCTTTCATCGCGTGCTCAGCTCCGGAGGCGCGGACCACGCCCTGGACGGAGCCGAGGATCTGGCAGCGATGGTCGACGCCGCCGAAGGAATTCTTGACATCTGTGCCGGTGGCGGGGTCCGCCCCGCACACCTCGTCGACCTCGCACGCCGCAGCGGCGTGTCCGACGTGCACCTGTCCGCGCGCCGCCGCTCCGGTGCCCAGGTAGAGGCCGGCGCCCCTGATACCCGCACCGACCCGGCGATCGTCGCCGCGGCGGTCGACGCTGCTGGAGGTTTGTGAACACCGTGAGCACCCTGAACGAGCCCGACAAGCCCGAGCACCTCGCAAGCGCTGGACCTCTCGAGCGCGCCGAGAGCGCCGAAGGAGGTGACGCTGCGGGAGTCACCGAGACTGCTGCCGCGAGCGCCGACGAGGCGGGCACCGCGCCGGCCCCGAAGGCGGTCGATCGTGAGCAGAGCGACACCCCTGCCGATCAGCAGCCCGACATCTCAGACGAGGCCCCCCGCGACGCCGGCGACTCGGCGACAGTGCCGGTGGGTCCCTCCGAGACCAGCATCTACGTGCGTCGGGGCCGCACCCCGACCCTGGGCTTCTGGGTCGCCGTCGCGATCGCGCTGCCCGCCGTCATCGCGCTGATCAGCGCCCCGTTCTTCGATTTCGCGGACCTCGGTGGGGTGGCCAACTTCGTGCTGCTCGCCGCTGTCGTCGTCGGCCTCCCGCTGGCCACGATCGCGGCCGTCATCGATTCCGTGCGGCACCGTCAGAAGCGTGCACCGCGCCGCTGATCTCCCCGCGGACGGCAGCCCGGCGTGATCCCGCGCTGTGGCACTATGTACCGGTGGCACGCGGCGACGGAAAACTCTCCCATGACCTGCTCCCCGGTGAGAAGGGCCCGCAAGACGCCTGTGGCGTCTTCGGTGTCTTCGCGCCCGGCGAGGACGTCTCGAAACTGACCTATTACGGTCTCTATGCGCTGCAGCATCGCGGGCAGGAATCTGCCGGCATCGCCACCAGCGACGGCTCCCAGATCATGGTCTACAAGGACATGGGACTGGTCTCCCAGGTCTTCGACGAGGCCTCCCTCGGAGCGCTCCAGGGACATATCGCGCTCGGCCATACCCGGTACTCGACCACCGGGGCGTCGAACTGGTCCAACGCCCAGCCTGCGCTGGGTCCCCGCCCTGACGGCACCGTGGCGATGGCTCACAACGGCAACCTGGTGAACACCGAGGAGCTGCTCGAGCTGATCGAGGAGCGCCATGGCACGCCGCGCACCGGTGAGCTGGGTCGCGGGAACACGACCGATACCGCCCTGGTCACCGCGCTGCTGAACAGCGAGGGTCCCCTCGAGGACGCGCTGCGCGAGCTGATGCCGCACCTGCGCGGCGCCTACTGCTTCACCCTGATGGACGAGACCACGCTGTACGCGGCGCGTGACCCGCAAGGTATCCGTCCGCTGGTGCTGGGCCGGCTCGAGCGCGGCTGGGTGGTCGCCTCGGAGACCGCAGCCCTGGACATCTGCGGCGCGAGCTTCGTGCGCGAAGTCGCCCCCGGCGAGATGATCGTCATCGACGAGCAGGGCCTGCGCAGCGAGCAGGTCATCACGCCCGAGCCGAAGGGCTGCGTCTTCGAGTACGTCTATCTCGCCCGCCCTGATACCCGCATCGCCGGCCGCAGCGTGAACGAGGCCCGCGCCGAGATGGGCCGGCAGCTGGCCCGCGAGCATCCCGTCGAGGCGGATCTGGTCATCCCCACCCCGGAATCCGGAACCCCGGCCGCGATCGGCTATGCGCAGGAGTCCGGCATCCCCTACGGGCAGGGGATGGTGAAGAACGCCTATGTGGGCCGCACCTTCATCCAGCCCAGCCAGACCATCCGCCAGCTCGGGATCCGGCTCAAGCTCAACCCCCTGCGGGAAGTGGTCGCCGGCAAGCGGCTGGTGGTCATCGACGACTCGATCGTGCGCGGCAACACCCAGCGCGCGGTGGTGAGGATGCTGCGTGAGGCCGGGGCTGCCGAGGTGCATGTGCGCATCTCCTCCCCGCCGGTGCGCTGGCCCTGCTTCTACGGGATCGACTTCGCCTCTCGGGCAGAACTGATCGCGAACGGTCTGGGCATCGAGGAGATCGCCCGGTCCCTCGGCGCGGACTCGCTCGGCTACATCTCCGAAGAGGGGATGATCAGCGCCACCGCACAGCCGGAGGAGAAGCTGTGCACCGCCTGCTTCTCCGGGAAGTACCCGGTCGCCCTGCCGGAGCCCATCGCCCGGGCTCAGGGCATCACCCAGGCTCGTGAGTCCGAGCCGGCCGTCGTCGGGAAGGACGCATGAACACCAAGGACCCCAGGCCCGCTTCGATCACCTACGCCGGTTCGGGGGTGGACACCGCCGCTGGAGATCGTGCCGTCGAGCTGATGAAGGAGGCCGTGGCCGCGACCCACGGTCCGCAGGTGCTCGGCGGGATCGGCGCCTTCGCCGGCCTCGTCGACGTCAGTGCGATCAAGGAGTATCGACGCCCGCTGCTCGCCTCCTCGACCGACGGCGTGGGCACCAAGATCGCGATCGCCCGCGAACTCGACATCCACGACACCATCGGCCGTGACCTGGTGGGCATGGTCGTGGACGACATCATCGTCGTCGGCGCAGCGCCGCTGGCCATGACCGACTACATCGCCTGCGGCAAGGTGGTCCCCGAGCGGATCGCCGACATCGTGCGCGGCATCGCCGAGGGCTGCCAGCTCGCCGGCTGCGCCCTGGTGGGCGGGGAGACCGCGGAGCACCCCGGGCTGATGGCCGCCGAGGACTATGACGTGGCCGGCGCAGCCGTCGGTGTCGTCGAGGCTGATGAACTGCTGGGCCCGGAGCGGGTCCGGGCCGGGGACGTGGTGATCGGGATGGATGCCTCCGGCCTCCACTCCAACGGCTACTCGCTGGTGCGCGCCGTGATCGCGGCCGCCGGCGTCTCCCTGGAAGCGCATATCGACGACTTCGGCCGCACCCTCGGTGAGGAGCTCCTCGAGCCGACCCGCATCTACACCGCAGATCTGCTGGCCGTGCTGCGGGATGTGCGCACCTCCGGAGCGATCCACGCGCTGAGCCATGTCACCGGTGGCGGGCTCGCCGCGAACCTCGCCCGCGTGATGCCCCGTGGGCTCGCGGCCCGCGTGGACCGTGCCCGGTGGCAGCCAGGTGCCGTGTTCTCGCAGGTGGCGCAGTGGGGCTCGGTCCCTCAGCTGGATCTCGAGGGAACCTTGAACATGGGCGTCGGGATGGTGGCGCTGGTCGATCCCGCGAAGGCAGACGCCACGCTGGCGGTGCTCGCCGAGCAGGGTCTCGGGGCGCGGGTGATCGGCGAGGTCGTCGGCGAGGACTCGCTGCCTGAGCCGGGTGCCGCACTGGAGCACGTGGTCGCCGGCGCCAAGGGCGTCGAGGGCGGCTCGGTCCTCCTCGCCGGGCAGTACCCCGGCTGGTCCTGACGGATCACTGGTCCTGACGGGTCACCGGCTGTGAACCGGCGGACGGCCCGACACAGCAGGAGGGCCGACCCAATGGGTCGGCCCTCCTGCTGTGTCACGGTGCTTCCCGGCTGATGCCGGGCCGTCCTCAACGGCGATAGACGGACGGAGCGTCTTCGTCGGCCCGGTCGTCGCTGTCCTCGGCCCGGCTGTCTCCGTTGCTGGAGGCTGTCTCGCCTCTCTGAGACTGCAGCTCTCGCTGCAGCGCCGTGAGGTCCGTCGGCGGGCTGTAGTACTTGAGGTCCCGAGCCACCTTGGTGTGCTTGGCTTTCTGTCGGCCGCGACCCATGGATCTGACCCCCTGTGCATCGGCTGCCGGGTGCTCTTGTCGACCCGGAAGATGGCATTAGATTCGTGTAGCCAGGGTACATGGTCGTCCCGCTGTCCGGCGAACTCCGAGGCGCGAGACGTGCCGGACATCCCTTCCGTCTTCCCTGATGTGACCGAGAGGTCATCACAGCGGTCTGGATCTTAGGCCGACACTGGGCTTAAGTTTGCCTGACTTCAGACCTTACCCAGTAGTCTGGAGATCGGAGCGTGCGTCCGCAGCTGTCGCAGGACATGGCCCGCTCCCCTATGCCAGCAGTGAAAGGTCGCACTCCCCATGAACGCAGCCACGGAGCAACAGCCCGCGGGCAATGAGGACGCCGTAGAACTGCTGACCCCCGCCGAGGTCGCCAAGATGTTCCACGTCGACCCCAAGACGGTCACCCGCTGGGCTCAGGCGGGAAAGCTCTCCTATATGCGTACCCTCGGCGGTCACCGCCGCTACCGCCGCGACGAGGTCGTCGACCTGCTCCAGGACAGCTCCAAGGACGAGTGAGCACGGACCCGATCCTGGGGGAGGGGTACACCACCCACCCGATCGATCTCGGGGCGGATGACGAAGGGCCTCTGATCGCCACACTGATCCATCGTGAGGCGACGAGCACCCCATCACAGACCGACCCCGGAGCCATCGACGCGGCGACGAAGCCGCCGATCCTGCTGATGCACGGATGGTCCGACTACATCTTCCACCGAGAGCTGATGGAGCACCTGGGACGGCGGGGGCACGACGTCTGGGGCCTGGACCTGCGCAAGCACGGCCGCAGCCTGCTGCCCGGCCAGACCGCGACCGAGGTCGATTCCCTCAGCCGGTATGACGAGGAGATCGGGGCCGCGCTGCGCATCATCGGTCGCCATCGGCCACCCGTGCTGCTGGCGCACTCGACCGGTGGGCTCACCGCGGCGCTCTGGGCGCAGCGCCATCCCCGCACGGTGTCGGGCCTCGCGCTGAACTCCCCGTGGCTCGAGATGCATCTGGGACCCGTGGCCCGATCCCTCGCCGAAGCGCCGGTGAAGCTGCTCGCGGAGCGGCTCCGGGAGCGTCCCCTCTTCCCGTCCGGGAGCTCGAACTATGCCCGCGCCACTCATCGTGACTTCGGCGGGCCCTACGACTATGACCTGATGCTCAAGCCGCCCGGAGGGCACAGCCTGCCGGCCAACACCCTCGGCGCGATCATCGACGGCCAGCGCCGCCTCGCCGCTGCCGGCCCGCTGAACATCCCGGTGCTGGTGTTGCATTCCGCCCGCAGCAGGATCGGTGCCCGGTTCGTCGAAGAGATGCGGCGCGCCGATTCGGTGCTGGACGTCCGCGCACTCGCTCGCGCCGCCGCCCGTCTCGGCCCTGAGGTGAGGCTCGAGGCGATCGATGGTGCCCGCCATGATGTCTTCCTCTCCGATGCAGATGCCCGCGCCAGGGCCGTCTCGATCCTGGACGAATGGCTGGAGACGTTCGGCACTGAAACCCCTACCATGAGTGCACCGCAGGTGCCTTGACCTCGACACCTCCGCACCAGCGAGTTCCGGAAGGAGCTGACCGATGACCGCGGACCCGCAAGGGCTGCGAGGGCACGCCGATGCCCTGCGCCGAGCCGCCGATCGCCTCACCATCCTGCGACTGCGCCTGGCCAACTCCCTCGTGGACGTCACCCTCTCCGAGGACCAGGAGTCTCGCGAGATCGGCGAGCGGGTCCACGAGCGCTGGACCCTGGAGCAGTACCCGGAGCTGGGACGGGTCGCGAGCGGGATGCGGGCCAGCGCCAAGCAGCTGGACGGGGCCGCACTGGCCAGCGAACGCAGCAGCGGGCGCAGGCTGGGCGGCTACTCGGGGGCAGGATTCCTGGGCAGGGGCGATGACGCCCATCGGCACGTGCAGGATGTCGCCGCTTTCGTCGGCACGGAGCACGGTGCCAGCATCGGTGGCTTCCCGCTGCTGCCCGGCGTCGGCGGAGGCCTTCCCGCCCACCCCTCGCACACCCTCGGGATCGACACGCCCGACTACGACGAGATCGGCTGAGCCGCGGGTGACCGGCTGAGCTCCCGGCGAGGCGGCGGACAGTCGGCTCAGCGCGTCGACCGGCGCTCCGGCGCACGGCTCAGAGCCACCACCGCAGCGAGCGCGCCGCACAGCAGCGGGACCAGCAGCATCGTCACCAGCAGCAGGAGCATCGCCGCTGCGGACTCGGCCGCGCCCACCCCCAGCGCCACCAACGCCGCGGCACCGACTGCCTCAGACACCCCGGCGCCTCCCGGAGTCAGCGGCACCAGCGAGAGCACCCGTCCCAGGGCGAAGATCGCCACCGTCAGCGCCAGCGGGACAGCGGCACCCACCGCCTCGATGGCCACCAGCAAGGCGATCCACTGCAGCACCCGGGCGCCGATCGTGGGAGCCACCAGCTGCAGCGGGCGACGCCGGAGCATCTGCACCAGGGCATCCCGCTGCGTCAGGATCTCGCGCGCGATGTGCTCGGGCAGCGACTGCCCGAACTGGGTGAGGATCTTCGTCAGCACTATCCGACGCAGCAGCACCGCGGTGAGCGCGAGGGCGAGCACGGCGCCGAGCAGCGCGAGCAGCGCCGCCCAGAGCGCCCCGGGCAGTGTGATCCCGGTAGGTGACAGGAGCGAGCTCAGCGCGTAGGAGGCCAGTCCCAGCAGCGGGATCAGCACCGAGGTGATCACCATCTCGACCAGTGAGGCTGCGACGATGCCGGTGAAGATGAGCGGCAGAGCGAGTCCGGACCGGCGCAGGATCCAGCCCATCAGACCCAGCCCCAGCACGGAGCCACCCGGAATGGCCAGGGCGGTCGCTGACGACGCGGCATGCCCCAGCAGAGCCGGGGACCAGCGTGAGGCCGGCAGCGCGGCACGCACGGTGAACGATTCCAGCACCAGCGCCCCGACTCCGAGCACCACCATCGCGGGCAGCGCCCACAGCGGCAGGGAGGAGAGGGTCGAGCCGATCTCAGTCCAGCTCGCACCGGTGGCCCAAGGGAGCACCCAGGCGAGCAGTGCGATCACCAGCACCCCGGAGAGCAACCCCGCGACGAGGCGGCCCGGGGTGAGGCGGGGTGGACGCTCGGCATCGAATTCGGAGAGCTCCTGGGCCAGCCAGTCGGGATCGAGCTGCGCGGGTTCAGTGCCGTGCGCGCCGCGCGCTCCGAACGGCATGACGTCGGGGTCCGGAGAATCGGGCGAGCCGGGTGATGCCGCTGACATGCGGTGATTCTCGCACGCAGTGAGCAGAGTTCTCTCAGGGCAGGGATCTAACATGGTGTCATGTCCTTTCTGATCTCCCTCCTTGTCGTGCTGCACCTGATCTGCTGGGCCGTGGCGCTCGGCACCTGGGTGGCAGCTGCCCGTACCCGCCAGCCCAACAAGGGCATGGCTCATGCCACGGCAGCTGCTGTGGTGATCGGTCTCCTCCTGGCCGTCCTCGTCTCGATCACCGGCGACCCGAACCACATGAAGCTCGGCATCAAGCTGGTGGTCGGCGTGGTGGCTGTGGCGCTCGCCTATATCGCGAACAAGAAGGGTCCCGAGACCTCTTCCGCAGTGTGGTTCGGCATCCCCACCGCGATCGTCCTGAACGTGATCATCGCCGTCTTCGTCTGAGCGGTGACCGGCTGAACGACACGGTCGGGGCGTGCTTGCGCTCACCTTCAGCATCGATCAGTCCACAACGGGGCCCGGCAGCGCACACGCTGTCGGGCCCCGTGCCTATCCTGGAACCCTCATGAGCTCACTCTTCGACGACCTCTCGCTGCCCGATGCCTTCCGCCGCCTGGACGGTGTGTCGGTGACCCCCGCCGCTCCTGCGACGAGGAGCGACGAGGAGCGCGACCGCTCCGAGGAGCCGCCGCTGCCCGACGGGCCCCCGATGGTCGATGAGCCGCCCTATGACGAGGACGAGCCGCCCCACGAGGACGAGCCGCCCTACGACGAGGAGCCTTCCTTCGATGCGGCGTCACCGGCGCGGGGTCGCTCCGTGCCTCAGCCACCAGCGGATCTGGCTGAGGCTCCGCACCCGGCTGAGCGAGAGCCGGGGATCGGGAGCTGGCGCTCGCCCGCCAGCGCCACCGCCGCGGGACTCGCAGAGCTGGTCGACGGGCTGAACCCGGCCCAGCACCAAGCCGTCGAGCATCGCGGCAGCCCGCTGCTGATCGTCGCGGGCGCCGGCTCGGGCAAGACCCGCGTACTCACCCGCCGGATCGCGCATCTGCTGCGCACCGGGGAGGCGATGCCCGGGGAGATCCTCGCGATCACCTTCACCAACAAGGCCGCGGCCGAGATGCGCGAGCGCGTGGCAGAGCTGGTGGGCCCGGTGGCCCGCAGCATGTGGGTGGCCACCTTCCACAGCGCCTGCGTGCGCATCCTGCGCCGGGATGCCCAGGCGGCGGGGCTCAAGAGCTCCTTCACCATCTACGACAGTGCGGACTCCCTGCGGCTGATCACCACGATCGCCAAGGACCTGCAGCTGGACACCAAGAAGCACGCCCCTCGGGCACTGGCTTCGCGGATCTCGAGCCTGAAGAACGACCTGGTCGAGCCAGTGGAGTTCGCCGCCCAGGCGGAGAGCGCGAAGAACCCCTTCGAACGGACCCTGGCCCGGATCTTCACGAATTACACCGAGCGGCTGCGCCAGGCCAATGCGGTGGACTTCGATGACCTGATCGGGCTGACGGTGGCCCTGCTGCGGGACAACCCGGCGATCCGGGAGGGCTATCGCCGGCGCTTCCGGCACCTGCTGGTGGACGAGTACCAGGACACCAACACCGCCCAGTACCAGCTGGTGCGGGAGCTGGTGGGGGAGGACCCCCGCGCAGATCTCACCGTGGTGGGTGACTCGGACCAGTCGATCTACGCCTTCCGCGGTGCGACCATCCGCAACATCGTCGAGTTCGAGCAGGACTTCCCCTCCGCTCGCACCATCGTGCTCGAGCAGAACTATCGCTCCACCCAGAACATCCTGTCCGCGGCGAACTCCGTGATCGAGGAGAACGCCGGGCGGCGCAAGAAGAACCTGTGGACCGATCAGGGCCAGGGCGAGAAGATCACCCTCTACGTCGCCGATGATGAGCGCGAAGAGGCCCGGTACATCGGCCGCCAGATCGATGCCCTGGTGGATGACGGCCGCCGCGCCGGGGAGATCGCGATCTTCTACCGCGCCAACGCCCAGTCCCGCGCGCTCGAGGACCAGCTGATCCGGGTCGGCCTTCCGTACAAGGTGGTCGGCGGCACGCGCTTCTACGAGCGCCGTGAGATCAAGGACGCGATCGCCTACCTGCGGGTGCTCGCCAACCCGGCCGACGAGATCAACCTGCGCCGCATCCTCAACGTTCCCAAGCGTGGGATCGGCGACCGCGCGGAAGCGGCGATCGCGATGCTCGCCGAGCGGGACCGGATCGGATTCGGAGAGGCGCTGCGGCGCGCCGAGGAGGCGCCCGGCATCGCTACCCGCTCGCTGAACGCGGTGCGGGTCTTCGTGGCGATGCTGGAGGGCCTGCAGGAGATGGCTGAGGCCGGGGAAGGCCCCGCTGCGCTGCTCGAGGCGATCCTGCAGCGCTCGGGCTATGACGCCGAGCTGCAGAGCAGCGATGACCCGCAGGACGAGTCCCGCCTGGAGAACCTCGCCGAGCTGATCAGCGTCGCCGCCGAATTCGAGGCGCAGACCGAGGAAGCCGACGCGGTGGCCAGCGAGTATGAGGAGGAGATGGCCGAGGTCGGAGTCGCTCCGGCAGCCGCCGACGTGGCTCCCGCGACGGTCGCGACTGCCGAGGCCGAGGTGACTGCCAGCGCCGACGCGACTGCCTCGGACGAAGCGCCTGTCTCGGACGACGCGACCGGCGGGACCGCCCCCGCAGCTGCTCCTGGTGCCGACGTCGCCCCGGACACCGCGCTGACCGCCCCGGATGACCCCGAGGCGAGCCTCGTGGACCGCTTCCTGGAGAAGGTCTCCCTGGTCGCGGATGCGGACCAGATCCCCGGGGAGGAGGACCAGTTCGTCACGCTCATGACCCTCCATACCGCGAAGGGACTCGAGTTCCCGGTCGTCTTCCTCACCGGGATGGAGGACGGCACCTTCCCCCACAACCGCACTCTCGGTGACCCGGAGGAGCTCGAGGAGGAACGGCGCCTGGCCTATGTGGGCATCACCCGCGCCCGCGAGAAGCTCTATCTGACGCGCGCGCAGATGCGCTCCACCTGGGGGCAGTCGCAGTTCATGCCGGCCAGCCGCTTCCTCGACGAGGTCCCCGAGGAGGTGCTCGACGTCGCCCGCGCCGGGTCCACGCTCAGCGGCGCCGGATTCGGTGGGAGCTACAGCGGCTCGGGTGGTTCGGGCGGATACGGCGGAAGCCGCAGGAGCGACTCCCAGCGAGGTCCCTCCTTCAGCGGTGGCATCGGCGGCGGGCGAAGCGACATCAAGCGGCCCAGCCTCGGATCGGGCCGTACCGCCACCCCGGCGGAGAAGCTGCCGCAGCTCGTGGCCGGGGATCGGATCACCCATGACTCCTTCGGGATGGGGACGGTCACCGAGGTCGCCGGGCAGGGGGACAAGACCCAGATCGAGGTGCAGTTCAAGCCGCCGCACGGCACCAAACGCCTGGTGCTGCGGTACGCCGCGATCACCAAGCTCTGAGCGCACCCGGTCTGCGGGGCCGGGGTCAGGGAGCGAGGACCAGCTCCACCTCGATGCCCTCGGGGTCCTCGCCATACCAGGCCGTGTGGTCGGGGCCGCCGGCGTGCGGGTACTGCTCGCTGAACAGCTCGCGCCAGCCGTGCTCCGAGGCGGCGCTCCGGACCGTCTCGAGGACGGAGCGGTCGCTGACCCACAGGGCGAGGTGGTTCATGCCAGGGGCCCGACGCTCCGAGCGGGTGCCGAGCACGTCCGACGATTGCTCGAGCACCAGGTAGCTGCCGTCGCCGCAGCGCCAGATGCGGCCCAGATCCCAGCCCTCCACCCGCTCGGCGATCCAGCCGAGAGTCGTCATCAGCCAGTGCCAGGCAGGTTCGGTGACCGAGAGGTCGGCGGTCCACAGCTCGAGGTGGTGGAGGCCTGAACGGGGTGGCGGTGAGGTCATGGAGTGACGGTACTCGTGCTGCAGCGGCTCAGGCGGTCACCGTGATCAGCGCCCGTGCCCCGCGTTCCATCTCCACGAAGGAGTGGTTCACCGCGGTATAGGTGCCCGGCTCGTCGAAGACCAGCTCGACGAACCCGCCCTGCGCCGCCGCGAGATCCAGCGCCTGGGCCCCGCCACGGTTCTCATTGTCCGGGCGCAACAGGTACTCGCCCTCCTTGAAGACGGTGTCGAACACACCGCCGACCACATGGAAGGAGATCCCTCGAGAGGGTCCGGCGGCGAGCACCCACAGCCGCACCCGCTCGCCGACCCGTGCCTCGAGCGGGGCGTGGACGTACTGGTTGGCGTGGCCGTTGAACACGGTGACGTCGGGCTGCTCGGCCGCGATCTTCGCGGGGCTGACGGGGTGGGCTCCGGTGTGCATCGCGGCGTCATATCCGGCAGCGCCCTCGGGCACCAGGTAGTGCTCGGACTGGACCAGCACATACTCGCGGTCCACCTCCGCCAGGACAGCCGGTGGGACGATCAGCGCGCCCACCATCCCGGCGGCCAGGTGCACGCTCATCGGCATGGTCGAGCAGTGGTAGAGCCAGATCCCGGCATGGTCGGTGGTGATCGAGTATTCGAGGCTTTCACCGGGCGGGATGGTGCGCATCGCCTGGTCGGGGGAGATGCGACCGGCATGCAGGTCCAGCGAGTGCCCCATCGATCCGTGGTTCACCAGGTCGACGGTGAGCTGCGCACCGAGCTCGGAGCGCAGCACCGGGCCGACCACTGTGCCGCCGAAGGTCATCGCATCCATCCGCACCCCGGGAGCGATCTCGGCCTCGACATCGGTGACCTCGAGGGTGAGGCGCTGCTCCGGTCCGACGCTCGGCGGCAGGAGTGCAGGGCGAGGTTCGTAGCCGGCGCCCGGGGCGGCCTGCAGATCCAGGGGGATCCGAGTCAGCTCCTGCCCGGTCGCACCAGCAGCAGGGTGCTCGGCTCCCGGTGCGGCACCGGCGCCGACAGCGGTGACGCGGAGCGTCATCCCCATCGCGCGGTGACCGACGATCGAGCACCAGCCGTCCAGATCGTGGCCGACCATCCCGGCATCCACCGTGGTGCTCTCCCCGGGCTGCAGCCGGCCGGAGGAGATTCCGCTGGCGAGCACGAGGTCGTGGACGTCATAGGGGTCCTCATTGCTCAGCTCGATCACCAGCGCGTCCCCGGCGGGCACCTCGAGCAGGGAGGGGGAGAAGCGCATCTCCGCCATGCTCACCGCGATCGTGGTGGTCGCCCCGGTGGCGGCGACCGCGCCTGCACCGGCGCCGCGCAGCGCCCCATGGTCGGGGAGCGAACCGTGCGCACGATCCAGCGAGGTGCCCAGCGCTGTCACGCCCAGCACCGACCCGATCCCCAGCAGCGCTCCGGTCAGCGCCCGGCGGCCCATGGTCTCCGCACGAGGCGACGTGGAAGCCGCTGCGCGAGTGGGAGTCGGCAGAGAGGATGATCCGGCGGCGGCGGAGGCTGGTGCAGCCGGCGCGGCTCTGGCCCCTGACGACGAGTCGGGGGCGCGGCCCGGCATCGGCAGGCCGACGCCGCGGTTCCGCACGCTCGCCCGGATGGCCAGTCCCATCAGCACCAGAAAGGTGAACAGCACTGCGAAGCCCAGCAGCGAGAGTGCCACCCGAGACCACGACCCGAAGTCTGCGACGTCTGCGGTTCCCAGCGTGAGCGCGGCGAACATCGCCCCGGAGGTGGCGGTCCTGATCCCGGACAGCACGAACAGCGCCACCACGAGGTTGTAGGTGACGGTGCGCAGCACCGCGAAACGGCTCATCACCTCGAGCGCGGCCTTCGTGGAACGGGGGCCGCCGCGCATCGTCACCGGCAGCAGATAGCTCATCGCCCCCAGCAGCACCTGCAGCAGGAACCCGGCGACGAAGGGCACGGTCAGCTGCTGGATGTCGGCGGCGACCAGCGAGCTGGCGAGCTGCGCGTCGGCTGATCGCCACCACATCACCAGCAGCCCCACCACGGTCATCGCGAACCAGGTCACCCCGGCGCCGATCGACAGCACCGGGAACAGCGGCAGCGGCACCGTGCGCTCCTGACGAGCGGCACGCAGCGTCACCTGCACCAGGGTCACGGCGACCCAGGCGAAGGACCCCAGATAGGCCAGCAGGAAGGCGCAGCCCAGCAGCGTCGAGCCCAGCAGAGCCCCTGTGGTCGCGCCGATCACCGAGAGCAGCATGCCCAGCAGCCCGCCCGTTGAACGCCGCGCGGCGGCCAGCTCGATCCGGGTGCGCAGCACCGTGGGCCACAGCGTCAGCAGGGTGGCGGTGACCGTGATCCCCACGAAACCCAGGATGTTCACCAGCTGATGGGCGAGCAGCAGACGTCCCTGCCACGGCTCTCCCGGGCTGAAGGCCATCACCGCGCCGAGCGTCGCCCCGACCGGGATCAGGCAGGCCGCGCCGAGATACGCCTTGACCGTGAACTCGAAACGAGGTGCCAGGGCCGCTCGGATCTGTGCACCGAGCGCCGCGGCGTACCAGAGCAGCGCAGCGGACACCATCAGCGCCCCGAGCACCACCACCCAGGGCCAGGCCGGCAGCATGCCGAGAATCGTCACCAGCACCCCGGCGCTGAGCAGCCGGAGGCGGTGCAGCTGCCGAGGACGGGACTCCTCACCCAGGCGGGTCTTCAGCAGCGCCTCGGTGAAGTGCTGCCCCCACACCATGATCGAGGTCGTGATCAGCCCGAGCGTCACCATGTGCACCAGCAGCCAGCGCGACTGCGGGATCCACTGGTGGGTCAGCACCACGACGACCAGAGCCACCATCCACAGCGACACGGGTCGAGACGCACGGCGATGCCAGGAGCCGCGGCCCGTCGAGACTCCGGGACGGGGACGGCCACCGAGCGGAGCAGCAGCACGGGGGAGGGACGGCTCAGGCATGACCACCTCAGGAGCAGGCTCCGGCCAGGATGGCGCGCATCCGGTCGGGCCGAGGGCAGGGACCTGTCCAGAGTAGATCTGCGGCGCGCTCAGCAGAGGCGGCGAAGGTCCTGGTGGTGCACGGAGATGGGGATCTCAGGCGCGAGGAGCTCGTTCCCGGGAGCGGGGGAGCGGCTCGTCAGGCCCGGGGCTCGGAAGCAGGCTGCCGTGCCTCCTGGGCCCGCTTCCACTGCGCATAGACGCCGCCGACGAAGCTGACCACGACGATCACCCCGACGATGATCAGCACCGTGGTGAACGGGATCGGGATCCCCGCCGCCGCGAGCACTCCCCAGATGATGAAGAGGGACATCCCGATCAACAGGGCATCGCGCAGGGCCCGCAGGATCCGGGGGCCGATGTTCGCTGCCGTCACCCGGCGGTTGGCCACCGTGTAGTACGCGGCGGCGTCCCGGCGGAGCTTGTCGCCGTCGACCCGTGGCCGTTCGGAGGTCGCGGTCTGCGGCGCGGAGCGCTCCTGGCGACCTTCGTCCCGTCCCTCGTCGATCGACTTTCCTGCGGCGCGGACGTACCCGCCCGCCCGGTCGGAGGCACGCCGGGCGGCGTCGCGCGCCTCCGGAGCCTGCTTGCGCGCCGTGTTGCGAGCGGCTTTCGCGTAGGTCTTCCAGTCGGCCATGGCGGCTCTTCCTCTCAGCGGTTCTCGTCGCGACGCTCGCGCGACGGGAGGTGGTCCCGGTCGCGAGGGTCCATGCGGCGCTGATCCCGGACGTCGTCCTCGCGGAAGCGGAGGTCATCCTCCTCGCGGAAGCGGATATCTCCGCCACCGCGACTCTCCCGCTGCGGCCGGGGGTGCTTCGCGCGGTAGTCGTGGTAATAGGACAGGCCCACGTTCAGTGCCAGGGTGATGGTCACCGACAGGACGAAGCCCGCGAAGGTGGAGCGCACCCCGACCAGCCGCAGCACGATGAACAGCACGCCGATCGCGATCACGCTGAAGCCGATGTGCTCCCGTACTCGCGGGAACAGGCCGCGGGGTCGTCGATTCATCTCCTCATCGTAGTCGCGCCAGCTGGGCGCGCACCCAGGACGATCGCGGGCGATCGCTGCCCGGCGATGACCGCCCGCGTGAGACGCCGCGCACACCGCTGTCGATGGTGCGATCGGCGTCCGGGAAGCGATACCCTGGAAGTGTTCCCAGGGGTGGCATCGAGGCCAGTGCGGCCGGCCGCCCACTGCCGACATCGAGAGGAAACCCACCCCGTGGACCTGTATGAATACCAGGCCCGCGATCTCTTCGAGAAGCACGGCGTGCCCGTGCTCGGAGGAGTTGTCGCGGAGGATCCGGCGGCCGCCAAGGCCGGCGCAGAGAAGCTCGGCACCCCAGTCGTCGTCGTCAAGGCCCAGGTGAAGACCGGTGGTCGCGGCAAGGCTGGCGGAGTCAAGATCGCCAAGTCCCCCGAGGAGGCGGAGCAGCAGGCCTCCGAGATCCTCGGTATGGACATCAAGGGCCACACCGTGCACCGCGTCATGATCGCGGCCGGAGCCGACATCGCCGAGGAGTACTACTTCTCGCTGCTGCTGGACCGGGCGAACCGCAACTACCTGGCCATGTGCTCGGTCGAGGGCGGCATGGAGATCGAGCAGCTCGCCGTCGAGCGCCCCGAGGCTCTCGCCCGCGTGGCCGTCGACCCCAACGTCGGGATCGATGCCGCCAAGGCGAAGGAGATCGTCGAGGCGGCGAAGTTCGACGCCGAGACCGGCGCGAAGGTCGCCCCCGTGCTGGAGAAGCTCTGGGACGTCTACAAGAACGAGGACGCCACCCTGGTCGAGGTGAACCCGCTGGTGAAGACCGGTGCCGGTGACATCGTCGCCCTGGACGGCAAGATCACCCTCGACGACAACGCCGAGTTCCGCCACGAGGACCACGCCGCACTCGTCGACGTCACCTCCGAGGATCCGCTGGAGACCAAGGCCAAGGCCCTGGATCTCAACTACGTCAAGCTCGACGGCGAGGTCGGCATCATCGGCAACGGCGCGGGTCTGGTCATGTCCACCCTCGACGTGGTCGCCTACGCCGGTGAGTCCCACGGCGTGAAGCCCGCGAACTTCCTGGACATCGGCGGCGGCGCCTCCGCCGAGGTGATGACCAACGGCCTCGACGTGATCCTCGGCGACGAGCAGGTCTCCGCCGTGTTCGTCAACGTCTTCGGCGGCATCACCGCCTGCGATGCGGTCGCCAACGGCATCGTCGGCGCTCTCAAGAAGCTCGGCGACGCGGCCACCAAGCCGCTCGTCGTGCGCCTCGACGGCAACAACGTCGAGGAGGGTCGCCAGATCCTCGCCGACTTCGCCCACCCCCTCGTCACCCAGGCCGACACCATGGACGGCGGCGCCGCGAAGGTTGCCGAGCTCGCCGCCGCAGGAAAGTGAGCAGCACCCGACATGTCTATCTTTCTCGATGAGAACAGCAAGGTCATCGTCCAGGGCATGACGGGCTCGGAGGGCATGAAGCACTCCCAGCGCATGCTCGACTCCGGCACGGCCATCGTCGGTGGCGTGAACCCCCGCAAGGCCGGCCAGTCCGTGACCTTCGAAGGCGGTGCCGAGGTGCCCGTCTTCGGGACCGTCGCCGAGGCGATGGAGGCCACCGGCGCGAACGTCTCGGTGGTCTTCGTGCCGCCGAAGTTCGCCAAGAGCGCCGCGATCGAGGCTATCGATGCCGCGATCGAGCTGCTGGTGATCATCACCGAGGGCATCCCGGTCAAGGACGCCGCCGAGTTCTTCAACTACTCGCAGGAGAAGGGCTCGACCCGCATCATCGGGCCCAACTGCCCGGGACTGATCAGCCCCGGCAAGTCCAACGCGGGCATCACCCCCTCGAACATCACCGGCGCGGGCAAGCTGGGCCTGGTCTCCAAGTCCGGCACCCTGACCTACCAGATGATGTACGAGCTGGCAGATATCGGCTTCACGACCGCCATCGGCATCGGCGGCGACCCGGTCATCGGCACCACCCACATCGACGCCCTCGAGGCGTTCGAGAACGACCCCGAGACCGCCGGCATCGTGATGATCGGTGAGATCGGCGGCGACGCCGAGGAGCGGGCGGCTGAGTACATCAAGGCGCACGTGACCAAGCCGGTCGTCGGCTATGTCGCGGGCTTCACCGCCCCGGAGGGCAAGACCATGGGCCACGCCGGCGCCATCGTCTCGGGCTCCGCCGGCACCGCGCAGGCCAAGAAGGAGGCCCTCGAGGCCGCTGGCGTCAAGGTGGGCAAGACCCCCACCGAGACCGCCGACCTGATGCGCGAGATCATCAAGGGCTTGGCCTGAGAGTCGGCCCGCGCGGCATGGACGGCTGAGGCCGACCCGCCGCGAGCACAGCGCCCCGGATCCCTTGCGGATCCGGGGCGCTGTGCGTCCGGGCCCGTTCGCTGGCGGCGAGGCCAGGGCCAGGCACGGCAGGATCTCCTCCCTCCGGCGGAGGCGCAGTCTCGAGGGACACAGCAATGATGTCTCCATGAGTGCAGAGCTTCCGGCCCCGGCTCCGGCGTCGCCTCCGGTCCCGGTGCCGGCTCCGGCGTCGCCTCCGGCACCGTCAGCGGCGCCGACGACATCCCGGACGACTCCTCCCGCCTCCCGGGCCCGCCGCGACCATCCGGCGGTGGTCGCGGTGCTGAGCGGAATCTTTCTCACGGCCATCGTCGTGACAGCGCTCCGCAGCCCCCAGGGGATCGTGGTCTCCGCAGATCCCGGCTACGCACCGATCGCACTCCCGCTGCTGCTGGTCCCCGCCGTGCTCACGGTCGCGCTCACGCTGGTGCTGCCGACGGGCCGGGGAACAGGTGCGGTCATCGCCCGCAGCCGCCGATGTGCCACGACGGAGTCCAGCGGACTGATCGCGCTGGCTCTCAGCTTCGTCCTGCTGGTGCCGGTGCTCCCGCTGCCCGAGGACTATGTGCTGCTCAAGTTCGCGATATTCCTCGTGATCCCGATGCTCGTGCTCGGCGCGCGGAGGAGACGTCACGGCTCCAGCGTGGAGTTCCCGCGCCCGCAGGTCTCGCCGTGGCTGCTGGCCGTCCCGGCGGTCGTGCTCGGGCTGCTCTCGAGCGTCGGACCCTTCTCCCCAGGCATGCCCAGCTCCTGGCCACCGCTGCCGATGCTGATCATCGCGGCGACCGCGACGGCGATCACTGCGGGGCTCGGGGAGGAGGTCCTCTTCCGAAGGCTGCTGCAGACCCGACTGGAGGCTCTGGTCGGCCCCTGGTCTGGAATCCTGACGGCGTCGCTGCTGTTCGGTCTGTTGCACGTCTTCTCCCATGGCGAGGGGCCGCTGTGGGCCACGGCCGCACAGGTGATCGCGCTGCAGGGGACCACCGGGATCGCGCTCGGTGTGATCTGGAACCGTTGGCGGCGGCTGTGGCCCTGTGTGCTCGCTCATGTGCTCCTCAACGGCTTCGCGGTGCTGCTCCACCTGGTGGGGTTCTCGCACTGAGCTCGCCGACGCCGCTGGCGAAACCGCTCTTGACCGGTCGGGATGCCGACTAAGCTGGCGCGAGCCAGTCGTGCAGCTACTGAGGAGGGCCCGTGTCCGGAGATCTCATCGACACCACAGAGATGTACCTGAAGACGGTGTTCGAGCTCCACGAGGCCGGCATCGCCCCGATGCGGGCCCGCATCGCCGAGCGCCTCGGCCACTCCGGCCCCACGGTCTCCCAGACCGTCGCCCGGATGGAGCGGGACGGGCTGCTCCACCTCGATGATCAGCGACGGATCCGGCTGACCGACGAGGGGAACTCGGTCGCCACCGACGTGATGCGCAAGCACCGCCTCGCCGAGCGGCACCTGCTGGATGTGATCGGGCTGGACTACGCCCACGTCCATGAGGAGGCCTGCCGGTGGGAGCACGTGATGAGCCTCGAGGTCGAGAAGCGGCTCGCACAGCAGATGACGCCGCCCTATGTGGACCCCTACGGAAACCCGATCCCGGGCCTCGCCGCCCTCGGGATCGACGAGACCCAGACCACGTCGGCAGGTAAAGACCCCTCCAACCCCAGCCGCGAGCTCAGCGAGGCGGTCACCGATGGTGAGACCCGCCAGGTGCGTCTGGAGCGCATCGGCGAGCGGGCCCAGAGCGATGTGGCTCTGCTCGGAGAACTCGCACGTCACGGCATTCTTCCCGGGGCTGAGATGGCAGTGGAGAGGGTGGCGGGAAGCTTCGTGCTCCGGGGGCCGGAGGGGGGCGAGGTGGCTGTGGGTGATGTCATCGCCGACCAGCTCCACGTGACGACGCAGGCCGCCGGGTAAAGGCTCCGTCAAGCTCTCCCCAGAAGCTTCCTGTCATCCTGACGCGGACGGGGTCTGGCACCTAGTCTCGAGGGCGTGCCAAGGCGACAAGGTCCTCGGCACTCCCCCCGGAAGCCCCACGCGCACCGGAACGGGAAGCGGGACGTCGGAGCTGCGCGAGGGTCTTGCCCGGGGCTGGGAGCCACTACGTGTCGAAGACTGCGAACAACACTCACCGCCGCGCCATGCGCACGGTGACCCCCGTCTCCAGGGCGGGACGCGCCGGTGCCGGTGCAGCCATGGCCGCCGCCATGCTGTTCGGAGGTGCGGCCGCCGCGACCGCTGATCCGCAGGCCGAAGCTCCCCAGGCAGATGCTTCCCCCGTGCTGCTGAGCTCCGCCATCGCCCCCGTGGGCATCCCGGCCGTCGAGGTCGCAGCCGTCGAGGCCGAGCCCGCGCTCGCCCCGGTCGCCGGTGTCATCTCCATCGAGGTGGGCCCCACCGAAGAGGAGATCGCCGCGGCAGAAGCCGCCGAGCGTGAAGCTTCCGAGCGTGAAGCCGCTGAGCAGGAAGCCGCTGAGCAGGAGCAGTCCACCGCTCAGGATGACTCCTCCAGCGAGAGCACCGACAGTCGCGGAGACGACAGCGCCTCCCGTTCCGAGGAGCGCTCCAGCCGTGATGGCAGCTCCGAGCAGGAAGAGTCCAGCTCCTCCTCGTCGAGCTCGTCCGAGTCGCGTTCCTCGGAGTCCTCCTCCACGCAGGACAAGCCCAAGGAGAAGTCCGCTCCGGCTCCCTCCGCAGCCAAGGGCGGCTCTGTCCTGGCCACTGCACGCTCCGGCATCGGCACCCCCTACGTCTACGGCGGCACCTCCACCTCCGGCTGGGACTGCTCAGGCTTCGTCCAGTGGGTCTACGCGCAGCACGGCGTCAACCTGCCGCGCGGCGCCGGCGACCAGGCTGCTGCCGGCACAGTCATCTCCCGCTCCGAGGCACGCCCCGGCGACCTGGTCTACAAGCCCGGTCACATCGGCATCTACGCCGGCGGCAACCAGTTCGTCGACGCAGGCAACAGCCGCGTGGACACCTCCGAGCGCAACATCTACTCCGGCAGCTGGACCTTCATCCGCGTCGGCTGATCGTCCCTGCTGCAGCGGCCCCGCACCACCTCGTGGTGCGGGGCCGCTGTCGTTCTTCCAGGTGCCGGTGTCCGGTACCGGTACCGTGTGCACGTGTCCTTCGCCCGTGATCTCGTCTCCGTCGTCCTGCTGCTCCTCGCCGTCGTGCTCGGTGCACTCTGGGCGCCGACCACCTGGCTCCACCAGCACGTGGTCGAGCGTGAAGGCTTCCTCGCCATCACCGAACCCCTGGCCGAGGATCCCGACTTCCAGCGCACCATGAGCGACAGCGCCGTCGAGACGCTGCTGGGCGACGAGCGGATCCCGGGCTGGATCGAGGAGCGCCTCACGCCGCTGGCCGAGGAGCAGGCGGCGACGCTGACCGGAACCGGTGTGTACGCCACGCTGTGGGAGGCCACCATGGCTGAGCTGCACGGGGCGCTCTTCTCCCCGGGAGCCTCAGATCTGGACGTCGACCTCGGCCCGGTGATCGACCGGATCCTCACACCGGTCGAGGAGAAGCTGCCGATCGAGATCCCGCGCCCGCAGGACGCGACGATCACCCTGGCCAGCATCCCCGACGTCCCGCTCCTGACCCGAGTCTCCGCCGTGACCCCGTGGGCGCACTGGACCGGTCCGGCGGCGCTCGTGCTGCTCGCGCTGGCTCTGCTGGTCGCCTCCCACCGGCGCGCGATGCTGATCATGGCCGGTCTCGGCGGGATCCTGGCGGGGGCGGGAGTCTGGTGGATCGGCGAGCAGGTGCAGACGGTGGTGCCCGACTCGATCGATCAGGCTGCGTTCCTCGGCCCGATCGTGCAGGTCTTCGAGGGGCACTTCCAGACGGCGATGATGCCGCAGGGAGTGATCATGCTCGGGGCCGGCGCCCTGCTGACCGCGGTCGGGCTGGTGCTGGTGGGGCTGCGCCGACGCGGCTGACCGCTCGGCTCAGAGCATCCCGAGGCGCTCGAAGGCGGTGATGATGCCGAGCTCCTGCGGTCCCGGCACCGTGAGGCCTCCGGCGGCCTCCAGAACTGGTGCGGGAGCGCCCTCGATCGCGATCGCGGTCCCGGCCGCCCGCAGCATGCCCAGATCATTCATCCCGTCACCGATCCCGACGGTCGAGGCGAGATCCATCCCCAGATGTTCGGCGACGATCTGCACCCCGTCGGCCTTGTCGATCGAGACCAGGTGCAGCTCCCCGGAGCTGATGTCCGCGGTCATCGAGTTGGGCAGGGCACCCACCTCGGGCCCGATCTCCGCCGCCAGCTGCTGGATCCTCACCGGCGACCCCCAGACGGAGATCTTGGCGAAGGAGGCGGAGGCCGGGTCCTCGGGCATGAGGATCGCGTCGATCAGGTCCTGCAGGCCGTTGCCCACGCCGCCCTCCGGCAACGGCGGGCGCACCCGGGCGCGCAGCTCGCGGGCGGAGCGCGGTGTGCACAGCAGCGCCTCCGGGGTCTCCAGGGTGAAGGGGATGTCGTGGCGCTGCAGCACCTCGACCGCACGCCGACCCAGCGCCCCGGGGAAGCGGTGATCGCGCAGCAGCTGATCGCCGATGCTGATCCAGCCGCCTGCGGAGGCGACCACGCCGTCGAAGAGTGCAGCGACCTCGTCGGCGACGATGGAGCGGGGCCGGCCGGTGCTCAGCAGCATCACGTGCCCGTTCGCGCGGGCCTGCCGCACAGCGTCCGCGTGTGCCCGCGGGGCCACCCCGCGATGCGCGAAGGTGCCGTCGAAATCGATGAATACGCAGCGGCGGTCTGCCACGGACGCTCCTTGTTCCCAGATGGACTCGAATCACCCAGCCTAGGTGAGCACGGTCGGTGCGGTGGCCACCGGGTTCGCGGCGTCACACCGGGTGAGGGAGGACTCTCGGCGGGCGCCGGCGAGGTCTCAGCGCCGACGGTGGAGGCTCGCCCGCACCGAGACGGTGACCTCGCGGGTGCCGGTCAGCAGCTGGCGGAGCTGGTCCTCGCTCACGTGGCGTGCGCTCGGCGTCATGGCCACCAGGTCCTGGGCCTTGGCGGCGTCGAGGGAGATCTCGAAGCGCACGGGGACCGTCCGGACGGTGGTGAACAGCGGATCCAGCGCCGCATGCAGCCGCTCCTCCTTGCGTGGGTCCACGCCGACCATGCCCGGGACCTGCGCACGCAGCTGGGAGAGATGATCGGCGTCGGGTCGCACCACCAGGAGATGGCCGCCGGGCTCCAGCACCCGTGCGAACTGCTCCGGGTTGCGGGGAGCGAACACATCGAGCACCAGATCCGCGGCGGCATCCCGCAGGGGGAAGCGGGTGAACACGTCCCAGCTCGCCGCCGCGGCGCGCGGATGAGCACGGGCGGCGAAGCGCAGCGCCCGCACCGAGGTGTCCACGCCCAGCCCCTGCGCGGCAGGAAGCTGGTCGAGCAGCCCTGCCAGGTAGTAACCGGTGCCGCCGCCGATGTCGAGGATCCTGCGGGCGGAGCGCGGCGCGAGCTCCGCGATGGCGTCTCGCAGCGGGGCGTAAGCGCCCGTGGCCAGGAAGCTGTCCCGTGCGCGTGCCATATCGTCGTCATCGCCGCTGGTGGCAGGTGCCCCGGTGAGCAACGAGACGTAGCCGGCCCGGGCGATGTCGAAGGAATGACGCTCGGCGCAGCGCAGTGAGCGCTCCACGAGCTCCAGCGGCCGGTGGCAGCGCGGGCAGGCCAGACGCTCGAGCCAGGAGCTGAGGGGCGCGGGGGCGGGGTGGGACACGACCACCAGGGTACGTCGGGCGGGGATGTCTCGACGTCCTGGTGCGGCGCCCCCACTCAGGCGCCGACGTACAGCTTCAGATGCTTCCCGGTGAGAGTCGTGGCGTCCGCGACCAGAGCGGCGGGGGAGCCTTCGAAGACGATCCGGCCACCCTCCTGCCCGGCTCCGGGCCCCAGATCGATGAGGTGATCGGCGTGGGCCATCACCGCCTGGTGATGCTCGATGACGATCACGGTCTTCCCGGAGTCCACCAGGCTGTCCAGCAGGGTGAGCAGCTGGTCGACATCGGCCAGGTGCAGGCCGGTGGTCGGTTCGTCGAGCACATAGATCCCTCCCGCCTCGCCCATGTGGGTGGCGAGCTTCAGGCGCTGGCGCTCACCGCCGGACAGCGTCGTCAGCGGCTGGCCGATGGTGAGATAGCCGAGCCCGACATCGTCCAGGTGCCCCAGCAGCTTCGCGGCCGCCGGCACCTTCGTCTCCGCAGCGGAGAACAGCGCCCGGGCCTGGGCGACGGAGAGCGCGAGCACCTCAGCGATGTCCTTGCCTCCGAAGCGGTAGTCGAGCACGTCGCTGCGGAAGCGCCTGCCCTCGCACTCCTCGCAGGGGGTGGCGACGGTCTCCATGAAGCCGAGCTCGGTGTAGATCACCCCGGCGCCCTTGCAGACGGGGCAGGCGCCCTCAGAGTTGTTCGAGAACAGGGCGGGCTTCACCCCGTTCGCCTTCGCGAACGCCTTCCGGATCGGTTCCAACAGCCCGGTGTAGGTCGCAGGGTTCGAGCGCCGGGAGCCGCGGATCGCCGTCTGGTCCACCACGATCACGCCGGCGTCCTTCGGCAGTGAGCCGTGCACCAGGGAGCTCTTTCCGGAGCCGGCGACCCCGGTGATCACGGTGAGCACCCCCAGCGGGATGTCCACGTCCACGGAGCGCAGGTTGTGCTGATCCGCGCCGCGGATCTCGAGGTGTCCGGAGGGAGCGCGCACCGCGTCCTTGAGCGAGACCCTCCGGTCCAGGTGCGTGCCGGTCAGGGTCCCCGAGGCGCGCAGCCCGGCCAGATCCCCTTCGTACTGCACGACTCCACCTTCTGAGCCCGCGCGGGGTCCGAGATCGATGACGTGGTCGGCGATCGCGATCGCTTCGGGCTTGTGCTCGACCACCAGCACCGTGTTGCCCTTGTCCCGCAGATCCACCAGCAGCGAGTTCATGGTCGCGATGTCATGGGGGTGCAGCCCGATCGTCGGCTCGTCGAACACATAGGTGATGTCGGTGAGCGCCGAGCCGAGGTGACGGATCATCCGGGTGCGCTGCGACTCACCTCCCGAGAGGGTGCCCGAGGGTCGATCCAGTGACAGATAGCCCAGGCCGATCTTCACGAAGGCGTCCAGCAGGGACGCGAGATTCCCCAGCAGCGGGGCGACGCCCGCACTGGTGTGCCGGGCCCGCAGCGCCGAGATCCAGGCGGCGAGATCGGTGATCTGCAGCGCGGTCGCCTCGGCGATCGAGAGCCCGTCGATCCGTGAGCTGCGGGCGTGCTCGGCCAGGCGGGTCCCCTCGCAGCCCGGGCAGACGACGAAGGTGACCGCCCGATCCACGAAGGCTCGCACATGCGACTGCATCGAGTCGCGGTCCTTGGACAGCATCGACTTCTGGATCTTGGGGATCAGACCCTCATAGGTCATGTTCGCCCCCTCGAGCTTCACCTTGGTGGGCTCCTTGTACAGGAAGTCGTGGAGCTGACGTTTCGTGAAGGACTTGATCGGCGTGTCCGCGGGGAAGAAGCCGGAGGAGGCGAAGAGCTTCTCGTACCAGCCGCCGGCCGAGTATCCGGGCACCAGGAACGGGCCTTCCTGAAGTGACTTGTTCTCGTCGTAGAGCTCGGTGAGATCGAGGTCCGTCACCTGTCCCATGCCCTCGCAGCGCGGGCACATTCCGCCGACCCGGGAGAAGCTGGTCTTCTCGGCGATGGTCTTGGCGCCCTTCTGCACCGTCATCGCCCCGGCGGCGCTCACACTGGGGACATTGAAGGAATACGCGCCGGGCCCGCCGACGTGCGGCTGGGCGAGCTTGGAGAACAGGGTGCGCAGGTAGGCGTTCGCATCGGTGACGGTGCCGACTGTCGACCGGACGTTCGCCCCCATCCGCTCCTGGTCGACGATGATCGCGGTGGTCAGCCCCTCGAGGGAGTCCACATCGGGTCGCGCCAGCTGGGGCATGAACCCCTGCACGAAGGAGCTGTAGGTCTCGTTGATCATCCGCTGGGACTCGGCGGCGATGGTCCCGAACACGAGCGAGCTCTTGCCCGACCCGGAGACCCCGGTGAAGACCGTCAGGCGGCGCTTGGGGATGTCGAGGGAGATGTCGCGGAGGTTGTTCGCCCGGGCACCACGCACGCGAAGCAGATCGTGGGAATCGGCCGGATGGGAAGGGGTCGGAGGGGTGGCAGCAGACATCGAGCAGGCTCCTTGGAACGCAACGGAGCGCGGGCGATCCCACGCCCTCACCATTCTTTCATCCTGGGACGCCACCCCGGCTAGCCTGGGGCGATGACCGACCTGACGCATTACGACATCGCCCTGATCGGCTCCGGCTCCGCGAATTCCTTCCCCGGGCCCGAGTTCGCCGGCCGCAGCATCGTGCAGATCGACCGCGGCGTGGGCCCTGACCACGTCTTCGGCGGGACCTGCATCAATCTGGGCTGCATCCCCACCAAGATGTTCGTGCACACCGCGAACCTCGCCCACACCCCCGCCGAGTCCGCCCGGTTCGGGCTCACCGAGCAGCTTCAGCAGGTGGACTGGCCCGCGATCCGCGACCGTATCTTCGGGCGCATCGATGCGATCTCCACCGGTGGGGAGGAGTACCGGCGCGACCACGAGGACAATGCGAACCTCACCCTGCTGCGCGGGACCGCCCGCTTCACGGGCGCGAAGACGTTGCATGTCGTGCTGAACGACGGCAGCGAGCAGATGATCAGCGCGGACACCATCGTGCTGGGCGCGGGATCGCGTCCCACGCTGCCGCCGATCGAGGGTCTCGCCGAAGCGGAGCCCCACACCTCCGACACCATCATGCGGCTGGACCAGCTGCCGGCCTCGCTCGCGATCCTGGGCTCAGGTGTGATCGCGGTGGAGATGGCGCACATCTTCGCGTCCTTCGGGGTGGAGGTCACGCTGATCGCCCGCTCCCAGCAGGTGCTGCGCTCCGCGGACACCGACGTCTCCTCCCGGCTCACCGAGATCCTCGCAGAGCGGGTACGGCTGGAGCGAGGACTCAGCACGACGTCGGTGCGTCGCACCGCCGGCGGCATCGAGCTGCGCGGCGAGCGGGATGGCACCGAGGTGCTGATCCAGGCCGAGGAGCTGCTGGTCGCGATCGGTCGCCGCCCGAACTCGGATCTGCTGGACGTCGACGCCGCGGGCATCGACATCGCCGCCGACGGCCGGGTCGAGGTGGACGAGCATCAGCGTGTTCTCGGCGGCGGGAAGGTGCTCGAGGGGCTGTGGTCCTTCGGCGACCTCTCCAGTGCGCATCAGCTCAAGCACGTCGCCAATCACGAGCAGCGCATCATGCGGCACAACCTCCTTCACCCCGAGGACCTGCGCCGCAGCGACACCATGCCGATCCCCAGCGGCGTGTTCACCCACCCGCAGGTCGCCTGGGTGGGGATGGACGAGGAGCAGGCCCGGGACAGCGGCCGGAAGATCAGGGTCGCTGTCCAGGAGTACGCCTCGATCGCCTATGGCTGGGCGATGGAGGACACCACCGGATTCGCGAAGATCATCGTCGATGCCGAGACCACCGAGATCCTCGGCGCGCACCTGATCGGTCCCGAAGCGACCACCCTCGTCCAGCTGCTGATCCAGGCGATGAGCACCGGGCAGACCGCCCGCGACATCGCTGCCACCCAGTACTGGATCCACCCGGCCATGCCCGAGCTGATCGAGAACGCACTGTTGCAGCTGGTGGACTGAGCCCACCCGGCTGCACCTGTTCAGCGCATCGAGCGGCCCTGTTCACCGAAGGGTGAACAGGGCCGCTCCATGGTGCCAGCTGCTCACTCCTCGTAGCCGGGCAGGCAGGACTTCAGCGGGTCCTTCTCGATCTCGGGGGGCGGGGAGCTCTCCTCGCCGGCGCCAGGGCTGGCGGACTCCTCCGGCGTCGACGTCTCGGCGTCGCTGCTCGGTGCATCGCTCGGAGTCTCCTCCGCGCTCGTGGAGCTCTCATCCGGACCGGGCGTCTGCTCGCCCTCGTCGGGCGCATCGCCGGTCTCCGCGGGTGCGGTGGAGCCGGGCTCCGTCTCGCCGAGCACGGACTCCGGTGCGTCCTTGGCCATCGAGTCCTCGATCGAGGCATCGACCCACTGCTCGAGGTACTCGAAGTCCGGGTTGCCGGAGAAGGTGACGTCCTGCGTGATCGGGTAGGAGGTGAAGCCACCGTCCTTGACCCGCAGCGCGAGGTCCACGAAGGCATCCAAGTTGCCCACCGGGATGTCCGTGACGATGTTCTCCTCGGTGGCGTTGACCAACCGCGGAATCGACAGCGCGAGCGTGGTCGGGTCCGCCTCCTCGGTCACTGCCCGCACCATGCGCTGCTGGCGGCACATGCGGTTGAAGTCGTTGGAACCTTCGCGGGAGCGGGCGTACCAGAGCGCATGGAAGCCGTCGAGCTTCTGCTGCCCGGGCTCGATGTACCCGTCGATCTTTGCGGCGCCGCCGCCGATCGGAATCCGGCGCTCGACGACCAGGTCCACACCACCCAGAGCGTCCACGAGGTCCTCGAAGCCCTGGAGGTTCACCATCGCGTAGTAATCCATCTCGAGTCCGAGGGTCTCCTCGACGGCCCACGTGGTGGCGGTCAGGCCCGGCTCCGGATCATTCGGGAACAGATCAGGGCGATCCTCTGCCCAGGTCCATACAGCGTTGATGAGGTTCTGGTTCTTGCCGAAGTAGTCGAAGCCGTCAGGGAACGCCTCGGCGGCCACCGTCCCCTCGGGGAACTCGACGTTCTCGAGGTTGCGGGGGATCGAGAACAGCGCCGTCTGCCCGGTCGCCGTATCGATGGAGGCCACCATGATGGTGTCGGGACGGGTGCCGGTGCGGTCTGCGCCTGCGTCCTGGCCGAGCAGCATGATGTTCAGCCGCTCGGTGTTGACCCACGGGTCCTTGCCGGAGGTGAAGGGGTGGTCACCGCCGCCACCTCCGCCGAACACGGACTCGGAGCCGACCAGGCCCTGCAGCGCCCACAGCGACTGCACACCGCGGCCGAACGGCAGCGCGACGGCCACGACCATCAGTGCGGCCAGTGCCAGGGCGAGATAGCGCTTCGCCCCCTGGAGCCGTTCCCGGGTCGAGTGCGCGAGGTTCGCGAGCACGATCTGGAGCGCCCAGACCAGACCCACGACGCCCGCGGCGAGCATCGCTCCGATCAGCACCCCTCGGTTGGTCACGAGCATCATCCCGTTGCGCAGCGGATCGCCGAACAGCAGGAAGGCTGCGATCGTGACCAGCGCGAGCAGCACCACCGCCAGCAGCACCAGACCTATCCGACGAAGTCGGGTTGTCACCAGCCCCGCACCGGGCAGCAGCGAGGTGAGCACGGTCCAGAACGCCACTCGGGGCAGCGAGCCGGAGACAGGCTCCCGCGTGCGGTCCTCGGCATGGTCGGCAGGGTCGGCATGGTCGGTATCGTCGGCAGCCTGGGCGGACGTCTTCGTGTCCCGTGCGGCCGGCACATCCGAGCGCGCCGCGAAAGCACCGGAGAGCGACGTGGCACGGCCGGGGACCACTGTCGGAGCATTCTCCGTGCGGGCACCGGAGGGAGCAGCCGGGGTCGCGGCGGGCTCACCCCCGCGCGCCGCCGGCTCGGCCCCGGCAGAGGGAGCCAGGGGCGCGGAAGCGGTGGGCTCCTGCACGGAGGCATCATCCGTGGTGGTCGACCAGAGATCCTGCTCGATGGCGGGCCCTGTCGTGGCCCGTCGGCCGTGGCCTGACTCCTCGGCGTCGGCGTGGCTGTTCTCAGTGCCGTCAGGGGCGTCAGTCCCGTTGGTCGCCGCCGACGGAGGCGATCCGGCACTGCCGAGCTGATCGAGCGGGAAGGCGGCGCGTCGGCCTCGCGGACGGGCGGGTGTCTCCGGCGCCGGCTGTGCTGCGGACTGAGCTGTCGGCTGCTCGAGGGACTGAGCCCTCGGCTGCTCGACAGGCTGGGCTGCAGATCCGGCGTCGGAGGCGGGGGAGTCCGCTCCCCGGGGAAACGGCGCCGCTCCCGAGTCCGCCGAAGATGCTGAAGTCGCTGAAGTCGCTGAAGTCGCCGAGTCGGCAGACCCGCCGGGCCACGTGCGCTTGGGATTGGGGGTGCCGAAGGCGGCGTCGCGATTCCTTCGCGCCTCCTCTGCGGGAAGCGGGGTGGAAGGGGAACGTCGGGCCGGTTGCTGGTGTCTGCCGGACCGACGGCGTCTGCGCCGTGAGGCGGAGGAGGGGTCCGTCATGCGCTACATCCTAGGAGCATGATGCTGGATGGTCATGCACCAGCCTGTGAGAACTTCGTGGAGGTGGTGCACAAGGGGTCACCCGTATCCTGGCCGCATGCGCCTGATCCACACTCCGTCGACCGATCTCACCTACGACGACTGCTTCTTCCTGCCGGGACGTTCCGCGATCACCTCGCGCTTCGACGTCGACCTCAGCAGCGACGACGGCACCGGGACCACGATCCCGCTGATCGCTGCGAATATGACCGCCGTCACCGGGCGGCGCATGGCCGAGGTGATGGCGCGACGCGGTGGTCTCGCCGTGCTGCCCCAGGACCTCTCCCCGGAGCGGATCGACTCGATCGTGCGCTCGGTGAAGTCCCGTGACCTGCTGGTGGACCACCCGCTCACCCTCACCGTCACCGGCACCCTCGGGCAGGCCGCAGATCTGCTGCCCAAGCGGCCGCACGGCATCGTGGTGGTGGTCGACGAGCAGCGCCGCCCGCTCGGCACCATCTCCGCCGAGGAGATCGCCGGCCGCGACTCGTTCTCCCAGGTCGGTGAGGTGCTCAGCGAGGATGTGCCGGTGCTGGCCCCGAGCGACCTCGAGGTGAACCCCGCACAGCTGCACGGCAGGATCGCCGCCACCCACCATGACGCCGCAGTCGTCGTGGACGAGGAGGGCCTGCTGCGCGGGGTGCTCACCGCCAACGGCGTGCTGCGTTCGACCATCTACCGCCCAGCGGCCGATGCTGAGGGCAGGCTCCGGATCGCGGTCGCCGTCGGTGTCAACGCCGATGTCGCCACCAGGGTCCGGGAGCTGGTCGCTGTCGGAGCGGACGTGATCGTGCTGGACACCGCCCACGGGCACCAGGACAAGATGATCGATGCCCTGCGCGTCGCCCGTGAAGCGCTCGGACCCCGAGAGGGCACCGCAGTGCGCCTGGCCGCGGGCAATATCGTCACCGCCGAGGGCACCCGGGAGCTGATCGAGGCCGGCGCCGACATCGTCAAGGTCGGCGTCGGACCGGGAGCCATGTGCACCACCCGGATGATGACGGGCGTGGGCAGGCCCCAGTTCTCCGCCGTCCTGGAATGCGCGGCAGAAGCCCGCCGACTGGGAGGGAGCGTCTGGGCCGACGGAGGAGTGCGCCACCCGCGCGACGTCGCGCTCGCGCTCGCCGCCGGGGCATCGAACGTGATGATCGGCTCCTGGTTCGCGGGCACCTACGAGTCGCCCGGCCAGATGCGCACCGATGAGGCCGGTCGCCGCTACAAGGAATCCTTCGGCATGGCCTCCAAGCGCGCGGTCTCCCACCGCACCGCGCACGAGGATGCCTTCGCGCGTGCCCGCAAGGGCCTGTTCGAGGAGGGCATCTCCACCTCCCGCATGTTCCTCACCGAAGGGAAGGGCGGGGTGGAGGATCTGCTCGACGAGATCACCGCCGGAGTGCGCTCCTCCTACACCTATGCGGGAGCAGCCAGCACCGAGGAGTTCCGTGACCGGGCAGTGATCGGGCTGCAGGGCGCGGCCGGGTACAACGAGGGACGCCCGGTCTCCAGCTCCTGGAGCTGACAGAGACGACTGCACCGGCGTCGGCCCCTGCCGAAGGGCGGCCGACGCCGGCGGGGCCGGTAGGCTGATCCCATGACGACACTTGTGATCGGCGGCGCCGGATATATCGGATCGCACGTGGTGCGACTCCTGCTCGAACAGGGGCAGAAGGTGGTCGTGGTCGATAACCTCTCCACCGGCCTGCGCCAGCGCACCGAGGGCGCCGAGCTCATCGAGCTCGATGTGACGCTCCCGGAATCGCGCGAGAAGCTCGCCTTCCAGATGCGGGCCTGCGGCGCGGACTCCGTGATCCACTTCGCCGCCCACAAGCAGGTCGGCGAATCCGTCGCCAATCCCGAGCTGTACTGGCATGACAACATCGGCGGGCTCGCCAATGTGCTCTCCGCCTGCGCGAGCGCCGAGGTGCGCGACGTCGTGTTCTCCTCCTCCGCCGCGGTGTACGGCATGCCGGACGTGGACCTCGTCACCGAGGACCTCGCCCCGCAGCCCATCAACCCCTATGGCGCGACCAAGCTGGTGGGGGAGTGGATGCTCGCGGACGCCGAGCGCGCCCACGATATGCGCACCGTCGCTCTGCGGTACTTCAACGTGGCAGGAGCGGGATGGCCTGAGCTGGCCGACACCGCGGTGATGAACCTGGTGCCGATCGTGCTGGACCGGCTCGAGCAGGGGAAGGCCCCGATCGTGTTCGGTGACAGCTATGACACGCCCGACGGCACCTGCGTCCGCGACTACGTGCACGTGCTCGACCTCGCACACGCCCACGTCGCCGCACTGGACTACCTGCGCGGCGAGGAGCGTCCCCACAGGACCTTCAACGTCGGCACCGGCGAAGGATCGAGCGTGCTCGAAGTGATCGACGCGATCGCCCGCGCCAAGGGCATCGAGATCACCCCCGAGATCGGTGCAGCCCGCGCCGGGGATCCGGCCCGGCTGATCTGCTCCGGCGACCGCATCGCCCAGACCCTGGGGTGGAAGTCCGAGCACGGCCTGGATGACATCGTGCGCTCCGCCGTCGAGGCGCGCTCGGCGAGCATCTCCCCGGACGTCGAGGCCTACCCGGAGGCGTGAGCCCGCTCTCTCGCGGCTGAGCCCGCGCAGCGCGGAACCGCTCGGCTCGGCGTGGCGCGCGCGGCGCCGTCCCTGGCGCGGACGTGACCCTGGCGCGGCTCAGGTGAGGTAACGGTAGATCGGGTCCTCGGGGTCGACCCGCTCGATCTCCATGTTCGAAGCGGCCATACGGGCCATCAGCGGCTCGAGATCCGTGCGGCTGCCGATCTCCACACCCACCAGAGCTGGCCCCGATTCGCGGTTGTTGCGCTTGATGTAGTCGAACAGCACGATGTCGTCGTTCGGCCCGAGCACCCGATCCAGGAACCGGCGCAGCGCCCCCGGCTCCTGAGGGAAGGTCACCAGAAAATAGTGCTTGAGACCCTCGTGCACGAGGGAGCGCTCGACCACTTCGTTGTACCGCGAGACATCGTTGTTGCCCCCGGAGACGACGATGACCACATCTCCGGTCTCCTCCTGCGGGTCCGTGGCACCGTGCCCGGCCCGGCCCAGGTGCTCGATCATGCCGGTGGCCACTGCCGTCGCGGCGAGCGCACCCGCAGGCTCGGCGATGATTCCCTCGACCTGGTAGAGCTGGAGCATCTCCGTGCAGACCGCGCCCTCGTCGACCGAGATCAGCTCCGGGGCGATCGCCTGTGCCATGCGGAGAGGACCGGCGCCGGCACGGCGCACCGCGGCGCCATCCACGAAGCGGTCCATCTCGTGCAGGGTCACGGGGTGTCCGGCGCGCATCGCTGCCGCCATCGAGACGGCGCCGGCGGGCTCCACCCCGACGATCCGGGTCGAGGGGCTGCGCTCCCGCAGCCAGGCCCCGCACCCGCCCAGCAGGCCACCCCCGCCGACGGGCAGCACCATCGTTCCCAGCTCGCGGCCGTGCTCGGTCCGCAGCTGCTCCGCGGCTTCGAGCGCGACAGTCCCTTGACCGGCCATGATCACCGGATGGTCGAAGGGGGGAACCTGCGTCGCGCCGGTGCGCTCGGCATCGTCCGCCGCAGCTTCGGCGGCATCGTCGAAGGTGTCCCCGATCAGCACCAGCTCGACCATGTCACCGCCGAGCGCGACGATCCGCTCGCGCTTCTGCCGCGGAGTGGATCCGGGCACGTAGATGCGGCCCAGGATGCCGAGGGCCCGGCAGGCCTGGGCCACGCCCTGGGCATGATTGCCCGCGCTCGCTGCGACCACCCCGGCCTCACGCGAGGCCTGATCCAGGGAGTCGAGGAAGAGATGCGCACCGCGCAGCTTGTAGGAGCGCACGGATTGCAGATCCTCGCGCTTGAGCCAGACTGTGACCCCGGCCAGCTCACTCAGCCGCCAGCTGTGCTCGAGCGGGGTGCGCCGCAGCACCGGAGCCAGTCGCTCGGCGGCTGCCTCCACATCCTCCGCGTGCAGAGGCAGGGCCGTCGTCTCGCTCATGATCGTGCTCCTTCCACATCTTCCACAGCTTCCACAGCGACGACGAGCGCCGTCGCGATCGCTGCCACTCCCTCGCCCCGGCCGGTCAGCCCCAGCCCATCCGAGGTGCTTCCGGAGACGGACACCGGCGCACCGGCCGCCTCGCTCATCACTGTGCAGGCTTCCTCGCGGCGCCCCGAGAGGCGAGGACGATTGCCGATGACCTGCACGGAGACATTGCCGATCATGAAACCGGCCGTGCGCACCAGGCGCGCTGCCTCTGCCAGCAGACGGACTCCCGAGGCGCCTTCCCATTCGGGCCGGTCCACACCGAAATGGGTGCCCAGGTCACCGAGCCCGGCAGCGGAGAACAGGGCATCGCAGGCCGCATGGCAGGCGACATCCGCGTCGGAGTGGCCGGCCAGGCCCTGCTCCCCGTCCCAGCGCAGACCCGCGACCCACAGCTCCCGCCCGGACTCGGCCGGGGCGAAGGCATGGACATCCACCCCGGTCCCGACTCGTGGCAGGGGAGAGGTATGCGGAGTCATCGGGCGTCCTCCTCCCCGCCCGGGCTGCGGGGTGCGATGCGCTCGAGCAGGCGGTCGATGTCGTCGTAGGTCACCTGGGGGTTGGTTCCCAGCAGCAGCGGCATCCCGGAGATCCGGGGGATGCCGAGGGCGTCGGGCAGATCGACGGTGCTGACCACGAGGTCTGCTCGGAAGTCGGGGGAGAGCAGGTCCATGACGGTGGCCTGGACGACCTGGATCTGTCGGCCGCTGGCGGTGAGATGCTCACGCACCTGCTCCGCGATCAGTGCGGAGGTGGCGATTCCTGCGCCGCACACGATGGCGATGGTGAGCATTCGAACTCCTGAGCTGTGGGTCGTGATGACCAGTGGCCCGACGAGAAAAAGGGGCTGTCGGGTGTGTGGCCGGCGGGCACCGGCGAGGGTCGATTCTGTCACGTCCTCGCTGAGTGATCCACGGGAGGTCCGTGGCCGTCTACGATGCCAGCGTGACCCAGCCCCGACGCCTCCGCACGCCCCGTCCTCTCGGACGGGCGGCCGGAGTGGTGCTCGCCGGTGGGTCCGGCACTCGCGTGGGCGCCGGGATCAACAAGGCGTTCCTGCCCTTGGCAGGGCGCAGCATCGCTGGCTGGGGCCTGAACACGCTCGCGGCCGTCGAGGGCATCGGGATCCTGGTGTTCGTGGTGCGGCCGGATGATCTCGAGCATGCACGCTTCGTGGATTCCCGCGAGACGGAGCATCCGCTGGAGATCATCACCGGCGGGGAGACCCGCCAGGAGTCCGAGCTGCTCGCGCTGCGACATCTCGCAGACCGGATCGACACCGGCGCGGTGGACACGGTGCTGATCCACGACGCCGCCCGCCCGCTGGTCTCGCACGGTCTGGTCTCCGCGGTGCTCCATGCGGCACGGGAGACCGGTGGGGCAGTCCCTGGCATCCCTGCCCGGGACATCGCTGCGGCGGGACCTGGCCAGACCTTGGCGCCCAGCACCGATCTGCGCCGGGACTCGCTGGTCAGAGTGCAGACCCCGCAGGGATTCCACGCCGCCACGATCCTGGACGCCTACGAGGCCGCGGCACGGGATGGCTTCGTCGGCACCGACACCGCCTCCTGCGCCGAGGAGTACACAGACATCACGGTGACCTGGGTGCGCGGCGAGGAGACGAACTTCAAGATCACTTACGCTCAGGATCTGCTGCTGGCCCAGGACGTGGTCAGCGCGCTAGGTTTGAGGACAGGGTGAGGAGGAGCCGATGAACATCGAGGAGAGCTACCTGCGCTGCACCGGCTGCGATCAGGAGGCGGAGCACGTGGTGGTCTACGCCGGGCGATTCGTGTCCCAGATCCAGTGCACCGGGTGTGGCGCTGTGACCAGGCTTGATGTCTCCGATGACTATCTGCCCGATCTCCGTCAACGCATCTCGAGCAAGCCACGGCGCCTCATGCGACGCCTGCGGCGAGATCCCGGAGAGCTCGCCACGAGCCTGCCGGTGCGGACGCTGTCCAAGCCGGCTCGGATGGCCGCGGAGTTCCGGACCGTCTGGCGCAGTCGCCGCGGCGACTGAGCCGCCGGGCGCCGTGCGACGCCTCCGGGCACGACTTCTCCGGGCTCTGCTGCTCCGGTCCCTGCTGCCCCGGCCGTTGGGACTCTGCCCGCCCCGCCTCCGCATCGCAGCGAGAGGATCAGCCGCGGCGAGAGATGCCGTGCCGGTGTGAAGTGTCCCGGGCCAGGCCCAGCGAGATCTGCGCCTGCCACAGGGTGAGCCGGTCCCGCACCGCGAAACCGGAGTGCGAGCCCTGCACGGTGTGCACCCGGGCCCCGCCCTCGAGAGCCACGAGGATCTCGTCGAATCGATCATGCTCGGGGGCTGCCTCGGGGCTGCCCGCCGAGGCTGCGGGTTCCAGCACCCGCTCCAGCAGCTCGCGCCGCAGCAGCCGGGGGCTCTGCAGCCCGGCCAGGCTGGTGCGATCGATGTTCCGCAGGCCCCCGGGCTGGACCTCCTTGACCGAATCGGTCAGGGCGATCACCGGCACCACCGCGTCGATGCCGTCAGCGAGGGCGGAGAGCACCTCGGTGACCACAGCAGCTGGAGTGAGCGCGCGCTCCGCATCATGGAGCAGCAGCAGCTCCTCACCGGTGCGCTCGAGCACCGTCCGCAGTGCGTCCCGGCGACCACCGGCCACCGAGACGACAGGAATCCGGGGACCGAGGGCGGCACGCAGCTGCGGCGCGGAATCGTCGGAGGAGACCACCAGCGGCATCGGCAGTCCGAGGCCGTGAAGGGTGCCGAGGAGCCGGTTGATCAGCCGTGAGCCACCGAGCGGCTCGAGGCATGGGGTCGCAGCACCGCGGGAGAGACCTGGCGCGGGGGGAGCGAGGGCGAGGACGACGGGACGCACTGCGGCGGCGCTCGAGTGGGGTGACACGTGGGACCCGGGGCTCAGGAGGCGAGGACCTCGTCGAGGATCGACTCGGCGCTGGCCTCGTCGGTCTTCTCCGCGAGCGCGAGCTCGGAGACCAGGATCTGACGGGCCTTGGACAGCATCCGCTTCTCGCCGGCGGAGAGCCCGCGGTCCTGATCACGGCGCCACAGGTCGCGGACGACCTCGGACACCTTCTTGACGTCTCCGGAGGCCAGCTTCTCGACGTTCGCCTTGTAGCGACGGGACCAGTTGGTGGGTTCCTCCGTGTAGGGCTGACGTAGCACCTCGAAGACCTCTTCCAGGCCCTCCTTGTCCACCACGTCGCGCACGCCCACCAGATCGACGTTGTCGGCGGGCACCTCGATGGTCAGATCTCCCTGGGCGACCTTCAGCTTGAGGTAGGTGCGATCCTCCCCCTTGATGGTGCGGGTCTTGACCTCTTCGATGAGCGCGGCACCGTGGTGCGGGTAGACGACAGTCTCGCCGACAGCAAAATCCATGTGGTGGGTCCCCTTTCCGCCGACCAGTCTAGCACCGGGGGGTCATGCTAAAATGCCCACCGACCTGCCTGCTGACCTGCCAGAGCGCCGCCATGGCATCCCTTGCATCGACCTGGTCACGCCGCGCCTCAGCGGACCGTGCTGGGCCTTGGGTGAGGTAGCCTGTCAGAGCTGTCCCCAGAACGTCTGTGCCGCGATCCGGCACCGAAGAGGAGTCCTCCGTGCGCCGTCCCCGCCGTCTCGTGCTCTCCGCCGCCGCCATGGGCCTGGCGCTCGCGGCCACCGGCTGCACGTACCTCAGCCCGGTGCAGACCCACGAGTTCTATCAGGCCGCAGACGGCACCAACGCCAACCTCGAGCAGGCCGGCACCCTTTTCGCCGGCGTGCGCAATGCCGTGCTGGTCATCGGCGAGGACGGCACCCCGGTGTTCTCCTCGACGGTCGTGAACTACTCCGATGAGGAGATCACGGTCGAGGTCGAGGGCAACGCCGAGGGCAGTGCCATCTTCTCCGCCCAGGTGCAGGTCCCAGCCCATAGCGTCGTCGAGCTCGGTCCCAGCGAGGGCCAGCAGCTCGTCCCCGTCGGTGCGGTGAACGTGGGCGTCGGTACGGTCCTCAGCCTCGATGTGACCGCCGACGGCGAGGCGACCACCATCTCCCTGCCCACGCTCGACAACAGCCTGGGCTACTACGACTTCGAGCAGCCGGCCGAGGGCTGAGGCCCGGACCCGCGCTGCCACCATCCAGCAGCATCAAGAACGCCCCGCAGCGACAGCTGCGGGGCGTTCTTGATGCTGGAGCATGTTCGCTCCCGGAGCCGGTCAGCTGCCGGACTCGAACTTGTATCCCAGTCCTCGCACGGTCACCAGGTGCACCGGGTTCTTGGGGTCGCCCTCGATCTTGGCCCGCAACCGCTTGACGTGCACATCGAGGGTCTTGGTGTCGCCGACATAGTTGGCACCCCACACCCGATCGATGAGCTGTCCGCGAGTGAGCACGCGGTCGACGTTCCGCAGCAGCATCTCCAGCAGCTCGAACTCCTTCAGCGGCAGCGCGACCTCGGTGCCATGCACCTCGACCACATGACGCTCGACGTCCATCATGATGCCGCCGGCGTTCAGGGTGGTGTCCTCCTCCGACTCCGCCGAGTCCTGACCACGGCGGAGCACCGCCTTGATGCGGGCCAGCAGCTCCCGGGAGGAGTACGGCTTGGTCACGTAGTCGTCGGCACCCAGCTCGAGGCCGAGGACCTTATCGAACTCGTCATCCTTGGCGGTGAGCATGATGACCGGCACCGTCGAGGTGCGCCGGATCTCCCGGCACACCTCGGTGCCGCTCATACCCGGCAGCATCAGGTCCAGCAGGACCAGATCCGCGCCGTGCGCGGTGAAGATCCGGAGTCCGTCGGTGCCGGTATCGGCGACCGCGACTTCGTAACCCTCCTTCCGCAGCGAATACGAGAGAGGATCCGAGAAGGACTCCTCGTCCTCCACGATCAGGATGCGCGTCATATCAGTTTCCCTTTCCCGACCCATAGCGGGTCATCGCGTCGGAGTCGGTGCTGTGCGGGTCATCGGCTGCGCGAGCACCGACCGTGATGGTCTCGGTCCGGCCCATCTCCGGCAGCCGGAGCGTGAAGGTCGATCCCTGTCCCGGCAACGACCACGCGGTGACCTCGCCGCCATGATCGCTCGCAATGTGCTTGACGATCGCCAGTCCCAACCCGGAGCCCCCGGTGGACCGCGACCGGGCACGGTCGACACGGAAGAACCGCTCGAAGACTCGTTCGAGGTTCTCCTTGGAGATGCCGATGCCCTGGTCCTTCACGGAGATCTCGACCATCCCATGATCACGGCGCACGGATACCCCGACCCGGGTGTGCGGATCGGAGTACGAGATCGCGTTGGAGATCAGATTCGACAGGGCGGTGGTGAGCATCGCGGGGGAGCCGAAGACGTTCAACCCTTGCGCTCCACCCACGCTGACCCCGATCTTCGACCCCAGGCCGAAGTTCCGGTTCAGCGCCACCGCCTCCTGGATCACCTCGTCTATCTCGACCACCTCGGCATCGGGCAGGGCGGAGCCACCCTGGACCCGTGAGAGCTCGATGATCTCTTTGACCAGGTGCGACAGTCGTCGTGACTCCGTCTGCATCCGTTCCGCGAAGCGGCGCACCGCGTCCGGATCCTCGGCGGCGTCCTCCATCGTCTCCGCCAGCAGGGTGATGGCACCGACAGGAGTCTTCAGCTCGTGGGACACATTGGCCACGAAGTCGCGACGAGTCTCCTCCACCCGCACCGCGCGGGTGAGGTCGTCGGCCAGCAGCAATGCTCCATGTTCGCCGAGCGCCCCGATGCGCACATCGATCACCGCATCGGAATCGCCCTGCGCCGAGCGGCGCAGGCTGAGTCGCTCATCGCGGAACCCGCCGTTGCGGCCCACATCGGCAGCGAGGGCCATCAGCTCGGCGCTGGCCAGGCGAGGATAGTCCTCTTCGGAGGCACGCACGATGCCATAGGAGTAGGCCAGTGGAGAAGCACGCAGCACATCCCCGCTGGAGTCGAGCACGACATAGGCGGAGGACAGGATCGCGAGAACCTCCGCAGTGGCCTCCGGGATGCTCTGCCCTGGAGCGACCGTCGGCTCTGCGCGTCGCCGCCGCGGCGAGGCGAGCGCAAGCATCGCGGCGACGCCGATCACCAGACCGATCGCGCCGGCGAGCACGAGAAGCGCAGACAGGGGCACCCGTACAGCCTAGGCCCCAGCCACGCACTTCCGGACTACCCAGCCAGTGTGAAGGACAATGAGGGCAGGAGTTCACGGGGACTACGCTCCATGTTCATCAGCCGCCGCAGTCCGTTCACCCGAGATTGCGATAATCGGAGGCGAAGTTCCCTTCAGACAGAGGAGTAGTCACCATGCGCGAGGCGTACCAGAGCGACCTGCGGCATATCGTCGATGACCTGGTCGACATGGCCGAACTGGTCGGGACGGCCCTCGAGGACGCGACCACCGCCCTGCTCGAGGGCGATCTCGCCCTTGCGGAGCGGGTTGTGACCGCCGACCCCCACATCGATGCCCGCCAGCTGGAGCTGGATGCGAAGGCGGTCGAGCTGCTCGCTCGGCAGTCTCCGGTGGCCACCGATCTGCGACTGCTGGTCGCGACCCTGCGCATGAGCTCCTCGCTCGAGCGGATGGGTGACCTGGCCGCGCATGTCGCACTGGTCGCTCGCCGCACGCACCCCGACCCGGCGGTGCCCGAGCAGCACCGTGAGCAGATCGCGAAGATGTCCGAGCTCGGGCTGACGGCGCTCAAGGGGGCGACGGAGGTTATCCAGAACCGTGACCTGGCACTGGGAGCACAGGTCGAGAAGCAGGACGACATCCTCGACGATCTGATGCTCCAGATCTCACGTCAGATCTCCAACAGCGGCGAGGAGACCTACACCAACGCCGAGGTCATCGACCTTACCCTGCTGATCCGGTTCTACGAACGCATCGGAGACCACGCGGTCTCCCTGGTGCGCCGCATCGGCTTCCTGGTGACCGGTGACGCGCTCGACAACCTCAGCGAAGGTGTGGACGTCCCGGAGTTCTGAGGTCCCTGCGGCGATGTTCCATGCCGCGACGACGAAGGGCGCCCCGCAGCGATCTGCGGGGCGCCCTTCGTCATCTTCGCTGATCCGAGGTGGGAATCAGTGGGGTCGGCGTCGGCGCCAGTCCGATCGGGCTGGTGATCAGCCGCGGTTGGGGCGGGGGCGACGCGAGGTCAGGCGCTCGGCGCCGCTCTTGGCGCCGCGCTTGGCCGCGACGCGCAGCCCCTGCAGGATGACTCCCGAGATGGTCGCCCAGAGCAGGATCTTCCAGAGCGGCTGATCATCCTCGGGATCCTTGATCGCCGCGATCTCGGATTTCGAGAGACCATCCTTCTTCGCCTGCTTGCGACGCTTCGCGACGTCCTTCTGCGCGGACTTCTGTGCCTTGACGGTCGGTGCGTCCTCGCCGAAGAGGGCGCCCCAGCCGGCGGCGGCGGCCTTGTTGCCGACGGCCGCCGCGACGATTCCTGCCACGGGGACGGCGATGCTCACGATCGGATTGGCCACGGTTTCCTCCAGGCGTCGAGTGGTCGGTGGTGCGGGACCTGCTGCTCCTCGTGGGTCAGCAGGACGCAGATCAGTAGGTCCCTGCGTGCTGAGCGTAATAGGTTCCCATGTCATCCGTGCGCAGGGCCTCGCGCAGCACCTCCATCGCCTCGTCATCCGTCGCGACGACGCTGGCGCCGCCGCTGGTGGTCGTCGGTCCCGCGTGAGGGACAGAGAGGAAGTGCAGATCCCCGCTGCGGACCGACCGCAGGGACAGGCCCAGCTCGACCATCGTGCCGGCGCTCAGGCCATCGTCGGTGGTGAGATAGGGGGAGATGCTCTCGATGGTGTCGGCGAGCTTGCCGGGATCGCTGAGGGTGTCCGCACTGATCAGCTTGTCGGCGATGCCCTTGAGGACCGCCTGCTGATTGCGGTTGCGCTGGAAGTCGCCGTCGGCGAACTGCTTGCGCTCACGGACGAAGGTCAGAGCCTCCGCGCCGTTGAGGGTCTGGGTGCCCTCGGTGAACTGATGACCCTGCGCCTCGAAGGTCTGGGGGATCTTCACATCGACCCCGCCGAGGGTGTCGACCAGGCCCTCGATCCCGTCGAAGTCGATCAGCGCGACATGGTCGATCGGGACCCCGGTGTAGTTCTCGACCGTGGTCAGCGCCAGGCCCACGCCACCGAAGGCGAGCGCCGCGTTGATGCGGTCCTTGCCATGGCCGGGGATGTCCACATAGAGGTCGCGCGGGAAGGAGGTGATGTACACGGCCTTGTTGTCATCGTTGATGTGCACCAGCATCATCACGTCCGAGCGCTGCCCGCTCACCCCTTCGGAGGCGGCATCCTCGGCGGAGCGCTTATCCGAGCCCAGCAGCAGGATGTTGCGTCCGGTGCCCTCGATCGCCTCGGGGCGGTCCCCGTCCGAGGCGCCGCGAGTGATGTCCACCACCGTGCGCTTCTCGTAGGAGTTCTGGAGCCCGTTGAGGTAGTTTCCGATCACCAGGCCCACCCCGAGCACCAGCACGACGACCAGCCCGAGGGCGATCAGTGCGGCTCGGCGGCTCCGGCGTCGATCAGTGCGCGGGTTCTCATCGTCATCCCAGTCAGCGGGAAGATCGACGTCGGCGGGGTCGTTCATGGGGTGTCCCTCTCAGACGGTGCCGCCGAGGCGGACACGCTGCGGCTCTACCTCGATGCCCGAGGTGCCGTCCTATCCCAGGTGCCGAGGCACCCGGGTATACGCGAGATCCCATATTAGGCGTCCCGCGGCCTGCCCCTTGCTCTCGAAGCCGGTCTTCACACGACCCTCGAAACGAGGTGCCCATCCTGTGTGCGGGATGTTCGCCGGAATCGGGTCCGAGGATCGCCCTTCAGGGCGGGGCCCCTCGGGATGCTGCAGGGTGAGCTCAGGGCGCGGATCCAGCTGCATCCGCATGTGGTGGGCGTACTGTGCCCAATCGGTGGCCAGGCGGAACGACGCCCCGTCGGCCAGCAGAGGCAGCACCGCATCCAGGAACGGCGGGTTGATCAGCCTGCGCTTGTGATGACGCTGCTTGGGCCAGGGATCCGCGAAGTACACCCACAGCTGATCGATCGACCCCTCGGCCAGCATCGCGGGCAGGGCTCCCTGCGCGTCCAACGGCAGCATCCGCAGGTTCTGGGGGCTTCCCGAACGCTCCACCCGGCTCAGGGTCTGAGCGAGCCCCGGCAGATACACCTCGGCGCCGAGGTGATCGCGTTCGGGATGTGCGAGCGCGGCGGCGACGATGTTCTCACCGGTGCCGCTGCCCACCTCGACCACGAGCTCCGCCTTCCGCCCGAATACCTCGGCGGGATCCAGACGGATGCCCTCGGCGGGCAGAGTGTCGCGATGCCCTCGCGGTGGATCGATCACATAGAAGGGGGAGAGACGATCCCAGGCGTTCTGACGGCCCTGGGTCAGTCGCTCACCGCGCCGCACGAAGGAGACGACGTCACGATGCGACTTCTGCTCCTGCTCGAGATCCGGAGCCATCGACGGATCACTGCTCACGTCGGATCTCACCGTTCTCGATCACCACGGTGACCTCGGGGAGGTGACGGGTGGCGGGACCCACCAGCACTTCACCATTGGTGGCATCGAAACGGGAGCCGTGGCAGGGGCAGTCGAGCTCGGTCTTCTCCTGGCGCAGGGCGCAACCGTTGTGGGTGCAGTAGCCGGAGTATCCAGCGATGTCCTCGCCGGCGCCCCGGACCAGCAGGACGAACGGCTCCTTGCCCCCGAAGTTCACCAGCGTGCTGGCGTTCTCCGGCACCTCGTCGAGCGAGATCGCGCCATCATCCGCACGCAGCGGTGCGGCGGTGCCGAAGCCCTCGTCCTCAGGGCCGCAGGCCGCGAGCCCTCCGAGCCCGGCCGCAGTGGCGGGAAGCAGCAGGGCATGACGACGGGAGAGGCACGGGCGTTCCATGGAGTCAGGATAGCGAGCGGAGCTGGGTGGTGGCACTGCACGATCGTGCGGTGTGATCGCCGTGACGGTCCTGCCGTTCGTTCCTTACAGCACGTCGCTCAGGCTGCGCCTTTTGCTCTGAGCTCCTGCCGTTCGTTCCTCACAGCACGTCGCTCAGGCTGCGCCGTTTGCTCTGAGCTCCTGCCGTTCGTTCCTCACAGCACGTCGCTCAGACGTCAGCAGCCTCGAGGTCGAGGGGGTCCCAGGTCAGGATCCCGTGCGCACGCCAGCCCCGGTCCCGCACCGCATCCAGGGCCTCACGCTTGCGGGCGGCGGTGAGGCGGTCCAGGTACAGCGATCCCTCGAGATGGTCGACCTCGTGCTGGAGGGCCCGGGCGAGGACCCCGCCCTCGTCCTCCACCACGACCTCGGCACCCTCCAGATCGGTGCCGGTCACCCGGGCACCGCGGTGGCGGGCGGTGGGGAATCCCTCTCCGGGGACAGAGAGGCAGCCCTCGAGAGTCTCTTCATCGAGCTCGATCCCCCCGAAGCGCTCCAGCACCGGATTGATGATGACTCCGCGCTGCAGGGTCCCGCTGGCATCCGGGCAGGAGTACACGAAGAGCCGCCAGCGGGAGCCGACCTGCGGCGCGGCGAGCCCCGCGCCGCTGGCTGCATCGTTGGTCTCGAACATGTCCGCGACCAGGGTGCGGAGCTCGTTGGTGACCTCGCGGACCCGGCGAGTGCGCTGGGAGAGGGCGCGGTGGCCGACGATGGTGATCGGGCGGACGGTCATGAGGAAGGTCCTCCTGTGTGCGGGGGATCGGTGGGCCCACCCTGATCGTCAGGGATCGTGTCCTGCGCAGGTGTGGTGGGCGCGCTGGTGATGCGATGGCGGGTCGGAGGGTTGACGGCCAGCGGATTGCCGGCGTCGACGATCCACAGCCCCCGCTCCCGGCGCAGCGGTTCCCCGGCGCGGGCCGCCTCCGCGACCACGCGACCGAGCTCCTCCGCCAGCACCGCGTCGGCGGCGAGGAAGTCGAGCGTGTGCGTGGCATGGGGCTCGAGCACGATGTGATGCCAGGCATCCAGCCCGCTGGCGATCTGTCGGGCCCGCAGGAACTCGGCGTCGAGCGCGGCTCCGGAGATCACCACGATGTTCGAGATCCACATCAGCAGCAGGATCGCGATCAACCCGTTCAGCGCGGTGAGGATCTCCGCGAAGCGGGTGGCGTAGACCATCAGCTGGCCGGCGACCAGCGCAGTGCCGAACAGCACGAGCACGCTCACCGTCGAACCGAGCGTCATCAGCCGATAACGGGGCAGGCGCACGTTGGGGAACAGGTAGTACGCCATGGAGACCCCGATGATCAGGATGACCAGGAGGATCGGCCACTTCACGAGGTTCCACCCCGCGAACGCGATGCGGGGGATGCCGATGTACTCGCCCAGCCGCTGCGAGGCCTCTCCGCCCACGATGATCATGCCGATGGACAGCAGCACCACGGACACGATCAGCACCGTCTCGCCGAACACGATGGTGCGGAACCGGAAGAAGGGACGACCCTCACGGGTGTCGTACACCCGATGCAGGGCGCGGTGGAAGGCGGCGACCCCGTTCGAGGCGGACAGCAGCGAACCGGCCGTGCCCAGCAGCAGGCCCAGCAGGCCACCGCTGGTCGAAGAGACCGCCTGGATAGCGCTCAGGAAGGGCCGGGGGTCCAAGGTCGGGAAGATCTCGGTGATCATCCCGGACAGCGCCGTGAGCGTCTCGGCCTCGATCCCGATCAGCGACATCATCGAGACCACCGCGACCGCGCCCGGGAAGAGCGAGAGCACCAGATAGAAGGTCATCGTGCCCGCGACATCCCACACCTGAATATCGAGCATCCGCATTCGCACCCGGTTCAGGACATGCAGGACACTCAGCCGGGGTCGGGAAAGCTCGACCACCGGCTTCGTGCGTCGCGGTCGCGATGTGGTCACCGTGCGGCTCCGGGCTCAGAGGCGGTGCGCCCGGGAGGGGCGCTGATCGAGCCTATTCCACCAGGTATGCAGCGCGGGGCAGGGCACCTCGCCGATCAGCTCTCGTCGATGATGTCGTCAGGGTCGCTCGCGACCGGATACTCCCAGGGGTCCTCGGGGTCGCCCGGGACGTGCGAGGTCATGATCGAGCCGTCCGCGCGCTCATCGCCCAGGCCGACGGGCCTGGCCAGCACCGAATCGTCGAGCAGCGGTCCCTGATCAGAGAGCGGCACCGTCACGCCTCCCGCATCGATGATGACGCGCTCACCGCGCACTGTGACCTCAACCTCGGCGCCGCTCTCGAGGGTGAAGGAGATCTCCTCGCGCACCAGGCGGACCCGGAATCGAGAGCCCTGCACCGTGAGCGGGTAGGACAGCTCGGGCCAGTCGGCGGGCAGCCGCGGGTCGAAGGACACCTGGCCGTCGTCATGCCGCATTCCCCCGAAGCCGTGCACGAGCGCGTTCCAGACTCCGCCCGCAGAGGCGATATGCACCCCGTCAGCGGTGTTGTGGTGCAGGTCGGCGAGGTCGACGAAGAGACCTGCACGGAAGTAGTCCAGAGCCGCCTTCTGATGCCCCACCTCCGCGGCCATGATCGACTGCACCACGGCCGACAGCGAGGAGTCCCCGGTGGTGATCGGGTCGTAGTACTCGAAGTCCGCGCGCTTCTCCTCGGCGGTGAACTCGCTGCCCCGCAGGAACAGCGCGAGCACCACGTCCGCCTGCTTGAGGACCTGGAAGCGATAGATGACCAGCGGGTGGTAGTTCAGGAGCAGGGGGAAAGCCTCATCCGGGGTGCTCGAGAGGTCCCAGATCTCCCGCTCGAGGAAGCGATCCTCCTGCAGATGGATCCCGAGCGCCTCGTCCTTGGCCACGTACATGCCCTCTGCACATGCTTCCCACTGCTCGAGCTCCATCTCGTCGAATTCGAGTTCGACGCGCATGGTCTCGTAGGCCCCCTCATCCGCGGCGCGCAGCTCGCGCACGGCACGCGCCGCGCGTCGCAGGTTGAAACGAGCCATCACGTTGGTGAACATGTTGTTGTTCACCACGGTGGTGTACTCGTCGGGCCCGGTCACGCCGTTGATGTGGAAGCTCGCAGCGCCGTCGGCGGTCATCCGCCAGAACCCGAGATCGGCCCACATCCGCGCGGTCTCCACGAGCACCTGGACCCCGTCGCGATGCTGGAAGTCGAGGTCGCCGGTCACGTCGACGTACTGGGCGAAGGCATAGGCCACGTCAGCATCGATGTGGTACTGCGCGGTGCCGGCGGCGTAGTAGGCCGAGGCCTCGTCGCCGTTGATGGTGCGCCAGGGGAACAGCGCTCCGCGCTGGTTCAGCTCTCGGGCCCGTTCCCGGGCCTTGGGCAGCAGGTTGGTGCGGAAGCGCAGGGCGTTGCGCGCCCACCGGGGCTGGGTGAAGGTCAGGAACGGGACCACATAGATCTCGCTGTCCCAGAAGTAGTGCCCCTCGTATCCCGAGCCGGTGACGCCCTTGGCCGGGATGCCCCACTGATCGGAGCGGGCGGCGGCCTGCGCGAGCTGGTACAGGCACCAGCGCGTGGCCTGCTGCACGGCGGGCTGCCCGGGCAGCTGCACGTCGGAGCTCGCCCAGAAGTCCTCGAGGTACTCCCGCTGCTCGGTGAACTGAGCCTCGAAGCCGTTCTCGCGGACCCGGTCCAGGGTGCGTCGGCAGCGGTCGAACAGCTCGCGATGGGGCACGGAGCGCGAGGAATGGTAGGCGACCGCCTTGCGGACGCTCAACGACTGCCCCTCCTCCAGATGGGCGCGCACGACCTGGCGACCGAGATCCGCGGAGGTGTCCACGATCTGCGTCACCTCCGCATCGGATTCCACCTGGTGATCCGCGCCGACGGCCATCGTCATCCCCGAGTTGGCCACCCGGTATCCCATCAGCATCCGGCGCTCGCTGTGCCAGTCCTGGAGCGGCTCGAGCACCCGGTGGGTGAAGTCGGTGGTGCGCCGCGGATCGGCCTTGTCGGTGATCGGGCTGTCCGCGAGGCCCTTGCCGAAGTCGTCGCGGAAGTCCTCACGGTTGATGATCTGGGAGGAGATCGCGATCGGGGCGGAGCCCTCGAGCATCTCCACGGTCAGCGTCATCATCGCCAGATGCCGCTGCGCGAAGGAGACCATCCGAGTGCTGCTGACGCGGACCCGCTTCCCGGCCGGGGTGCGCCAGATCAGCTCCCGGCGCAGCACCCCCTCGCGGAAATCGAGCGAGCGCTCGTACTCCTCGAGGTCGGCGATGGACAGCAGCAGCGGCTCATCGTCGACGTAGAGCTTGAGCACCGAGGAGTCCGGGACCGAGATCATCGTCTGGCCGGTGCGGGCGAAGCCGAACGCCGACTCGGCATGGTTGATCTGCCAGGTCTCGTGGAAGCCGTTGAGGAAGGTGCCGTGGATCTGTGCGTCCCGTCCCTCCTCCGGGGTGCCGCGCATCCCCATGTACCCGTTGGCGGTCGCGAAGAGAGTCTCGGCCAGGCCCAGGTCCTGCGGTGGCCTGGACTCGACCAGGCGCCATTCGTCCAGTGGCAGTTGAGTGCGGTCCACCGGGTCGGCGGGCACCGAGCGCAGGCGGGTCATGAGATCTCCTCCAGGTCCGCGACGACGAAGGTCGCGCCAGCGGCGGTGAGCTCCGCGCGACCGGCGCCGCGGTCGACACCGATCACCGCGCCGAAGTCGCCCGAGGCTCCGGCCTGCACCCCGGAGACGGCGTCCTCGTAGACGACCGAGTCTGCGGCCTCCACCCCGAGCAGCCGGGCCGCGTGGAGGAAGGTGTCCGGAGCCGGCTTCCCGGGCAGGCCCTCGCGGGTGGCGACGTTGCCATCGACGATGTGCTCGAAGCGATCCAGCAGACCCGCAGCGCGCAGCACCTCCTCCGCGTTGCGGGAGGAGGAGACGATCGCCAGTCGGGCGGTCCGGGGGAGCGCGTCGAGGTAGGCGACGGTGCCGGGATAAGGCGCCACGCCCTCGGACCGCAGCAGCGAGAGCACCAGGTCGTTCTTCCGGTTGCCGAGGCCGCGCACGGTCTCCGTGTCAGGTTCCTGGATGCCGGGGTCCTCGTCGGTCCCCTCGTCCACGGTGATCCCGCGGGAGCTGAGGAAGGTGCGCACACCGTCATAGCGGGGGCGCCCGTCGACATAGGCGTAGTAGTCGGCGCCGGTGTAGGGCTCCTCGATTCCGCGGGAGGTGAGGAACCTTTGGAACATATCTGCCCAGGCGTGCATATGCACCTCGGCCGTCGGAGTGATGACCCCGTCGAGGTCGAAGAGATGTGCCGTGTAATCGGCCGGTAGGAAGGTATGCGCAACAGTCACATCGGCCATGCTACGGCGGAGTGCGCGGCACCGGGCACGTACCTGGGTGGGGCGCGGCACCGGCCAGCGCTGACGTGAGGGGCGCTTCCCGCAGAGACAGCCGCGGCCGTCGTGGACGGCCTCGCCGTGGCACCGGAGCCGGGGTGTGGGCTACCCTGCGAGGGTCCGCCCCCGCGCCTCGGCGCCGGTGCGGAGCGGCTGAGAACCTGTCGAGGAGAAGATGACTGTCACGGAGTCGCTGTCCGTGGTCGGCGCAGTGCGCCGCGAGCTCGAGATCGACGAACGGACCAGCCATGAGGGTCATCCTCTGGTCCGGGTCGTGCTCACCCTGACCACAAATCTTGACCTTTCCCCTGCTCAGGTGTGGCCCTTGCTCACCCGACCCGGTGAGCTGGCACGGTGGTTCGGTTCCGTCACCGGTGAGCTGCGCGAGGGTGGGCGCTTCGAGGCGCCGGGCGGAGTGCATGGGCGGATCATCGAGGTCGAAGAGCCGCACCGACTCGCCCTGTCCTGGGCGCTGGCGGGCGGCGAGGACCCATTGCTGATCAGGCTCGATCCGGAGGATGACGGCACCACGCTGCTGCGACTGCGCCACACCGCCCTGGTTGATGTCGACGAGTTCGAGCGCACCGGCCCCGGCGCCATCGCGATCGGCTGGGAGCTCGCGCTGCTCGCGCTCGCCTCCGAGACCGACGGCTGGCGCTCCAGCTGCCTGAACGCCGTGCCCACCCCCACCCGGGAGTGGCAGCGCGGCCCGCAGGCTGCCGCGTACCTCCGCGCCTGGTCGGTGCGCTGGGCGGCAGAGGCGATCGCCGCCGGGGTCGACGAGGGCACCGCGCGTCGCGGAGAAGCTGCGACCGCGGGGAACCCCCTGGGATCCTGAGTTCCCACAGGCAGGTGTCAGCGCCCAGGCAGCTGACGCTGCAGGTGGCTCGCGCCGCCCGCACCGCCGTGCCGTCCGCGCCTCGGATCTCTTTGCCCAGGCTCACTATCGGGTGACAGACTTCCCCGGTGACCACCCCTGCGCCGAGCTCCCGCCCTCGGGACCCGCGCACCCCGGCGCAGGTGCTCCGCTCGCTGACCCCGTCTGTGTACGCGCCGAGCCTGCTCGAGTTCGTGGGCCTTGCGGCGCTGATGCCGGTGGTGCCGCTGCTCGCCCGCGACCTCGGATTCAGCATCCCGCAAGCCGCGGCGTTGTCGATGATCTTCGGGCTCACCTCGTTCCTCGGACCCATCCCCGCGGGCCGGCTGATCTCGCGCATCGGGGCTCGGCGTGCGCTGGTGATCACCGGCGTCGTGCTGGTGGTCTCGAACCTGGCCGCGTACCTGATGCTGAACCCGGCGCTCGGTGGGGGAGGTGACCTCACGCATCGGCTGCTTCTGATCGGGGTCCTGCTGGTGATGGCGGCCAGCACCCAGGTCTGGCAGTTCGGGCGCCAGTTCTATCTCGGCACTGCGCTGCCTCCCTCCATGCGTGCTCGCGGGATGACGCTGTTCGGCGGGGTGATCCGCCTGGGAGAGGTCATCGGCCCGCTGCTCGGCGCGGTGGTGATGGCGGTGGGCTCGATGGCGTGGGTCTTCCTGCTGTTCGCCGTCACGGCCGCAGCGGGAACCGTGATGATCGCCCTCTTCCTCCCCCCGGGGGAGACGGGCCCGACGCCATCACGTCGCCGCAGCGAACGCCAGCCGCGCAGTCAGGCACGTGGCCGGCTGGATCGGGCGGTGCTGCGCCGCATGGTCGCCGTCGGTCTCGGCATCTCCCCGATCATGATGGCGCGGGTGAACCGGCCGGTGATCGTGCCGCTGCTCGGTGACGCGCTCGGGTTGGATCCGGTGTGGATCTCGATCGTCTTCGGCGTCAGTGCGGCGCTCGAGATCCTGCTGGTGCTGCCCGCGGGCAGCCTCATGGATCGTTTCGGCCGCGCCGCGGTCGCCGTGCCCTGCGCGTTGCTGATGGGTGCCGGCTTCCTGCTGCTGGCAGTGCTCGGCATCGCCCTGCAGGGCCAGGGACCAGGACTCGCGCTGGTGGCGCTCCTGGTGCCGAGCCTGCTGATCGGTCTGGGCAACGGGCTGGGCTCGGGCCTCGTGATGACCCTCGGCATCGATGTCTCCCCGGTCTACGATCGCGCCACCTATCTCGCCTGGTGGAACACGATGCTGGGGGCTGGCCGTCTGGCGGCGCCGTTGATCGTCACGGGCGTCACGCTGGTCGCCCCGGTGGCCATCGCCGGTGCCGCGACCGGAGCGATCTGCGTCGCGGGAGGGATCTGGCTGACACGAATACTGCCCCGCGTCACGCCCTCCGGAGGAACCCGGAAGAGGTGAGGCGGGGCAGCAGTGGCACGCGGGGTGCCGGTGCCTGGTGAGGCGCGATCAGGCGGCGGCGGGAACCAGGGCGTTCTCGGCCGTGCTGTGCAGAAGCACCTGCGCGTCCTCGCGAGGGATCGAGCGGGCGATCGCGATCTCGGAGGCCAGCGGATCGATGGCCTGCTTGAGCAGATTGCGCTCCGCGAGGCTCGAGGGGACTCCGCCCGAGTCGCGGACGATGTTGCGGATGACCTCGATGCGGTCGGTGAGACGGCCGGTCTGGAGCTGCATCTGGAGCGACTTGATGCGATGCGCCCAGGAGGCCTTCTTCTCCGGCGGCTCGATGGGCTCGCCGAGCTGCTTGATCATCGTGACGATCTCCTTCTCCACCAGGAGCGCGCGCAGTCCGATGACGTCCTTGCCGCCGGACGGCACGGAGATGCGCATCTCATCACCGATGACCACCAGATCGACATATTCACGCTCGGTGCCGCGGACGGTGCGGGTGGAGGTGGAGACGACGCGGACCGGTCCGTGGACGGGGTGGGTGAGCACCTCTCCGGCATTCGGGGCAGTGGTGATGTCAGACGCTTCGGCAACGGACAAGGGGTTCCTCCTCTATGGACCTGCGCACCGGCGGTACCGCGGCCCTGGTGGGGTCGAGGCGGCCACATCCGGCATCGTGCGGCCCGGGAAGAGGCTCGGAACACGAGGGTGACGAAGTGGCTCGAGTGCCGCTCGACCTGCAAGAACAGGGTGACGGCACCTACGACGGAGCAGTTCATTCTCTCACGGATCTGACAGAATATCCAGAGCGTGACGTCTCCGCCTGCATCACATCGGCGGCGGGGCAGGGCGATGCCGCGCTCGAGACGGAAGTCGTGGCTGCGGCGGGCTGCGATGCGGTTCGATAGGGGTATGACCCCCGGCGCAGCAGCACCCTCCACCGAGCACGAGCTCGTCCGGTTCGACGATGTCGGGGTGGTGCTCGACGGCAATGTTCTCCTGCTCGAGGCCACCGGGACTGTGCACGGCGGCGAGATCCTGGCGCTCACCGGTGCCAATGGCTCGGGCAAGACCACCCTGCTGCGGGTGCTCGCCGGTCTGCTCGAGCCCACGGCAGGCACCGTGAGGATCGCCGGGCGCTCGCCGGACGACCGCGACCGCACCTTCCGCACCGCCCTGGGTGCGCTGATCGGCCCGCCGCAGACGGCACGGGACCTCACCGTCGCCGAACACCTCCAGTTCATCGCCGCCACCTGGGGGACCCCCGCAGCCGCCGGAGCCGAGCAGGCCCAGGCGCTACTCGAGGAGCTGGCGATCACGCCGCTGGGACGCCGCTTCCCCCATGAGCTCTCCAGCGGACAGTCGCAGCTGGTGTCCCTGGCGCTGACCTTCGCTCGGCCAGCTCGGGTGCTGCTGCTGGATGAGCCGGAGCAGCGCCTGGATGCGGACCGGCTGGAGCTGGTGATCACCGCGATCCGCGCCCGTGCCGAGGCGGGAGCCGCCGTGGTGCTGGCCACCCACCATCCGCGACTGCTCGAAGCGCTCGCCGATCACCGTCTCCACCTCGAGGATGCCTCGTGATCGGGGACCTCAGCGCCGTCCGTGAGGTCTGGGCACAGCGCAGCCAGGCCCGCACCCGCGCCGATCTGCTGTATCTGCTGTACGTGGTGGCACTGAGCGTGCTGGTGTTCGCCCCGCCCGCGCTGCAGATGTCGGGCACGTTCCTGGCCCGCCCCGATGTGCTCCCGGTGCTGCTGGACCCCCTGGCCCCGCCGATCATCACCGCGGTGTCGTTGGCAGCGGCGGGTGCGATGGTGCTGCTCGGGGCGGTGCGCGGTCCGGCGCTGCTGGCACCGTTCTTCACCGCCACCCTCGCCGCGAGCGGGATCCGCCGACGCACCGTTCTATGGCGTCCGCTGACCCGCGCCCTGCTGTTGCCCGTGCTCGCCGCAGTCACGGTGACCTCGCTGATCGCGGTCACCCTGGTCAGCGATGGCGCCGCCACCGCTGCCGGGGCCGCGTGGTTCGTCCTCGCGGCGCTCGGCGCTGGACTGTGGCTCGGAGTCGCCTGGCTGGCCGGTGAGCTGCTCGGATCGGGGCACCGACGGCTGCTGGCGGGTGGGCTGCTGGCCCTGGCCGCTCTCAGCACGGCGCTGCCCCAGGCCCCGGGACTCGGCGGCGCCTACCCGGTGGAGGCGGCTCAGCCGATGCTCTGGGCGCTGCTCCTGCTGGGCACCGGGATCCTCGTCACCGCGGCAGGCATCATCCAGCTGGACAGGCTGCGGGGGAGCGTGCTGCGTGAGCAGTCGGAGCGGTGGTCATCGGTCACCACGGTCGCCACCACCGGGGACCTCGCGGGCGCTGCCGGGACGTTCCGCACGCCGCCGTCGGCCGGGCGACGCCTGCCCGCGATCGGGTCGCGGCCGCTGGTGCTGCTGTACGCCAGGCGCGATGCGGTGACCTGGCTGCGCAGTCCGGAGCGGCTCGCTGTGGGGGTGGTGGTGGCGCTGCTGGCGGCTGCGGCGCTCGCCGGCTCCACCCAGCTCACCGGCCCGCTCGCCTGGGGCGCGGTGCTGCTGGGTGTCACGGCGCTCTGGGGCGCCGCCGGCACCCTGGTCGACGGGATCCGTCACGGCATCCACACCCTCGGGGCGCCCACGCTGTTCGGACAGTCGGCCGCTGCCCAGGTCATCCTGCACTCCATCGCACCGACACTGCTGCTGAGCGTGCTCGCGGCGCTCGGCGGAGCCGCCACGATGCTGGGTGCGGGCCACGAGTCCGGGACGCTCGAGGCGGTCCTGCTGCCCACGGCACTGGCGCCGGTGCTGATCGCCGGTCGGGCGCGGGACGCTGCGAAGGGGCCGATGCCGCTGGCCCTGACCACCCCGATGCCGACCCCGCAGGGCGATATGGCGGTGATCCCGATGCTGGCCTGGCAGTCCGATGCGATCCTGCTCGCCATTCTCTCCGGAGCGGTGCTTGCCGGTCTCGGGATGCTCGGGCCATCGTGGCTGCTGGCCGGGGCGGCGATCCTCACCGTCGGGATGGGCCTGTTGGCGTGGCTGCGGCTGCGCGCGCTGAGACGCTGAGGGAGCGAGGAGAGGAGGAGCTGGTGACCGATCCGTGGAACATCCGGACTGCTGAGAACGTGCTGATCCGCTGGGCGGGCCGGCAGCTGGCGGCCCTGAACGCGCGCCACCCGTGGAGTCACAACGCGCACTTCCATCCCTGGATCCTGCGCTCCTTGCCGCCCGGGGCCGCTCGGGTGCTGGACGTCGGCTGTGGCCGGGGAGACCTGGTGGAGGTGCTGTCTGTCGCGCTCGGCCCGGGCGGCCTGGTCGAGGGGATCGACCCCGATCAGGAGATGGCGTACGTCGCAGCGTCCCGTGTCGCGTCGTCGCCGCGGGTGCAGATCCAGCAGCGCACCCTTGCCGAGCACGCCGCCCGACCCGAGCTCGCGGGATGTTACGACGCGATCACCATGGTCGCGTCGCTGCATCACATGGACCTCGACCAGGCGCTGACTCAGGCGAGGATCCTGCTGCGTCCGGGAGGTCGGCTGCTCGTGGTCACCCTGACGATGCCGGTGACTGGCCCGGACCAGCTGTGGGACCTGGGGAACGCCCTCACCAACCCGCTGATCGGCCTGGTGAAGCATCCGCGCCCGGCTCGTGGACCGCATTCCGTCGCCGCGGTCCCGATCAGTGACCCGGCCTGGTCGATCGACGAGCTGCGAGAGCGCGCCGACCGGCTGGTCCCGGGACCCCGTCAGCCGCGAGGGTGCTTCGCGATGACCTCGCCGAGGCGGCCGATGGCCTCCTCGATCACTGCGGGGGAGTGGGTGACGAAGCTCAGCCGCATCGTGGAGCGGTCGGCGTTGTCGGCGAAGAAGGACCAGCCCGGCAGGTAGGCGACGCCCGCCGCGACGGCATCGGCGAGCATGAGCTGCGCGTCATACCCCTCGCCGAGCGCGGCCCACAGGAACATCCCGCCCTCGGGGCGGGTCAGGTGCGCGCCGCCGGGGAGCACCGGGGTGATCGCCGCCGTCATCGCGTCGCGGCGCTCGCGATAGACCTTGCTGACCGCGGCGACGTGGGCATCGAGGTCGGCGGTCTCGAGGTATCGCGCCACCATCAGCTGGTCCACCACCGAGGACTGCATGGAGATCGCAGCCTTGGCCACCGCGAGGGTGTCCAGGACCGGGCCCTCCGCACGCATCCAGCCGATCCGCACTCCAGGGCTCATCAGCTTGCTCATCGAGTTCAGCAGGATCGTGCGCTCGCTCATCCCGGGCAGGGAGGCGATGGGGGCCCAGGCGCTGCCGGTGAAGCTCAGCGCGCCATAGGGATCGTCCTCGATCAGCGGCACGTCCGTGGCCCGCAGCACGTCGGCCACCGCCTGCCGGCGCGCCACCGGCATGGTGCGCCCGGTGGGGTTCTGGAAGGAGGGGATCAGATAGACCATCCGCGGGTGGTGGGTGCGGATCGCCTCCTCGAGCGCTTCGGGGATCACGCCGTCCTCGTCGGTGGCGACCCCGATCATGCGCGCCCCGTGGACGGCGAAAGCCTGCACCGCGGCGAGATAGGTGGGGGACTCGACCAGCACCACGTCGCCGGGCTCGATCAGTGCCTGAGCCACGACGAACAGACCTTCCTGGGAGCCGGAGGTGACCCGGATCTGGGAGGCGTCTGTCGGCAGGTCCCGGGAGAGTCGCCGGGCCGCCTGCTCGCGCAGCTCGACCTCTCCTTCGCTGACCCCGTACTGCAGCGCCCGGTGGCCCTGATGGGAGAGCACCCAGTCATAGCAGGCGGTGACGTCCTCGAGCGCGAACAGCGCCGGATCCGGGATCCCGCCGGCGAAGGAGACGATTTCCTTGCGGGCGGCGAGGGCGAAGATGTCCTTCAGCGGGGAGGATTCCATGCCCGCGTAGCGTGCGGCGACGGGGAAGCGGAAGGGCTGCGGCGTGGGGACCTGCGGAAAGGACGGCGTCATCCGCCCATGGTGTCACGCGAGCAGCGCGCCCTCGAGGAGCAGCAGTGCCTGTTTCGTCTCGATCCCGCCCGCATATCCGGTCAGAGCCCCGGTGCTGCCCACCACCCGATGGCAGGGCACCACGATCGAGAGCGGATTGGAGCCGACGGCGGCGCCGACGGCCTGGGCCGCACGCGGTCGTTCCAGGGCGCGGGCGATCTGCCCGTAGGTGGTGGTGGCGCCGCGGGGGATCGATGCCAGGTGATCCCAGACAGCCCGTTGGAACTCGGTGCCTGCAGGGGCCAGGGGCAGCGTGAAATCCTCCCGGTCACCGGCGAGATAGGCGAGCAGCTGGGATGCCGCCTCGTCGAGCACGGGATGGGAGCCCTCTGCCAGGCCGCCGAGGCGGTCCGCTCCGGGGAAGTGCTTCTGGTCCTGGCGCCAGATGCCGACGAGCCCCTCGGCATCGGCGGCCAGCAGATAGATGCCGAGTCGGGTCTCGAGCAACCGATGGGCCCGGCCGGGCCGGAGGGGTGCGGTGGTCATGAGCGGTCCTTCCGAAGGGTGCGGAGCTGTGCGGGGAGATCGTCTCGGTGATGCCACAGATGCATCACCGCATAGCTGCGCCAGGGAGAGGCGGCGCCGAGCGCCCGGTCCAGAGCGGGGAAGTCGTCTGCGAGGCCGAGCGCGCGGGCCACGGCCAGCAGTGCCACGTCCCGCGGGGGTGCCACATCGATCGCGCGGGCCCCGCGCAGCAGGGCGTAGTCCGCGGTCCAGGGGCCGATCCCAGGGATGGCCAGCAGCTGGCTGCGCAGCTCTGGCAGGGGACGGTGAGGATCTGGCGGGTCGGTGAGCGCGATGCTCAGAGTGCGGCGGCGGGCACCGGGGCCCCGGAACCACTCTTCGGCGCGGGCGCCCGCCTCGGACGGTGAGACGGAGAGCCGGTGGACGTGCGTGGTGCGCAGAGGTGCGGGCAGCTCGGCGCCGACGAGATCGGTGGCGCTCTCGAGCAGGATGCGGGCGCGGGCGGTGGTGATCTGCTGGCCCACGATCGCCCACATCAGAGCCTCGGCGAGGCTCGGGGTGCCGGGGATCCGCACCCCGGGGCGCGCCTCGAGCAGAGGGGCGAGAGCAGGCATCGCCGCCCGCAGCCCGGCGTCGATGCCCTGAGGATCCGCATCCAGGTCCAGCATCCGCCGGGCCATGGCGACGGCGGCGGCATAGTCACGCAGATCCGCCAGACGCGCAGTCAGAGGCAGCGGTCCGTCCTCAGAGCCGAGGTCGACCTGCAGCACTGCGGGGCCATGGGGGAGGGCCACCGCCCGGGTCCAGACGAGATCCTCGACATGCTCGACGCCGGAGAGCGCCCGGGCGGCGAACCAGCGCGCGAGGCCGGCGCCGTGGAAGGGGCGGCGGACGGCGAGATCGGCGTTGATCACAGCGGCGCCGTCCGCGCCTGCGAACTCGTCCACGTGGTCCTCCCCGTCGGTGCCAGTCAGGGGCTCGAGCCCGTCCCCGAGATCAGTTCCCCTCGTGCGGGGCGAGGTGCGGATGCTGTGGGAACTGCGCTGAGGGGAGGCGAGCTCCCGGATCGCCGACGGGGCCCGGCCGAAGATCCGGCGCACGGTCTCATGCAGCTGGCGTTCGCTGCCGAAACCGGCCGCCGCCGCAATATCGCCCATCGGCCAGGACGTCGAGCGCAGCAGCTCATGAGCGCGGCGGGCCCGTGCCATGCGAGCATGCGCGACCGCCCCGGAGCCGGTACGGGCCACCAGGGCCCGGTGCAGTGTGCGCTCGGTGACGTGCAGCCGGGCGGCCAGATCGCTCACGGTCGCACTCCCGTCCGGTCCGGCGTCCAGCCCTCCGGCGTGGATCAGCGCGAGTGCGCGCAGTGCGAGCGACCCCGCAGGGTCGTCGCCGTCGCCGCCAGGAGGTGCGAGCGGCCCGCAGCGCTTGCACGCCCGATATCCACGCTCGACCGCGGCGGCGGCGCTGGGCGTGAATTCCACGCGGTCCCGGCGGGGAGTGCGCGAAGGACAGGAAGGGCGGCAGAAGATCCCGGTGGAGCGCACACAGGTGAAGAACACACCGTCGAACCGCGCGTCGCGCGCAGTGATCGCCGCGTAGCACTGAGCGTCGGTGAGGTTCTCCATGCCTCCAGTGAACCCCTCGACGGCCTGGGACGCCAGCGGGATCCGGACAGCGCGGTCGAGATCCGGGCGGGTGGTCAGAGTTCGGGCAGACGGTCCTGGGCAGTGGAGCGAGGAGCTGTACCGCAGCGGGACCGCAAAGAAAAAACCTGAGCCGCGTCACCGTCCGTAGAGGGTGACGCGGCTCAGGCCCATGGAGCGGGCGACGGGAATCGAACCCGCGTAATCAGTTTGGAAGACTGAGGCTCTACCATTGAGCTACGCCCGCGCTGCGGAACCATTGAACCAGATCAGCGGCGCGAGAGCACATTCGCAGTGGCGGAGGCGACATGCGTCTCCTCACAACGCCCCGGTCGGACCGGGGCACTACGCAGCGAGAACGGGTAATATCTCCAAGGTTGCCCCCCGGGGTGTAGCTCAGCTTGGTAGAGCACCCGCTTTGGGAGCGGGAAGCCGCAGGTTCAAATCCTGTCACCCCGACTCCGTGCCGGGACGCCCGCGTGCGGGCCCCGGGGCGCCATCTGAAACGTCCACCTACTGTCCATCTACAGGGAGACCTGACCAGTGAAGACCGAGTCCGAGAAGCTCAGCCCCACCCGGGTGAAGCTCACCGTCGAGGTGCCCTTCGACGAGCTCAAGCCCGCCGTCGAGACCGCCACCAAGAAGATCGCCGATCAGGTGCAGATCCCCGGCTTCCGCAAGGGCAAGGTCCCCTCCAAGCTCGTCGAGCAGCGCTTCGGCCGCCCGGCGATCATGCAGGAAGCCGTCAACGACGCCCTGCCCGACTTCTACCAGCAGGCAGCTGCTGAGGCGGAGATCAAGGCCGTCGGCCGCCCCGAGGTGGAGATCACCGAGGTCCCCGGCCTGGACGGCTCGGAGGACGGCAGCCTGCTCTTCACCGTCGAGCAGGACGTGCGCCCCGAGATCACGCTGCCCGACTTCTCGACCTATGAGATCGAGATCGAGGAGCCGACCGTCGACGAGGACGCCGTCGAGGTGCGCCTGAACGAGCTGCGTGAGCGCTTCGGCACCCTCGTGGGTGTGGATCGTCCCGCAGAGGACGGCGACTTCGTCTCCCTCGACATGGTCGCGACCATCGAGGACGACGAGATCGAGTCCGTCGAGGGCGTGTCCTACCAGATCGGTGAGGGCAACATGCTCGAGGGCCTCGACGAGGCGCTCATCGGCCTCTCCGCCGAGGAGACCACCACCTTCGTGTCCAAGCTGGCCGGCGGCGACCGCGCCGGCGAGGACGCCCAGGTGAAGGTCACCGCGCAGTCCGTCAAGGTGCGCGAGCTGCCCGAGGCCGACGACGAGTTCGCCGAGATGGCGTCCGAGTTCGACACCATCGACGAGCTCAAGGAGGATCTGCGCACGCAGGCCGCTGCTGACGCCGAGGGCAACCGTGTGGGCCTGGCCCGCAACGCACTGCTCGAGAAGCTCCTCGAGGAGCTCGAGATCCCGGTTCCCGAGCAGCTGGTGGAGGACGAGATCCTCTCCCACCTCGAGAACGAGGGCAAGGAAGCCGGCGATCCGCACGGCGAGGAGATCCGCGAGGACACCGAGAAGGCCGTCCGCGCGCAGTTCCTGCTCGACGAGATCAACGGCACCCGCGAGGTGAACGTCGAGCAGAGCGACCTCATGAACTACATGACCCAGCTCTCGGCTCAGTACGGCGTCGAGTCGAACCAGCTGCTGCAGATGCTCGCCCAGTCGGGCCAGCTCGAGCAGATCTTCTCCGAGGTCCAGCGCTCCAAGGCGCTCGAGGTCGTCCTCGCGGATGTCACCGTGAAGAACGCTCAGGGCGATGTCCTGGACCTGGGCCTGAAGGCCGAGGGCGCCGACGCCGAGGCGGCAGAGGCTGACGAGAAGCCCGCAGAGAAGGCACCGGCCAAGAAGGCTCCTGCCAAGAAGGCTCCGGCGAAGAAGGCTGCTGCGGCCGACGATGCCGACGCTGCCGAGGAGAAGCCCGCGAAGAAGGCTCCTGCCAAGAAGGCTCCGGCGAAGAAGGCTGCTGCCGCGGCCGACGCCGACGCCGCGGAGGAGAAGCCCGCGAAGAAGGCCCCCGCCAAGAAGGCTCCGGCGAAGAAGGCTGCTGCGAAGAAGGACGAGGCCGCCGAGGCGACCGACTCCGAGTGACCCACCGCCCCCTCGTGGGGCGTGAGACGACGCCGGGCCGTCACCCCACGGGGGTGGCGGCCCGGCGTCGTCGGTGGAAGACTCGATGGCCTGGGCCGCCCCGGCCGAGGATGGCCCGGGCCGCCCCGGCCGAGGACGCCCTCCCTGGAGGTCCCTGATGAGTTCGCCGACCGCATCTCGTCCGAGCAAGGTCACCTGGAGCTTCACCGCGTCCCTGGACGGGTTCATCACCGGGCCCGGACACGACATGGCATGGCTCGAAGCCTGCCCGAGGATGGACGAGTCGGTGGTCGCACGACTCGCCGCGGACGTCGGCGTCATCCTCTCTGGACGACGTGGCTACGACGCGGCACGGGAACAGGCCGACCAGCGCGATGAGCTCACCGCAGAGGCCTACGGCGGGGCGTGGAAGGGCACCGAGATCATCCTGACCCACCGCCCCGCGGAGCTCGCCGACGATTCCGCCGTCATGGCATGGAACGTGGATGTCGTCGAGGCGGTGCGCCGGGCGAAGCAGCTCGCAGCAGGCAAGGACGTGCAGATCATCAGCGCGGACATCGCCCGCCAGGCACTGGAGCACGGCCTCGTCGACGAACTCCTGGTGTTCTCGGCCTCGGTCATGCTGGGCGACGGCACCCGCGCTTTCGAGGTGCCCGGTGGGCGCCTGGTCGAGTGGGAGCTGGTCGGACCGATCCCCGGCGCGGAGGCGGCATTCGGCAGGATCTACCGGTCGCGCTGAGCGACGAGCTGAGCGATGCGCAGACAGGCGAGCGGCCCGGCTCCCCAGAAGGGAACCGGGCCGCTCGAGAGTCTGCGACTGCGGATCAGCGGTAGGTCACGAAGCCGATCGGGTTGCCCCAGATGGAACGCTCGACGACGCGCTGCTTGGAGCCGGAGGCGTCGATGATCTGGCCGTTGCCGGCGTAGATCGCGACATGGCCGGACCAGGCGACGATGTCACCCGGCTGGGCCTGCGACTGCGAGATCCAGCGGCCGCCGTTGGCGATCTGGCTCGAGGTGCGCGGGAGGGAAATGCCCGCGGCCTGGTAGGCGTAGTTCACGAGGCCCGAGCAGTCCATGCCGCCGAGCGAGGAGCCGCCCCAGCTGTAGGGGGTGCCGAGGGCCGAGCGAGCGGCGCTGACGATCGAGCTGGTGTTCGAGGAGGAGCTCGAGGTCGACGCGGCGGGTGCCGAGGCACCGCCGGTGGAGACGCCGCCGCCGTTGAGCGCGCTGCGGGTCTTCGATCCGACGACGCCATCGACCTGGAGGCCCTGGGATGCCTGGTAGTCCTTCACCGCGGCGTGCGTGCGCTTGCCGAACACGCCGTCGACGGACAGGCTCGCGCCGTGGTCGTTGAGCGCGGACTGCAGATCCTGCACGGCGCCGCTGCGCGAGCCCCAGCGGAGCTTCTGGGTGCTGTCCAGAACTGCGGTGGGCGCGGCGACGGTGGGGGCTGCGGGGGCGGCGTTGACCGCAGGGGAGGCCGGAGCGCTGGCGACCGGAGCAGCCGGAGCGGCCTGTGCGGCGCCGCCGACGAAAGCGCTGCCGAGGACGACGGTGCCGAGGACTGCAGCTCCACCGAGGCCACGGGCCGCGAGCTGGGCCTGGTGGGTCGGGAGCTGGGCGCGGCCGGGGGTGCGATGCGAGTTGTGCTGAGCCATGATGTGCGGTTCGTTCCTTCCGGTCCCGGCGGGGCCGGGGTGTACTGCAGGCTGTGGTGACCACCGTCTTCGAGGCGATGTAGTCACCGTAGGAGAGCGGAGGGCCCCCGGTAAGGGTGCTTGGCAGAGCCGGACCGTGGTTTTGGCATGCTTTTTACACAGGCCTTGCCGGACGTGACCCGATCTCGCCCCGACTTGACGAACTCGCGAGGGCTGGGACACAGCGAGACGCGCATCTCCCGGGTGGGAGGAGCTCTCCAGAGGGGAAGAGCGTTCTCGACCCCGACGGAGCCCGCTGTCCTGGTCCGCAGTGCGCCTGCGGCGAACAGGGCCCGCGAGAGCAGTGCCCAGCGCCTAGAGTCGTGTCATCGACGATTTCCGCTATGAAGGAGACACCGTGACCCGCGTGACCTCGCAGAGCACTCAGACCTCCCCGCCCCGCAACGCGGCTGGCGACACCCCCATGGGGCTGGACGACAACGTCTACCAGCGCCTCCTGCGCGAGCGCATCGTCTGGCTCGGGTCCGAGGTGCGCGACGACAACGCCAACGCGATCTGCGCCAAGCTGCTCCTCCTCGCTGCCGAGGACCCGGACAAGGACATCTACCTCTACATCAACAGCCCCGGCGGTTCGATCACCGCCGGCATGGCCATCTACGACACCATGAAGTACATCCAGCCGGATGTCGTCACGGTGGGAATGGGCATGGCTGCTTCGATGGGGCAGTTCCTGCTGACGTCCGGCACCAAGGGCAAGCGTTTCGCGACGCCGCACACCCGCGTGCTCATGCACCAGCCGCTCGGCGGCCTCGGCGGCACCGCGACCGACATCAAGATCCAGGCAGAGCTCATCCTGTCGATGAAGCGCACCCTCGCCGAGCTGACCGCCGAGCAGACCGACAAGAGTGTCGAGCAGATCACCGCCGACTCCGACCGCGACAAGTGGTTCACCGCGGAAGAGGCGCTCGAGTACGGCTTCATCGACAAGATCGTCACCGGCGCGCGTGACGTCACCGGCGGCGGCGGCACCGCCGACTGACCGGCCCCGGCACCCACCGACACCGTGACTCAAGGAGACCCAGTGACCTTCGATCCCCGCACCATCGGCGCCATGCCGACCGCCCAGGCCGGCCGGATGGCCCCGGCAGGCCCGCTTCCCACCTCCCGTTACGTTCTGCCTCAGTATGAGGAGCGGACCGCCTACGGCATGAAGCGCCAGGACCCCTACACAAAGCTGTTCGAGGACCGCATCATCTTCCTGGGCGTCCAGGTCGACGATGCCTCCGCGGATGACGTGATGGCCCAGCTGCTGGTCCTGGAGTCCCAGGACCCGGATCGCGACATCACGCTGTACATCAACAGCCCCGGCGGTTCGTTCACCGCGCTCACCGCGATCTACGACACCATGCAGTACATCAAGCCCGAGGTCACCACGGTGTGCCTGGGTCAGGCGGCCTCCGCCGCTGCGGTGCTGCTGGCTGCGGGCGCTCCGGGCAAGCGCCTGGCGCTCCCGAACGCGCGCATCATGATCCACCAGCCCTCGATGGGTGGAGAGGGCGGCGGCGGTCAGGCGTCCGACCTCGAGATCCAGGCCAACGAGATCATGCGCATGCGCGAGTGGCTCGAGGAGACCCTGGCCTTCCACTCCGGCCGCACCAAGGAGCAGGTCAGCGTCGATATCGAGCGCGACAAGATCCTCACCGCAGCCGGAGCTCTCGACTACGGCCTGGTCGATCAGGTGCTGGAGTCTCGCAAGGTGCCCCGCGCCCAGCTCTCGAAGTGACCTCCTACCGGTTCCGGCGCCTCGGCTGAGGTTCGCCAGGGTGCTGGAACCGCTGACATCAGCCCCTGCCCGCTTCCGAGCGTCGGCGGGGGCTGATGTCGTTCCTGCGGCGGTGGTCATCGCCTGAGGAGAGGGCTGAGGTTCCTCGCGGCGCGGCGTCCCGGGGTGCGTCGCCTACCGCGTCCAGGAGCGTCTGGGCGGTACCGTGGTGAGGGTCCGAGGGGCTCGAGCCGTGACCCGAAGACTCTGCAAGTGCACTGCTGACGGCCCGATGAAAGGACACGGACATGGCGCGTACGAGCGATGGGTCCGACGTGTTCAAATGTTCCTTCTGCGGAAAGTCGCAGAAGCAGGTCGAACGACTGATCTCCGGTCCGGGGGTGTACATCTGCGAGGAATGCATCGAGCTGTGCAACGAGATCATCGCCGAGGAGATCCAGGCTGCTCAGCCGGTCGCCCAGGATGAGGCTCCGCTCCCTGCTCCTCGAGAGATCTTCGACTTCCTCGAGGAGTATGTCGTCGGCCAGGAGCCCGCGAAGCGTGCGCTCGCGGTCGCTGTCTACAACCACTACAAGCGCATTCGTGCCCAGGACGCCGCAGAATCTGCGTCGCCGGCGAAGAGTGCTGCAGTGAGCCTCGCAGAGGAAGCCGACACGGGCCGGGATGACATCGAGGTCGCCAAGTCCAACGTGATGCTGGTGGGTCCCACCGGCTGCGGCAAGACCTACCTCGCGCAGACTCTCGCCCGGATGCTCGACGTCCCCTTCGCGATGGCGGACGCGACCGCACTCACGGAGGCGGGCTATGTCGGGGAGGACGTCGAGAACATCCTGCTCAAGCTCCTGCAGGCCGCCGATTATGACGTCAAGAAGGCCGAGCGCGGCATCATCTACATCGATGAGGTCGACAAGATCGGTCGCAAGTCGGAGAACCCGTCGATCACCCGCGATGTGTCCGGGGAGGGTGTGCAGCAGGCCCTGCTGAAGATCCTCGAGGGCACCGTCGCCGCGGTACCGCCGCAGGGCGGGCGCAAGCATCCGCACCAGGAGTTCATCCAGATCGACACCACGAACGTGCTGTTCATCGTGGCGGGTGCCTTCTCCGGTATCGAGGACATCATCGGCTCCCGCCTGGGCAAGCGCGGCATCGGCTTCGGCGCTGAGCTGCATACGCCCCTGGAGCAGGAGCAGATCTACGCCAAGCTGCTGCCGGAGGACCTGCTGAAGTTCGGGCTCATCCCCGAGTTCATCGGGCGTCTGCCGGTGATCACGAGCGTCTCGAACCTTGACCGGGACTCCTTGATCACCATCTTGACGGAGCCCCGCAACGCACTGGTCAAGCAGTTCCAGAAGATGTTCGCGCTGGACGGGGTGGAACTCGACTTCGAGCGCAGCGCCCTGGAGGCCATCGCCGACAGGGCGATCCAGCGGGAGACGGGAGCACGTGGACTGCGCGCGATCCTCGAGGAATCCCTGCAACCGGTGATGTTCGAGGTGCCGTCTCGCGACGACGTCGTGAAGGTCGTGATCACCGAAGGCGTGATCACCGAGGGCCGCGCCCCGCTGATGCTCACCGGCAAGGACGCAGACCGGGAGAACCCCCCGGCTCGCCAGGAGCGCACAGCATGACCGGTGCGGAGACGAGCCCCGCAGGCGACGATCACGCCGAGAGGAGGGCACGCGAACTGCTGCTGGAGGAGCGGCGGAGCATCGACAACATCGACGCAGCGCTCGTGCATCTGCTCGCTGAGCGTTTCGCCCACACCCAGCGCGTGGGAGTCCTCAAAGCGGAGCATGGGCTTCCGCCGGCCGATCCCTCCCGGGAGCGGAAGCAGGTGGAGAGATTGCGTGCGCTGGCCGACGAGGCGGGGCTGGACCCCACCTTCGCCGAGGCTTTCATGCGCTTCATCGTCACCGAGGTGATCCGCCACCACGAGCGGATCCGCGACCAGAGCTCCGTCGTAGCCCCGGCACCGAGCTCAGCAGAAGAGTGAGCTCTGCAGCGAGCTGACCAGGACGCGCTCCCCAGGTCCGCGCTCCCTGCGGCGGGGGGCATGGATAGTCCTCCCCATCGACGGATATCAGGGACCCCCGTAGTTTTCATCGAAGACGGATGGTGACGAACCGGGGGAGAGAACGATGGGTGGGTTCTGGGGAGCCGAGGTCGAGGCGCTGCGTCAGCAGGGCTCTGCTTGCGGCACGGCGGCAGGGACGGTGGAGGCGCTGCTGGGGAGGTGCACTGGGCTGATCGACGGAATCGAATGGATCGGCACGGACGCGGACTCGTTCCGCGAGCGATGGAGCGGCCAGGTGAAGCCGCTCATCGAGCAGATGATCGAGATGCTCCGAGCGGATGAGCACGAGCTGAACCGGCACGCCGAGGCCCAGGACGAGGTCTCCGCTGACGGCGGTGGAGGCGGGAGAGTCTCTCTGCCGGGTGTGCCGGTCCCGAGTTTCCCGTTCCCGGTCCCGAGTCTCCCGTTCCCGTTCCCGTTCCCGGTCCCGACGATCCCGAGATTCGGGATCCCCAACTGCCCAGTGATCAAGCCCGAGCTGGACGTCTTCGAGATCGGGACCCTCCCGATCCTGACGCTGCCACGACCGCCGGTGTGCCCGAGCTTCCCGCCGCCGGTGACGGAATACTGGCCGCTTCCGCAGCCACTCCCGATTCCGCAGCCGCTTCCGCTTCCACTTCCGCTGCCGCTTCCTGAGCCGTTGCCGATTCCGGAGAACTGGCCGTTGCCGCAGCCGCTTCCGCAGCCGCTGCCGATTCCCGACCGGTGGCCGATGCCGGACCCGCTTCCACGACCGGACATCTACCGGCTCTGAGCCGAGGAGCTGAGCCGAGGGGAACTGGCGGGTTGCCGCCACTCTGCCCGGGCGGGAAGACGAGAATCCAGCAGAGGAGAAGTCGGGCGACGGCGCCTGCGGCGTGAACGCGGTGGGTAGGATGCAGGCATGGCTCGCACAACGTTCCTCGACTGGCCGGTGATCCGGCAGCTTCGTGGGGCAGATCCGACCGGCCGCGGCGCAGCGGTCACCTCGGCCAAGACCCGCAGCACCGCCCCGCGCACTGCCGATGTCGACGGGGTGACCGACAGCGTCTGCCCGTATTGCGCGGTCGGCTGCGGTCAGCGTGTCTTCCACAAGGATGGCAAGGTCATCCAGATCGAAGGTAATCCGGATTCGCCGGTGTCCCGCGGTCGACTGTGCCCCAAGGGCGCGGCCAGCGAGCAGCTCGCGAACTCCTACCTCCGCCAGACGAAGGTCCGCTACCGTCGGCCGTACGCGACCGAGTGGGAGGACCTCGAGCTCGACACCGCGATGGACATGATCGCCGATCGCTTCATCGCCTCCCGTCGGAAGTACTGGGAGGAGGAGGACGAGCACGGCCGCCCTCTGAAGCGCACGATGGGAATCGCCAGCCTCGGCGGTGCGACCATCGACAACGAAGAGAACTATCTGATCAAGAAGTTCTTCACCGCCGCAGGCGCCATCCAGATGGAGAACCAGGCGCGTATATGACACTCCGCCACGGTTCCCAGTCTGGGAGCCTCGTTCGGACGTGGCGGTGCCACGCAGTCGGTCCAGGACTTCGCCAACGCTGACCTCATCGTCATCGAGGGCTCGAACATGGCCGAGGCGCACCCGGTCGCCTTCCAATGGGTGATCGAGGCGAAGAAGCGCGGCGCGCGGGTGATCCACGTGGATCCTCGCTTCACCCGCACCTCGGCGAACGCCGATCGACATATCCCGATCCGCTCGGGCACCGACATCGTGCTGCTCGGCGGCGTGATCCGGCATGTGCTCGAGAACGAGCTGTACTTCAAGGAGTACGTCCGGGCATACACCAACGCTTCGACGCTCATCTCCGAGGAGTACGGCGACCCCGAAGATCTCGGAGGCCTGTTCTCCGGCTACGACCCGGAGACTTCCACCTACGACAACAGCAAGTGGGCATATGCCGGTGGCGAGGACAGGATCGCCCGTGGGCTGCCCGAGCGCGACGAGACGATGCAGCATCCGCGCAGCGTGCTCCAGATCCTGCGGCGTCACTACGCCCGCTACACCCCGCAGATAGTGCAGGACACCTGCGGCATCGCCCCGGAGGACTTCGAGTATCTGGCGACCTCGATCGCCGAGGCGTCAGGGCGTGAGAAGACCACGATGTTCGCCTATGCGCTGGGCTGGACCCAGCACCAGGGCGGAGCGCAGATGATCCGCACCTCCGGCATCCTGCAGCTGCTGATGGGCAACATGGGCCGCCCGGGCGGCGGCATCATGGCGCTGCGCGGCCACGCCACGATCCAGGGCTCCACGGACATCCCGACGCTCTATCACATCCTTCCCGGCTATCTCCCGATGCCGAAGGTGGGCCAGGACGACTTCGCCGAGTTCACCCGCGGGATCGGCAAGAAGGAGCAGAAGGGCTTCTGGGCGAACGCGGATATCTACACCATCAACCTGCTCAAGGCATGGTGGGGCGAGAACGCGACCGTCGAGAACGACTGGGGATTCCATCATCTGCCCAAGCTGACCGGCGCGCACGGCACCTACCAGACCACGATGCGGATGCTCGAGGACGGGGTCGACGGATACTTCCTATTCGGCCAGAACCCGGCCGTCGGCTCCGCGAACGGGCGGCTCCAGCGCCTGGGCATGTCGCACCTGCAGTGGATGGTGGTTCGGGACTTCTACATGATCGAATCCGCCACCTGGTGGAGGGATGGCCCGGAGATCGAGTCCGGGGAGCTGTCCCCCGAGCAGATCGCCACCGAGATGTTCTTCCTGCCGGCGGCGAACCACACCGAGAAGGCGGGCTCCTTCACCCAGACCCAGCGCATGGTGCAGTGGCGCGACCAGGCCGTCCAGCCGCCCGGTGACGCCAAGAGCGACCTCGAGTTCATGTACGACCTCGGCGTGAGGATCCGCGAGAAGCTCAAGGACTCCACCGATCCTCGCGACCGCGCGATCCTCGATCTCACCTGGGACTATCCCGTCAACGAGCACGGCGAGCCCGACGCCGAGGCAGTGCTGGCAGAGATCAACGGCCGCCACCTCACCGGGGAGAAGGCCGGGCAGCCGCTCAAGACCTTCGGGGAGATGAAGGACGACGGCTCCACGATCGGTGGGTGCTGGATCTACGCCGGCGTCTACGCCGACGGCATCAACCAGGCCCGCCGCCGGAAGTCCGGCAAGGAACAGGACCAGACCGCCGCGGAGTGGGGCTGGGCCTGGCCTGCGAACCGTCGGATTCTCTACAACCGCGCTTCGGCCGACCCCCAGGGCAGGCCCTGGAGCGAGAAGAAGAAGCTTGTGTGGTGGGACGAAGAGGCGGGTCAGTGGATCGGCAACGACGTTCCGGACTTCCCCCTCACCAAACGTCCGGATGATCCGGGCGACCCCAGCAAGGGCGGCGCCGCAGCGCTCTCCGGCACCGATGCTTTCATCATGCAGGCTGACGGACGTGGCTGGCTGTTCGCCCCCACCGGGTTGGTCGACGGCCCGCTGCCGACCCACTATGAGTCCCCGGAGTCGAACATCCGCAACCCGCTGTACACGCAGCAGTCCAACCCCACCCGCGTCACCTTCCGGGACGAGGACAACCTCAGCTCACCCGGAGCGATGGGGCCGGGCGGAGAGGTGTATCCCTATGTGTTCACCACCTACCGGATCACCGAGCATCACACGGCTGGTGGGATGAGCCGTTTCCTGCCCTATCTCTCGGAGCTGCAGCCGGAGATGTACTGCGAGGTCTCCCCGGAGCTGGCCGAGGAGGTCGGGCTGGAGCCCTATGGGTGGGCGACCATCATCTCGGCGCGCAGCGCGATCGAGGCGAAGGTGCTGATCACCGAGCGGATGGTGCCCCTGAAGGTGGGGGAGCGGGTGGTCCACCAGATCGGGCTCCCGTTCCACTGGGGCCAGGGCACCGAGGCGATCATCACCGGTGACGGCGCCAATGACCTCATCGGCATGAACCTCGATGCCAACACCCAGATCCAGAACAGCAAGAACAACTCATGCACCCTCATCCCGGGGCGCCGTCCCCGGGGCGTCGAGCGCAACGAACTGGTCGAGGAATATCGCCGCCGGGCTGGTCTGATCCCGGAGGAGCATCCGGCGGTCGACGGCGCCGAGGGCGCCCCGGGGGCCGGACCTGCCGATGACTCCGTCTCCCACACCGTGCGGGGACCGGAGGAAGCCGGTGCGGTGCCCAGCGGAGAACGTTCGATGAAGGAGATGAAGCACCGATGAGCCTGCTCGCCGGACCAGAGGGACCCGCCGTGAACACCGGCTGGGGTCATGACCACGCGCGCAAGGGCTTCTTCACGGACACCTCGATCTGCATCGGCTGCAAGGCCTGCGAGGTGGCGTGCAAGGAGTGGAACCGCAACCCTATCGACGGCAACCTGGAGATCCTCGGCTCGAGCTACGACAACACCGGTGAGCTCGGGGCCAACACCTGGCGCCACGTCGCCTTCATCGAACAGGGCCAGGAGCGCATCGAGGAGGCCAGAGACTCGGGCCGCAAGCTCGTCAGCCTTGGCATGCCCGGCATCGGCCCGAAGACCTCGGGCCACCGCGGCGCGACTCCGGCCGGGGGTCTCTCGAGCACCGACCGCACCCCGCCTGACACGCCCGAGTTCCGCTGGCTGATGTCCTCGGACGTGTGCAAGCACTGCACCAACGCCGGCTGCCTGGACGTCTGCCCGACCGGTGCGATCTTCCGCTCCGAGTTCGGTTCGGTGGTCGTCCAGCAGGACGTCTGCAACGGCTGCGGCACCTGCGTGAGCGCCTGCCCCTTCGGCGTCATCGAACGGCGGGACGACGGCACCATCTCGCCCTTCGCCCATCGCGAGGACAAGGTCGACCGCATGGGCACCGCCAGCAAGTGCACCCTCTGCTACGACAAGATGGTCGACGGCCAGGAGCCGGCGTGCTCCGCGACCTGCCCCACCCAGTCCATCAAGTTCGGCGATCATCCCGACCTCGCCGTCGAGGCGCAGCAACGCGTCACCGACCTCCACGATCGCGGCATGACCGAAGCCCGGCTGTACGGCGCGAACCCCCAGGACGGCGTGGGGGGCACCGGCTCGGTGTTCCTGCTGCTGGACGAGCCGGAGGTCTACGGGCTCCCGCCGGACCCGCAGGTCCCCACCAAATCCCTGCCCGCCACCTACGCCCGGGTGGGCATCGCGGCCGCGGGCATGGTCGCCGTGGCCGCGCTCTCCTTCCTGGGAGGGCGTCGATGAGCCTCACCGAGTTCGATGCCGACCGCCCGCCCGAGCTGCCGCGGAAGCGTCGCAAGGGTCGAGGACGGCGCCGCCGCGGCCTCACCGAGGTCGGCATGGGAGACGGCTCCCGCGAGGGCGCCGTCGTCGAAGATGTCGAGTTCGAGCGGTCCGACGAGTTCGACTCCTACTACGGCCGTCCCGTGGTCAAGGCTCCGCCCTGGCGGGAGCCGATCGCGATCTACCTCTTCCTCGGCGGGGTCGCCGGTGGTTCCGGTCTGCTCGCTTTCGGAGCGCAGTGCACCGGCAGACCGCTGCTGCGCCGCAACTCCCGCCTCATCGCGCTCGGCGCAGTGGGCGCGGGCACGGCCGCACTGATCGAGGACCTCGGCCGTCCCGAGCGGTTCCTGAACATGATGCGCACCGTCAAGGTGACCTCCCCGATGAGCCTGGGGACCTGGATCCTCGGCGGGTTCGCGACCTTCTCCGGGGTGCTGGGCGCCCTCGAGGTGGACCGGATGACAGGGGAGAAGCTCCCGCTGGGCATGCTGCGGCGCCTGCTCGGCGGAATGGAGGGTCCCTCCTCGCTGGGACAGGCAGCGCTCGCACCCCTGCTGGCCTCCTACACGGGTGCCCTGCTGGGCAACACCGTCGTCCCGACCTGGGAAGCAGGCCGCGGGCACCTCTCCTATCTCTTCACCTCCTCGGCGAGCCTCGCCGCCGGTGGTGCTGCGATGCTCACCAGCCCCGTCTCGGAGGCCGGTCCGGCCCGACTGCTCGCCACTGCCGGGGTGGCAGGAGACGTGGTCTCCATGCACCTCATGAAGCGTTCGATGCATCCGCTGGAGGCCGAGCCGCTGGAGACCGGACGGGCCGGGTCGCTGCTTACGTGGTCCGAGCGTCTCGCGATCGCCGGCGGGATCGGCACTCTCCTCGGCGGGCGGAACCGCTACCTCGCGGCAGCCAGTGGAGCCGCTCTGCTGGCCTCCTCCGCGCTGACCCGTTTCGGGGTGCTGTATGCGGGGTTGGAGTCCGTGAAGGACCCGCGCCGGGTGATCGAGCCGCAGAAGGCACGGCTCGCCGCACGCCGCGCCGCAGGCATCACCGTCGACTCCATCACGACCGTCTGACTCCAGCGCCCTGGGCCTGGTGCCCTGGCCCTCGCCCTCGCCCTCGCGCGTCAGCGGGGCAAAGTAGGGCGATAGATCCAGCTATTCCCCCACTTTGCATCGCTGGCGGGGAGGGCGGCGCCGAGGGGAGGGCGGCGCTGAGGGGAGATGCGGCGCTGAGGCGGAAGCGCGGGAGCGGCTCAGCGCACGTCGATGCCTGAGCCTGCCACGGTCTCGCCGATGATCGGGTAGCCGGGGACCTCACCGATCACCAGCAGCCCGCCGGAGGTCTGCGCGTCCGCGAGCAGCAGCAGATCCTCCTCGGTGATGCCGGCTCCGGCGCGCAGACCTCTGCTGGCCTGCACCCACTCGAGGTTCCGACGCGTGCCGCCGGAGACGTAGCCGTCACGCAGCGCCTCGGCGGCCCCGTTGACCAGTGGAACCGAGGCCCGGTCGATCACCATGCCCACGCCGGAGGCGCGACCCATCTTGAACAGGTGACCCAGCAGACCGAAGCCGGTGACGTCCGTCGCGGCCTTCGCGCCGGCGGCGAGTGCTGCCTTGGAGGCATCGCGGTTCAGCTGCGTCATCGTCTCGATCGCCGCGGCGGAGACCTCGCCGGTGGTCTTCATCCAGTTGTTCAGCAGACCCACACCGAGCGGCTTGGTGAGCGTGATCGGCAACCCGGCCTCGGCGGCGTCATTGCGCAGCAGATGGTCCGGATGCGCGGTGCCGGTGACCGCCATGCCGTACTTGGGCTCCGGATCATCGACCGAGTGCCCGCCGATCACCGGCACCCCGGCCTCCCTGGCGACCTCCAACCCACCCGCGAGGACCTGCCGCAGCAGCTCGTAGGGGAGCACCCCGCGGGGCCAGCCCACGAGGTTGATCGCGACCACCGGATCCCCACCCATCGCGTAGATGTCCGAGAGGGCGTTCGCGGCGGCGATGCGGCCCCAGTCGAAGGCATCATCGACCACGGGAGTGAAGAAATCCGCGGTCGAGAGCACCGCGGTGTCCCCGTCGGCCCCTCCGATCCGTACCGCCGCGGCATCATCCCCGTCCTCCAGACCCACGATCACCTGCTCGTACTGCTGTCCGGAGAGGGCGGAGACGACGTCCTCAAGCTCACCCGGCGGGATCTTCGAGGCGCAGCCACCGCCGTGCGCCATGGTGGTCAGGCGGATCGAGGGCTGGGACACGGGACGGATCGGGTTCTCGCTCATGCCCTGAGCCTATGACGTCGCAGATGCCGGTGCGGGGCGAGTCGTCCCTGGTCCGGCGGTGATAGTTTGGACGGCGGAGGCGTACGTGTCCTGGTGGGCGCCCCGGTCTTCAAAACCGGTGAGACCGAGCATCTCGGTCTGGCGGGTTCGATTCCCGTCCGCCTCCGCCACTCATCCGCCTCACATCCGCCGCCCCCGCGGGCGGCCCGCCCGTCGGCCCCAGGAGGTCCCGTGCCTGTGCCCCCGCAGCCCGGCGAGGAGACCACGGACCCGCGCCGTCGGATCCCGCGGACCGATCACCTGCTGGCTCACCCCTCCGTTGCCGCCGCAGCGGCGACGATGAGCGAGCGCGTGGTGGTCGGGATCGTGCGCGCGGTCCAGGACCGGGCCCGGATCGGCGAGATCCTTCCCGAGCAGGTGCAGGACGAGATCCTCGCCGCGCTCGGGGACCGGCCCGCGGCGTCGCTGCGGCCGGTGCTCAATGCGACCGGGGTCATCGTCCACACCAACCTCGGCCGGGCACCTTTGTCGTCGGCCGCCCGCGAGGCACTCCAGAGTGCCGCCGGGTACACCGACGTCGAGTTCGATCTCGCCACCGGTGCCCGCTCCCGCCGAGGGGCCGGAGCCCGAGCGGCGCTGCTCGGCGCCTGCCCCGAGGCCGAGGACGCACTGGTCGTCAACAACGGGGCGGCGGCACTGATCCTGGCCGTCACGGCGCTGGCCGGGAGCCGCGAGGTGGTGCTCAGTCGCGGTGAGCTGATCGAGATCGGTGCCGGCTTCCGCCTGCCGGATCTGATCACCTCGACCGGTGCGAGCCTGTGCGAGGTCGGCACCACCAACCGCACCCACCTCGCCGACTACATGGGCGCGCTCGGCCCGGCGACCGGCTGCGTGCTGCGGATCCACACCAGCAACTACCGCGTCATCGGCTTCACCTCCGAGGTGGGTCTCCGCGAGCTCGCCGATCCCTGCCGCGAGGCCGGGGTGCCGCTCGTGGCGGATCTCGGCAGCGGACTGCTGGCACCCGAGCCGCGACTGCCCGACGAACCCGATGCCGCCACCGCCCTGCGCGACGGCGCAGAGCTGGTGATCGCCAGCGGGGACAAGCTGCTCGGCGGCCCTCAGGCCGGGATCCTGCTGGGAAGCTCGGAGATCATCGCGCGCCTCGCGCGCCACCCACTGGCCCGAGCCGTGCGGGCGGACAAGCTCACCCTCGCCGCGCTCGAGGCGACCCTGACCGGACCGGTGCCGCCGGTCCTTGCCGCGCTCCGCCAGGATCCGGACGCCCTGCGCGAGCGCACCGAGCGTCTCGCCGCGCAGCTCGGCGGGCAGGTTCTCCCGCATGAGGGCAGGGTCGGCGGCGGGGGAGGAGCCGAGGTGCCGCTGCCTGGCTGGGCGCTCGCCGTGGAGGAGGAGCTCGCCGGCCCGCTGCGCATCGGGGACCCCGCCGTGGTCACCACCGTGCGGGACGGCGACTGCCTGCTGGACCTGCGCTGCGTGCCCGCCACCGAGGACGAGCGACTCCTCCGGGCTGTGACCACGGCCCGCGAGGTCCTGGCACAGACCTCACGATGATGCAGGTCATCGCCACCGCTGGTCATGTCGATCACGGCAAATCCACTCTGATCCGGGCCCTCACCGGAATCGAACCGGACCGCCTGGCTGAAGAGAAGCAGCGCGGGCTGACCATCGATCTGGGCTTCGCCTGGACCACCCTGCCTTCGGGCCGTGAGGTGTCCTTCGTCGATGTGCCCGGCCATGAGCGCTTCCTCGGCAACATGCTTGCAGGCCTCGGCCCCGCCCCGATCGTCTGCTTCGTGATCGCCGCGGATGAGGGCTGGCAGGCGCAGTCCTCCGACCACCGCGACGCGATCGCGGCGCTCGGCATCGACCAGGGCCTGATCGTCATCACCCGCGCGGATCTCGCCCCCGACCGGGTCGCGCAGGTCCTCGCCGAGGCCCGCAGCGAACTGGCAGGGACGGGCCTCGCCAGCGCACCTGCCGTCGGTGTCTCGGCCGTGACCGGGCAGGGCCTCGACGCGCTGCGCACTCTGCTCGATGACACGGTCGGCGCCGCACAGGAGCCCGCGATCGACGGGCGCGTGCGACTGTGGGTGGACCGTTCCTTCTCGATCTCGGGAGCCGGCACCGTGGTCACCGGCACCCTGACCGCTGGCACCCTGCATCGCGAGGACCGCCTCGCGCTGTGCGGAGCGGACCGCGGCGGCGAGGTGGTGGTGCGCGGATTGCAGAGCCGCGGTGGCCCTCTCGAGCAGCTCGGTCCGGTCAGCCGGGCCGCCGTGAACCTGCGCGGGGTGAGCACCGAGGAGATCGGCCGCGGCGACGCGCTGCTCACCCCGGACGCCTGGGCACTCACTCAGCTCCTGGACGTGCGCCGCAGCACCGGCGATCCCCTCGACGATGCCCCGCAGCAGCTGGTCGCCCATATCGGCACCGCCGCTGTCGGGGCACGCGTGCGCCCGCTGGGGCCAGATCACGCACGCCTCACCCTGGACCACCCGCTCCCGCTGCAGCTCGGGGACCACCTGGTGCTGCGCGGCAGCGGCAGCCACTCGGTGCGCAACGGCGTGCAGGTGCTCGACCTCGACCCGCCTGGCCTCGAGCGGCGCGGCGACGGAGCTCGGCGACGCACCGTGCTCGAGCAGATGCCGCTGGGTGGCGACCTCGCCGGCGAAGTGCGGCGCCGTGGCGCGGTGCACGACTCCCGCCTCCTCCGCTTCGGGATGGTGCTGCCGACACCGCTGCCCGAGACGGTGCATCGTCACGGGGTCTGGCTGGTGGACACGGAGGCGCTGCACGGGTGGACGGAGCAGCTGGCCCGGCTCGTCGCTGAGCAGCGTCGCGCCGATCCGCTCTCTGCCGGGCTGCCGGGCAAGGCCGCAATCGATGCGCTCACTCTGCCCGATGAGGCGATGCTCGATGTGGTGGTGGCCGCCGCCGGACTCATCCAGCGCGAAGGCCGGGTGCGCGATGCAGTCTCCGGGCAGGGTCTCGGTGCCGCAGAGGCAGGGGTTCGTGCGCTCGAGGAGCGGCTCGCCCGAACGCCGTTCGGGGCACCGGAGGCCGAGGATCTCTCCGCGCTGGGGCTCGGTGCGAGAGAGCTCGCCGCCGCCGCCGCGCAGGGTCGGCTGCTGCGGCTGCCGGATGAGGTGATCCTGCTGCCGTCGGCGCCCGCACTCGCGATGCGTGCACTTGCCGCGCTGCCGCAGCCCTTCACCGCCAGTGAGGCCCGGCAGGCGCTTGCGACCACCCGCCGGATCGCGATCCCGCTGCTCGAGCATCTCGATGGCCGCGGCTGGACGCGACGTACGGACCCCGGCCATCGCGAGATCGTGCGCTGAACCCCATGCTGAGCGCGCCCGGTCTCAGCGCTGCCCGGCGAGCCACTGCTGATGGGCTCTGATCACGGCGGCCCCGGCTCGTAGATACCACGGGTGCGGTCCGGTGCTGTCCCCTGGGGCCTGCGTCTTCCGCAGCGGCGCGATCGGTACCACGGAGCCATCTCGGAGCCGCAGCAGCACCGCGTCTCCGGGCTCATGCATCCCGGGGACCACCACCTGGTGTACCTGCTCCCAGGGCACGACGCCGCGGGCACCGAGCATCGTGGACCAGGAGACCCCGCGAGCATCCAGACGTGCACAGGCTCGGCGCGCGAGCAGGAAGAGCACCACCCCGGCCGTGATCAACGCCAGCCCGAGCAGCACCACGAGCACCGCGCCCAGCACCTCACCCCCCACGAGCAGCGCCACGGCGAACAGCGCCGTGAAGAACCCGAGGAAGACCAGCACAGCACCGGCCCACATGAGTCCGGAGCTCGACCCTGCGCGCACCGTGGTGAGGTTCATGGCGTCTCCTTCGGGGGCGTGGTGTGTGCCGGGTCAGCGCTGTCTGGTGCTGCCTGGGTGGGCCGGCACGGACTGGCGCCGCGCCGGTCTCAGCCCTGGTTCCGGGGCTGCTTGACCGGCGGCTCGCCGAGCTCGACGTCGCGGGTGAGGATGCCGTCGACGTCACCTGCGACCAGCTCGAGCTGCTCGATGCGACCCAGCGCCGTGAGGTCACCGGCGGCGGCCTCGAGGTGGGCGAGCGCCGCCTGCGGAGCCACGACGGTGACGGACAGGATCGGGGTCTTCTGAGAGACCTTCGCGTCGGACTTGATGCGCCGCAGCGTGATCGCGGCCTGGGCGACCGTGTCCACGAGTGCCGCGTCCTGGCCGGCAGCGGCGTCGCGCAGCGGTGCTGCCTCGGGCCAGGCCTGGGTGTGGACGCTGCCGCCGCGCCACCACGACCAGACCTCCTCGGTCGCGAACACGACCACCGGGGCGAACAGCCGCAGCAGCACCTCGAGCGTGATCGCGAGCGCCGCGCGAGCCGATGCCGCACCGGCCTCGCCGGCGGGGGAGTTGCCGTGGGCGCGCTCCTTGACCAGCTCGATGTAGTCATCGCAGAACGCCCAGAAGAACGGCTCGATGATCTCGAGGGCGCGGGCGTAGTCCATCTCATCGTTCGCGGCCGTGGCCTGCTCGATGACGTCCGCCAGCTGGGCGAGCAGCGCCCGGTCCAGCGGATCGGTGACCACGGCCGGGTCTGCGGCGAGTCGGCCCGCGGGATCTGCGGGGGCGTCCCCGAAGCCGAGGGCGAACTTCGAGGCGTTGAGGATCTTGATCGCGAGGCGTCGGCCGATCTTCATCTGGCCCTCGTCGAAGGCGGTGTCCACGCCCTGGCGGGCACGGCCGGCCCAGTAGCGCACACCATCGGAGCCGTGCTGCTCGAGCAGGCCGATGGGGGTGACCACGTTGCCCTTGGACTTGGACATCTTCTTGCGGTCCGGGTCCAGGATCCAGCCGTTGATCGAGGCGTGCTTCCAGGGGAGCGAATCCTGCTGCAGGTGGGAGCGCACGATGGTGGAGAACAGCCAGGTGCGGATGATGTCGTGACCCTGGGGGCGCAGATCCATCGGGTACACCTTGGCGAAGAGCTCAGGGTCCGAGTTCCAGCCGCCCGCGAGCTGCGGGGTCAGCGAGGAGGTGCCCCAGGTGTCGAGGATGTCGGGATCGGCGATGAAGCCGCCGGACACGCCGCGCTGGGACTCCTCGAAGCCGGCGGGCACGTCGATCGTGGGATCGATCGGCAGGGACTCGACCGGTGGGGTGAGCACGGTGTCGTAGTCGGTCTCGCCGTCGGCGCCCACTGCGTACCAGATCGGGAAGGGCACGCCGAAGAAGCGCTGGCGGGAGATCAGCCAGTCACCGGCCAGGCCCTCGACCCAGTTGCGGTAGCGGGACTCCATGTAGGCGGGGTGCCAGGTGAGCTCCTTGCCGCGGGCGATCAGATCGTCGCGCAGGCCGCCCTCGGACTGATCCCGGCCGCCGTTGGTGAGATACCACTGGCGCGAGGTCACGTACTCGAGCGGCTTGTCGCCGTTCTCGTAGAACTTCACCGGGTGGGAGATCTTCTCGATCTCGCCGGTGAGGTCACCGGACTCGGTCGCCATCTCCACCACGCGCTTCTGCGCGCTGAACACGGTCAGCCCGGCCAGCTCGGAGTAGTTCGCCCGGCCCTCGGGCGTGGTGATCCACGGCGCCTCGGTGAGGAAGCGGCCGTCGCGGCCGATGACGGAGCGGGTGGGCAGCTCGAGCTCGCGCCACCAGGTGACGTCGTTCGAGTCGCCGAAGGTGCAGATCATCGCGATGCCGGCGCCCTTGTCGGGCTGGGCGAGGGGGTGGGCGAGCACGGGCACCTCGACGCCGAACAGGGGAGAGGTGACGGTGGTGCCGAACAGTCCCTGGTAGCGCTCATCGTCCGGGTGGGCCACGAGGGCCACGCAGGCCGGGAGCAGCTCGGGGCGGGTGGTCGCGATGACCACCTGCTCACCGGTGCCGTCGGTCCGCGTGAAGCTGAGACGGTGGTAGGCGCCGTCGCGGTCTCGGTCCTCCTGCTCGGCCTGCGCCACCGCGGTGCGGTAGGTGACGTCCCACATGGTGGGGGCCTCGGACTGGTACGCCTGCCCGGCCTCGAGATTCTCGAGGAAGGCGCGCTGGGAGGTCGCGCGGGAGTGGGCGTTGATGGTCTGGTAGCTGTGGTTCCAGTCCACCGAGAGGCCGAGGGTGCGGAAGACCTCCTCGAAGGACTTCTCGTCGATCGCGGTGAGGCGCTCGCACAGCTCGATGAAGTTGCGACGCGAGACCGGCACCTGGTTCCCCGGCTTGGAGGACTTGTTGTCCCCACCCTCCTGCGGCGGCGTGTAGTCCTCCACATAGGGCAGCGAGGGATCGCAGCGCACGCCGAAGTAGTTCTGCGCCCGACGCTCGGTGGGCAGACCGTTGTCATCCCAGCCCAGCGGATAGAACACGTTCTTGCCGCGCATGCGCTGGTAGCGCACGATCATGTCCGCCTGCGAGTAGCCGAACACGTGACCCACGTGCAGCGACCCGGAGGCCGTCGGCGGCGGGGTATCGACGCTGAAGACCTGGTCACGCGTGGTGTCTGGGTCGAAGGCGTAGAGCTGCTGCTCGCTCCATACGCCGTCCCACTTGTCCTCGAGGCCCTCGAGCGAGGGGCGATCGGGGAGGGAGGAGCCGGTGTCGGGGCGCGATGCAGTATCGGTCATGGACTCATTGTTCCAGGTCTGCGCTCTGGTGCAACGCAGGCGGCGACAGTGTGAGCGCCCTCGCGTGCAGGCCGGCCGACGGGGATAGCCGATGGGCCGGGGGAGGAGGGCGACCATGGTGGCCAGCCGATGGTCCGACGGAGGAAAGGTGCAGCCCGAGGGTCGTACGGTGGGCCCATGTCTTTCGAACGTCTCGCCGTGGTCTCCGACGTGCACGGCAACCTCACCGCCTATCGCGCAGTGCTCGCCGATATCGCCGCCCGCGGCATCACCCGGATCCTGAACCTCGGCGACGTGGTGGGCAAAGGGCCTCGCGGCGCCGCCTGCACGGCGCTCACCCGGGAGCGCTGCGAGGCGACGGTTCGCGGGAACTGGGAGGTATTCGTCGCCGGTGAGAGCGAGTTGCGCAGCGAGGGCCAGGCCGGGTGGCGGGCTGAGCTACCCGCCGAGGCTCGGCAGTGGCTGTTCGCCCTCCCCGGCAGCGTGGATCTTCAGCTCTCCGGACGGCGGGTGCGCATCCTGCATGCCTCGCCGATCGATGAGTTCACGAGGGTGCGCCGGGAGCACAGCGATGAGCAGTTCGCGATGATGTTCGCGCCGACGCCCTTCACCGGTGGCGACGAGCACGCGGACGTCGTCGTCTACGGCGACATCCACGACCCCTTCCTGCGCTCCGGCAGGGAGGGAACGCTGGTGAACGTCGGCAGCGTCGGCAACCAGCTCGACGACCCGACCCCCTCCTACGCGATCCTCGAGGGTGACCCCGGGGGCGGGAGGGACGCGCCGTTCGGGATCCAGTTCGTGCGAGTGCCCTATGACGTGGAGGCTGAGATCGCGGCGACCCGGGGGCTGGGTATGCCCGAGACGGAGGCCTACGAGATCGAGCTGCGCACCGGGGTGTACCGCGGAGACCATGCGAGGCTCGGGCTCAGCACCCCGCCCGCCTGAACCTCACCCCGGGACATGAGCGCTCACGGCACGCGCGCGGTCCACTCCGCGGTCCCGAACTTCGTCTCGACGAGAGCATTGGCCTTGGCGATCTCGGCCTCGGTGTAGTCCGAATCGACCGTGTCGTAGCGGGCGCGGAAGAAGTCCAGGAAGCCGTCGATGATCTGCTCCCGGGCCAGGCCCGTCTGCGAACGCATAGGGTCCACGCGCTTGTTGGCGCTCTTGGTGCCCTTGTCGGAGAGCTTCTCGCGGCCGATCCGCAGCACCTCGCCCATCTTGTCCGCGTCGATGTCGTAGCTCATGGTCACGTGGTGCAGCAGCACCCCGCCGGCGAAGCGGCGCTGGGCGGCGCCGCCGATCTTGCCCTGCTCGGAGGCGATGTCGTTCAGCGGCACGTAGTGGGCCTTCACCCCGATCTCGGCCAGCGCCCCCATCACCCAGTCGTCCAGATACGCATAGGACTGCTCGAAGTTGAGCCCCTCGACCAGCGAGGTGGGGACCACCAGCGAGTAGGTGATGCAGTTGCCCTGCTCCATGAACATGGCGCCCCCGCCGGTGATGCGGCGCACCACCCCGATGCCGTGCTTCGCCGCGCCGTCCGCATCGATCTCATTGCGCAGCGACTGGTAGGAACCGATCACCACCAGTGGGCTGTCCCAGTCCCAGATCCGGAAGTGGGGGTTGCGGCGCCCGGCGATCACCTCATGAGGAAGCACCTCATCCAGCGCCACATGCACTACGGGCGGCAGCACTCGCGGGCCGATCACATCGAAGGTGAGGTCATCCCAGCTGGTCGCGTGACCGAGCGCCCGGCGCACCGCGATCGCGACCGCCTCGACGGAGAAGCCGATCATCGACACCGGATCCGGGCGCGCAGCGAGCTGGGCGGTGAGCGCCGCGCCGAGCTCAGCGGCGGTCGCCTCGGTGGGCATCCCTGTCAGGGCAGCGTTCAGATCCTCGAGGGCATCATCCGGTTCGAGGAAGAAGTCCCCGAAGACGTGGGCGGTCGCGATCCGGTCGCCCGCCACGGTGACATCCACCGAGACCAGCTTGCCGCCGCGCACCTTGTACTGACCGTTCATCACCGTGCTGTCGCTGCGCTCATCCATGCCTGCCATTGTCCCTCAGAGGATCGTGAGGGACCGCAGCGCGCGGTGGACCTCCCACACGAAGTCCGCCGTGGACTGGCTCTTGCGCGGTGCGATCGCGTACGTCTCCGCCGGGTGCCGGGCAGTCTCCTCGCGGGTGACACGGGGGATGAGGTTCTTCCAGTCGCGGTCCCCGCCCACCCAGAGGCGATATTCAGCGCCGGAATCGTCCCCGCGCTGCAGCAGCCGCAGCCCCATCGACGTTGCGGTCAGGGCCGGCTGTCGCTTCGCCGGTGCCGGCTCGAAGCCGCGGTCGCGCAGCAGCATCGGGTTGAACAGCGCCCAGAGCAGCAGGCGCGCTCCCTCCAGCTCTGGGGAGGCGGGCGCGCCGATCAGCTCACCTGAGGCGGGCGGCCGTTCCGCCTCGGTGCGCCAGGTGCGGCGGGAGAACATCGCCAGGCGTTCCGTGGCGGCTGCCCGCTCCTCCTCGGTCTCGAGCCGGCCGATGCCCAGCGGAATCGGCATCTCGCCAGTGCGCTGGAAGTGGACCGGGGTGCCCTGCTCGACCTCCCCGAATTCGAGGCCTGTGCGCTGTCTGCCCACGCCCGCCTGCAGATGGGCGCCGGTCTGGCCCCGACGGGTCGAGAAATGGGGGCTCGTGCCGAGCAGGGTGCGGCTGGCGTGGTGGAGCACGTCCAGGTGGGCGCGGAACTCACGGGCGGTGGAGGTCCTCGTCAGCAGCTTCTTCGCATCGACCGGGAACTGCACGACGGGCCGGCCAGCGTTCTCACCCACCTCGCCCAGGGTCTCCCACAGGTGGGCGTGGCCGGGATCGGCCTTCGGCATCCGCCTGGCCACCCGGGCCCAGCTGGTGGCGATCACGCCGTCCGGCACCTCTCCTTCGAGCTCGGCGCGGTCGGTGTGGCGAGCGATCGCGACCAGCAGGTGCTGGGGCGAGGAGCCGAGTGCCGCCCGCATCTCCCGCAACCGGGCGGTGGAGAAGGGGCCGCCGACGCGCAGGGCGATGCCGAGGCGGGCACCCTCGTCGGCCTCGCCTGCGATCGGCAGCAGCTCGGCGAGCAGATCGGGGGAGGTCTTCCGCATCCGTGGGGCGGCGGCGATCGAGCCGGTGGTGTGCTCGGTGCGGGCGATCGTGCGCAGGAAGGCGTCCCGGCTGCGCGGTGACATCAGCACGAATTCGAGCATGTGCCGCAGGATCACCTCGACCCGCACATGGCGCTCCGCCGGGATCTCCAGATCCGGCGAGAGGGCGGAGCGGTCGACGGCATAGGTGAGCATCTGTCCGACGGTGGCGTATGAGCGAGCCATGGTCCTCCTTCTCCGCGGTGGGCACGTGCGGGCTCGCACGGTCTGGGCTGGGGTGGAGGATCATTCTCCACCTCCCCTAGTGTGCATCGCCGCAGGTGACGGGTCCAGACATGTTCCGCGCGCGGAGTGCCGGAAGAGATCCTGAGGAGCCGCCACACGTTCTGCGGCGCGCGGTCAGGAGGTGACCCTCCGCGCCTGCCGAGGCAGCTGTGGGAGGTGCCACAGGGGAACCCGGAACCTGTGTTCACCTGGGGCGGGGCCCGGTGTTCGGCGCGGGCGCCAGGCGCCGAGGAGGGGCGCTCCTGCAGTGCGCGCCCTGGCGCGTCTACGCTGTCCCGGTCCCCACCCGACCCCTGCGAGAGCCGGCCTCATGAACACCCCCACCGACACCGCCGTCGACCCGTCTGCCTCCTCTGCGGAGCCTGCGTCCACAGCCACCGCTGCCCGCCGTCGCTCCCGCTTCGGGCTGCTGCCGCGCATCCTGCTGGCCATCGTGCTGGCGATCCTGCTGGGCCTGGTGATGCCCGAAGCCATCGCGCGAGTCTTCACGACTTTCAACGGGGTCTTCTCCGGCTTCCTCGGCTTCCTGATCCCGCTGATCATCGTGGGCCTGGTGACGCCGGCGATCGCTGAGCTCGGCCACGGCGCCGGGAAGATGCTCGCCGCAACCGCCGGGATCGCCTACCTCTCCACCATCCTGTGCGGGCTGTTCGCGCTGGCGCTCTCCCTGTTCCTTCTGCCGCGCATGTTGGGCGGGGCCCGCATCGACACCCTCGAGAACCCCGAGGACTCCGCGATCGCGGCCTATTTCGAGATCGAGATTCCGCCGGTGTTCGACGTGATGACTGCGCTGGTGCTGTCCTTCTGCCTCGGCATCGGGCTCACTCTGGTGACGAAGGGCGCGCTGCAGGAGTCTTTCGTGCAGCTGCGCACGATCATCGTGCGCATCATCGAGGCGATCATCATCCCTCTGCTGCCGCTCTACATCTTCGGCATGTTCCTGGGCCTGACCATGAACGGCCAGATCTGGACCGTGATCGGCACCTTCCTCACCGTGATCCTGCTCGTCTTCGGGATGACCGTGGTGGTGCTGCTCGCGCAGTACGCCGTGGCCGGCTGGGCGATGGGCCGCAACCCCCTGAGGATGCTGTGGAACATGCTCCCGGCGTATATGACGGCGCTGGGCACCAGCTCGTCGGCCGCGACCATCCCCGTGACCACCGAATGCGCGAAGCGCAACGGGGTCCCGGACGCGATCGCGGACTTCGTGATCCCGTTGGGTGCGACGATCCACCTCGCCGGGTCGACGCTGAAGATCACCACCTTCGCCGTGGCGATCATGATCGTCACCGGCATGCCGCTGCACATCGGCGCCCTGGTGGGCTTCGTGTTCATGCTGGGCGTGGTGATGATCGCCGCGCCGGGCGTGCCCGGAGGCGCGATCATGGCCGCCGCCGGCGTGCTCGCCTCCTTCCTCGGCTTCAGCGAGGCCGCGGTGGGGCTCATGATCGCCGCGTACATCGCGATCGACTCCTTCGGCACCGCCACCAACGTCACCGGTGACGGGGCGATCGCGGCGCTGATGACCCGGTTCTCCAAGGGACGTGTCAGCGGCGACCTGACCGCCCAGCAGCACGCGGAGGTCCACGGCATCTGAGCTGCTGGAAGAGCTCACCTGCCAGGCAGCGGGCCCGTTCGCACCCCGTGAGGTGCGGACGGGCCCGCTGCATTCGTCGGCTCCATTGCGTCGGCGGATCCCGCCTGCAGCATCTGTCATACTGAACATATGAGCAATCGTTCAGATGTTGCGGTGCAGGGTGCCGAGATCGCTGATCTCGCGGACGTCTTCTCCCTGCTGGGGGATCCCAGCCGCCTGCGCCTGCTGTTCGCCCTGCGCGACGGCGAGGTGAGCGTGGGGGAGCTGTCGACCCTCACCGGGCAGTCCGACTCCGCGGTCTCGCATGCGCTGCAGCTGCTGCGTGCCCACCGCATCGTCCGCGTGCGCCGGGAGGGACGGCGCGCCTTCTACCGCCTGGATGATCCGCATGTGCGGATGCTGCTCGAGGTCGCGCTCACCCATACCGAGCACAGCGAGCTGCGCCATCCCGAACGCCGCGCCGTCGATGCGCCGCAGGAGCGTGCTGGCTCGCCCCACGAGCCTGTCGGGCGGGCAGTCTCATGAGTCACTCCCACGGAGTCAGTGCTGCCGGCCACGCCGGGGCCGCGCACCGCTGGCGGCTGCTGGTCGCGGTGGTGCTGATCGGCGGATTCTTCCTCGTCGAGCTGGTCGCCGGACTGCTCTCCGGCTCCCTCGCGCTGCTCTCGGACGCCGGACACATGGCCGCCGACGTGGTCACCCTCTCTGCCGCACTCGCCGCGACGGTGCTCGCCGCGCGTCCCTCGAAGGACGGCCGACGCACCTTCGGCAACTACCGCCTCGAAACCTTCGCCGCCCTGCTGGCGGTGCTGATCATGCTGGTCGTCGCCGTCCTGGTGACGGTCAGCGGGATCGGCCGGCTCGGCGACGAGGTCCACGTCGACACCACGCCGATGCTGGTCGTCGGCGGGCTCGGCCTGGTGGTGAACCTGGTGGTGCTGCTGATGCTGCGCGGAGGGGCGGAGGAGAGCCTCAACGTCAAGGGCGCCTACCTCGAGGTCCTCGCGGACACCCTCGGCTCGGTCGGAGTGATCGTCGCCGCGGCGCTCATCCGGCTCACCGGAGAGAGCATCATCGACACGATCGTCGCGCTCGCCGTCGGAGCGTTCATCGCGGTGCGCGCCGTGATGCTGGCCCGGGAGGTGTTCACCGTGCTCGGCCAGGCGGCGCCCGCCGACATCGACCCCCAGCAGGTGGAGGACGATCTGCGGAACCTCGACGGGGTCGCCGACGTCCACGATCTGCACCTGTGGACCCTCACCTCCGGAATGGAGGTCGCCACCGTCCACCTGGTGACCGCGCCCGGCGCCGACCCGCACCCGGTCCTCGACGCCGCCCAGGCGCTGCTCAGCACCACACACGGCATCGCCCACGCGACCGTCCAGACCGAGCCGACCGATCACCACGGATGCCTCGAGATCGGCTGGTAGCAGCCCATCGTGAGGGAGTCAGGACGGCTGCTCCCGTCGGCCGCGCCGCGTACGCTGGATCCATGACCTCAACCCATGCAGCGCACCCGAACGCTGTCGCCAGTGACACTGCCCGTCTCACCGCCGTCGTCACCGGTGCCTCCTCCGGCATCGGCCGCGCCACCGCGCAGCGCCTGGTCGCCGATGGCTGGCACGTGCTGGCCGTTGCCCGCCGCGAGGACCGGCTGAACGAGCTCGCCGCGGAGACCGGCTGCGAGGTGCTCGCCGTCGACATCACCTCTGACAGCTCCGTCGAGCGCCTGGTCGAGCGGACCACCGAGCTGTTCGGAGGCTCCGTGAACGCCGTCGTGCATGTGGCCGGGGGCGCCCTCGGCATCGAGACCGCCGCCGAGGCGGACCTCGAGAAGTGGCAGCGCATGTACGACATCAACGTGCTCGGCGCGGTACGGGTCACCCGCGCCCTGCTCCCGGCGCTGCGCGAGAGCGGCCGCGGAGACCTGCTGTTCGTCACCTCCGTGGCGGCTCAGGAGGCCTACCCCGGCGGGTCCGGCTACAACGCCGCCAAGGCCGGGGAGCACATGCTCGCCGGTGCCCTGCGGCTCGAACTGAACGGGGAGAAGATCCGCGTCATCGAGATCGCCCCCGGGATGGTCCACACCGAGGAGTTCTCCCTGGTGCGCCTCGGAGACCAAGGGGCGGCAGACGCCGTCTACGACGGCGTCGAGCAGCCGCTCACGGCGGAGGACTGCGCGGATGTCATCTCCTATGCGCTCAACGCACCCCATCACGTGAACCTCGATCTGGTGACGGTCCGTCCCCTCGCCCAGGCGGCCGCCCATCGCGTGGCCCGCCACCAGGGGGTCTGATGGCCCACGGCGGGATGGGTGGCCCCGGCGGAGGGATGGGCGGCGGCATGGGCGGCGGAGGCGGCAGGATGCGCGACGACCTCAAGCTCGCCCCCGGCCAGCGCCCCGATCTGCGGCGGGTGCTGAACCTGTTCCGTCCCTATCGCGGAACCCTCACGGGAGTGCTGACACTGATCGTGATCGGCGCCGCGGTCGGGGTGGTCTCCCCGTTCCTGATCCGCGAGATCGTGGATGTCGCCCTGCCCCAGCAGCGCGCCGACGTGCTGGCCTGGTCCGTCGGCGGACTGATCGCGGTGACGGTGATCGCGAGCGCGCTCGGGGTCACCCAGTCGATGCTCTCCACCCGGGTGGGCCAGTCCGTGATGCATGATCTGCGCGTCTCGGTGTTCTCCCACCTGCAGCGGATGGGGCTGGGATTCTTCACCCGCACCCGCACCGGTGAGATTCAGTCGCGGATCTTCTCCGACATCGGTTCCATGCAGGCCGTGGTCACCTCTGTGATGACCCAGATCGTCTCCTCCGGGGCAGGGGTCGCGATGGCGCTGGTGGCGATGTTCGCCCTGGACTGGCGGCTGACCCTGTTCTCCCTCATCGCGCTGCCCTTCGCGGTCTGGATGAACCGCCGGGTCGGCAGGCGCCGACGGGCGATCGTGAAGACCCGCCAGGAGAAGGCGGCGGACCTCTCCGCCGGGATCCAGGAATCCCTGTCCGTCTCCGGGATCCTGCTGGGCGTCACCATGGGCCGCACCCAGGCGCTCAGCAGCGCCTTCGCGACCGACTCGCGGGAACTCGCGGACCTCGAGGTCCGCTCTGAGATGGCGGGGCGCTGGCAGATGGCCGTGTTCACCACCCTGATGGCGCTGTTCCCGGCGCTGACCTACCTGCTCGGCGGCCACCTGCTGTTCGCCGACCCCGAGGGGCAGGGCGTCACCATCGGCACCCTGGTGGCCTTCATCGCCCTGCAGTCCGGCCTGTTCCCCCAGATCAACGGGCTGCTGCGGGTCGCGACCCAGGTCAACAGCTCCCTGGCACTGTTCTCGAGGGTGTTCGAGTACCTCGATGCCCCGATCCTCATCAGTGATGCGCCGGACGCCCTCGCGCTGGACCCGGCGACCCTGCGCGGCGAGATCCGCTTCGAGGACGTCACCTTCACCTACCCGGGCGCGGACGGGCCGGCGCTGCACGGCATCGACCTGGTGGTCCCGGCCGGGAAGCACACCGCCCTGGTGGGGGCCACCGGTTCAGGCAAGACCAGCACCGGCTACCTGATGGCGCGGCTCTATGAGCCCAGCTCCGGCAGCATCACCCTGGACGGTCATGACCTGCGGGAGATCACCATGGACTCGCTCGCGGCGAGCATCGGCGTGGTCACCCAGGAGACGTATCTCCTGCACGCCTCGATCGCCGACAACCTGCGCTTCGCCCGCCCGGAGGCGAGCGATGAGGAGCTGCGACAGGCCTGCCGGATCGCGCAGATCCACGACCACATCGAGTCCCTGCCGCAGGGCTACGACACAGTGGTGGGGGAGCGCGGCTACCGGTTCTCCGGCGGGGAGAAGCAGCGACTGGCGCTGGCCCGCACGATCCTGCGGGACCCGCCCGTGCTGCTGCTCGACGAAGCGACCTCTGCGCTGGACGTCGCCACCGAGCGGGCGATGTCCGGCGCGCTCGACGCCGCCGCCCGCGGCCGCACCACCGTCTCGATCGCCCACCGGCTCTCGACCATCCGCCACGCCGACCAGATCATCGTGATGCAGCACGGCCGCGTCTCCGAGCGCGGCACCTACGAGGAGCTGGTCGCTCACGGCGGGCTGTTCGCACAGCTCGCCATCCAGGACGCCCGCCGCGACAGCGCCGCACCGGGCCCCGGCGACGAGGGCGACTCCGAGTCCTGGGAGGCCGGCGAGGGCGCCGAGAACCCTGCGCCGCCGCTGCGGAGCTGAACCGGTTCCCGGCCCACCGAGCTGAGTCGATCTACGACCAAAGGTGGAGGTGGATCTCCACCCTGCGCGGGATGCGGAGGGCCTGCTGACCGGGAGAGGATCTCTCTATGGAGAGGCGCCAGATCCCCACCGGAGGTCGGCACTCTCTCGAGCATCCGAGCAGAGAGGACCCCCTGATGACGACGACGCATCTTGGCCGTGCAGCGCAGAGCCGATTCGCAGCGAAGCCCGCCATGGGCAGACCGCTGCTGTTCACCCTGCTGCTCGCTATCGCCGCCGCCGGCATGCTGCTCCTGCTGGTGGCCGGCCCCAGCATCGCGCTGCCGCTCGCGGTCGGTTCCGCGACCGCGCTGATGATGCTGGTCGGGGCGGCCTGGGTGGTGGCCGGACCCCGGCTCTGAAGGCTCCTGGCAGCTCTGAAGACCCCGGGCAGTTCTGCGGACCCCGTGCATCTCTGAAGAGAGCCCTCAGATGTCGATCACGATCTCGCCTTCGCCGCGTGAGACGCAGGTGATCATCTGGTCCGCGTGCTCGTCGTCCATGAGGTACTCATCCAGGTGCTCGACCTCGCCGGAGACCAGGGGCACCACGCAGGTGCCGCACACGCCGCCCTCGCAGGAGTAGTCCATCGGGATATCAGCATCCAGCAGTACCTGCAGGAGGGATTGATCCTCGCCGACCTCGAGCGTGATACCGGACTTCAGGCACTTGGCGGTGAAGGGCTCTCCGAACAGCGACATCATCGCTCCTTCTGCGTCGACCACCCCATGCTGCGGGGCGGATTCGTGGAGGTCCCAGTCTTCCACGTTCGCACCCTCACGACGAGGTGAGTCGCGCCTCCTCGTCGGCTGCGCTCTGGGTCATATACCGGGACACGTAGGGGACTGGAACCGATGCGTGTTCCGGGACGACCGCGAGAAGCTGATGGCAGTCGACGGCGCTCAGACCGTCCCGGGCGGTGGAGGGTGCGGTGCAGGCACCGGAGCGAAATCGCGAGGCGACGCACGAGGACGTCGGATGGCGGTGGATCGGAGCCGGGATCCTGCTGGGCACTGCCGCGCTGCTGCTGCTGGGGCTGCTGTGCGTGGGTCCACGGCTCGGCATCGCTGCGGTCCTGACCCTCGGGGCGCTCACCGGGGGCATGGTGGTGGCCGGATATCTGCTTGCCCGCTCGCAGGTGTCGTGAGCCCGCGAGGATCGCGAGAGCAGGACCGGGCCCGGGCAGGACGCTCAGATCATCCGTCGGTCGCGGACCCAACGGGTGAGCTCCCGACGGTCCGAGAGCTGCAGCTTGCGCAGCACGCTGGAGACATGGCTCTCGATGGTGCGATCGGAGATGAACAGGCTCGAGGCGGCCTCGCGATAGGTGTAGCCGCGTGCGATCAGCTTCATCACCTCCTGCTCGCGAGGCGAGAGCAGATCGAGCTCGGTGGGGGAGGCGGGGATCGAGCCCCGGAAGGCGTCCAGCACGAAGCCGGCCAGGCGCGGGGAGAACACCGCATCCCCCTCCGCCACCCGGCGCAGCGAGGAGGTGAGCTCCTCACCGGTGATCGACTTCGTGACGTAGCCGCGAGCCCCGGCCCGGATGACCGCCAGGACATCCTCCTCGGCGTCAGAGACCGACAGGGCGAGGGCCCGCACCGGCTGTCCGGTGGCAGTGACCAGTGATTCCAGAGATCCGGCGACCTCGGCCCCGCCACCTCCCGCGCCGCCCGGCAGATGAACATCCAGCAGCACCACCTCGGGCAGCAGCTGGCCGGCGGCAGCGATCGCGCCAGTCACCTCGTGCTCCTGGCCGACGATCTCGATGCCCGGATCCGCGCGGGAGATCTCGGCCGCGACGCCGGCCGCGAAGATCCGGTGATCATCGACGATCAGCACCCTCAGCGCGGCCTGGTCTGAGGGCCCGATCTGGCTCGAACGCACTACCGGGGCCGAACGACCAGTGAGGGACAACGGTGGCTGCTGGTCGTTCATCGAGTCCTCCTCGGCAGCACCAGGGCCACCTCGGTGCCGCCGCCGGGGGCAGGACGTACCGAGGCGGTGCCGCCAGCGCGTCGCATCCGGCCGATGATCGACTCGCGCACGCCCAGTCGGTCCTCCGGGAGAGTGGACGGGTCGAAGCCCGGCCCGCGGTCCCGCACGAACGCTTCGACAGCGTCCTCACTGATGTCCACGAACACGTCGATCCCCTCTCCGGCATGGCGACAGGCATTCACCGTCGCCTCCCGCAGAGCGCCGAGCAGCGCGGCGGTGCGCTCGGTGAGCGGGGCATCGCCCACGATCACCGTGTGCACGTCATGACCGTGGAGGTCTTCGAGCTCTGCGGTGAGCGCCTCGACTGCTGTCCGCATCTCTGCCGGGGCGTCATCGTCGGCGCCTGCGCGGTAGAGCCAGCGGCGCAGCTCGCGTTCCTGCTGGCGGGCGAGGGTGCGCATCTCCTCGGCGTCGGCGCCCGGACGCTGGAGCACGGTGAGAGTCTGCAGCACCGAGTCGTGGAGGTGCGCGGTCGTCTCCTGGTGGTGTTGGAGTACAGCGCGTTCGCCGGCTTCCTCCCGGACTCCGCTCCAGAGCCGTCGGCCCCACGGGACCAGCAGCAGCGCGACCATCCCGGCGAGCGCGAGGGTGGCGGCGAGGAGCTGGAAGGCCAGGCGTGGGCCCACCACCAGCATCACGGTGAGCGCGGTGGCCAGCAGCAGCAGCGCGGAACCGCCCAGCAGTGCGGCGAGGGCGGGCCCGGGAGTGCGCCCGGGGCGGCCGCTCCACCGGTCGCGGTCCAGGTCGGCCAGCGGCACGAGCCCGAGGGTGACCCCGGCGCACATGAGGCCGCCGAGCAGCAGGAGCAGCCCGAACGAGTCCACCTCGATGGGATCCAGGAAACGAGCGCCGGGCAGCAGCTGGAGAAAGTCCACTCCGAGGGTGGCCAGCGCGATCACGCTCGAGATTCCAGCCACCGCGGTGAGTCCGAGCCAGCGCAGCACCGTGCGCTGCACACTCGGCGGCCGCTCAACGCGGGCGACGCTGGGCAGGCCCCGCACCGCGGCGGCGCTCGCCCGCATCGACTGCTCGCGGACAAGTGCTGAATCATCGGGCAGCGCCCACCACAGGGCGATGTAGCCCAGCGCCGAGGGGGCCGCGAGCGTGAAAGCGAGACGGAGCTCCGCCCACGCCGCGTAGAAGGCAGGCAGCAGCGGCAGCGCCGGTACAGCCAGCAGTGCGGGCAGCAGCACCGCGATACGCACCACCCAGACGGGCACATGCAGCTGGCGGGACAGCACCGCGCATACCCCGGCGAGCAGCGACTCATCGCGGTGCCGCGTCCAGGACGCGGTCGAAGGCAGGAGAACGGCGACCATGGGGACATTCTGCCGTGCAGAACATGACCATCGCCTCGGGAAGCCCGGAGATCCGGGACCGGTACGGGCCTCCTCCGGGGCGAGTCCGGGACGGTTCCGGGGTGCCGCAGGCCGGGCGGCGCCCGAATCGGGGTGAAGATGGGTCCATGGCCATGACAGCAGAGCAGGACGACGAGGCGATCGAGCAGACCCTGCGGGCCACGCTCACCCCGCGTGCCGCCCTCACCGCCGCCGATCGTGCCCGGCGCAGCACATTGCTGCGCCGGCCCGGGGCGGGCAAGCTCGCAGGTGTCTGCGCCGCGATCGCAGCCTCCGCAGGCGTGCCTGCCCGGATGGTCCGCTTGCTCGGGCTGCTGGCGGGTCTGCTCGGCGTGGGAGTACCGGCATATCTGATCGCGATGCTGCTGATCCCGCGGCTCCGACCCGATCGTGACGGTGCTGCTGAGGGGGTGACGGTCCAGCGTCCGCTCGAAGCACTCATCTCGTTCGAAGCGCGTCCGGTGGATGTGCTGGCGCTGCTCGCGGTGGTGCCGAGCCTGGCCGGCACGTTCTGGATGATGTTCGTGCTCGCTCGCTTCTCCGCTGCCGCCGCTGTGCTGGTGGCGCTCACTGTGATCGTGCTCGCTCTGCTGCTGCTCAGCGTCCGTCGCGCCGCCGAGGCACGACGCGGACTGCTGCTGGCAGCGCTCGCCCGCCGGGCTGAGCTCGTCGACCTCGACCAGCTCGAGGCTTTCCTGCGCGAGCAGCGCCGCCGCGCTCCTGCGGCATGGACGGTGCTCGCTGGCGAGGGTAAGCTCCCGGGATTCCCGGCAGAGAGCTTGGGAGGAGCGGGAGGAGGAGCACACGCCGACGGGGCGGTGTTCGAGGGAGGCGCCGCCGACGGAGGCATCACCGGCGAGACCGCGGAAGATCTCCCGCGCACTCCGCTCCGTGTGCACTCCCGATCCCGGCGGACTGTCCCTCGACGTCCCGCGGCCACCATCCGCACCGTGATCGCCGTGCTCGCCGGGATGCTCGCCGCCGCCGCGCTCACGGTGCTGACTCTGAACCTCGCCCCGGAGCTGGCACCGACGCTTGCTGCTGCGGGACCGCTGCCACAGGTCGGACGGCTCGCCGCAGGCCTCGGCGCGGCCACCCTGGTGGCGGGACTCGCGCTCGTGATCCTCGGTCTGCGCGGCCGGCGGAGCGTGGTGCTGGCCCTCGCGGCTCTGCTCGCCCTGGGCGGGACCGGGCTCGGCGGGGCCTGGCTGCGGCTGACCTATGACCCGCAGGCCGTGCCGCTGCAGATCATCGCAGCGGATCTCGAGGCCGGACGCCATCTCTCCTGCCCGTCCGATCCAGGCAGCTGGGCGCAGCCGCTGATCATCGACCTGCGGGGGCTCGATGCCGCTGCCGCGGAGAAGCTGCGCGAGCAGCAGCGCAGCCACGGCATCGGCGAGGAGGGGCCCGTGACATCGGTCGGCTGCACCCGACCCGTCGGGGACCTCACCGTCATGCTGCCGTCGGACCCTGAGCTGGTGAGGGTCTGGGTGGGCACCACGGACGGCATGGTGGAGGGCGGAGCCGCTCGAGGCGCCGTACCGGTGGTCGACGTCTGGGGTGACGTGCTGGTGGGCACCGTGACGATCATCGAGCAACCGAGCACGGCAGAGAACGGGGACGAGGCATGAATGATGCAGACAGCACCGACATCGCAGACAGCGTGAAAGCCGCTGCTGGCCCGGGGACCATCGAACGCACCGGGACCATCGAACGCACAGAGAGCACAGACCATGCGGAGCTCGGCGGGAGCGACGCTGCCATCGGGGGCTCCGGCAGCCTGCGCCCGCGCCGCAGCATCGGGACCGTCGGGGTCGGACTGCTGGCGCTGTTCGGGGTGGCGATACTCGCCATCAGCGTGATCCCTCAGCCTCGATGGGACCTCTGGCTGGTGGGCGTCGTTGCCGTGCTCGGGCTCTCGCTGGTCCTGCTGATCCTTGCCCTGCTGCCGCACGGGCCGGGCCGCGGGATCACCGGAGGTCGCTGAGGGCGCAGCTCTCCGAGGTCACACATGGTTCCGGTGGCAGTCATCCTCAGAGTCACCGGCGCGACCGGCAGGAGCAGCTCACCGGGAGACGTCGTCGTCCTCGTCGGCCGCTCCTCGAACATTCGTGGGCGCCACCGACACTGCTGGGGTCGCTGTCGCCGGTGCGGGAGTGGCGGATGCGGGGGCAGAGATCGCCGCCCGCACGCTCGACGCCGCCGGGCCGGAAGGCGTCAGCGCCAGCGCCGAGGGACCGAAGCTCAGCACAAGCAGGGCTGTGGCACCGAGTGCCGAGGCGCTCGCCGCGGCCCGGCTGCGCCGGGGACCGATGTCTCGGGAGCCGGTGTCCTCATTCATGAGACCTCCTCGAAGGGGGAGCGGCAGGGTGGGCCGCTCCCTGTATTCGACTGCGCGCACCTGGGCAGGTGCTGTGCGTCTCGCCCGGATCTGCTGGGATGCGCACGGGATGGGCGCTAACGAGCGCGGGGGCGAGCACGGAAGGCCCGGCTGTTCCGCGCGTCTCTTCCCCGCCCGGCCGCGTGACCGTCCTCGCGCCGCCGCGTACACTGACCGCCATCGGCATCGACCCGGCCATCACCGGAGAGCCGCGGGAAGAACCGCCCATCGTCCGTTCACGGGCGCGGGCCCAGTAGAACCCGCCGGGACCAGCCCGTCACAGCTGAGGAACAAGGGGAGGCCCCTGGATCGCCATCGGCGGTGCAGCGGACATCAACCGAGGTGGTACCGCGCCACCGGCCCTGCGCCGGGAAGCGTCCTCGGAGCGCATGTTGTCCCAGCACTCGCCCTTGTTCTGCCTCGGAGGTCCGTCCCATGGTCTACCCGGTCAGCGGAGACCCGCTCGTCCCCTCACCGAACCTGCCCTCGCTCGAGAACTCCATCCAGGAGTTCTGGCGCACCGACGACACCTTCCGCGCCTCGATCGCCCAGCGCGAGGGTGCCGAGGAGTTCGTCTTCTACGACGGCCCTCCCTTCGCCAACGGCCTGCCGCACTACGGCCACCTGCTCACCGGCTTCGTCAAGGACGTCATCCCGCGCTTCCGCACCATGTGCGGGAACAAGGTCGATCGCCGCTTCGGCTGGGACACCCACGGGCTGCCCGCCGAGCTCGAGGCGATGAAGGAACTCGGGATGACCGAGAAGGCTGAGATCGAGGCGATGGGCGTGAAGGAGTTCAACAACGCCGCCCGGGCCTCGGTGCTGAAGTACACCAAGGAGTGGGAGGACTACGTCACCCGCCAGGCCCGCTGGGTCGACTTCGAGAACGACTACAAGACCCTCGACGTCTCCTTCATGGAGTCGGTGCTGTGGGCGTTCAAGACCCTGTACGACAAGGGCCGGGCGTACGAGGGCTACTACGTGCTGCCCTACTGCTGGAAGGACCAGACGCCGCTGTCCGCGCATGAGCTGCGGATGGACGATGACGTCTACAAGGAGCGCCAGGACCAGACCGTCACGGTGACCTTCCCGTTCACCGGGGAGAAGGCCCAGCAGCTGGGCCTGGACGGTGTGAAGGCCCTGGCCTGGACCACCACGCCCTGGACCCTGCCCACCAACTTCTCCCTCGCCGTCGGCCCCGAGCTCGAGTACTCGGTGGTTCCTGCCGGGCCGCTCGGCGCCGCCGACGGCACTGCTGCGGGCGAGGCCCGCTACTTCCTGGCCACCGCGCTGCTCGGCTCCCACGCCAAGGAGCTCGGCTACGAGAGCGCCGAGGAGGCGCTCGTCGCGTGCGAGGAGCGCGTGTTCGCCGGCTCCGAGCTCGAGCACGTCGCCTATGAGCCGCTGTGGACGGTCTACTCCGAGGACCGTGCGAAGTGGGGCACCGAGAACGCGTGGATCGTCACCGTCGCGGACTACGTCTCCACCGACGACGGCACCGGCGTGGTCCACCAGGCCACCGCCTACGGTGAGATCGACCAGCAGGTCAACGCCGAGTACGGCATCCCTGTGATCGTCTCGGTCGACGAAGGGGCCCAGTTCCTGGACTACTTCGCCGGCACCGAGCTCGACGAGATCGCCGGCGTGCAGGTGTTCGAGGCGAACCGCCCGATCATCCGCAACCTCCAGCAGGCCGGGCGCCTGCTGCGCGAGGCCAGCTACGTGCACTCCTATCCGCACTGCTGGCGCTGCCGGACTCCCCTGATCTACAAGGCTGTCTCCTCCTGGTACGTGAAGGTCGCCGACCAGCGCGAGCGCATGCTCGAGCTGAACGAGCAGATCGACTGGGTGCCCGGCAACGTCAAGCACGGCCAGTTCGGCCGCTGGCTCGAAGGTGCCCGCGACTGGGCGATCTCTCGCAACCGCTACTGGGGCACCCCGCTGCCGATCTGGAAGAGCGACGACCCGAACCACCCGCGGGTCGACGTCTACGGCTCCCTGGCGGAGATCGAGGAGGCCTTCGGGACCCTGCCGCGCAACGAGCACGGCGAGGTGGACCTGCACCGGCCCTACATCGACCAGCTGACCCGCCCGAACCCCGATGACCCCACCGGGCAGTCCACCATGCACCGGGTCGAAGAGATCTTCGACGTCTGGTTCGACTCCGGCTCGATGCCGTTCGCGCAGATGCACTACCCCTTCGAGAACGCCGAGCAGTTCGAGTCCCACAACCCGGCGGACTTCATCGTGGAGTACATCGGGCAGACCCGCGGCTGGTTCTACGTGATGCACGTGCTCTCCACCGCGCTCTTCGACCGGCCCGCCTTCACCTCGGTGATCTGCCACGGCATCGTGCTCGGCGAGGATGGGCAGAAGATGTCCAAGTCGCTGGGCAACTACCCCGACGTGCGCGAGATGTTCGACAAGTACGGGGCCGACGCGATGCGCTGGTTCCTCATGAGCTCCCCGATCCTGCGCGGCGGCAACCTCGTGGTCGACGAGCCGAAGATCCGCGACGCCACCCGGCAGATGGTGCTGCCCCTGTGGAACGTCTGGTACTTCCTGGGGCTGTACGCCAACGCCGCGGGGGAGAAGGACGCCGCCGGGAAGCCCGTCGGCTATCGCGGACAGACCCGTCACGACTCCAGCGACGTCATGGATCGCTACCTGCTGGCCCGCACCGGCGACCTCGTCCGTGAGGTCAAGGAGTCCATGACCGCGCTCGCGATCGCGGACTCCGCCGAGCTGATCCAGGACTACCTGGACATGCTCACCAACTGGTACGTGCGCCGCTCCCGCGACCGCTTCTGGGAGGGTGACGAGCAGGCGATCGACGTGCTCTCCACCTGCCTGACGACCCTCTGCCAGGTGGCGGCACCGCTGCTGCCGATGGTGACCGAGGAGATCTGGAAGCAGCTCACCGGCGGGCGCTCCGTGCACCTGACCGACTGGCCTGACGCGGACCTGTTCCCGCGTGATGCGGACCTCGTCGCACAGATGGACGATGTGCGCGCGATCGCGAGCGTCGGCAACTCCCTGCGCAAGAAGGGACAGCTGCGGGCCCGCCTGCCGCTCGCCGAGCTCACCGTGGTCCACCACGCCCCGCGCACCCTCGAGGCGTTCACCGCGATCATCGCCGACGAGCTCAACGTCAAGGCCGTGCGCCTGCTGGACGTGGCGAGCGAGGAGGCGCAGGGGATGGGCGTCGAGCAGCGGCTCAGCGTCAACGCCCGCGCCGCGGGACCGCGCCTGGGCAAGCAGGTGCAGACGGTCATCAAGGGCTCCAAGTCCGGTGACTGGTCCGCCGACGAGAACGGTGTGGTCACCTCCGGCGGCATCGAGCTGGCCGAGGGCGAGTACACGCTGGACCTGGTCGCCGGCGAGACTGCGGCGATGGAGGGCCGGGCCGTCGGCGTGCTGCGCGGCGGGGACTTCGTCGCGCTCGACACCCGGGTCACCGCGGAGCTCGAGGCCGAAGGCGTCGCCCGGGACGTGGTGCGCGCGATCCAGTCGGCCCGCCGCGAGGCCGGCTTCGAGGTCTCGGACAGGATCCGTCTCACCGTGGACGGTGACGGGTCGGTGACCGCTGCCGTCGCCGCGCACCAGGACCTGGTCGCCGGTGAGGTGCTCGCCGTGGAGGTCTCCGTGCCGGCCGCACCGGTCGAGGGCGCGCATGCCGCGAGTGAGAAGGTCTCCGGCGGGACCGTCACGGTCTCCGTGGCCCGCGCCTGAGCCAGTTCACGGCTCCGGCGCGGGAATCCGCGCCGGAGCTGGGGCTGCGGGTCGACCTCTCTCGCGCTCGGCGGTGCGGTCGGGCCGCTGGCGCATTGCAAGTTGGTATCGGCTGGTCACCGCAGGTTTCCCTGAGGGTTTTCCGAATCTATCCTGAGCGGAGGATCCACTCCTCGGGATACCCTGACATCGGAGATCATGATGGTTCGCCCAGCACGCCTGGTGAATTCCCCTGCTACGGCATCAGCACTCACCGAGAGCGCGCCGGTGGTCTCCCTGCGCACCCCTGGATCCCGCGTCCTGCTGCTCGCCGTCTCCCTCCTCGTGCTCGCTGGTTCCGTGCTCGCCGGTTCGCCGGGAGCGCGTGCTGAGACCCCACCGCCCGGGCTCGGCGGGTTCTCCCCAGGCTTCCTGATCACCGACACCCGGATGTTCGACTCCACCTCGATGGACCGCGCCGAGGTCGATAGATTCCTCGACACGCAGGGGAAGAACTGCGCCGACGGCACCGACGGTGCCGCGTGCCTCAAGAACCTCACCGCGAACACTCCGCAGCGCGCGGCGACCGCCTACTGCGCCGCGATCCCGGCGGTCAGCAACGCCACGGCGGGCAGGATCATCACCGATGTGGCCCGGGCCTGCGAGGTGAATCCTCAGGTGATCCTCGTGATGCTCCAGAAGGAGCAGGGTCTGATCACCACCCGGAATGCGACGCCGACGCAGCTGGAGAAGGCGCTCGGCTTCCGCTGCCCCGACTTCCAGGCCTGCGACCCCGCATTCGGTGGCATCGTCCATCAGATCTACCACGGCATCTCCCGCCTGCAGGAGTACGGCGACCCGGCCCGTGGCTACCGCTACCAGGCCGGGAAGACCTACGACATCCAGTACAGCCCCTATGAGTTCTGCGGCTATGGCGAGGTGAAGATCTTCAACCGCGCTACCGCCGCGCTGTACAACTACACGCCGTTCACCCCGACTCAGGCCACGCTCGATGCCGGCGCCGGTCCAGTCTCCGACGATGTCTGTGCGACCTACGGGAACCGCAACTTCTTCCGGACCTTCTCGATGTGGTTCGGATCGCCGACAGGCACCCCTGGGAATCGTTATCCGCTGGCCGCGCCCTGGGGGAAGAACCCCGCCGCTCCGTTCACCGATGTGCGCTACGGCGAACTGATCTTCTTCACCGAGATCGCCTGGATGAAGGGGACCGGACTCTCCAACGGGTGGGCGGATGGCACCTATCGACCCTTCGCGCCGATGAAACGCGACGCGATGGCTGCGTTCCTGTACCGCGCTGCGGGGGAGCCGGAGTTCACGGCGCCGGCGAAGTCACCGTTCAAGGATGTCAGCACCAGCATGGTCTTCTACAAGGAGATCGCCTGGGCTGAGCACGTCGGCATCACCGACGGCTGGTCGGATGGGACCTACCGTCCCTTCGAGCCCATCAAACGGGACGCGATGGCGGCCTTCATGTACCGGTATGCGGGAGAGCCCGCCTTCACCTCGCCGAAGAGGTCGCCGTTCGTCGATGTCGACTCCAGCGTCATCTTCCGCAAGGAGATCGCGTGGGCCGAGTCCGAGGGCATCACCACCGGCTGGGCCGACGGCACGTACCGGCCGTACCAGCCGATCCTGCGCGACGCCATGGCTGCCTTCATCTACCGGATGACACTGGACTGACCCGGGCGCCGTGAGAGCCCCGCAGACGGGCGAGGAGCGAGCCCGTTGTCCGGGCCGGTCCACAGGGCTGCAGGTTCCGGCTCCGGCCGGAGACCGGGCATGGCATGCTCGGTGGTGAATCGTCGGACGAGGGGATGAGCATGGTGGGCAGACGCGGGCTTCTGGGCGGAGCCGTTGCAGCAGCGGCCGCGATGCTCAGCGGCTGCGGCACCGGGCGCAAGCAGCTGGTCGCGGCGGCCGAGGAGGCCGCAGAATCCGTCGAGGGCGTCTCCGGCGTGGAGCTGGAGACCGATGACGGGGCGAACTTCGAGCAGCTCCTGCGTGGCACGGTCTCTCTGGAGGCGGAGGACCGCTCCGCCGGGCTCACCGTGTTCGATGAGGCGATGCGCGGCATCGTCACCCTCATCCACCAGGAGCTCAGCGAGGCCGATGCCAAGAGTCTCCGGGTCGGCTGGATCACCGGGGTCCTCGCTGGCGGCGAGGAGCTCACCCCCATGGAACTGGGCCCCGACATGCCGGCGGCGAACCCGCGCCGGGATCGGATCACGGCTGAGTCCTTCTACAGCAAGTACGGGTTGGAGTGAGCGCCGAGGCACCGGCCCCGCCCACTGCCAGGAACGGTTCACGCCTCACCCCGGCCCACCGTCACCACCTGGGATTCGGCGATATAGGTGCCATCCCCGAGATACGTCCCCGTGAGGTCCTCCTGCAGCGCGGAGAGCGTCGGGTCGGTGGCCGTGGCGCGGCCCACGCTGCCTGAATATCCGGCGTCCGCCTGGCCCTGCAGCCCCACCGAATCATGGTTGGACTCGAGGATCGTGACGGGGTTCAGCGAGAGCACGGGATAGCCTGGCAAAGACACCTCATGCCGATGGGAGGACCCCAGGGTCCCGCCGTCGACCTGCGCCCCACCCAGATCGAGGGCCGGGATCAGATCCCCGCTGATTCCGCCTGCATCGATCCCGCCCGCATGGCTCACGTTCACCGACTGCGTCGATCCCTGCGCCGAGACCACGGTCTGCACCGGAGAGCCCATGGAGAAGGTGTGCGTCACGTCGTAGGTGCCCGGATGCCCGGAGGCGCTGTTGAAGGTGGGGTCGGCGGAGAGATGATTCGCGACGATGCCGCCCTGGGAATGGCCGACGATCATCACCTCCGCCCCCGCAGGCACCCCGGCCGCCTCCATCGCGGCACGCACGTCATCCATCGCGGCCGGATGCTGGCCGGAGACCAGCCGCAGATTCGATCCCCAGTCGCGGGAGTTCCTCTGCTCGCCATAGGCGCCGGGGACATCAATGACGCTCGCCCCCTCAGTAGGCGGGATCTGGATGATGAACACAGGGTCCCCACCCTCGACGCTGCGCACCTCCTGAATACCGATCTGCCCAGTCTTGAGCGGACCGCCCGGGTTGTCGATGCGCAGGGCATCGTTCTGCGTGACCAGGTCCTGCAGAGTCCGAGGGCTCTGCGCCGGACCCGTAGCAACGCTCACCGACTCGACGATGCCTCCGGGACGGTCATCCAAGAACGGGGTGTCCTGGCCGGTGATCGCCTCGAAGGCCCCGACGCCGGCGGATCCCAGGGTCACCAGCCCCGCGGCGCCGACCTCGGCGATGGTCGGCACCCGCTCGCCGGTGGCCCAGTCCTCGAAGATCTCTCCGAAGTGGCCGGCGTCCCGCTGGAACTGTGCGAACCCCTCCATGCGCACCCCGAGCCGGTCAAGACCGCCGTCGAGCAGACCCATGCCGGTGGCGACGCTCCACCCGATCCCGTCGGAGGCCGTTCCTGCCAGTGCCGTGGCTGTCCTCTCGACCGGGAGCTCGAGCCAGTCCGGGAGCCAGAGGCTGTTCTCGTGGAGGTAGCCGCCGCTTGACTTCGAGGCGTCCGCGGGAGGGATCGTGGAGGTGCCCGAGACCGCGGAGGTGCCCAAGACCGAGGAGATGCCCGAGACCGCGGTGATACTCGCGTTGGCGGCTCCCTGCGGGCCAGCCGGGGTTCCCTCCACGGCCGAGACGACGTCCTGCTGATCCGCCTCCTGCCGCGCGTCATCGCCCAGGGCCAGGAGATCGCCACAGACCTCTTCCAGTCGGCTGGCGGCCTGCACCGCCCATCGCCCCCGGAAAGCCTCCGCATCGGCCCCGGTCCACGGCGCCTCCTGCACCGCGGTCCCGAGGCGAGCGGCAAGGAGCTCGACGTCGTCGGAGGCCGTGCGCAACTGCTCGGCGTGCGTGCGCAGCTGCGCCGTGTCCATCCCCCAGAAGGAATTCATCGTGCGCCGCCTGCCGCGGCGCAGGCGGCCGCGAACCGAATGCCCTGTGCGAGAACGGGGAGGAGGGTACCGAGCACATCGCCACCACCCACCCGATGGACGGCCGGCGCAGGGCGAGCAGGCAGGTCCAGGCGGTACAGGCCGTTCGTCCCGGTCACCCAGAGCCGGGACCAGGTCACGGGCCGCTCGGTCACCCGACCTCTCGGGTCGTGGAGCGTCAGGGCGAGGGAGATGCGCGGGCCGGTCGCAGTGAGCGCATCCCGCAGGGTGTCGTCGAGGTCCGGGATCGCGGCGAAGGCGCCTTCGGGAGAGACGCCCTGGGTGAGAGCCGTGTATGCGATGCGGCTCTGCGCCGGGGAGAGGCGAAGAGCGTTCGCACCGTGCTTGATGCTCAGCTCTGCAGGAGCCAGGTCCACGCCGGAATCCTCGAGCAGCCGGATGATCCTCGCGGGCACCTCCGGGGTGCTGAGCTCGGACCATCGCGAGGGCAGGTCCGCAGCAGCTTCTTCGACGGTCGCGGCAACGGCATCCAGGCCGATCCGCAGGCGGTGCGTCTGCTCACCGTCCGTCACGGCCACGCTCAGCAGCGCGGGGGTGGTGAGCTGTGCCAGCACGAGCTCGAGGTCAGCGTCGTCGGTGAGTTCCGATGACGCCGGCAGTCGCGTCGGTGCAGTGCCTCCGGCCAATGCCCGATACACGGGATTCCAGGATGCTTCCGGCACCCTTCTCCTGTGCGCCCACTGCGACGCATGCTCCACAGTCGCGATCAGCTCGGTCATCACGCCCCTCCTCATCTCCGGCGCGGCCCCGTCGACCGCTGGTTCTGGTGCTGAGGCTATGAGCGGGGCCGCGCTCTGGTGATGGGCAGCACTCTTCCTGTGGACCAGCGCTCGGTGGGGAGGAACGGTCCCAGTGCGGCCTCGTACACTGAACGACGCCCACTCACCCGTCGCCCCCGCAGGAGCCGCTGTGCAGAAAACTCCCCGCCAGGGGTCATCCCGTCAGGCCATGTCGCCCGAGCTGCGAGAGGTCTATGCGGCGCTGCTCGAGCGCGCCCCGGAGAACCAGATCGAGCCGGACCTCAGCCGCATCACCCGGGTGATGGAGCTGATGGGGGACCCGCAGAACTCGTATCGCTCCATCCGCATCGCCGGCACGAACGGCAAGACCACCACCGCGCGGATCCTGGAACGGATTCTGCGTGAGGCCGGTCTGCGCACCGGGCGCACCACCAGCCCCCACCTGCGCTCGCCCGTCGAGCGCATAGCGATCGATGGAACCTCGATCGACGAGGATGGTTTCCTCCAGGCCTACCGCGACGTCGAACCCTTCGCCGCGATCGTCGATGCCGAATCAGAGGCTGCGGGCGGGCCGCCCCTGACCTACTTCGAGTACCTCACCGCCATGTCGTTCCAGGCCTTCGCCTCGGCACCGGTCGACGTCGCCGTCGTGGAGACGGGCCTCGGCGGTACCTGGGATGCGACCGGCGTGGTCAGTCCCGACGTCGCCGTGATCACCCCGATCTCCCTGGACCATCAGGAATACCTCGGGGAGACCATCGCCGAGATCGCCGGGGAGAAGGCGGGCATCCTCACCGCGGAGGCCACCGCGATCATCGCCTCCCAGCCCTATGAGGACGCCGCCGACGTGCTGCGTGAGCGGATCGGCGAGCTGGGCGCGGAGGCAGCCATCGAGGACCAGCAGATCGGCCTGCTCTCCCACACCCCGGGGGTCGGCGGTCAGATGCTGTCCCTCCAGGGCATCGGGGGCCGATACGAGGAGCTCTTCCTCTCGCTGCTCGGAGAGCATCAGGCCCGCAACGCCCTGCTCGCCGTGGCTGCCGCGGAGGCGCTGCTCGGAGACGGCAGCACCGCCCTGGACGGCGAGCTGCTGAGCGCGGCGCTCTCGAGCGTCACCTCACCGGGCCGCGCCGAGGTGGTGCGGCAGGCGCCGACGGTCCTGCTGGACGCCGCCCACAACCCGGCCGGGGCACTGACCCTGGTCGAGACGGTCCGGGAGAACTTCCGTTTCACCCGCACCATCGGCCTCATCGGGATTCTGCAGGAGAAGGACGCCGCCGGGATCCTCGACGTGCTCGAACCGCTGTTGGACGCAGTGGTGATCACCCAGTCGAGCTCCCCGCGCGCGATCCCCGCCGACCAGCTCGCGGACCTCGCCCGCGACATCTTCGATGATGAGGACCGCGTCCTCGAGCATGCGAGCCTGCCGGATGCGATCCAGGCCGCCGTGGATCTCGCGGAGATGGACGGGGACCAGTTCGGAGGTGTGGTGGCGGCCGGTTCGGTGACGCTCGTCGCCGAGGTGCGCGATCTGCTCGGTGTGCCGGAGGAGGAGTGATGAGGGATCTCGATCTCACACCTTCCCTCCGGCCTCACGGCGCACAGCGGATGATCGCCTCGACGATCCTGGTCATCGAGGCTTTCGTGGTGTTCTTCGCCGCACTCGTCGCCCACCAGCTGGCACCCGAGGACCGGCTGCTCACCTGGACCTGGAGCCTGCTCGCCGCGCTCGTCCTGGTGCTGTGCTCCGGGCTGCTCAAGCGTGGAGCCTGGCCGTACTGGCTGGGGCTGATCCTGCAGCTGCCTGTCATCCTGCTCGGCATCCAGGTGACCGCGATGTGGGTGGTGGGCATCCTGTTCGCAGCGCTGTACGCCTATGGCACCTTCAAGGGTCACCAGCTGGACGGTGAGAAGGACACGGTCGACGCCGAAGTGTGGGCCGCCCGCGCCGAGGAGCCGGACAGCACCGCCTCCTGACCGGACAGCGCCAGCGACAAGCGGCTGCTGAGCACTCGACCAGTGCCGCTCGTGGGTACCCTGGTGCCATGACCGCACAGCGCACACTCGTCCTGCTCAAGCCCGATGCCGTCCAGCGCGGCCTGCGCGGGGAGATCATCCGCCGCCTCGAGGCCAAGGGCTACGACATCCTCGCCCTCACCCAGCGCTCCGCCACGGCGGAGGAGCTCTCCGCACACTACGCCGAGCATGAGGGCAAGCCCTTCTATCCCGGACTCGTCGACTACATGGGCTCCGCCCCGCTGGTCGCGATCGTCCTGGAAGGGGAGGGCGCGATCCCCGGCTTCCGCTCGCTCGCCGGAGCGACCAATCCCACCGAGGCAGCCCCCGGCACCATCCGCGGCGACCTCGCCCGCGAATGGGACCTCCCCGTCATCCAGAACCTCGTCCACGGCTCGGACTCCCCGGAGTCAGCGGCCCGCGAGATCGCGATCTGGTTCCCCGAGCTGGGCTGACCCCGCACCGAGCTGGTTCTGCACCGAGCTGGCTCCGCACCGAGCTGAACCTCTCCAGCTTCCCGCACCGCAGGCTCTGCACGCCGCGGCGAGAGTGAGGCGCGCCGCATCCCACGGTCCCGCCCCGCGCTCGCTGCGGCGTGCACAATGACAAGCATGGAACTGCCCTTCGTCGTCATCCTCTTTCTGGTGCTTGCCGTGCTGCTCGCCGCGGGGATCCTGGTCGTGGTCGCGCTGCCCCATCTGAAGAGCCGCGCCGAGGAACAGCAGGAGAGCGACCCCAGGCACAGTTCCCGCACTCGGCGGTGAGCGCCTGACCCTCCGCTGAACCATCGGTCGCGCCGGGGTTCACCAGGGTCCACCACGCGGGGACGTCGCCCCTGAACGGTGACGGTCCCGGGTACCTGTCGCGTGCCGCCTAGACTGGCGGCTGTCCTCGCCGCTTCGTCGGCTTCCCCGACCTCGGAGGTGACCCGTGGATCCCGATGCTCTACTTGCCCTGATCGCCGGCGGCGGTGGTGGCGTGCTCGTGCTCGGCGCCGGTGCCTGGGCGTACATCCGCAGCCGCGGGCGGAAGCAGTCCTCAGACGACACCGCCTCGCAGGACCCTGCAGGCCAGGACGGCGACACCCGGCCCTCCGGCACCGCCACCGAGGTCAAGGAGCGGCCCGCCGCGCCCACCTGGGCCGACACCCTCTCGTCAGCTCCGCCGAAGCCCGCTGGCGAGGACTCTCGCGACACGTCCGCCGCGCCGGCCGAGGGAGCAGCGTCCGGCGCCGGGGGCGTCGCGAGCGCTCCGGAGTCCGCTGCGCCAGAGGATATGCCCTTCGACCAGGAGAACGCCCCGGCGCCTTCGGCTCTCGACGAGCAGTCCGGTACCCCCGCCACCCCCAGCACGCCCGGTACCACCAGCACCGCCGACGCGACATCCTCCGATGTCGCCGCCCCAGCTGACCCGGCTGACCCTGCAGCCCCGACAGCTGCGGAGCCCACGGCAGCCCCTGCGACGAGCGACATCGCGACCACGGTGGACAACACGTCCGCTGCCCCGGTAGCACCGGCCCTCGACACCCCGGAGGCCCCAGCCGACCGCATGGTGCGACTGCGCGAGCGGCTCTCCCGCTCCGGCGCGCTGGGCCGCGGCATCCTCACCCTGCTCACCCGCGGCAGCAACGTGGACGAGGACACCTGGGACGAGATCGAGGAGACGCTGCTGCTGGCAGACCTCGGCCCGGACGCCACCGACGAGATGATCGCGAACCTCCGACGCCGCATCCAGGTGCTCGGCACCGACGATGCCGGCGCGGTGCGTGAGGTGCTCCGCGAGGAGCTCGTGGCACTGGTGAACCCAGACCTGGACCGCCGTCTGGCCGCCACCCGGCGCACAGCACCGGACGGCACCGAGGTGCCCTCGGTGATGCTCATGGTCGGTGTCAACGGCACCGGTAAGACCACCACCGTCGGCAAGCTCTCCCGCGTCCTGGTCGCCGCCGGCCGCACCGTCGTGCTCGGCGCGGCGGACACCTTCCGTGCCGCGGCCGCAGACCAGCTCCAGACCTGGGGCTCGCGTGTGGGTGTGGAGACGGTGCGCTCGGACCGGGACGGTGCGGACCCCGCCGCCGTCGCCTTCGACGCGGTGAAGGAAGGGATCGCCCAGGAGGTCGACGTGGTCATCATCGACACCGCCGGCCGCCTCCAGAACAAGAAGGGGCTGATGGACGAGCTGGGCAAGGTGCGCAGGGTGGCCGAGAAGGGCTTGCACGGCGATCACATCGCCGAAGTGCTCCTGGTCATCGACGCCACCACCGGCCAGAACGGCATGCAGCAGGCTCGGGTGTTCTCCGATGCAGTGCAGATCACCGGCCTCGTGCTCACCAAGCTCGACGGCACCGCCAAGGGCGGGATCGTCGTCAACGTGCAGCGCGAGCTCGGCGTCCCGGTGAAGATGGTGGGCCTCGGAGAGGGCATGGACGACCTCACGCCCTTCGACGCCTACGGCTTCGTCGACGCTCTGCTCGAAGGCTGAGCGCTCACCGCTGAACCCCGAACCACCCCTCGCCCCCGCCGGATCCGGCGGGGGCGAGGTCGTTCCTGGCGCCGTCCACCCCGCGGGACGTCATGTCACAGAACGGTCACGGGGGTCTCTCGGCAGGGGCATCCACGGACTCCGGCCCCACGATGAGCGCACGGCCGCTCTGGCCGTTCGGTCCCGCGGCGCGCAGACGTGCACGGGTCGACCCTCCTCCTCCTGGAGCTGACATGGAGTTCACCCTCGATACGGGAGCGACCGCCTGGATCCTGACCAGCGCCGCGCTCGTGCTGCTCATGACCCCCGGTCTCGCCTTCTTCTACGGCGGCATGGTCCGTGCCCGCACCGTGCTGAACATGATGCTGATGTCCTTCGGCGCGATCGCCGTCGTCGCGATCGCCTGGACCGTCGCCGGATACTCGATCGCCTTCGGCTCCGACGTCGGTGGGATCGTCGGCAACCCCCTGGAGCACCTGGGCCTGGCCGGCACCGACGAGCAGTCGATCCTTGCTGGCAGCGGGGTGCCCTTCCTGGTCGCCGCCGGCTTCCAGATGACCTTCGCGATCATCTCGACCGCGCTGATCTCCGGCGCGATCGCCGACCGTGTCAAACTCGGTACCTGGCTCGTCTTCGCCGCGATCTGGGTGCTCGTGGTCTACGCGCCGCTCGCCCACATGGTCTGGGGCGGCGGCCTGCTCAGCGGCGACGGCCCCTTCGCCGCGATCGCCGAGCCGATCGACTTCGCCGGCGGCACCGTCGTCCACATCAACGCGGGAGTCGCGGGCCTCGTGCTCGCCCTGGTCGTCGGTGTCCGCAAGGGCTTCGGCAGAGAGCCGATGAAGCCGCACAACCTCCCGCTGGTCATGCTCGGCGCGGCGCTGCTGTGGTTCGGCTGGTTCGGCTTCAACGGAGGCTCCGCCGGCACGGCCGACGGCACCGCCGGACTTGCCTGGGTCAACACCACCGTCGCCACTGCCGGGGCGATGCTCGGCTGGGCACTCGTGGAGCGGATCCGCGACCGGCACGTCACCTCCCTCGGTATGGCGTCCGGTGTCGTCGCCGGCTTGGTGGCGATCACCCCTGCCGCCGCGGCACTGACTCCGCTGAGCGCCATCGTGCTGGGCCTCGTGGCCGGTCTCGCCTGTGCGCTGGCTGTCGGCCTGAAGCACCGCTTCGGGATCGATGACTCGCTCGACGTGGTCGGCGTGCACCTGGTCGGCGGCCTCGTCGGCACCGTCGGCATCGGCTTCCTCGCCGCCGACGGGGGACTGCTGCTCGGCGGCGGCGTGAACCTGCTGCTGGTCCAGGTCCTGGTGGCGGCCACCGCGATGCTGTTCTCCGGTGTGCTGACCACGGTGATCGCCCTGATCCTCCAGCGGACGATGGGCTGGCGGATCTCCGAGGAGGATGAGATCACCGGGATCGACATCACCCAGCACGCCGAGGCCGGATACGATCTCGTCGGCGCCCTGGCCTCCCGCCGGGAGCGACCGATCGCTCCGAGACGGACTCCCTCCCCCTCCACCATGGACGAGACCGAACCGCGCAATGCGGCCCCGGCCCCGGCCCACGTCACGGGCGCTGCCGACAGCGTCGACGCGGAGCCCGCCCCGATCACCGCAGGAGAGACCCGATGAAGCTCATCACCGCGATCATCCAGCCGCACGCCCTGCAGGCGGTCATCGACTCCCTGCGCGAGTACGGGGTCACCGGCATCACCGTCACCGAGGTCGCCGGGTACGGCCGCCAGGGCGGACACACCGAGGTCTACCGCGGCGCGGAGTACACCATCGACACGATCCCCAAGATCAAGCTCGAGGTGCTCGCCGAGGAGATCGATGAGCCGGCGATCATCGAGCTGGTGGTCGGCGCCGCCCGCACCGGCAGGATCGGTGACGGCAAGGTATGGACCACCGGTGTCGACACCGTCGTGCGCGTCCGGACCGGAGAAAAGGGCGCGGATGCACTCTGAGGCGTTCTCCTCCCGCCGGATCACCCAGGTGCTCCATGAGGGATTCGCCGACGCAACCGCCGGCCCCTCTCGCCGCCGTACCCAGTCCGATCTTGTCGACCACTGGCTGCGGACGCTGTGGGAAGGCGCCGGCGGCCCCGCGTCCGGCGGCGGCGCCGGGGCAGCGCTGGCCGCGATCGGGTCCCTGGGCCGGCAGTCACTGGGGCCGGGCAGCGACCTGGACCTCGTGCTGCTGCTGGACCCGGCACGGGTGGATGCACAGGAGGCGCAGCGCTTGGCGAGCGCGCTGTGGTACCCGATCTGGGATTCCGGAACCTCTCTCGACCACGCGGTACGCAGTCCCGAGGAGTGCGCGGTCGTCGCCCACCAGGACCTGCGCGCCGCGATCTCCCTGCTCGACCTGCGAGTCGTCGCCGGGGACGCGGCGCTGGTCGAGGACACTGCTCGGATGCTGCGCGCCCAGTGGCGGCGCGAGGCCCGGCGCCGCGTGGGGGAGCTGGTCGACCTCGCGACCGATCGCGGTCGCCACCACGGCTCTTTGGCCCACTCCACCGAGCCCAACCTCAAGTCCGATCGCGGGGGGCTGCGCGACATCACGGTGATCCGTGCGCTTGCCGAGAGCTGGCTCGCCGACCACGACCACGAGGCCGTCGACGCCGCCGCCCACACCCTGCGCGACGCCCGCGACGCTCTGCAGGCCGTCACCGGCTCCTCGGGGACCCGCCTGGGACGAGCGGACCAGGACGCGGTCGCCGCGCTGACCGGACATGCCTCCGCCGACGACCACCATGCCGTGCTCGCCGAGGCGGCCCGCGGCGTGACCTGGGAGCTGCACCGCGCCGTGCGTGCCGCCGAGGCCGCCATCGCCCCCGGCGGCGCCGCCACTCGCGGACTCGGGGCCGAGCGCCGTCCCGCGCTGACCCGTCTGCCTCACGGAGTCCTGGTGCAGTCCGGCGAGATCTCCGTCGACCCAGCCTCCCAGGACCCGCTGCGGGATATGGCCGCAGTGCGACACGCAGCGACCACCGGGATGCCCCTCGCCGCCGCGACCCTGGCCCGGATGTCCGAAGCGCCCCTCATCCCGCTGACGCCGTTGCAGCGCGACACCCTCGTGGACGCCCTCGCGGGAGAGCACTTCGCCGAGGTCTACGAGTCTCTCGACATCAAGGGCGTCTTCTCACGCTGGGTGCCGAACTGGGCCGAGATCCGCAACCGGCCCCAGCGCTCGGCCGTGCACCGCTTCACCGTGGACCGGCATCAGGTCGAGACGGTGCTCGAGGCTCAGCGCTTCCTGTCTCGTGTCGGCCGTCCCGATCTGCTGCTGGTCGCGGCGCTCCTCCATGATCTCGGCAAGCGTCCTGACGCCCACGACCATGCCGCCGAGGGCGCCCCGTTGGCCGAGGCGGCCGCACAGCATCTCGGCTTCGACCGGAGCGACGCTCACCGGATCGGGGCCCTCGTGCGGGAGCACCTGACCCTGATCGACCTCGCGACCGGCCGCGACCTGGCGGACCCCTCCACTGTGCGCGAGCTTCTCGCCGCCGTCGACGAGGACCTCGACGTGCTGGAGATCCTGCGCGCGCTGACCGAGGCGGATGCGATCGCCGCCGGCCCGTCGGCCTGGTCGACCTGGCGTGCAGACCTCGTGGACCACCTCACCGGACTCGCGCGCAGCGCCCTCAGCGGCACCGCTCCAGCACCCCGCTCCCTGCTGGTTCCCCAGCGCTCCGTGCAGGAGGCCGTGCTCTCCGCGGTCCGGCGCAGCGAGAGCGCCCAGGTGCTCTACCCCGCGCATCTGGATGATGAGCCGATCTCGCAGGTCTGCGTGGGCGCCCCCGACGGCGAGGGAGTGTTCGCCGCCATGGCACGGACCCTGGTCCGGCTGCACTTGGACGTGCACAGCGCCGTCATGGTGACGATGGACGGCGTGGCCGTGAACACCTGGTGGATCGCGGCGGCACCTGCCGACCTCCCTCACCCCTCGGTGCTGCGCTCCGCGCTGGACCGCGAGCTCGCCCATCGAGACCGTCCCGACGCACGGGTGCTCGAGCTGCCGCCCGCCCCGCCGCCCCGGACGACCGAGGACGCGCCGGTGGTGACCCTGCTGCCCGGGGCCTCTCGCGAGGCGACCGTGGTACAGGTCAACGCGCGCAACCGTCCCAGCCTGCTGGCCGACCTCGCCGAGACCATCACCTTGTACCGCCTCCATGTGCGCAGTGCCCACGTGATGACCCTGGGCCGGCGTGCCGTGGACGTGCTCTACCTGACCGATCAGCACGGACGGGCGCTGGACCCGCCGTCCGTCGGTCGGATCGTCGCCGCCCTCATGGATGCTGCCGCGACCTGAGACAGTGGACGATCGCTCCCGTGCCACCACCCGAGCACCGGGGTGGTGGTTCTCTCCTGTGGGCCTGACCGCTCCTCCTGGGGTGGCGGCGCCGGGAGCACTACACTGGGGCGGTCCATTCGACCAAGGGGAAGCGCTTCGTGTTCAACAACCTCTCCGATCGCATCACAGCGTCGCTGAAGGGTCTGCGCGGCCATGGCCGCCTCACCGAAGCGGACGTCGACAAGACGATCCGCGAGATCCGTCGTGCCCTGCTCGACGCCGACGTCGCCGTCTCGGTGGTGCGGGAGTTCACCGGGCGCGTCCGTGAGCGAGCCCTCGGGGAAGAGGTCTCCAAGGCCCTGAACCCTGCCCAGCAGGTCGTCAAGATCGTCAACGACGAGCTGGTCGAGGTGCTCGGCGGAGCCACCGGCGAGCTGCACTGGGCGAAGAACCCGCCCACGGTGATCATGCTCGCGGGCCTGCAGGGCGCGGGCAAGACCACCCTCGCGGGCAAGCTCGCGAAGTGGATGAAGTCCGAGGGCCACACCCCGCTGCTGGTCGCCGCCGACCTCCAGCGCCCCAACGCCGTCACCCAGCTGCAGGTCGTCGGCGAGCGAGCCGGCGTGCCCGTCTTCGCCCCCGAACCGGGCAACGGCGTCGGCGATCCGGTGCTGGTGGCGATGAACGGCGTCTCTACCGCCCAGTTCCAGCAGCATGACGTGGTCATCGTCGATACCGCAGGTCGCCTCGGCATCGACGAGGAGATGATGGAGCAGGCGCGGAACATCCGCGACGCCGTCAACCCCCACGAGACCCTGTTCGTGGTCGACGCGATGATCGGCCAGGATGCGGCCCGCGTCGCCGAGGCCTTCCGCGACGGCGTCGGCTTCACCGGCGTCGTGCTCTCCAAGCTCGATGGTGATGCCCGCGGCGGTGCCGCACTGTCGATCACCGGCGTCACCCAGCGGCCGATCCTCTTCGCCTCCACCGGTGAGAGCCTCGACGAGTTCGAGCGCTTCCACCCGGACCGCATGGCCAACCGCATCCTCGACATGGGTGACGTGCTCACCCTGATCGAGCAGGCGGAGAAGGCCTTCGACCACGAGGAAGCAGAGAAGGCCGCCGCGAAGCTGGCCTCCGGCGAGGACTTCACCCTCGACGACTTCCTCTCCCAGATGCAGCAGCTCAAGAACATGGGCAGCATCAAGAAGATGCTCGGCATGCTGCCGAACATGGGCCAGTACCGCGAGGCGCTCGACAACTTCGACGAGTCCGAGATCGGCAAGGTCGAGGCGATCATCCGCTCGATGACGCCGCAGGAGCGCAACGATCCGAAGATCATCAACGGCTCACGCCGCAACCGCATCGCCCAGGGCTCCGGCACGAGCGTGCAGCAGATCAACCAGCTGCTCGAACGGTTCAAGCAGGCCCAGCAGATGATGAAGACGATGGGCAAGGGCATGGCCGGCGGCGGCATGCCTGGGATGCCCGGCGGTCCCGGCATGGGCATGGGCAAGAAGTCCCGCGGCAAGCAGGCCCCGCAGAAGCAGCTCAAGAAGGGCAAGTCCAAGAACCCTGCAAAGGCCGCACGCGAGCAGGCGGAAGCCGCGAAGCGGGCTGCGGCTGGCGGCGACGCCGGTGGTCAGGGCGGATCGGCGTTCGGCGGCGGTGCCGGGGGAGCCCGGCAGGGCGGCCAGCAGGGCGGCCAGCCGGATCTCTCCGACTTCGACCCCAATCAGCTTCCTCCGGAGATGCAGAAGCTGTTCGGCGGCAAGTGAGGCCGGGGGCGGGCCGGTCGGCGCTTCCGCTCGCTAGGCTTGAGACATGAGCGCTGTATCGTCGCCCGCCGGTTCCCCTGCCCCGGTCCTCCACCTCACGGGTCCGATCCTGCTGGGCCCTGAGCAGGAGCTCGCCGAGGCCTGGGTCCTCGACGGCCGGATCCACCACAGTCGGCCCGACCTGTCCACCGATGCCGAAACCCGCCAGCTCGACGGGTTCGTGGTGCCGGGCCTCGCTGACCTGCACTGCCATCTCGGAATCGGTGACGATGGCAAGGGCACCTCTATCGGCACCGCGCGGCAGCAGGCGCTCACTGACCGGGATACCGGGGTGCTGCTGATCCGCGATGCCGGCTCGATCATCGACACCTCACCGCTGCAGGAGCAGTCCGACGTGCCGCGGCTGATCCGCTGCGGCCGGCATCTCGCCCGCACCCGTCGCTACCTGCGCGGGTACGCCGACGAGGTCGAACCTGAGGATCTCCCGGCGGCGGTGACCCGTGAGGCGCAGCGCGGCGACGGCTGGGTGAAGCTGGTGGGGGATTGGATCGACCGCTCGGCCGGCGATCTCAGCCCCTGCTGGAACTCAGAAGACTTCGTCGCCGCAGCCGCCGCCGCCCATGCCGCCGGTGCCCGCATCACCACCCACACCTTCGATGAGGCGACGGTGCCGCTCGCCCTCGATGCCGGCTTCGACTGCCTCGAGCACGCCACCGGGCTGACCGACGAGACCATCACCCGCGCCGCGCAGGCCGGGGTGCCGGTGGTCACCACCCTGGTCAACGTCGACGAGTTCGAGAGCTATGCGAGTCAGGGGGAGCCGAAGTTCCCCGCCTACGCCGCTCATATGCGCCGGCTCCGGGCAGGCCGATTCGACCGCACCCGGAATGCGCACGACGCCGGGGTGCAGCTGCTGGTCGGCACCGATGCCGGGGGAGTGCTCGGCCACGGGATCATCCACGACGAGCTCGATGAGCTGGCCCGGGCCGGGCTCGAGGCCACCGCGATCCTCAGTGCCGCGGCCTGGGCACCGCGACGCTTCCTCGGCGTGCCCGGCCTTGAGGACGGGTCCCCGGCAGATCTGCTGGTGACGCCCCGAGATCCGCGGACGGATCACCGCGCGCTGCGCGAGCGCAGCCATGTGGTCCTGGGCGGCAGGATCGTCGCCTGACACCGGAGGATTCGCCCGCGGTTCGGCCGACGAGCCGGGTGAGGGAGCACCGAGGGACGTCCCGCTGCGGGACGTGTGCGCCGCCGCACACGGATCGGGGTGGAACGTCGACCCGGATCCCTGGCATAATCAACCCCTGTATGTGCATGGACCGGCCCTCTACCAGCCTGTGCACGACACCCCGAGCACCGTCAGCGCCCGCATGACCCCACAGGCAGCGGCGGAGCTCACCCGAACATCTTTGAAGGAGTCCACCCACGTGGCTGTCAAGATCCGTCTGAAGCGCATGGGCAAGATCCGTGCACCGTACTACCGCATCGTCGTCGCCGACTCGCGCAAGAAGCGCGACGGCGCCGTGATCGAGGAGATCGGCAAGTACCACCCGACCGAGCACCCCTCGGTGATCGAGGTCGAGTCCGAGCGTGCACAGTACTGGCTCGGCGTCGGCGCACAGCCGACCGAGCAGGTCGCCGCACTGCTGAAGATCACCGGCGACTGGCAGAAGGCCAAGGGCGAGAGCGACGCCGCCGGCACCCTGAAGACCGCTGAGGTCAAGAAGACGGCTGAGGAGCTCATCGCCGACGCCGACAAGGCTGCCGCAGAGTCCCGCCAGGGCGCGAAGAAGGCCAAGGACGCGAAGGAGGCCGAGTCCGCAGAGGTCGAGGCCGGCTCCGAGGAGGCCCCGGCTGAGGGCGAGTCCACCGAGGACGCCGACGCCGCAGCGACCGACGAGGCCTGAGATGAGCGCCCGCGCCGACGCACTCGACCACCTGGTCCGGGGCATCGTCGATGACCCCGAGGCTGTGGCCGTGACCGAGAAGTCCACGCGACGCGGTCCGCTCCTCGAGGTCCGGGTCGGCGCTGCCGATCTCGGCCGCGTCATCGGCCGGTCCGGCCGCACCGCCCGTGCCCTGCGCACGGTCACCGCGGCCCTGTCGGATGACGACGTGCGAGTCGACATCGTCGACGTCGACCGGCGCTGAGTTGCCTCGAGCCACTTCACGGAGCGGTGCTGCCGATCGGACCGAGAGGTCCGGGCAGCGCCGCTCCTGGCTTTCCAGCTCACGCCGGCGCCGGCCAGAGGCTGTCACCGCAGCTGCCGGCACCGCACTGCTGGGCCTGACCCTGCTGCTGGCCGGATGCGCCACCGGTGAGTCGACGACTGCAGGTCCCACACCGGGCGTCGGCGCTGCCAGCTCCGGCGCAGTTCAGGAGACGGCTTCCGAGGATCCTGCCCTCAACGCAGCCTGCGCGGCCTTCTGGGGAGATCCCGACTACAGCGATCCCCTGTCCAGGGCCGTCCTCGATCGCGCCGCGACGGCCCCGCAGGCAGGCCCCACGGATCCCCTCTTCTATGCGATGACCGGGGACGACATCGACACGACGTTCCAGGATGCTCCCGCCTCGGCGAAGGAGCCCGCGGCAGTGCTGTCGGACTGGTTCCGCACGCAGCCTGAGCTGGGCGCCGAGGCGGATGGTGACGCCTTCCGCACTGCCTGGGAGGGGCTGGCCGGCAGCTGCAGCGAGGTCTCCTCCGCAGCGAGCTGGGCCGTAGCCCCGGGCGCTGACGGGACCAAACCCGCGGCCCTGGTCTGTGCCGAGGTGTTCGACACGCCCGGCACGCTCACCCACTTCGGCAATGCGAATGTGCTGACCTCGAATATGTTCAAGCTGGTGGGGCTCTCCGCCCGGGAGGTCCCTGCGGAGCGGATGGACGAGGTGGCGAAGACCGCTGACCTGCTGACCGCTGAGATCACTGCGGTGGACGACGACGCGGTGACCGCAGCCCTCGAGCAGGTGCGCGCTCCCTTCCAGGACGCGCTGGAGGGCGATACCTGGTCGGAGGGTCTGGAACAGCCGCTGGCGACGCTCACCGCCGCCTGCACGGATGCCGGGTACTCCTCACCGGACCTCGGGGAGATCGAGAACGGCGCCGTCATCGGCGCGAACGCCGCCCACGAGGGCGGCATGGACTACGGAGAACGCTCATGAGCACACTCGACGTCACCGTCGCGACCATCGGCCGGGCCCACGGACTGCGCGGCGAGGTCGCGCTGATCCTGCGCACCGACCAGCCCGAAGAGCGCCTGCAGGAGGGAACCGCCTTCGACGTGCGCGTCGAGGGCCGCCCCCGCCCCCTCACCGTGGGGCGCATCCGACGCCAGCAGGACCGCTGGTACGTCACCTTCGACGAGGTCGCCGATCGCACTGACGCAGAATCGCTGCGCGGCGTGGAACTGGTGATCGCGGTGGATGCCGAGCAGGAGGCCGATGAGGACCCTGAAGCCTGGTACCCGAGCCAGCTCAAGGGACTGGCTGTGCGCCACGTGGATGGCCGCGAGCTCGGCACCGTGGTCGGAGTGGAGCACTACCCGGCCCAGGACCTGCTGGTGGTACGCACCCTGGACCGACGACGGGTCCAGCTGCCGCTGGTCGAGCAGCTCGTGCCCGAGGTCGACCTGGAGGCCGGTGTCGTGATCGCCGATCCGCCCGGAGGCCTCTTCGACGCCCTTCCCGAGGACGAACAGGGCCCCGAACCGGAGACCTCCGCCCCCTCCGCTCGCACCAAGGGCTGAACCGGGATGCGCATCGACGTCATCACCATCTTCCCCGAATACCTCTCGCCCCTCGAGCTGTCCCTGATCGGCAGAGCCCGCCGGGAGGGCCTGGTCGATCTTCAGGTCCACGATCTGCGCAGCTGGACCCACGACCGTCACCGGACGGTGGATGACACCCCGCTGGGCGGCGGCGCCGGCATGGTGATGAAGCCCGAGCCATGGGCAGAGGCCTTCGCCGGAGTGCGCGCGCAGGGCCAGGAATCCCTGGGCGCCGACGTCGAACCACTGATCGTCTTCCCCAATCCGGCCGGCAGCCCCTTCACCCAGGCCACCGCGCAGGAATGGTCCCAGTGCGAGTGGATCATCTTCGCCTGCGGACGCTACGAGGGCATCGACGAGCGGGTCTACCAGCATCTAGCTGATATCGGCTGCGAGGTTGCCCTCGCCTCCCTCGGCGACTACGTGCTCAACGGTGGCGAGGTCGCCGTGCTCGCGATCACCGAGGCCGTGGTGCGCCTGATCCCCGGGGTGGTCGGCAATGCCGAGTCGCTGGTGGAGGAGTCCCACTCCGACGGTCTGCTCGAGTACCCCCTCTACACCCGGCCCGCCAGCTGGACCGATCCCCAGGGAATCCTCCGGGAGGCGCCGCCGATCCTGCTGTCGGGGGACCATGCGAAGATCGCCGCGTGGCGGCGGGAGCAGTCCCTCCAGCGCACCGGCGAGCGGCGCCCCGACCTGCTGGAGTGACCCCACCCCCCGCGCTCGCACCGGTCGCGTGACGCAGACGACAGTCCGAGGCGCTGTGATCAGCGACGATGAGACATCGGGGGCTTGCCGTGAGCGGCACTGCGCTGGCACAATGACCTCTTGTGCGTACCGCGCGCTCCTCTGCCTCAGGGGACGGGCGCAGGAAGCGGTCGAGATGTTCCGTGGCGATGGGAGTCGCCGCCAGAGTCTCAGCACACCGGCACGGGGAGTTCGCTCCTCGCCGGATCGACAGTTCATGACGGACTTCCCACACCTCGGGGAGTCCCACGAACGAAGCTGTCCGACCTGAGGCGGAGGCTGGAGAAACACTATGCAGAAGCTTGATGAGATCGACAAGGCCTCGCTGCGCGAGGACATCCCCACCTTCCGCGCCGGCGACAACGTCAAGGTGCACGTGAAGGTCATCGAGGGCAACCGCTCTCGTATCCAGATCTTCCAGGGCTACGTCATCGGCCGCCAGGGCCACGGCGTGGGCGAGACCTTCCGCGTCCGCAAGATCTCCTTCGGCGTCGGCGTGGAGCGCGTGTTCCCCGTGCACGCACCGACCGTCGACAAGATCGAGGTCATCACCCGCGGTGACGTGCGTCGCGCGAAGCTGTACTACCTGCGCAACCTCACGGGCAAGAAGGCCCGCATCAAGGAGAAGCGCGACCACTCCTGATCACGGACTCCTGATCTCAGGCATGTCCCGCGACAGCGTGGACGGACGGCGGCGGCACCACCCGGTGGTGGCCGCCGCCGTCTGCGTCGTGCTCCTGCTGGTCGCAGCCCTGCTGGTGCGGCATTTCGTCACCCAGCCTTTCCGCGTCCCCTCGGCGTCGATGGCACCGACGCTCATCCCCGGTGACGTGCTCCTGACGGACCGTTCGCACCGGGGCGCCGCGGAGCGCGGAGACATCGTGGTCTTCGACGGGCTCGGGTACTTCGCCCCCGCTGCGTCCGATGGTGACCGCTACTGGGTCAAGCGCGTCATCGCGATCGACGGCGACCGCGTCCAGTGCTGCGACCCGAGCGGCGCGATCACCGTGGACGGGGTCCCGCTCGATGAGCCCTATCTGCCCGCCGGCACCGCTCCCAGCGAGATCGAGTTCGACCTGCAGGTCCCGGCAGATCACATGTTCCTGCTCGGTGACAACCGGGCCGACTCCACCGATTCGCGCCATCTGCTCGGTGCTCCCGGAGGCGGGATGGTGCCCCTGGACCGGGTGGTGGGAGAAGCCGACCGCATCGTGTGGCCTCTCACTCGCGGCGGTGCCCTCTGACGGTCAGCATCTGCCGATAGGATCACCGCGATGAACGCGTCCGAAGATTCCCGCCCTGCTGTGTCCGGTTCTGCGGACCCCGCATCCGGTGAAGAGCGCTCCGGCGGGGCGCGTGGCAGCGTGGGCAGTCGTCGCCGTCAGCGGATGCCGCTGTGGCTCGACACCCTGGTCACCATGGCGGTCGCACTGGTGATCGCAGTGCTGGTCAAGACCTTCCTGATCCAGCCCTTCTACATCCCCTCCGCCTCGATGAACCCGACGCTGCTGACGAACGACAAGATCCTCGTCTCCAAGCTCAGCCCCGGAGTGTTCGACCTGCAGCGCGGCGACGTGATCGTCTTCGAGGACCCCGATGACTGGATCCCGGGCGACGCCACCGAGAACCCCACCCCGCGGGTGCGGGTGATGATGCTGCTGAGCATGGTCGGCCTGGCTCCGGACCCTTCGCAGGATCACCTGGTCAAGCGGCTGATCGGGACGTCCGGCGATCACATCGTCTGCGAGGAGCAGGGAGGGGCGCTCGAGGTCAACGGCACCCCGCTCGAGGAGCCATATATCAACCCTCAGACCCCTGCCTGCCAGGCCGCGTTCGACGTCACCGTCCCGGAGGGGAAGGTCTGGGTGATGGGCGACAACCGTTACGCCTCCGCAGACTCCGCCTGGCATGAGACTCAGGGTGACGGGGGCTTCGTCGACGAGTCCGACATCACCGGCCGGGCCGAGGTCATCTTCTGGCCGACCAGCAGCTGGGACCGCCTGAACGACGGTCGGGAGACCTTCGCAGACGTCCCCGAGACGCCGTGAGCACCCCCGCACCCACCCTGGACTTCGAACTCGCGCTGGCCGCCCGGTGCGGGCCCGGGCGCCGCATCGTCGTCGGCATCGACGAGGTGGGCCGCGGTGCGCTCGCAGGACCGGTGGCGGTCGGCGCGTGCGCGATCGAGATCATCGATGGCCGCACCCCGGCACTGCCTGAGGGCGTGCGGGACTCCAAGAAGCTCACCGCCCGGCGCCGCGAGGCACTGGTGGAGCCCCTTCGCGCCGCTGCTGCCGGCAGCGCGGTGGGCTGGGCGAGTCCCGGTGAGATCGATGAGGTCGGCATCATGCCCGCGCTGACCCGGGCCGCGCTGCGCGCGCTCGAGGCGCTCGAGCTGGAGATCGACGCGATTCTGCTGGACGGCGACGTCGACGTGCTCTCCGCTGCCCTCGCGAGCGCCAGCGGCACGGCACCGCTGGTGGAGCTCAGAGTCGCCGCGGACCGTGACTGTGCGAGCGTCTCGGCGGCCAGCGTCCTGGCGAAAGTTGCCCGGGATGCGCTCATGGTCGAACTCGATGAGCAGACGCCGGACTACTGCTGGGCCTCCAACAAGGGCTATGGCTCCGCTGTGCACCGTGAGGCCATCGATCGGCTCGGCGCGCATGAGCAGCACCGACGCAGCTGGCGTCTGACCTCGACCGTGCCTGCGCTGGCGCCGCCGGCACCGCCGTCACTTCCGGCACCACTGGCATCACCGGCGCCTCCGGCCGCCGCGCCACGGCTGGAGACACCCTCCGCCCCGGCGGAGCCGAGACGGTCCGACCCGGCAGTCGTGGAGGCAGCGGCCTCGACCACTGCGGCTGGCGTACTGTGGGACGACGATTGGCACCTGTACGAGGGGAAGGAGCGCCGGTGAGCGCCCAGGAACTCGAGAACTACGAGTCGGACCTCGAACTTCAGCTGTTCCGCGAGTATCGCGATGTGGTCAGCCTGTTCACCTACGTGGTCGAGACCGAGCGTCGGTTCTATCTCGCCAACCAGGTGGACCTTCAGGTCCGCTCCGGCGGCGGTGAGGTGTTCTACGAGCTGCGCCTGGCGGATGTCTGGGTATGGGACATCTACCGCTCCAACCGGTTCGTGCGCTCTGTGCGGGTGGTGACGTTCAAGGACGTCAACATCGAGGAGCTCAACAAGCAGGACATCTCGCTTCCCTGAGCTGACCCGTGACGGCCCGACCCGTAGGAACCTGACCCCACCCGTGCGGGCCCGGCCCATGGGCCCTGGTCGCCTCACACCCGAGCGGAGTGACCCGGGTAGATCTGCACTGCTCAGGCACGCGACCGTTCCTCCACAGCGCTCGGTCATCCCCAAGATCCTTGCTCCGGTACCGCGCCTGCTGACCTCCCGCCAGGCTGACCGGTATGAACAGCCTCGCCATCACCCCAGGTCCCCCCGCAGAGCGCCGCTCGGACCGCAGGTCGCTTCCCGCGGCTTCGACAGCAGTCGACGGGCCCGGCGCGCCTCAGCTGCCGGGAGCTGCGGCGCAGCCTCCGATGGTCGGCCCTGTCGCGGTGCCGAAGCCTCGCCGGGTGCGCGATATGTCCACCCGGGAGCTAGGACAGGCGGGGGAGGACCTCGCCGCAGAGCACCTGCAGGCCTGCGGTTGGCAGATCGTGGAGCGCAACCTGCGTCTGCGTCAGGGAGAGCTCGACATCGTCGCCCTCGCCCACACCACGCTGGTCTTCGTCGAGGTCAAGACCAGGCGTTCCTTCGTCACCGGGGTTCCACAGGCCGCTGTCACTCCGGACAAGCTCCGACGGCTGCGACGCCTCGCCGGTGAGTATCTGATGGAGCGTTCGACCCCGCATCGTGATGTGCGGATCGATGTGGTCGCGATACACGCCCATCTCGATGGCACCTTTTCCCTCGAGCATCTTGAAGCGGTGTCCTGATGGGGCACGGGCGCACCCTCTCCATCAGCCTCACCGGCCTGGACGGGACCCTGGTCGAGGTCGAGGCAGACGTCTCCAGCGGCCTGCCTGCCTTCTCCCTGGTGGGGCTCCCTGACTCCTCGACCCTCCAGGCCCGCGAACGCGTCCGTGCCGCCGCAGCCCGCAGCGGGGTGCGACTCGCGGCGCGCCGCATCACCATCAATCTGACCCCGGCATGGCGGCCCAAGCGCGGCTCGGGCTTCGACCTCGCGATCGCGATGGCCGTGGTCGATGCCCAGGGCGACCTGCTTCGCCATGTGCCTGCGGACACCGTGCTGCTGGGGGAGCTGGGACTCGACGGGCGTTTGCGCCCGATCCCGGGAGTGCTGCCCGCCCTGCTCGCGGCCCGTTCCCTCGGTATCACCCGCGCAATCGTCCCCGAGGAGAATCTGCCCGAAGCACGTCTGGTCGAAGGAGTCGATGTCGACGGCGCTGCTGACCTCACCAGCGTCCTGCACCGCTACGGCGCCGATGTTCCACCGTCCCCACCGCGAGAACCCGCCGCACCTCTCCCTCTCGAGCCGGTGCTGCGGGCAGACAGTAGGCCCATCACAGACTTCGCCGACGTGATCGGCCAGGACCAGGCGAGGCGAGCCGCTGAGGTCGCTGCCGCCGGCGCGCATCATCTGCTCATGACGGGCCCGCCCGGAGCGGGGAAGACCATGATCGCCTCCCGTCTTCCAGGGATCCTCCCGCGGCTCAGCACGGCGGACTCCCTGGCCGTCTCCGCGATCCATTCGCTGGCCGGCCGCTTCGATGCCCAGGCCGGGCTGCTGCGCACCCCGCCGTTCGAGAATCCGCATCACACCGCTTCCCCCGCGGCCGTGGTCGGGGGCGGGGCGGGACTTGCGCTGCCCGGAGCGATCTCCCGCGCCCACGCGGGGGTGCTGTTCCTCGATGAGGCCCCAGAGTTCCCCGGGCGAGTGCTGGAGGCACTGCGCGAGCCGCTCGAGACCGGAGACATCACTCTGCACCGTTCCCGCGGAGTCACTCGCTATCCGGCAAGGTTCCAGCTGGTCCTGGCCGCCAACCCCTGTCCTTGCGGGATGGCGTACGGCAAAGGAGACCGCTGCCGCTGCACTCCGCTGCAGCGACGTCGCTACCTGGCACGGCTCTCGGGTCCGGTGCTGGACCGGATCGACATGCGGGTCGAGGTGCGTCCAGTCGACGTGCACCGCATCGATGCGGAGCCCGCTGAGTCCAGCGCTGTGATCGCTGCCCGGGTGGCCGCAGCCCGTCAGCGCCAGCTCACCCGCTTCGAAGGCCGGGAGTGGACCACCAACGCCCACCTGCCCGGCCCCCTGCTGAGGAAGGAATTCTCCCCAGCAGCTTCCGAGCGACGCCTGCTCGACCATGCCGTCGCGCAGGGGCGGCTCACCTTGCGGGGGCACGATCGCGTGCTCCGACTGGCCTGGACCCTCGCCGACCTGGACGGCGCGCAGCGCCCCACCGCCGAGCACATCGGCATTGCCCTCACCCTGCGCGAAGGAGAAACGCGATGACCACCCCCGAATCACCCCAGAGCACTCCGGACCGAAGAGAAACCGTTGCTGCCGCTGAGCAGGACCGCGCTGCACGGATCACCTGGTCGCTGATCGCGGAGCCCTCGGATGCTGTCGCCTCGCTCGCCTGCACTGTGCTCGGCCCCACCACAGCTCTCGAGCTGACCCGGCACGGCAGCCCTGAGGATCTGCACCGCGCGCTCGGCGGGCAGCTGCCCGCCCAAGCCTCGGAACCCGCGCCAGGATCGAGCCGATCGCGTGCCGAACGAGCTCACTCGAGGTGGAATGCCCGGCTGAACACCGTCGTGCTCGAGCAGATCCTCGAGGATGCCCAGCGGCGGAGCATCCGGATCCTCACCCCGCAGGACGACGAATGGCCCGCGATCCTGGACGACCTCCAGGAGACCCGTCCGCACTGCCTCTGGCTGCAGGGACCGGGGTCGCTCGACCAGCTCGCCGCTGCACGCTGCATCGGGCTGGTGGGATCACGGGCGTCCACCCCCTATGGCGAGGACACCGCCGGCTCCTTCGCTGCGGCCTTCGCCGCCGGCGGCGGCACCGTCGTCTCCGGAGGCGCCTACGGGATCGATGCCGCCGCCCACCGCGGTGCCCTCGCAGCCGACGGAGGAGCGACCCTGGCGATCCTCGCCGGAGGTCTGGACCGGCTCTATCCCCGAGGCAACACCGATCTGCTCGAAAGAATCCGGGACCGTCACCTGCTGCTCAGCGAAGCGCCCCCGGGAACGGCACCGACCCGCTGGCGGTTCCTGGCCCGCAACCGTCTGATCGCCGCCCTCTCTCAGGCGACGGTGGTGGTGGAAGCCTCCTGGCGATCCGGAGCGCTGTCGACGGCGCGACTGGCTGATCAGCTCTCGCGGCCCGTCGGCGCCGTGCCCGGCCCCATCACCTCTGCTGCCAGCGCCGGCTGCCACCGGCTGATCAGAGAACGTGGGGCAGTACTGGTGACAGAGCCGGCAGATCTGTGGGATCTGCTGCCCGGAGGCCCCGCCGCGGGAGAAGGAAGCTGGGCGGTGCAGGACGAACTGGACCTGCTCAGCCCTGCGGACAGGAGAGTGCTGGATGGCGTGCCGCCGAGATCGAGCATCAGCCCGGCCCGGCTCGCGGACGAGATCGGCTTCACCGTCCGGGAGGTGGAGGCAGCCCTGGCGCGCCTGGACCTGCTGGGCCTGGTGGTCCGGACAGCGGAGCGGGTGCGACGTGCCCGGCCCGCCGCCTGAGGCTCACGTCAACCCGCCAGCTCACGGTGCACGCCCGGTCTCGCTGCACGCGCTGTCGTGCAACACGCCCAGCCACCTCGCTCGGCCTGCCTCCCACCGGATGCAGCACACTGGGAGGCATGAGCACCGAGCCCAGGCACGCAGAGGACGCCGTCGTCGAGGACTTCGTCGCGCACCTCCGCCTCGAGCGGGGCCGTTCGGAGCACACCGTGCGTGCCTATCGCCAGGAGATCACAGGGCTGGTCGAGCATCTGCGGGACGCCGAACGCATTCCCGTGGCTGAACTCGATGTCGCCGCGCTCCGCTCCTGGCTCGCGGCCCGTGCAGAGACCGGAGCCAGTGCGAGCACACTGGCTCGCTCTGCAGCGGCAGCCCGCACCTTCACCTCGTGGCTCGCTGCGACCGGCAGGATCCCGCACGACGTCGGAGGGAGGCTGCGCGCGCCGCGCCGCGGCCGCCATCTGCCCACCGTGCTCACCGGTGACCAGGCGGGAGAGCTGCTCGATGGATTGGCCGCAGCGGAGCCATCTACCGGGCAGAGAGGCGGCCTCGACGCCACTGCAGACGCTGCGGCGCCCCCAGATCCGGTGCAGCACGCGGTCCGGCTCCGCGATGCCGCTGTGCTCGAGCTGCTCTACTCCTCCGGTCTGCGGGTCTCCGAGCTGGTCGCCGTGAACCGTTCCGGCATCGACCACGCTCAGCGCACCGTGAGGGTGCGCGGCAAGGGGGATAAGGAGCGCATCGTCCCCGTCGGAATTCCTGCACTCACAGCCATCGAGCAGTGGCAGCAGGAAGGCCGCCCGGTGCTGCTCGACATCGCGGGCACGGCAGATGGCGCCGGCGATGCGCTCTTCCTCGGCGTGCGCGGCGGGCGGCTCGGCGATCGCGCGGTGCGCACCCTGGTGGACCGCCACGCCGCAGAGGCAGGGATCTCCCGACACATCTCGCCGCACACTCTGCGGCACAGCGCCGCCACCCATCTCGTCGAAGGCGGAGCAGATCTGCGCAGCGTGCAGGACTTCCTGGGTCACTCCTCCCTCGCGACCACACAGATCTACACCCATGTCAGCGCCGAGCGGCTGCGCCGGACGATCGATCAGGCGCATCCCCGCGCCTGAGTCGCCGCCAGCTTCACCGTCGAAGCTCGTCGCTCATGCGAGAGCAGCGATCCGTGGGCCGGGTCGGTGGCCGTGCACCACCACTGCTGAGAACGACTTCGCTCCGACATGCCCTGAGGCTCGCTCCACCTCGGCCGGAACGACCTGCGTCGGTGTCTCGCTGTCGGGGACCGCATCGAGGGTCGACGCCGGGTGCGCGCCGACGGCGCCCCCGGCGCTCCCCGCCCCGCCTGCCCAGGGCAGCAGGACGCTCGGACCACGGCCACCCAGCAGCAGCATCGGATCCACATAGTCCTCGCCGCGCCGAGCTCCCAGGTGGAGGCAGACGGCAGCTGGGCAATGAGAGTGCTCTGCTGCGTCCACCAGCGTGCCGATCTCTGTCCCCGCCTCGACCTGCTCGCCCGCCGCGACGGTCCCGGCCACCGGTTCATAGGTGGACAGGAGCCCGTCCGCATGTGCGATAGAAACGACCCCGCGACCCGCCACAATCCCGCTGAACCGGACAGTGCCCGGTGCCACCGCATGCACCGCAGCACCCGCGGCAGGAGCCCCGATATCTATTCCCCGATGGCCGGGCCCGTAGGGATGTTCGGGGGCGTCGAAGGGGGCGATCACCTCATGCGGAGGGGGGAGAGGCCACTGCCACGGCGACGTCTCCGCACGGGCAGGCATCTCGCCCAGGAAGAGCAGCAGCAACCCCACCAACCCCCAGCGCAGCACAGTCGATATGGGTGGGGTGGAGCGAGAGGAGGTCATGAGCGATAGCCTGCCCAGAGGCGACTGTCGGCCGCAGACCGGGAACGAAGGCTGTGGACGAAGCCCCGCTGTGGAGGAGCCGTCCGCCTGCCATGGTCCACCTCGAGCCCGTGACTGGCGCGCGAGCTGATCCACCCCGAGCCCGCGACCAGCCCGCGAGGTGACGCACAACGCGCTCGGGGAGACAGCGGCGTCGGATAGACTCTTCTCAGCATCCGGTCCGTCCGGATGACTTCGCGTGCCCATCAGGGCTCGCCGGCCAACGGTCCTCGGCCGTTCCCGCACCTCGTGCGTGGAATGTTCCAAGGCGGCCGGCACCCGGGCACCAGGCCCCACACCGTCCGGTGGTGGGGGAACAACCGAGAATGCAGGTCCTGCGCGATGACCGCGGACGCCCATGGGCGCGCCACGTGAGCCCAGGCCCGGAGAATCAGAGGCATCATCATGGCAGTAGTCACCATGCGCCAGCTCCTCGAGAGCGGCGTCCACTTCGGTCACCAGACCCGTCGTTGGAACCCGAAGGTCCGTCGCTTCATCTTCACCGAGCGCAACGGCATCTACATCGTCGACCTCATGCAGACCCTGACGTACATCGACAAGGCGTACGACTTCGTCAAGCAGACGGTCGTCCACGGCGGCAGCATCCTGTTCGTCGGCACCAAGAAGCAGGCCCAGGATCCCGTCCAGGAGCAGGCCACCCGCGTCGGCATGCCCTTCGTGAACCAGCGTTGGCTCGGCGGCATGCTCACCAACCTGCAGACGGTCTCCCAGCGTGTGAACCGACTCAAGGAGCTCGAGCAGATCGACTTCGAGGATGTGGCCGCTTCCGGTCGCACCAAGAAGGAGCTGCTGATGATGCGCCGCGAGCGGGACAAGCTCGAGAAGACCCTCGGCGGCATCCGCGACATGGCCAAGGCGCCTTCGGCCCTCTGGGTCGTGGACACCAACAAGGAGCACCTCGCGGTCGACGAGGCTCAGAAGCTCAACATCCCGGTCGTCGCGATTCTGGACACCAACTGCGATCCCGACGTGATCACGTACCCGATCCCGGGCAACGATGACGCGATCCGCTCCGTCACCCTGCTGACCCGCGTGATCGCGGATGCTGTTGCAGCAGGTCTGCAGGAGCGTCACGCCAAGGCCACCGGCGGCGAGAAGAACGTCTCCGCCGTTGCCGCTGAGCCCCTGGCCGAGTGGGAGCAGGAGCTGCTCAAGCAGTCCGAGGTCCAGCAGCAGGACGCTCCCGCCGAGGAGTCCGTCGCCGCTGCCGAGGAGACCCCGGCCGCAGAGGAGACTCCCGCAGCTGAGGCTCCGGCCGAGGACGCTCCCGCTGCGGAGTCCACCGAGGAGAAGTCCTCCGAGGCTCCCGCCGCCGAGTGACCCACGGGCCCGGGGACGACCACGTCGCTCCCGGGCCCCTCCACGGGGAGGCGCACGCCGCCCCCCGCCCCTCCCGCAGCAGCTCTGACAAGGAAGAGGAACATGGCCAACTACACGGCAGCAGACATCAAGGAAATCCGCGAGTCCACCGGCGCGGGCATGCTCGACGTCAAGAAGGCGCTCGACGAGGCGAACGGCGACAAGGTCAAGGCCGTTGAGCTGATCCGCGTCAAGGGTCTCAAGGGCATCGCCAAGCGCGAAGGCCGCACCGCGTCCGAGGGCCTCATCGCCGTCGACATCCGCGACACCGAGGGTGGCCAGACCGGCACCCTCGTCGAGCTCAACTCCGAGACCGACTTCGTGGCCAAGAACGACAAGTTCGTCGCACTGGGTGACGAGGCCGTGGCCGCGGCCGTCGAGTCCGGCGCCTCCGAGCCCGAGGACCTGGCATCGACCCCCTTCGGCGAGGCCCTGACCAACGCCGGCGCCACCATGGGTGAGAAGATCCTGGTGCGTCGCATCGGTCGCGTCTCCGGCGAGGCCGTCTCCTCGTACATGCACCGCACCAACAAGGACCTGCCCCCGCAGGTCGGCGTGCTGGTGGCCACCGACAAGGCTGGTGCTGAGGTCGCACGCGACATCGCGATGCACATCGCCGCGTTCACCCCCGCCTACCTCTCCCGTGATGAGGTCCCCGCGGACCAGGTCGCCGATGAGCGTCGCATCGCCGAGGAGACCGCGAAGAACGAGGGCAAGCCCGAGAAGGCGATCCAGAAGATCATCGAGGGTCGTCTGAACGGCTTCTTCAAGGAGAACTGCCTCCTGGATCAGGCGTTCGCCAAGGATCCGAAGAAGTCCGTCGGCAAGGTCGTGGAGGAGGCCGGCGGCACCATCACCGGCTTCGTCCGCTTCCGCGTCGGCAGCTGACCACTCCGGGGCCGTCCCTTCCAGGGCTCGATCCCGTCGGCGTCGCGTGAGCGTCGCCACCGCCCCGCGGCCCCGCACCATCGGTGCGGGGCCGCGCCGGTATCATCACCGAGGACCCAGCGCGGAAGGACCGACATGACCCAGACGTTCACGTCACCGATACCCGTTCTCCCGAAGCGAGAGGATGGCCGTCGCGTCCTCCTGAAGCTCTCCGGAGAAGCATTCGGCGGAGGCGCCGTCGGCGTCGACCCCGACGTCGTCGCCCGAGTGGCAGGCGAGATCGCCGAGGGAGTCGCCCAGGGCATCGAGTGCGCCATCGTCGTCGGCGGCGGCAACTTCTTCCGCGGTGCGGAGCTCTCCCAGCGCGGCATGGATCGGCGTCGTGCCGATTACATGGGGATGCTCGGCACCGTGATGAACTGCCTCGCCCTGCAGGACTTCCTCGAGCAGCGCGGAGTCTCCACCCGCGTGCAGACTGCGATCGAGATGGGACAGGTCGCTGAGCCGTACATCCCGCTGCGCGCCGTCCGCCATCTCCAGAAGGGCCGCGTCGTCATCTTCGGCGCCGGCGCCGGGATGCCGTACTTCTCCACCGATACCGTCGCCGTGCAGCGTGCGCTGGAGATCGGCTGCGAGGAAGTGCTGATGGCGAAGAACGGGGTGGACGGGGTCTACGACTCCGACCCCCGGACGAACCCCGATGCGCAGAAGCTCGACCACGTCACCTACAACGACGCCCTCCAGCGGGGCCTGAAGGTCGTGGACTCCACCGCGTTCAGCCTGTGCATGGACAACGGTCAGCAGATGATGGTCTTCGGACTCGACTCGCCGGGGAACATCACCCGCGCGATGCGCGGAGACCGGATCGGCACCGTCGTCACCAAGTGACATCGTCCCGGCGTGCCACGGTGCTTCGCGGCGCCGACACACCGGGAGCTCCGCACCCCGCAGGGATCGCCCAGGCCTTGACGGTGCGGGACAATGGACTACGTACACCCACTCAGAACTGAGGAGCACCCCGTGAACGACGACACCCCGAGCATCCTGAAGGACGCCGAGGCCAAGATGAAGAAGTCCGTGGAGGTCACCAAGGACGACTTCACGGCGATCCGCACCGGCCGTGCGAATGCTGCGATGTTCCAGGGGATCACCGCCGACTACTACGGCGCGCCGACCCCGCTGAACCAGCTGGCCTCGCTCCAGTTCCCGGAGGCCCGCACCGTCGTCGTCACGCCGTTCGACAAGACCGCCACGACCGCCATCGAGACGGCGCTGCGCGAGTCGGACCTCGGAGTGAACCCCACCAACAACGGCGACAACCTGCGTGTGGTCCTACCGGCCCTCACCGAGGAGCGTCGCCGGGACTACGTCAAGCTCGCCAAGAACAAGGCGGAGGACGGCAAGGTCTCGGTACGCGGAACGCGCGGCAACGCCAAGAAGGCCATCGAGAAGCTGGTCAAGGACAAGGAGATCGGCGAGGACGAGGGCAACCGCGCCGAGAAGGAGCTCGAGTCGATCACCAAGAAGTACATCGAGCAGATCGATGAGGCGCTCAGCCTCAAGGAGACCGAGCTCGAGACTGTCTGAGCCGCGCACCGCCAACTCGACACCTCGGAACTGGTGAACGCAGCCCGTGAGCATTGACCCGGCATCAGGTACGGCGATGACCGCCTCGTCCCCGGACGAGGCGGTCATCGCCGTGCCCACCGAGGAGCATGCGAAGCGGCGCGGCCCGGGACGCAACCTCCCCGCTGCGATCGCGGTAGGGGTCGCGCTCGGGGCAGTGCTGATCGTGGCGGTGTTCGTCGTGCCGCAGGCCTTCCCCGTGGTCGCCGCCGTGGCGATGGTCCTCGCGGTGCTCGAGCTGACCCGTGCCCTGGCCGAGGGCGGACTGCGACTTCCGCAGATCCCGCTGCTGGTGGGCGTGATCGGGATGGTCGTCTCCACGGTCGTGTTCGGTGCCGAGGGGCTCCTGGTGGCCACTGCTGCCGCGGTCTGCGTGCTGATCCTGTGGCGGGTCAGCGAGTCGATGGGTCTGAGCGCGCTGCGCGATGTGGCCGGGGGAGTGTTCGCCCTGGCCTGGGTCCCCTTCCTGGGCTGCTTCCTGCTGCTGCTCTTCGCCCGCGAACAGGGCGAGATGCTCGTGCTGCTGGCCATCCTGGGGCCGGTCGGCAATGACATCGGCGGATATATTGCGGGAGTGCTGTTCGGGAAGCATCCGATGGCACCGAAGATCAGCCCGAAGAAGAGCTGGGAGGGGTTCGTCGGCTCCCTCCTGCTGGGTACTGCCGCGGTCACCGCCGTGGGTACCTTCGCCCTGGATCTCCCGGTGTGGGATGGAATCCTCATCGGCGCCGTGCTGGTGGTCATCTCCACCTGCGGAGATCTCTCTCAGTCGCTCCTGAAGCGCGACCTAGGAATCAAAGACATGGGGCACCTGCTGCCCGGCCATGGGGGAGTGCTGGACAGGGTCGACTCGATCCTGCTCGCTGCCCCCACCACCTACGTCATGCTGGAGGTACTGCTGCCATGAACACCCCTGAGAAGAACAACGAGACGACGCGCGGGAACGATGCCGGAGGCGCCCGCTCCCCGGAGCCGGTCGCACTGTCCCGGAACCCCGATCTCTCCCGTGAGGCGATCCCCGGTCAGAAGATCGCTCTGGCCCCTGGCCAGCTGCAGATGAAGCCGGCGCGCCGCGGGAAGCCGCCGGTGCACCTCGCCGATCTCACGCTCGAGGAGCGAGTCGAAGCCGTCAAGGAGATGGGCCTGCCGGGCTTCCGCGCCAAGCAGCTCTCCGTGCATTACTTCGAGCACTTCACCACTGATCCGGACGACCTCACGGATCTGCCCAAGGAAGGTCGCCAGGAGCTGGTCGACCGCTTCTTCCCGCCGCTGCTGACGCAGGTCTCCCGGCAGTCCGCCGATCACGGCGCGACCCAGAAGTTCCTGTGGCAGCTGTTCGACGGTCCGATGGTCGAATCGGTGCTGATGCGCTACAGCGATCGCAACACGCTGTGCATCTCCTCGGAGGCCGGCTGCGGTATGAACTGCCCCTTCTGCGCCACCGGTCAGATGGGCCTGACCCGCAACCTCTCGACCGCTGAGATCCTCGAGCAGGTGCGCATGGCCAACCTGATGCTGTCCCGCGGCGAGCTGCCCGGTGGCACCGGCCGCGTGAACAACATCGTGTTCATGGGAATGGGTGAACCACTGGCGAACTACCGACCCGTGGCCACCGTCTGCCGTCGCCTGAACTCGCCTGCCCCCGAAGGATTCGGCATGGGTGCCCGCCACATCACCGTCTCCACGGTGGGCCTGGCCCCCGCGGTCCGCAAGCTGACCGCGGAGAAGCTCCCGGTCACGCTCGCCGTCTCGCTGCACGCGCCGGACGACGCTCTGCGCAACGAGCTGGTGCCGATCAACACCCGCTTCGATATCGACGAGATCCTCGACGCGGCCTGGGAGTACTTCGAGACCACCGGGCGCCGGGTCAGCATCGAATACGCACTGATCCGCGACATCAACGACCAGGCGCACCGGGCCCAGCTGCTCGCTGATCGGCTGATCGCCAAGGGCGGTGCCCACTGGGTGCACGTCAACCCGATCCCGCTCAACCCGGTCAAGGGCTCGAAGTGGACCGCCTCGGACCCGCTGGTCGAGAAGCGCTTCGTGGAGATCCTGCGGGATAACGGCATCTCCGCCACCATCCGGGACACCCGGGGCTCCGACATCGACGGCGCGTGCGGCCAGCTCGCCGCCGAGGTGATCGAGTCCGACACCCGACGTGAGGACCGTGAGGCGCGGGTCGCGCGCGTCGAGGCCATCGCGGCCGGCGCCTTCGAATCCTGAGGAGACCTCCATGGAGATCCGCTTCACGCCCGTCCGCTTCAACGAGGGCTACGACATGCAGGAGGTCGATGGCTTCCTGGACCTCTGTGAGCGAGCTCTGCTCTCAGGGGACGGGTCCGTCACGGCAGACACCGTGCGGCAGCACCGCTTCGCCACCACCAAGTTCCGCGAGGGCTACGAGCTGGATGAAGTCGACCGCTTCCTCGACGGGGTGCTGTTCCCGTTGTTCGACTCGCCCGAGACCTTCCCGTACGACCCCGACCGGGACTACACCGGCGTCGACCTCTTCGCGCAGGCACGGAGGCTCGAGAAGCAGCAGCGGCGCGAGGAGCGCCGGGAGGCGAAGGTCGAGGGGGTCTCCGGATCGGCGGCCCATCCCGCGGAGCGGCGACCGGGCTTCCTGCGCCGCCTGTTCGGCGCAGGCCGGTGAACCGACCCGCCGCCCCGGCACCCCGCACGCCTCCCCGACCCATCCCTCCCGCGCCGTTACAGTGGGACCCCGTCAGCACCGAGGAAGGACCTACCTGGTGAGCACATCGTTCGAGCGTGTCTCGCGCTTCAGCGTCGGATACGACATGCGCGAGGTCGACGAGTTCCTCTCCCGCGCGCGCACCGCCTATGAGGGGCGTGACCCCTCGTTCAGCGGGGGCGACATCACCTCCGCCAGCTTCGGCACCGAGCGCGGCGGATACGACATGCGTGTCGTGGACGAGGCCCTGGACCGCCTCTCGGATGCCTTCGCGCTGCAGGCTCGGGATGACGCGATCACCCAGCACGGCGAGGGCTCCTGGGTCGCGCAGCTCACCGAGCGCGCGGAGATGCTCAAAGAGCGCCTCGAACGCCCGGCCGGGGATCGCTTCGCTCCTGCCGCACAGGGGGAGGCCGCCTATGACAAGGCCGACGTCGACGCCCTGTGCGACCAGCTCGTCGCCTATTTCACCGATGGCCATCCGATGAGCGTCGATGACGTGCGACGCTCCGCTTTCGGGCGCCGTCGTGGCCCCGACGGATATCGCGAGGCCGTGGTCGACGTCTACCTCGATCATGTCGCGGACGTGATGGCTTCCGTTCCGTGACCGGTACTCCTGCGCGGAGACTGGTCCTGCTGGGTTCTACGGGGTCGATCGGCACCCAGGCGCTCGAGGTCGTGGACCGGTTCGGGGACATCGCCCGGGTGCACGGCCTCGCCGTCGGAGGCACCCGCCCGGAGCTGGTGGCCGAGCAGGTCCTCGCCCACCGCCCCGAGCACGTGGTGGTCTCTGACGTGGCCCGCGCCGACGAGGTGGCGGCGGCTGTTCAGCGCGCCTGCCGCGCCGGCGGCATCTCCGCGCCGCGGATCAGCGCCGGGCAGGAAGAGGCCGTCGACCTCGCCGGTTCCCTGGGGGACGGGGACGTGGTGCTCAACGCGATCACCGGTTCCGTCGGACTGCTGCCCACGCTCGCCGTGCTCGCCTCGGGGGCCCGGCTCGCGCTGGCGAACAAGGAATCGCTCGTCGTAGGCGGTCACCTCGTGACCGAGGCCGCGGCACCGGGACAGATCCTTCCCGTGGACTCCGAGCACACCGCGATCGCACAGGCCCTGGCGGGGGTTCGCCATGACCAGATCGATCACCTCGTCGTCACCGCCTCCGGAGGACCGTTCCGCGGCAAGACCCGCGAGCAGCTCGCGGAAGTCAGCCCCGAGCAGGCGCTGAACCACCCCACCTGGTCGATGGGCCGCGTGATCACCACCAACTCCGCCACCCTGGTCAACAAGGCGCTCGAGGTGATCGAGGCCTGCTTCCAGTTCGACCTGCCGGAGGATCGGGTGCAGGTCGTCGTCCACCCGCAATCGATCGTGCACTCGATGGTCACCCTCGTCGATGGCTCCACGATCGCCCAGGCCAGCCCGCCGGATATGCGTCACGCCATCGGCTGGGCGCTCGCGCATCCGGAGAAGCTCCCCAGGCTCGCCGCGGCGCTGGACTTCTCCGCCGCGCAGACCTGGACCTTCGAACCGGTCGACGAGGACACCTTCGACGCGATCTCGCTCGCCCGTGCCGCGCACCAGGAGGGTGGAGGCGCGATGGCCGTCTACAACGCCGTCAATGAAGAAGCCGTGGACGCCTTCTTCGCGGGGCGCCTGGACTTCCTCGGCATCACCGCGCTGATCCGGGCCGTGCTCGAGCTTCCGCAGCGTCCGCGTGCTGCGCGCGCCGACGGGGTCACCGGGCTGCTGGCTCTCGAGTCCTGGGCACGAGAGACCGCCCAGGCACTGATCTCGTCACAGGAGCGCTGAGCGTGCTGCTGTTCCTGCTCGGCATCCTGGTGATCGCCGCCGGGCTCGCCCTCTCCATCGCCCTGCACGAAGTCGGGCACCTGGTGCCTGCCAAGCTGTTCGGGGTGCGGGTCACCCAGTACATGATCGGCTTCGGCCCCACCGTCTTCTCCCGCACCCGCGGGGAGACCGAGTACGGGCTCAAAGCGATTCCGCTGGGCGGCTACATCCGCATGATCGGGATGTACCCGCCGCACAAGGGCGAGCCCGAGGGCACGATCCGTGAGGATTCCACCGGACTGCTCCAGCAGATCACGGAGCTCTCCGACGAGGCGAAGCAGTACGAGTCCTCCCAGTACGGCCCGGAGGACGCCCACCGCACCTTCGTCGCGCTCGCGGTGCCGAAGAAGCTGGTGGTGATGCTCGGCGGTCCGCTGATGAACCTGCTCATCTCGGTCCTGCTGATGGTGGTGCTGGTCAGCGGCATCGGTCTGCCGGCGGTGACCCCGACGGTCCAGTCCGTCTCCGAATGCGTGGTCCCCGCCGATGCTCCGGCCGACGTCTCCTGCGAGGGACAGGAGCCGGCTCCCGCACTGGCGGCCGGGATCCGTCCCGGCGACACCCTGCGAGTGATCGACGGGCACGAGATCGACCGCTGGTCCGATGTCACCACGGCCGTGCGGGGCGCGCAGGATCGCACCGTCGAGGTCGTCGTCGAGCGCGACGGTGAGACGGTGCAGCTCGAGGCGACGATGATCGTGGACGCCCGACCGGTGCTCGACGCGGACGGCGCTGCGGTCCTGGACGCCGACGGCGATCTGGTCACCGAACAGGTCGGCTTCCTCGGCGTCTCCGGGACCCCGGACCTGGTGCCGCAGTCCCCGGCAGCGGTGCCCGAGATGGCCTGGTCCGCCTTCACCCAGACCGGAAAGCTCGTCATCACCCTGCCGGTGCGGCTGTGGGAGGTGGCGCAAGCGGCTTTCGGCAGCGCTGAACGCGACCCCAACGGCCCGCTCGGCGTGGTGGGCGTCTCCCGCCTGGCCGGGGAGGTCGCCTCCGCCGATGAGCCCGGCTTCGAGCTGCGCGAGAAGACCGGCACCATGATCTCGATGCTCGCCTCGCTGAACATGGCGCTGTTCGTGTTCAACCTGATCCCGCTGCTGCCGCTCGACGGCGGTCATGTCGCCGGGGCGCTGCTCGAGGGGGCCCGGCGGCTGCTTGCCCGGCTGCGGGGTCGTCCCGATCCGGGGCCGGTCGATATGTCGCGCATGCTCCCGCTGACCAATGCGGTCGCGATCATCTTCATCCTGATGACCGTGCTGCTGCTGTATGCGGACATCGTCAAGCCGATCACGCTGTTCCCTTGAGCATTCCGCCGTGAGCGTCTCCCCGTGGGCATCTCCCCGTGAGGGTGTCCCCGGATCGCTCGCGCAGGCGCCCGCGGCGGGACTGCCGGAGGGCTCTCTGCGGAGCCCCGCGCAGGGTGCCATGGACCACCACGGGAGTGCAGGAGCGGTGGAGGTGTCCCACGTCGCCTCGCACAGTCGCGCCCACGAGTCCATAATGGAGGAGTGACTTCTGTGAGCCTCGGTATCCCGTCCGTCAAGCAGCCGCCGCCGGTGCTCGCGCCCCGGCGGAAGACCCGCAAGGTGAAGCTCGGCAACCTCTACGTGGGAGGCGACGCGCCCATCACGGTGCAGTCGATGACCACCACCCCCACCCATGACATCAACGCGACCCTCCAGCAGATCGCGGAGCTCACCGCCGCGGGCTGCGACATCGTGCGGGTGGCCTGCCCCCGCCAGGAGGACGCCGACGCGCTCGTCGCGATCGCTGCGAAGTCCCCGATCCCGGTGATCGCCGACATCCACTTCCAGCCCAAGTACGTCTTCGCCGCGATCGAAGCCGGCTGCGCCGGGGTGCGCGTGAACCCGGGCAACATCCGCCGCTTCGATGACCAGATCAAGGACATCGCGAAGGCGGCGAACGATCACGGCACCGCACTGCGCATCGGCGTGAACGCCGGCAGCATCGACCCGCGGATGATGAAGGGCGACCGGGTCACGCCCGAGGCGCTGGTCGCCTCCGCGAAGTGGGAGGCCTCGCTGTTCGAGGAACACGACTTCCACGACTTCGGCATCTCCGTGAAGCACAACGACCCCGTGATCATGGTCGACGCCTACCGTCAGCTCTCCGAGGAGGGTGACTGGCCGCTGCATCTCGGTGTCACCGAGGCTGGCCCCGCCTTCCAGGGCACGATCAAGTCCTCCGTCGCCTTCGGCATCCTGCTGGGCGAGGGCATCGGCGACACCATCCGCGTCTCGCTCTCCGCGCCTCCGGTCGAAGAGGTCAAGGTCGGGATCCAGATCCTGCAGTCGCTGAACCTCAAGGCGCGCAAGCTGGACATCGTCTCCTGCCCCTCCTGCGGCCGCGCCCAGGTCGACGTCTACAAGCTCGCAGACGAGGTCACCGAGGGGCTCAAGCACCTCGAGGTCCCGCTGCGCGTCGCGGTGATGGGCTGTGTCGTCAACGGTCCGGGCGAAGCTCGCGAAGCCGATCTGGGTGTCGCCTCCGGCAACGGCAAGGGCCAGATCTTCGTCAAGGGCAAGGTCATCAAGACCGTTCCCGAGGCGGACATCGTGCCGACGCTGCTGGCCGAGGCCAACCGGATCGCCGCCGAGATGGAAGAGGAAGAGTCCTCCACCGGCGCCCCGTCCATCTCCGTGGGCTGAGCTCATGTTCTGGCGCGGCGGGCGGGTCCGCGCGATCCGTTCCAGCAGCTTCGACGCCGCGCTCGCGCTCGCGCTGACGGAGCCGGTCATCAACGCTCTCGCGGGCGCTCGTCTGCAGGAGTCCGCACGCTCCACCGCGCTGGCCCAGGAGTTCTCCCTGGCCGGTGAGGAGCAGCAGCCTGAGGGGCTGCTGTGGCATGGCGTGAACCTCTCCCCGCTGTCCGCGACCGACCGCGCCCTGGACGATTTCGGCCGGCATATGGCCGCGCGGGGCCGACGGGCGAGCTCTGTGGTCGGAGAGCGCGCCGCGGTCCATCGGCTCTGGGAGCCGCTGGCCCCCACCTGGGGAGCCGACGTCCGCGAATACCGCTGGAGCCAGCCGCTGCTGCAGGCCGGTGATCCGGCGGACCTCCCGCAGCTCGCTCCGGTCGGCCTGCGCCCCGCCGTCCCCGGTGAGGAGCAGATCGTGTTCCCCGCGGCGGTGGCCATGTTCCGCGAGGAGGTGGGCGTGGATCCGATCGCCGGTGACGGCGGCCGCTCCTACCGGGCCCGGGTCGCTGAGCTGATCCGGAAGCGACGCACCTATGTCGTCATCGAGGACGGTGAGGTGCTGTTCAAAGCCGACGTCGGCTCGCTGTTCGGCCCGATCGCGCAGATCCACGGGGTGTGGGTGCGGCCCGACCAGCGGGGCAGAGGCCTCGGGCGGGCCGGGATGGCGGAGCTGGTGCACCAGGTGCGCCGTGACCACGCCCCGCAGGTGTCGCTCTACGTCAACGACTTCAACGAGCCCGCCCGGCGCGCCTACGCCGCCTCCGGCTTCCGCCAGATCGGCGAGCTCACCACGATCCTCTTCTGACCTCCCGCGTCGCGAGCCTCGGCCATTCTTCGCTAGGGACCGGTGCGAGGGCGCTGTATAGGTCCTCAGCGCAGAATCGAGGGGCGAGGCGAATCGGGCAGGTGCCGCGGGTCGGGGGCTGGGCCCATTCAGAGCCGAGCCAGCTCATCCAGCGTCAGCAGCACGTTCGCCGCGGTCCAGGCCAGCGGGGCCACCTCTGCGGGACGCCCGTCGAAGAGCACCTTCTCGGGCAACGAGCCGGCGGCGGTGCGATGCTCGGCGAGCCAGCGGAGGATCTGCGTCGCCGCGTCCGCCTCTCCGGCGCGAGCGAGCGCGAGGGCCAGCAGGCTCGTCGAGGGCGTCCAGCTCACGCCGTCCTGATGCCAGGCGGACCCGGGAGCGATGCCGCCGCCGGGGCGGGAGAGCTCGCTGCGCAGCCCCAGCAGCTGGGCCCGGGGCGCAACGTCGTGGACTCCCGTCGCGTCGAGGAAGGCGAGGGCCGAATCCGCGCCGCCACCCCCGCGATAGCGTGGGAACCCGTTGCGGCCGAAGGTCTCCTCCAGCAGGAGGGTGAAGGTCTCCGCGGCCCGACGTGCAGCAGAGTCGCCGGTGAGCTGAGCACCTGCCCGCAGGCCGGTCAAGGTCGCAGTCATGATGCCGAGCGTCACCGAGCGCTCGCGCCGCTCCCAGTAGTCGGGGGAGACGGGAGGCAGCCCGGCACCATCCCGGGTGACCGAGCGCAGCGCGCTGAGCGAGCGGGTGACCAGTGGGGACAGACGCCCCAGCAGCGCCTCGCGCCGGGTCGCCCCGTCAGCGTCGGCGCCGTCGGCAGCCCCGGCCACAGCGGCCACCTCAGCGGTCGCCCACAGCAGCAGCCCGGTGCCATCGAACTGCCGCCGTCGGCCATCCGGTGCCTTCCCGGTGCCCGGCTCGTACCGGGCCTCGAACCAGCCATCTGGCGCCTGCAGGGACTGCAGGTGGATCAGCACCTCCTCCGCTCGGTCGAGGTGGCCGATCCGTGCCAGCGCCACCGCACAGAAGGCAGCGTCCCGCGGCCAGATGAAGCGCCAGGAGGAACTCCACCCCGCCGCCGGTGCCGGCAGATCGTCGCTGAGGATCCAGAGATCCTGCAGAGCGGTCTCGGCGAGCTCGAGCAGGAGCGGCTCCGCGCCGAGGTGCTCCGTGAGAGCGACGCGCCAGTCAGCCGCGCCGGTCGAGAACGCGTCCGCTCGCCGTCGTATCGGTGAGGTATCCGGCAGTTCCGCGGCGAGTCGAGAGCCCGGGGCCAGGTCGAGCGGCGCGGCGCGCCCGCCCACCAGCACCCGCTGCGCGGCGCGATCGTAGGCGACGGTCTCGGACCACAGCGGGATCTCCCTGTGCGGATCGACGTCGTCGCCGCCCAGCTGCCGAGCGGCGAGCGACCCCGCACCGACCGCACCGAGCGCGGTCACTGCACCGACCCCGCGCAGCAGCTGCCGACGCGAGGAACGGGGGTGGCGGCCAGGAGCCTCCACGCCCGATTTCCTGGGCTCTGTGCCCGGGGTGCCGGGAGCGCCCGGGACCCGCTGTCCTCGCCGGTGCATCTCGCCAGGGTACCGAGTGCCGCCGCACTCACGGCTGCGGGACCCCTGAGACCAGCACGAGGCGTCGGCCGGGTCGTCGCGCCCAGTACGATGGGCGCGCGCGAGCCCTTGGTGGCCACGCCCCGAACCGCCCTGTGTGAAAGGCCTGCCCCATGATCCGTCTGTCCTCGTCCTTCGTCCGCACCCTGCGGGAGGACCCGGCCGACGCCGAGGTCGCGAGCCACAAGCTCCTGGTGCGCGCGGGCTACATCCGTCGCGGCGCGGCCGGGGTGTACACCTGGCTCCCGCTCGGCCTGAAGGTGCTGCGCAAGGTCGAGCAGATCGTGCGCGAGGAGCAGGAGGCGATCGGCGGCCAGGAAGTGCTGTTCTCGGCGCTGCAGGCCCGTGAGCCGTATGAGCGCAGCGGGCGCTGGGACGAATACGGCCCCACCCTGTTCCGGCTCCAGGACCGCAAGCAGGATGACTACCTGCTCGCGCCCACACACGAGGAGATGTTCACCCTCACGGTGAAGGACCTGTACAACTCGTACAAGGACCTGCCCACGATGCTGTACCAGATCCAGACGAAGTTCCGTGACGAAGCCCGGCCTCGGGCCGGGCTGCTGCGCACCCGCGAATTCATCATGAAGGACGCCTACTCCTTCGACATCGACGATGCGGGCCTGGACGTTTCCTATGAGAAGCAGCGCGGTGCCTATCAGCGCACCTTCGAGCGGCTGGGACTGCCGACGGTGATCTGCAAGGCCGACGCCGGTGCGATGGGCGGCTCCCGCTCCGAGGAGTTCCTCCATCCCACGCCCGTCGGCGAGGACACCTTCGTGGTCTCCGACGGCGGCTACGCCGCGAACGTCGAAGCGGTCACCACCGTGGCCCCGCCCGCCCTGGACGACGCAGCGATCGCTGCGCTGCCGGCGATGCACATCGAGGACACCCCGGGAGCCAGCACGATCGCCGCGCTCACCGATTACTCCAACCAGGCTTTCCCGGGGAAGGGGCCGATCGCGGAGTCGGGGGAATGGACCCGCTACGAGATGCTCAAGCACCTCGTCTACCTGCTGACCTTCCCCGACGGCAGCACCGAGCCGCTCGTGATCGCTCTGCCCGGCGACCGGGAGGTGGACCCGAAGCGGCTCGAGACGGCAGTCGCACCTGCGCTCGCCGCACCGTTCGGCGACGCAGACTTCGCGCAGCATCCGGTGCTGAAGAAGGGCTACATCGGCCCCGAAGGGCTCGGGCTCGAGTCCGACTCCGCCATCCGCTACCTGGTCGACCCGCGCGTGGTGCCCGGCAGCTCGTGGGTCGCCGGCGCCGGAGAGAAGGACAAGCACGTCTACGACCTGGTCTTCGGTCGTGACTTCAGCGCCGACGGCACCATCGAGGTCGCCGAGGTGCGCGACGGTGACCCCGCCCCCGACGGCTCCGGCCCGCTGCGCCTGACCCGCGGCATGGAGATGGGACACATCTTCCAGCTCGGCCGCAAGTACGCCGAGGCACTGGACCTCACCGTGCTCAACGAGAACGGCAAGACGGTCGTGGTGACGATGGGCTCCTACGGCATCGGAGTCACCCGCGCCGTGGCTGCGGTGGCGGAGCTGTTCCACGATGACAAGGGCCTGGTCTGGCCCCGACAGCTCGCCCCCGCGGATGTGCACATCGTCGCCACCGGCAAGGGTCAGGAGATCTTCGAGGAGGCGGAGCGCATCGCCGGCGAGCTCGAGGCCCGCGGCCTCGAGGTCCTCTACGACGACCGACCCAAGGTGTCCCCGGGCGTGAAGTTCAAGGACGCCGAGCTGCTGGGCGTCCCCACCTCCGTGGTGGTCGGCAGGAGCCTCGCCAGCGGCGTGGTCGAGGTGCGTGACCGCGCCAGCGGCGAGATCCGTGAGGTCTCCCCGCAGGAGGTCGTCGACACCGTGCTCGCCGAGGTCCGCGGAGCCTGAGGGACGACGGTCGGCGGCTGCGCTGCGCCGATGAGCGGACTCAGCCGCCGACCGGCAGCTCCTCGACCTTCAGGGTCGGCAGCGGATCCATCCGATTCACCAGCGCGGCCAGCCGTTCCGCCTCGGCGAGGGCGGCGGCGATGGGCAGCGGTCGTCGCTCGAAGGGCGCTGCGCCCACCAGAGCGACATGGTTCATCAGCAGGCCCTGCGAGAGCAGCGTCGGCAGCTCACCGGCGAGCTCGGGATCGAGCGTCCCGCCCGGGATCGCGTAGACCGCCTGCCGCGACACCACCGGTGCGCCGTCCTCCTCGGCGATGCGCCCCAGCTGCTCTGCGCGGGTGCGATGGAGGTCGGCCTGGTCGAGGTGCTGCTGCCGGGCATCGTCCTGGACTCGGGCGGCCAGCACCTCGTGGAGGTACCCCGCGAACCACTCTTCCTGCTGGGTCTGCTCGATCACGGTGTGGTAATCGGCCTGTGCGCCGATGGACGGCGGGTCCGTCGTCGGCACCTCGCGGCTCGGGACGAGCTCCTCGGCGCTCGGAGCGGGGGTGACCTCTCCGGTGCCTGCGGCGGCCTGCAGGCGCAGCATGATCCATGCGGTGTGCGACGCGATCGCGGCGAGGGGGCGGGCCAGCGAACCGGAGACCTGCCGGGCAGCGGCGGCGGCCAGGTCCCGCAGCTCCACCAGTGCCACCAGCAGCCCGGCGATATCGGTGGGCGCTCCGGCGGGCGGGGGAGGAGCAGTCTGCCCCGGCGCGGGATCGTCCTCGGCCTCCAGCTCCCGCTCGTGCTGGGCCCCGGTGAGCAGCGCGGTGCGCTGGATCGGAAGGGCGGCGCTGAGCGCGGTGAGCGCCGCGGACGGCGCCGGCTCCCCAGTGGCGGGATCCAGCGCCTGCATCACCTGATCGGTGCCGGCGATCACCTGGTCCATGAGGGTCAGCAGTTCGATGCGGTAGAGGTCATCGATGCCCGGCGGGGGCGGGGTGTACTTTTCCGGGCCGCCGAGAATGACCCGCCCGCAGCTCGCCAGGGGAAGCACCACCAACGCACCCACCGCGATCTGCAGCACACCGCGACGGGTGGGCGCAGGGAGGGTGGGAAGGGAACGAGCGATGAGCGACACAGGAGGATTCTCGCATCGCCGCGGCTGAGGTGGGCGCGGGCGGTGCGCGGACACTATCCTGGTGCTACGGCCCCGGGCATCGCCCCGGGCGCCACAGACACCCATAGCAGGAGGAGACGAGCGGCCATGAGCGCACTCGACGACCAGACCATCCTGCGGGAGACCGCCACCCGGGTGCTGGACACCCACGGACTCGTGCTCGAGGACGTCGAGATCCGCGGAGGCGGTGGGATGCCGCAGGTGCGGCTGATCGTGGACCTCCCCGAGGACCAGCTCGGCAGCGTCGATCTCGAGACCGTCGCCGAGGCCTCCCGCGAGCTGTCCGAGCTGGTGGATGCCGACGATGCCCTGCTGGGCAGCGCCCCCGTCCTGCTCGAGGTCACCACCCCGGGTGTGGACCGGGTGCTCACCGCACCGCGTCACTTCCGCCGTTCACGCGGACGCATCGTGTCTCTGACCACCGAGGACGGGACGACCTACCGGGCCCGGATGCTCGCGCTCGACGGGGACCGGCTGCTCCTGCGCCAGGAGCCCGGCCGCGACGACCGCGGGCGGCCCCTGAAGCTGCCCAAGGGCACTGCCGAGCAGCTGCAGATCCCGCTCGCCGACGTCACCACCGCGAAGGTGGAGATCGAGTTCGACCCGCCCGCAGACCTCGCACAGCTGATCGCTGACGTCGAGACCGCTGCCACTGACCACACTGCTGTCACGAAGGAGAGCTGAGATGGACATCGACATGGGTGCCCTGAGGGCCCTGGAGCGAGAACGCGAGATCCGCCTGCCCGTGCTGCTGGACGCGATCGGTTCAGCGCTCCACGCGGCGTATCTCCACACCGACCACCCCGTACGGGACTCGGAGGTGCAGATCGATGAGAGCACCGGTGAAGTCGCCGTCATCGCCCGGGAACGGGATGCCGAGGGGAATATCGTCGAGCAGTGGGACGACACCCCCGAGAACTTCGGTCGCGTCGCCGCTTCCACGGCGCGTCAGGTGATCTTCCAGCGTATTCGCGATCTCGAGGACGAGGCGGTGCTCGGCGAGTATGCCGACCGTGCCGATGACATCGTCTCCGGAATCATCCAGCAGGGACGTGACCCGCGGATGGTGCTGGTGGACCTCGGCGAGGTCGAGGCGGTGCTGCCGCCTCACGAGCGCGTACCGGGGGAGGACTACTCCCACGGCCGCCGACTGCGCGCCTATGTCACCGAGGCCCGCCGTGGCCCGAAGGGCCCCCAGATCACCCTCTCGCGCTCGCACCCCAACCTGGTGCGGCGTCTGTTCGCCCTCGAGGTCCCGGAGGTCGCCGACGGCACCGTCGAGATCGCGGGGCTTGCCCGCGAGGCCGGTCACCGCACCAAGATGTCGGTCTACGCCACGGCACCGGACATCAACGCCAAGGGCTCCTGCATCGGCCCGATGGGCGCTCGTGTGCGCGCGGTGATGAACGAGCTGGGCGGCGAGAAGATCGACATCGTCGATTTCCACGAAGATCCCGCTCGCTACATCGCCAATGCGCTCTCGCCGGCACGGGTCACCAGCGTGACCGTGATCGACGAGGTGGGTCGGGCCGCTCGCGCAGTGGTCCCCGAGACGCAGCTCTCCCTCGCGATCGGCAAGGACGGGCAGAACGCCCGCCTGGCGGCGAAGCTCACCGGCTGGAAGATCGACATCCACTCGGAGAACGCGCCGGAACCGCAATCCACGGACTGACGCGGAGTGAACCGGAGTGAGGTGTGGCCCACGCCTCCCCGCTGAGGGTGAGACCGATCAGGTCCGCTACACTGGGGAGGCTGTTCGCCGAGAGGTGCTGCAGATCGTTCCGCGATCGAGCACCCGCCCGAGCGGACGTGCTCGGAACAGAGGAGGTGGAGTGATCACTCGCTCTGCCACCCATGTTCCCGAGCGCACGTGTGTCGGCTGCCGCCAGGTGGCCCCGCGCAAGCAGCTGGTGCGTCTGGTCCGGGAGTCCGTTTCCGACGGTGTCACCCCGCGAGTCCGCGTCGATCCTGCCGGATCGGCTCCTGGTCGCGGGTCGTGGCTCCACCCTGATGCAGCATGTCTCGACCTCGCCCTGCGGCGAGGCGGCTTCGCCCGATCCTTTCGTGGCGCAGTCGACACCGGGCACCTAGCCCGGGACCTCGAGACCTTCGATCCCAACCGCACGTGGAACAGGTAGAAGAACCATGGACATCCGATGAGTACTCGCAAATGAGCACCCTCAGGAATTAATGGTCCGAGCCCTCTTGTCGGCCGGACCAAGACAGGAGAAATGTGGCTAAGGTCCGCGTCCACGAGCTCGCTAAGGAGCTCGGACACCCGAGTAAGGTCGTTCTGCAGAAGCTGCAGGACATGGGCGAATTCGTTCGTTCCGCCTCCTCCACCATCGAAGCACCGGTAGCACGCCGTCTACGTGAGGAGCTCCCCGTCCAGAACGGGGACGGCGCCTCCGCGACGAAGAGCGACTCCGGAGCATCCGCTAAGCCCTCCGGTGCGCCCAAGCCCGGTGCTGCACCCAAGCCCGGCGCCAAGCCCGCTCCGCAGAAGCCTGCCGAGCCCGAGCCTGCCCCGGCACCTTCTGCACCCGCCGCACCGGCGGAGGCAGCTGCACCCACGCCTGTTGCGGAGACGCCCGCGTCGACGCCGGCTGCGGACACTTCCTCAGCGAAGCCCGCAGCAGAGGCCCCCGCAGTGGAGACCCCTGCCGCAGACGCGACGGAGTCGAAGCCCGCGTCGGACGCCCCCAAGCCCGGTGCCGCGAAGCCGGCCGCCGCGCCCAAGCCCGGTGGTGAGCGGCCCGCTCCCCGTCCCGGCAACGGACGTCCCGGCAACAACCCCTTCGCCAGCTCGCAGGGGATGCCCCGTCCCGGTGCTCGCAAGCCCGCCCCCGGCGGCGCTCGCCCGCCCCGTGAGGGTGGCGGCCGTCCCGGCGCTCCCCGCCCCGGCAACAACCCCTTCGCCAGCTCGCAGGGCATGCCCCGTCCGGGTCAGCGTCCGCCGCGCCCCGGCGCGGATCAGGCAGGCCAGACCGGTCAGGCCGGCGCTCGCCCGCCGCGCGAGGGTGGCGCGCCCCGTCCCGGCGGTGCGCCCCGTCCGGCCAGCCGTCCCGGGATGCCCACCCCGGGCATCATGCGACAGCACTCCTCCGGCGGTCTCGCCGATGCCAACCAGGGCGGTGCCCCCGGGCGCGGCCGTGGTGGTCGTCCGGGCCCCGGCGGTGCTCCCGCCGGTGGCGGTCCCGCACGTCCCGGCGGCGGTCCCCGCGGCCGCGGTGGTCGTGGCAGCACCCAGGGTGCCTTCGGACGCGGCGGCAAGCCCGCCCGCTCACGCAAGTCGAAGCGTGCGAAGCGCGCAGAATTCGAGCAGATGTCGGCGCCCGCACCGGGCGGCGTCTCGATCCCGCGCGGTGACGGCAGCACGCCGATCCGCCTGCGCCGCGGTGCATCGCTGTCCGACTTCGCGGACCTGATCGACGTCAACCCGGCGTCGCTGATCACGGTGCTCTTCGCGATGGGTGAGATGGCCACCGCCACTCAGTCCCTGGACGAGGAGACCTTCCACCTGCTCGGCACCGAGCTGGGCTACAAGATCGAGATCGTCTCCCCGGAGGACGAGGAGCGCGAGCTGCTCGGACAGTTCGACATCGATCTCGATGCCGAGCTCGCCGACGAGGACTCCGAGGACCGCGTCCCGCGTCCGCCGGTGGTCACCGTCATGGGTCACGTCGACCACGGCAAGACCCGCCTGCTCGACACCATCCGCAAGGCGACCGTGGGCGCTGGCGAGGCCGGCGGCATCACCCAGCACATCGGTGCCTACCAGGTGGAGGTCGAGCATGACGGTGCCGAGCGCGCCATCACCTTCATCGACACTCCCGGTCACGAGGCGTTCACCGCCATGCGTGCCCGTGGCGCGGACGTCACCGACATCGCGATCCTCGTGGTCGCCGCTGACGATGGCGTGATGCCCCAGACCATCGAGGCGCTCAACCACGCCCAGGCGGCGAACGTCCCGATCGTGGTCGCGGTCAACAAGGTCGACAAGCCCGACGCGAACCCGGAGAAGATCCGTCAGCAGCTGACGGAGTTCAACCTGGTCGCCGAGGAGTACGGCGGCGAGACGATGTTCGTGGACGTCTCTGCTCGCGAGAACCTCAACATCGATGCGCTGCTGGAGGCGGTCCTGCTCACCGCAGATGCCGCGCTCGAGCTCACCGCGATCGCCGACAAGGACGCGCGTGGCGTGTCCATCGAGGCGAACCTCGACAAGGGTCGCGGTCCGGTCGCCACAGTGCTGGTCCAGCAGGGCACCCTGCGGGTCGGCGATGCGATCGTCTGCGGCTCCGGCCACGGCCGAGTCCGCGCGATGATCGACGAGAACGGCGAGACCGTCACCGAGGCGGGTCCGTCCCGTCCGGTCCAGGTGCTCGGCCTGACCTCGGTGCCCGGTGCCGGTGACTCCTTCCTGGTCGCCCAGGACGAGCGCACCGCCCGCCAGATCGCTGAGAAGCGCGAGGCCGCCAAGCGTGCGGCATCGCTCTCGAAGGTGCGCAAGCGCATCAGCCTCGAGGACATCAACCAGCACATGGCTGATGGCAAGGTCGAGACCCTCAACCTCATCCTCAAGGGTGACGCGGCCGGTGCCGTCGAGGCGCTCGAGGAGTCGCTGCTGGGCATCGAGATCGGTGATGGCGTTGATCTGCGCATCATCGACCGCGGAGTCGGCGCGATCACGATGAACAACATCAACCTCGCCGTCGCCTCGAACGCCGTCATCATCGGCTACAACGTGCGGGCCGAGGGCCTGAACGCTGACTACGCCGATCGTGAAGGCGTGGAGATCAAGTACTACAGCGTGATCTACAACGCCATCGACGAGGTCGAGGCAGCGCTGAAGGGCATGCTCAAGCCGGAGTACGAAGAGGTCGAGCTGGGCTCGGCGGAGATCCGCGAGATCTTCCGCTCCTCCAAGTTCGGCAACATCGCCGGTTCGATCGTGCGCAGCGGCCTCATCAAGCGCGGTGCGAAGGCTCGCATCACCCGCAAGGGTGTGGTCATCTCCGAGAACATCGAAGTGGCCGGCCTGCGCCGGTTCAAGGACGATGTCACCGAGGTCCGCGATGGGTACGAATGCGGTATCAATCTGGGCTCGTACAACGACCTCCAGCTCGAGGACCTCATCACCACCTATGAGATGCAGGAGAAACCCCGCATCTGATGCTGGCACGGTCGGGCGCCTCTGAGGGTGCCCGACCGTGACCCGCTGGGGAGGAGGCCACGATGACCGAGGTGCCCTCCCTGCTGTGCGCCCCGTCGGCCCCTTGCGTCTCTGCGCAGGCTGCGGGGCGTCTTGGCGTCTCCGGGGCGATGCAACGCCGGAGACCACCACCCCGCAGTGACTCGCCCGTCGGCCGCGGCGCTCCTCTCCCGGCCTCCCACCACAGCCCCTACCTCGAGGGCCTCGCAGCCCTCACCCCAGACCAGGAGAACGACATCCCATGACAGATCATCCCCGCGCGCTCAAACTCGCTGATCGCATCAAGGTCATCGTGGCCACCATGCTGGACAACCGGGTCAAGGACCCGCGGCTGGGCTTCGTGACGATCACCGATGTGCGCGTCACCGGCGATCTCCAGCACGCCACCCTCTTCTACACCGTCTTCGGCACCGACGAGGAGCGGGAGGGCACCGCCGCGGCCCTGGTCAGCGCCACCGGCATGCTGCGCCGCGAGGTCGGTCGCCAGACCGGGGTGCGGCTCACCCCGACCCTCGAGTTCATCGCTGACGCGATCCCCGAGAATGCACGCGTGATCGAGGATCTGCTCAGCGAGGCGCGCGGCCGTGACGCCGAGCTCGAGAAGACGAAGGTCGGCGCGAGCTACGCCGGGGAAGAGGATCCCTACCGCAAGCCCCGCGAGGACGAGGAGGCGGACGACCTCGACGGCGCTGAACAGGACGAGACCGACGGCGCCGGCGCTCTGGGCACCGACACTCGCGGCACCGACGACGAGACCGGCCGCGAGCAGGCGTGACCTCCGGCCCGCACGGGATCCTGCTGGTCGATAAGGCGTCGGAGCGCACCAGCCACGACGTCGTCGCGCGCGTCCGCTGGCTGCTGGGAACCAAGAAGGTCGGCCACGCCGGCACGCTCGATCCGATGGCCACCGGGCTGCTGGTGCTCGGCGTGGGTCAGGGCACCCGATTGCTCACCTACCTGGTGGGCCTCGGCAAGACCTATGAGGCGACGCTCCGGCTGGGCCGCGCCACCACCACGGATGACAGGGAGGGCGAGATTCTCGGCGAGCAGGTCGACGCCTCGGCGCTGCCGCAGCCGCTCATCGAGCAGCAGCTGAAGGCGCTGCGCGGGGCCATCTCGCAGGTGCCCTCGACCGTCAGCGCCATCAAGGTCGATGGCCAGCGCGCCTATGCCCGCGTACGAGCGGGGGAGGATGTGCAGCTCGCCGCCCGGCCGGTGCAGGTCTCCCGCTTCGAGGTGACCTCCCGCCGAGCGGTGGGGGAGCACCTCGACCTCGACGCGGTGATCGACTGCTCCTCAGGCACCTACGTGCGGGCGCTGGCCCGCGACCTCGGCTCAGCGCTCGAGGTCGGCGGGCATCTGACTGCTCTTCGTCGCACCGCCGTGGGCCCGTTCACGGTGGCGGGCGCGGCACTGGTCCCGGCGCGGGGTGAGGGCGATGATGTCGAGCTCCCACTGCACGGACTCGGTGAGATCGCCTCCCTGGTGCTCAGCACCCTGCAGGTCGATGCGGAGCAGACCGCCGCGCTCGGCACGGGGAAGCGGATCACCTCGGTGGCGGTGCCTGCGGCTCCGCGCGGAGAGCAGCTCGTGGCTCCGGCAGCTGCGGGGAAGCAGCGTCCGGTGGCGGCGCTGGACAGCTCCGGACAGCTGGTCGCGATCCTTGAGCGGGAGCAGGAGCGCTGGCGCCCGATCCTGGTGGTGCCCGAAGACGCTCGCTGCTGAAGTTCCGAGCTTCTGTCGCTGCCGACGGTGAGCAGCAAGAGCGGCGAGCACAAACAACGCTGAGCAGCAAGAAGGGCCCTTCCCGATTCTCGGGAAGGGCCCTTCTTCACAGTGCGCGCGCCGGCAGACCGGTCAGTAGTGGACCACGGTCTTGGTGCCGATGCTCGCCCAGTCGTACAGCCACTTGGCGTCCGACACCGGCATGTTGATGCAGCCATGGGAGCCGGAGTACCCGAAGGAGGAGCGCCACGGAGCGCCGTGGAAGCCGAACCCGCGGTGGAAGTACTGCACCCAGGGGACGTCGGGCGTGAGGTAGTACTTCTCATGACCCTTGGGGTAGTAGGCCGCGTTGGTCATGTCCTGGCGGTCGTAGCGCAGGTAGATCTCGAAGGTCCCGGTGACGGTCTCGTTGCCTTCCTTGCCGTCCACCATCGAGCGCGGGCCCCACACCGGAGTGTCACCCACGTACGCGGTGACCGTCTTGTTGCTGAGGTCGACGTCGATCCACTTCTCGCCGGTGGGGTTGGAGGGAGTGGCAGCCTCGTCATCGGTGCCGTCCTTCTTCTCCTCCGACTTCTCCTTCTCCTTGTCCTTCTCGTCCTCCGACTTCGGAGCATCGACCTGCTCGACCTCGGATTCGATCTTCCGGGTCTCGAAGGCTGCCTCGAGCGGCGTGGTCCCCTTCAGTGCGGTGACCAGCTCGCCGACCACAGCATCGGTGTTGGTGATCTCGAGACCGTCCTGCTTCTCCGAGACGACCTTGACGACCTTGCCTGCCTCGTCGACCTGCTCGATGCCGTTCTCCGCCTTCACAGCGTCCTTGTCGGCGCGGGCAACGACCCACTCACGCACAGCCTCTTCATCGACCGAGATCGTCAGTGCCTGACCGGACTCATCGGGGACCACCGAGATCCAGCCGTTGCGACGCTCGGCGGAGACCTCGTGGACCTTGTCATCGGCGCCGGTGATCGCCATCGGCTGCTCGAGCAGAGTGGCGATGGTGCCCACGACTCCCTCAGCCTCCTCGGTGGTGATCGCGGGGGCGATCTCCTCGATCGGCTGATCGACGCTGAAATCCTTCAGGGAAGCCGCATTCTGGGTCACTGCGTCCACGAGCGTCTGCGGATCCAGGCCCTGTCCGTTACGGCCGGGGACCGCATTCCAGGTCTGCTCGTCCTCGTCGAAGCTCACCTGTGCATCGATCGGGGTGGTCATGTCCTCGGGGACCAGGCCGTTGGCGAACTCTGCAACCTTCGCCTCGTCGACGGTGACGACGGGCTCCACAGCATGCTCGCCCGACCAGGTCGAGGAGATCACGCCGGTGAAGGAGTCATCACGGGAGACGGCGGAGGCCGCCGTCGCGGCGGCGTCCACGGTCACCCCGAGATCGGCCAGTGCCACCTCGAGCTGCTGCTCTCCGGCGGTGACCGCGACGGAGACGGACTCACCGCGCTCGGCGACCAGGGCGGCGATCTCTTCAGGAGTCTTGCCAGCGACATCCTGGCCGAGCACCGTGGTGCCGGGCAGGGCGCGGCCGTCGAACTGCTTGGCGTAGGCCAGTGCACCGCCGGCGAGCACCACGGCGAGGGTGGCGATGATGGCCACCAGGATGAGGATGACCCGTCGACGGCCTTGGCGACCGGCAGGTCGGGACGGGCCGCCCAGCGCGGCCGTCTCGGTCACGTTCATCATGGATCCAGATCCGATCTCGGCGGCCGTCGTGACTTGTTGTCTCCGCGCGCGAGCCCGGAAAGGCACAGGGGTAGGTCCCCGGCGCCGCCTTGACTCTCAGAGTAACGGAGCCCGTACCGCTTCGCGCGGGAGGATAACGCTGAGCTTCGTCACAGATTGGCATCGTCGAACACCGGCGGCGAGCAGTTTCATGACGTAGATGCTTCGACCGTCGGGAAAATGGGCTCTCCTGTCCCCGAGGGAGCACGCCGGCCTGCGGGCGCGACAACCTGCGAGCGCTACAGTGTGCACCGGCGTTCTTCGCCGCCGCGTCGGCTGCCGACGCTCCTGATCCACCGTGCATGAATGCACCCAGCCCTGGAAGGACCTGACCGCGCCGTGACCCGCGTTCCCATCTGGCATTCCGTCGAGGAGGTGCCGGCCGATCTCGGCGCGACAGCAGTGTCGATCGGCAACTACGACGGCGTCCATCGCGGTCACCGATTCGTGCTGGATCAGCTCCGCCGGCATGCCGAGGCGCGTTCGCTCGCTCCCGTCGCCCTCACCTTCTGGCCCCATCCGCGGCACGTCATGGGGGATCCGACCCAGACCCCGTTGCTCACCGGCCATGAAGATCGTGACCGGCTGCTGCTGCTGGCAGGCATGCACGGCGTGCTCGACCTCGAGTTCACCCTGCCGTTCGCACAGCACTCTCCTGAGGACTTCGTGCGGCGATTCCTGGTCGAGGGACTGGGGGCGAAGTGCATCGTGCTGGGGGAGGACGCGCTCTTCGGTCGCGCCAATGCCGGTGACATCGACACGATGCGCGCACTCGGCGAGCAGTATGGCTTCGAGGTCGTGACTGTCGAGGACCTCGGACCGCAGGGGGCGGGCAGCGGACGCATCTCCTCGTCGGCGGCCAGGCGGGATCTGCTCGAGGGGGAGGTGCGGGCCGCGAACCTCGCCCTGGGCAGGCTGCACACCGTCACCGACGTGGTCCACCACGGATTCCAGCGCGGCCGGGAGCTGGGCTTCCCGACCGCCAATCTGGGCCCGACGCCCGCCGGCCTGATCCCTGCGGACGGCGTCTACGCCGGATATCTCACCGTCACAGAGCAGGATCCCTCGCACCTGGGGGTCGAGCCGCTCGCCGGAGCTCCCGCCACCATCTCCATCGGCACCAACCCCACCTTCGAGGCGGACGGCGCCCCGCGGCGCACCGTCGAGGCGTACGTCCATGGCGCCCATGACCTGGATCTGTACGGGGACACCGTGCGTCTCGAGTTCGTCGACTTCCAGCGCCCTACGCTCAAGTTCGATTCCGCGGAGGCATTGGTCCAGCAGATGGCGAAAGATGTCGAGGTGACCCGCCACACTCTCTCGACGGACCGCTCCCCTCTCGCCAGCGACGGCTGATATCCTGCTCGCGCCGTGAATTCGGCCGCGGAGAGCGATCCGCACCCACTGCGCACCACCCGCCCTGCGGGCCGCTGCGCCTGGGTGCCGCTCGTCCAGAGAGCCTGGGACATTCGGTCCTCGGCGCCGCGCAGCGACCAGAGGAGAACCAGATGGCCTTCGATACCGCCACCAAGCAGGCGATCATCACGGAGTACGCGACCAGCGAGGGCGACACCGGTTCGCCCGAGGTCCAGGCCGCACTCCTGACTCACCGCATCAAGTACTTGACCGAGCACCTGAAGACCCACAAGCACGACCACCACACGCGTCGTGGTCTGATGCTGATGGTCGGTCAGCGCAAGCGCCTGCTGAAGTACCTGCAGGCCAGCGACATCACGCGGTACCGTGCGCTGATCCAGCGCCTCGGCATCCGCCGCTGATCCTGTCCGCCGCTCGCCCTATGGGCGGGCGGCGGTTTCATCTGCCCGCAGCTGCGGGCACCCTGAGAACCCCGCCCCGATCAGGTTCGGTCCTCGGCAGTGGCCTGCGGACCGCTGAGCATGGCTCCACGAGCCTCCTCCAGCGCACCGCGGATGACTGACGAAGGCCGCACCGGCAGGGCAACCCCCTACCAGAGGAGATCCACATGGCCATGGAAGGCCCTGAAATCACCGCAACCACCGCTGTCATCGACAACGGCTCCTACGGGCGCCGCGAGATCCGTTTCGAGACCGGCCGTCTCGCCCAGCAGGCAGCCGGTGCCGTCGCCGTCTACCTCGACGACGACACCATGGTCTTCTCGGCGACCTCCGTGTCGAACAAGCCGAAGGACCACTTCGACTTCTTCCCGCTCACCATCGACGTCGAGGAGCGGATGTACGCCGCGGGTCGCATCCCCGGCTCGTTCTTCCGTCGTGAAGGCCGTCCCGGCACCGACGCGATCCTCGCCTGCCGCCTCACCGACCGCCCGCTGCGTCCGGCCTTCGTCAAGGGCCTGCGCAACGAGGTCCAGGTCGTCCTCACCGTGATGGCGAACGGCCCCGACGACGCCTACGACGTCGTCGGCATCAACGGTGCTTCCGCCTCGACCCAGATCTCCGGTCTGCCCTTCAACGGTCCGATCGGCGCCGCGCGCATCGCGCTCATGCCGAACGCCCAGGGCGGTGGCCAGTGGGTCGCCTTCCCGACCTTCTCGCAGCTGGACGAGGCCGTGTTCTCCATGGTCGTCGCCGGCCGCATGGTCGAGGATGACGTCGCGATCATGATGGTCGAGGCCGAGGCCACCGACAACGCCTGGACGCTCATCAAGGAGCAGGGCGCGATCGCCCCCACCGAGGCCGTCGTGGCCGAGGGCATCGAGGCCTCCAAGGTCTTCATCCGCAGCCTCTGCATCGCCCAGCAGGAGCTGGCCGCCACCGCCGCCAAGCCGGTGCGCGAGTTCCCGCTCTTCCTGGACTTCCAGGATGACGCCTACGACATCGTCGAGGCCGCTGCCGGTCAGCGTCTGGCGGAGGTCATGTCGATCGCCGCGAAGACCGAGCGCGAGGAGCGCACCGAGCAGCTGCTCGATGAGGTCGTCGCTGAGCTCTCCGGCGAGGGCCAGCAGCTCGCAGGTCGCGAGAAGGAGGTCAGCGGTGCATTCCGTGCGCTGACCAAGCAGGTCGTGCGCAAGAAGGTCCTCACCGACGGTGTGCGCATCGACGGCCGCGGTCTGCGCGACATCCGTGCGCTCTCCGCTGAGGTCGAGGTCCTCCCGCGCGTGCACGGCTCGGCCCTGTTCCAGCGCGGCGAGACCCAGATCATGGGTGTCTCCACGCTGAACATGCTCAAGATGGAGCAGCAGATCGACTCCCTCGGGCCGGTCACGCGCAAGCGTTACGTGCACCACTACAACTTCCCGCCGTACTCCACCGGTGAGACCGGTCGCGTGGGCTCCCCGAAGCGTCGCGAGATCGGCCACGGCATGCTCGCCGAGCGCGCCCTGGTGCCGGTCCTGCCCAGCCGCGAGGAGTTCCCCTACGCGATCCGTCAGGTGTCCGAGGCTCTCGGGTCCAACGGCTCCACCTCGATGGGCTCGGTCTGCGCCTCGACCCTGTCGCTGCTGAACGCCGGGGTGCCGCTGCGCGCCGCCGTCGCCGGCATCGCCATGGGCCTGATCTCGGACTCGGTGGACGGCGAGACGCGCTACGCCGCGCTCACCGACATCCTGGGTGCCGAGGACGCCTTCGGCGACATGGACTTCAAGGTCGCAGGGACCAGCGAGTTCATCACCGCTATCCAGCTCGACACCAAGCTCGACGGTCTCCCGACCTCCGTGCTCACCGGTGCGCTCTCGCAGGCCCACGAGGCTCGCCTGGCGATCCTCGGTGTCCTGAACGAGGCGATCGATGCTCCCGATGAGATGAGCCCGTACGCCCCGCGCGTGCTCGCGGTCACCATCCCCGTGGACAAGATCGGCGCGGTCATCGGCCCGAAGGGCGCGATGATCAACCAGATCCAGGACGACACCGGCGCGGACATCACGATCGAGGACGACGGCACCGTCTACATCGGCGCCACCGACGGTCCCTCGGCCGAGGCTGCGCGCTCCGCAGTCAACGCGATCGCCAATCCGATGGTTCCCGAGATCGGCGAGCGCTACCTCGGCACTGTCGTGCGCGTGGTCGACTTCGGCGCTTTCGTCTCGCTCACCCCGGGCAAGGACGGTCTGCTCCACGTCACCCAGCTGCGCAAGCTCAACGGTGGCAAGCGGGTCGACAACGTCGAGGACGTCGCCAAGGTCGGTCAGAAGATCGAAGTGGAGATCCGCGAGATCGATTCCCGCGGCAAGATCTCCCTCGGCGTGATCGAGGACGAGGCAGAGTCCGCTGCGGAGTCCGCTGACTCCGTCGCCGCGGAGGAGAACACCGCGGAGTGATCCGCCCGTCGGCCTCGGTCGGCATCTCAGAACGGGGAGGCTTCCACCAGGAGGCCTCCCCGTTCTCCGTCCGGAGCCGCAGGACGGTGACGCACCTCGCGACTGCGTCGTCGCCGGACCACCCGGTGCCCGAGCCGTGGAACAATCGATCGATGCCTGCTGACCTTGCCTATGACGATCCCTCCTCCGATGTGCTGCTCGATCCCGCCACCGGCGTGAGGCGCAGCATCCTGCCCGGAGGCGTGCGCCTCCTGACCCAGAGGGACCGCAGCGTACGCAGCGCCACCATCGGGCTGTGGCTGCCGGTGGGCTCCCGCGATGAGACCCCCGCGCATGCCGGATCGACCCATGTGCTCGAGCACCTGCTGTTCAAGGGCACCCGTCGGCGCAGCGCGATGGACATCGCGGCCGCTTTCGACGAGGTGGGCGGCGACTCCAACGCGGTCACCGCGAAGGAGCACACCCTGTACTACGGTCGGGTCCGTTCCTCCGACCTGCCGATGGCCGTGGACGTCCTCACCGACATGATCACCGCGTCCGTGCTCGCCGAGGACGCCCTGGCCACTGAGCGCGAGGTGATACTCGAGGAGCTCGCGATGGCGGAGGACGATCCGGGAGACATCGGCTACGAGACCTTCCTCGCCGACGTGCTCGGCCCCGACACCCCGATCGGCCGTCCCGTCGGCGGCACCGCCGGGAGCGTCGAAGCGCTCACCATCGAGGACGTCCGCGACCACTTCGCCGAGCACTACCGGCCCGACAACCTGGTCGTGACCGCCGTCGGAGACCTCGACCATGAGGAGCTGGCCGGCATGCTGCAGGCAGGTCTCCGCCGCGGTGGCTGGGAGCTTGCAGCGGACGCCGTCCCGGAGCGTCGACCGCGCGCAGCGCATCCCGGTCCGGCCAGCGCAGGGCTGCTCACCGCACCGGCAGATGTCGCGTCGCTCACTCCCCACCGGCTCAGCCGCCCCACCGAGCAGAATCACATCTATCTCGGAGGCCACGGGCTCACCGCCCTCAGCGAGGACCGCCACGCCCTGTCGGTGCTGATGTCGATCCTCGGTGGAGGGATGTCCTCACGGCTGTTCCAGAACATCCGCGAGGAGCGCGGGCTGGCCTACTCGGTCTACTCCTTCAGCGCCGGCTATCGCGATGCCGGTCTGTTCGGCATGTATGCCGCCTGCCGCCCGGGGCGGACCACCCAGGTGGTCGAGCTGCTCGCCGAGGAGCTGTCCCGGATGGGAGAGCAGGGCATCGACGAGCTCGAACTCGCCCGCGCCAAGGGCCAGATCACCGGTTCCTTCGCCCTCGGGCTCGAGGACACCAGCTCCCGTATGGGCCGGCTCGGCACCATCGAGCTGGTCCACGGCCGCTACACCAGCGTGGACGAGACCCTGGCCCGTATCGGCGCAGTCGGCATCGGCGACGTCAGCGCGCTCGCGTCTCGCCTTGCCAGCTCCTTCAGCACCCGGGTCGAGGTCGGCCCCGACAGCTGAGAGCCCGCCCGTCGCCTGCTCTTCCCCGCCGCTCTGCCGTCACCTCCGATCGTTCACCGCGCCGTCCCTCATCCAGGAGAGAACTTCATGACTGCCTCGCCGTCCCCTGCCTCGTCCTCGCCGCGCCTCACCCGAGTCGCTGTGCTGGGAGCCTCCGGCCGGATGGGTGCCGCTGCCTGCCAGGCCGTCGAGGAGGCCTCCGATCTCGAGCTGGTGGCCCGCATCGGTCGCGGCGATGACCTCGCGACGCTCAGCGACGCCGGTGCCGAGGTCGCGATCGACCTCACCATCCCCTCGGTCACCGCAGACAACGTGCGCTGGCTGGTGGAGCACGGGATCCACGCGGTGGTCGGTACCACCGGCTGGACCGACAAGACGCTCACGGCGCTGCGGGATCAGCTCGCCGAGCACCCCGAGGTCGGCGTGCTGATCGCCCCGAACTTCGCGATCGGCGCCGTGCTCGCCATGCGCTTCGCAGAGATCGCCGCGCGCTACTACGACAGCGCCGAGATCATCGAGATGCATCACGAGAACAAGCTCGACGCGCCTTCTGGCACCGCCCGCCACACTGCTGCCGCGATCGCCCGTGGCCGGGCCGCAGCCGGGCTGGGCCCGGTCCCGGATGCGACCGAGCAGGACCCGGACGGCGCACGCGGCGCAGTGATCGAGGGCATCCACGTGCACGCCGTGCGCCAGCGCGGACTGGTCGCTCACGAGGTCGTCCAGTTCGGCGGGGTGGGGGAGCAGTTCGTGCTGCGTCACGACTCCTTCGACCGCGTCAGCTTCATGCCCGGGGTGCTGCTGGGCGCTCGCGAGGTCGCCGCACATCCAGGCCTCACCGTGGGCCTGGACGGCTACATGGATCTCGGCTGAGCGGGTCCCGCCGATGAGAGAGAAGATCTTCGTCGCCGTCCTGGTGCTGATCACCGCGGCCTATGCCTGGGGCCTGGGCTGGATCGCCTGGGGCTTCGTCCGCGCCGGGAGCGCTGTGGGCTACGGCCTGGCCCTCGGCATCATCATCCTGCTGCTGCTCACCATCTGGGTGACCTGGCGCGAGATGCTGTTCGGCATGGGCTCCGGGCGCCTGGCACGCCTCTACGAGCCTCCGGCGGAGGCCGACGGCGAGGACCCGCGGGCCGAGTTCGAGGCAGCTCGCACCGCGCTCCAGGAGGGCGCCGAGCATGACTGGCGCGCCTGGTTCCGGCTCGCGCTGGCCTATGACGCGCTGCGCGATCGCAAGGGCGCCCGGATGGCGACCCGGCGTGCCATCGACGAGCATCGGCGCTGAGCGGCAGCTCTGAGCGACGCCTGCCCCACCCTGCGAGCACGAGGTGCTTCCGGGCGGGAGATCGGTGACGCCCAGGCGTCACTGACAGTCCGGGCGTCACTGACACTTCGGGCGTCACTGACAGCTGCCAGGCGTTCGTGACAGCTCAGGCGTCACCGTCAACTAGGCCCAGCCGAGCGCCCGCAGACCCGCCGCGACCACTGCTGCACCGACTACGACCACCAGGAACGGTGCACGCAGGCACAGCAGCACGATGGCCGCACCGAGGCCCGCCAGTCGCGCATCCAGCAGGATCTCGCTGCCGCTGGTCGCGGTCTGAGTGGCGACCAGCGCCCCCAGCAGCGCGATGGGCAGCAGGGTGGTGATCCGGGAGACCCGAGGGCGCTCGAGCACGTCCGGCGGAGCCTGGTATCCCACCCACTTCTGGGCGAAGGACAGCACCGAGGCGGCGATCACCGCGATCCACAGCAGGCTCATCGTGCTCCTCCCTCGAGCGGACCGTCGCCGGCCGCGGGTTCTCCAGCGGGGTCAGCAGCAACCGTCGCATCGCCCTCGATCTCGTGACGCACCAGTGGCTGACGTGAGGGCAGCAGCCCCGCGATCACCGCGACCAGCGCGGCGGCCAGCACTGGCAGCCCGGAAGGGAGCGCGGGTGTGGTCACCAGTGCCACGACGGCCGCAGCCACGGCGACCGCGACCGCCTCGCCGTTGCGCAGGCGCGGCCACAGCAGCGCGATGAACGCCCCGGCGGCGGCGGCATCCAGACCCCACGCCCCCGGATCCGCGACATGCTGGCCGGCCAGGGCTCCCACCAGGGAGAACAGGTTCCAGAAGACGTACACCCACACCCCAGCGGCCCAGAATCCCGCTCGCTTCTCCGTGGTCGTGGTGCCGCCTGCGGCCAGTGCTGCGGACTCGTCGATCGTCAGGTGCGCCCGGGCCAGGCCCCGGAACCCGCCGCGGGGCAGGGCCGGAGCGAGGATCAGCCCGTACAGGGTGTTGCGGATCCCGAGCAGCGCCGCGGCCAGCGCCGCCCCGATCGCCGAACCTCCGCCGCCGACCACGCCGATGAAGGCGAACTGGCTGCCGCCGGTGAACATCACCGCGGAGAGCACCATCGCCTGCCAGACGTCCAGTCCAGAGGCGGTGGCCAGGGCTCCGAAGGAGATGCCGTACAGGCCCGTCGCCACGCCGATCGACAGCCCGGTCCGGCGGATCGTGCGCAGGCGTGCGGCGGCAGCGGGACCGAGGTCCGTCGAGGTCGGCGAAGCAGTCGTCATGATGCTCGACACTCTACGGTCACCTGCGCTGATGCTGCCGTCCTGTCCCGGGGTTGATATGAGATTCTGAAGGCATGACGTCTTCCTCTGCCCCCTCCCATGCCGTCCCTTCGGAAGGGCAGGCCCTGCCGATGCGCACGTCCGCACTGCTGCTGGACATGGACGGGACCCTGATCGACTCGGGACCGTCGGTCGAGCGCTCCTGGAACCAGCTGCTGCGCGAGCTCGGAACGGATCTCGAGTTCGGTGCAGAGCAGCACGGCAAGCCAGCCCGCCAGGTCCTCGGCGAGCTGCTGCCGGAGCTCGACGAGGCGGCTCTGGATGCCGCCCATCGCCGGATCGAGGAGCTGGAGATCGCCGATGTCGCGGAGATTGTCGTGCTGCCGGGCACGGAGCGACTGCTGCGTGAGCTGGATGCGGCTGCCGCGCAGATCGGCAGCGCCACCTGGACCATCGTCACGTCCTGCACCAGGCCGCTGTTCGAGGCCCGCTGGGCTCGCACCGGCCTGCCCGTCCCCGCGGGACTCGTCACCGCGGATCAGGTCAGCAAGGGCAAGCCGGATCCAGAGCCTTACCTGCTGGGTGCTGAGCGGCTCGGCATCGACCCCGCCCACACCGTCGTGATCGAGGACTCGATCGGTGGCCTGCGCTCCGGTGCCGCTGCCGGCGCCCGCACCGTCGCGGTGACCAGCACCACGCCGGCCGGCGATCTCGCGCCGCTCGCAGATGCGCTGGTCACGTCGTTGGATGACCTCGAGATCCGGGCCGACGGGGCCGAGCTGATCCTCGCCCGCCGCGGCAGCTGAAAGTCACGTCGCGCCTGCCTCGGCACGCCCGGACCCGTTGATAGGCTCGGGCGGCCGAACCTGGTCCGTGCGCGCGCCGGGAGACCGGGGCGCGTCCGCGACGCCCCATCTACTCTGTGCCGAGCGCCCTGACTGCGGGCGGCAGCCGTCCCCCTCGAAAGGACTCGCCCCATGTGCGGAATCGCCGGTACCTACGGATTCGGTGCTGACACCGAGGACATCGCCCGCCGGATGAGCGGGGCGCTTGCCCATCGCGGCCCCGACGGCGAGGGACTCTTCGTCGACGACCAGATCGGGCTCGCCCATCGCCGGCTCGCCATCATCGACCGTGAGCACGGTGCTCAGCCGATGACCACGGCCGATGGCCGCTACACGATCATCTACAACGGCGAGACGTACAACTACCTCGAGCTGCGCTCCGAGCTCGAGGGGCTCGGCCACGTCTTTCGGACAGATTCCGACACTGAGGTGCTGCTCGAGGCGCACGCGGAGTGGGGCACCGCCGCCTACGATCGCTTCAACGGCATGTTCGCCTTCGCGATCCACGACGCGCACACCGGCACCGTCACCATCGCCCGTGACCACTTCGGCATCAAGCCCCTCTACTACTGGGTCGATCCCGCCGTCGGCACTGAGGGCACCGCAGCTGCCGGCGCCCCGAAGGTCGTCTTCGGTTCCGAGATCCGCTCGCTCCTGGCCGCCCGTGTCTTCGAGGCCGCACCGGATGACCGGGCGGTCTACCGCTACCTGAAGTTCCGCGTCCAGGACGACGATTCCCAGACCTTCTTCGCAGGCGTGAACCGGCTGATGGCCGGTGAGGTGCTCGAGATCAGCGCCGACGGCACTGCGATCTCCCCCTTCACCCGGCTCAAGGACGAGCTTCGCGAGATCGCCGCCCGCCCCAGCCGCCCCTACGACCAGCAGGTCGTGGACGAGTACCGCGAGCGCTTCCAGGAGTCGGTGCGCCTGCGCCTGCAGTCCGAGGTGCCCGTGGGCACCTCTCTCTCCGGCGGTCTGGACTCTTCCGCGGTCGCCGCCGTGATCGCCCGTCAGCTGCGCGAACAGCCCGAGGACGAGCGCTACAGCGCCGTCGGCAGCCGGCAGAACACCTTCTCCGCCGTCTTCCCGAACTCCTCGAACGATGAGGAGGCCTACGTCGACAAGCTGCTCAGCGACAACGCGGGCCAGATCACCGCACACAAGATCCATCCCAAGCCGGAAGCCTTCCTCGAGGACCTGCACGACTTCGTGCGCACTCAGGAGGAGCCGATCATCTCCACCGGCCCGTACGCGCAGTACGCGGTGATGCGTGAGGCCAGCAAGCACGTCACCGTGCTGCTGGACGGCCAGGGCGCCGACGAGATGATGGCTGGGTACAACCCGTACTTCTACGTCTACCTGCGCCAGCTGCGCCGCCAGAAGCGGTACAAGGAGCTCGCGAGCGAGATGATCGGCTCCCGTGACATCCTCCGCAAGCTCGCCCGCACCAAGTTCTCCGGCCGCACCTCGGTGCCGATCGAGGCGCTGCTGAACTCCGGCTTCGTCGCGGAGCACAGCTCCGAGAGGGTCACCTCGATCCAGGACGACCTCAAGGAGCGGCTGCTCGAGGACACCTTCCAGGCCTCGCTGCCCTCGCTGCTGCGCTACGAGGACAAGAACACGATGCGCTTCAGCATCGAGGGCCGCGTGCCCTTCGTGGACAAGGAGCTGCTGAAGTTCCTGTTCTCCCTCGACGAGTCCGCGATCATCCACGACGGCTGGAACAAGCGGATCCTGCGCGAGTCCATGGACGGGATCCTCCCCGACATGATCTCCAAGCGCCGCAACAAGATCGGCTTCACCACCCCCGAGGGGGAGTGGTTCCGCACAATCGCGCCGGAGCTGCGAGACGTCTTCGCCTCGGCGTCCTTCGCCTCGCGGCCCTACTTCGATGCCCCCAGCGTGCTGGCGCTGTTCGATGACTACATCGCCCACCCCGAGAACCACGGGACGCTGATGTTCTGGCGTCTGCTGAACGTCGAGCTGTGGATGCGCACGTTCTTCGACGACGCCGAGGGCGCGACCCTCGCTCTCGGCGGTTCCGCGGAGACCGGTGCCCAGGCCGCTCCGGCCGCGCCCGCTCCGGCTGCAGGAGCCGACACGGCTGAGCAGGTCGAGGAGCCCGAGGCACCGAAGAGCGACTATGTCGCCAATCCGGACAAGCAGCTCGACCTCGTCTCCACGTCGGACCGTCACAGCTGGCGCCGGCTACCCCTGCAGACCGAGCTGGTGGCTCGCGGCGATGACATCGAGAAGCTCGCGCGGGAGCGGGTCGAGGCCTTCGCCGCCGGGCTCCCCGCCGACGTCGTGCCCTCCGCGGCGCCCTGGTACTTCGTGATCAGCGAGAAGATCATTGCGATCGCACAGGGACGCTCCTGGTTCACCTGGGAGGTCAAGCCCCGCCGCGCGGCGAAGGTGCTCAGCCGCTTCGTGACCCGCACCCCGGCCGGCATCGGTCTCGGCGACCCCACCACGATGGAACTCGCGATCCGCGAGGTCGGACTGCCCCGGGTGCTCGCGGCCTCGGCTGCCGGCGCCGCCGGCAAGGTGATCAAGCGGAAGGGCCTGTTCTACGAGGTCGTCGGCGCGAACGTGCGGGCGATCGATGGACCGACCCCCTACTCGGCGTTCCCTTCGAACGTCTCCGCCAAGCTGCCGCCGAAGGACCCGGATGCGGTCTCCGCACGGATCTCCGCGGCGATCCGCCGCGCGGATATCCCCGCCGAGCTGCGCGACAGCTTCGTGGGCACCGTGGTGATGGATGCCAACGACATCGGCCGCAACGTCCTGGGCTCCGACGTCGCGACCCCGAATGAGCGCCTCGAGGCGACCTTCGCGGACAACCCGCTCGGCCAGGGCCGCCAGCGCACTCCGCTGGCGATCCTCGTCGATCTCGGCATCGCGTCGCAGCAATGAGCAGGCGCGGGCCTGGTTTAGGCTCCGGGCAGCACAACATTCTCGGGAGGAGACCATGACCAGCACCGCAGCACGCTCTGCGCGACCGTTCGGCGCGGTGGGGACCGCAATGGTCACCCCGCTCACCGAGGACGGCCATGGCGTGGACCTGGAGTCCGCGCAGAAGCTGGCCGACCATGTGGTCCGGCACGGCAACGACATGATCGTGGTCTCCGGCACCACCGGGGAGGCCCCGACCCTCACCGATGTCGAGAAGCTCGAGCTGGCTCGCGCGGTGAGGGATGCCGTGGGCCCCGAGGTCACCGTCATCGCAGGAGTGGGCACCTACGACACCGCCCACTCGATCGATCTCGCTCGCGAGCACGCCAAGCTCGGGATCGACGGGCTGCTGGTGGTCACCCCGTACTACTCCAAGCCCAGCCAGGCCGGGATCATCGCGCACACCACAGCGATCGCAGATTCCACCGACCTGCCCGTGATGCTCTATGACATCCCTGGCCGCACCGGTACCCCGCTGAGCTTCGAGACCCTGCTGCGACTCGGTGAGAACCCGCGGATCCTCGCGGTGAAGGACGCCAAGGCAGACCTTCAGCAGGCCAGCCGCGTCATAGCACAGACGGACCTCGTCTACTACTCCGGCGAGGACGGGCTGAACCTGCCCTGGCTGTCCATCGGCGCCGCCGGAATGGTGTCGGTCGTCGGCCAGGTCGCCGGCGACCTCGAGCGGGAGATGGTCGAGGCCGTAGACCGGGACGACCTGCCCGCCGCACGCGAGGCGCACCGTGCGCTGGTCCCGGTGGTCGAGGCGATCATGAATCACATGCCAGGGGCAGTGGCCGCCAAGGCAGCACTCCATCTGCAGGGGGTGCTGCCGCACGCCGTGATGCGCGGACCGCATGTCTCGGCCGATACCGACCAGCTGCGCATGCTCTCGGATGCTCTGGACGTCGCCGGACTGCTCTGAGCAGTCACGCCTCATACTGACCCACTCCTTCGACCCGCGCGGAGCTGCCGATGTCCACTGCCTTCTCCGAGCGGCTCGAGCTGCCGCCAGCGCTCGAGCCGGGGACGCTGCGGATCATCCCGCTCGGCGGACTCGGTGACGTGGGCCGGAATATGACCGTCCTGGAGTTCGACGGCCGCCTGCTGATCGTCGATTGCGGGGTGCTCTTCCCCGAGGACTCCCAGCCCGGCGTCGACCTGATCCTCCCGGACTTCGATCTGATCGCTGATCGCCTCGAGGACGTCGAGGCGATCATCCTCACCCACGGCCACGAGGACCACATCGGCGCCGTGCCCTACCTGCTGCGACTCCGGCCAGATATCCCCCTGGTGGGAAGCCGGCTCACGCTCGCCTTCCTCGAGGCGAAGCTCAAGGAGCACAGGATCCGTCCCGTCACCACCGTGGTGGCGGAAGGGCAGCAGCTGGAGCTCGGCCCCTTCGACTGCGGGTTCATCGCGGTGAACCACTCCATCCCGGATGCCCTCGCGGTGCATGTGAGCACCCCGGCGGGGACGGTGCTGCACACCGGAGACTTCAAGATGGACCAGCTGCCGCTGGACGGCAGGATCACCGATATGCGCGCCTTCGCCCGGCTGGGCGAAGCCGGCGTGGATCTGTTCATGACCGACTCCACCAACGCAGAGGTCCCCGGATTCACGGTCGGCGAGCAGGAGATCGGCCCCGTCCTCGAGGCGATCTTCGCCCGGGCCCGGCAGAAGATCGTGGTCGCCTCCTTCTCCAGCCATGTCCACCGGGTCCAGCAGGTGCTCAACGCCGCCGTGAACAACGGACGCAAGGTCGCCTTCGTCGGCCGTTCCATGGTGCGGAACATGGGCATCGCCACCGAGCTGGGCTACCTGCAGGTCCCGCCGGACACCGTCATCGATGCGAAACAGATCGGCAGCCTCCCCGACGAGCAGGTGGTGCTGATGTGCACCGGCAGCCAAGGGGAGCCGAGGGCGGCGCTGGGACGGATCGCGAAGGGCGAGCATCAGGTGAGCGTGGGCACCGGGGACATCGTCATCCTCGCCTCGTCCCTCATCCCCGGCAACGAGAATTCCGTGTACCGCGTGGTCAACGGGCTGATGGCGCTCGGCGCCGAGGTGGTCCACAAGGGCTCCGCCACGGTCCATACCTCAGGGCATGCAAGCGCCGGCGAGCTGCTGTACTGCTACAACATCGTGCGGCCCAAGAACGTGATGCCGATCCACGGCGAGGTGCGCCACCTGATCGCGAACGGGAAGATCGCCGAGTCCACCGGAGTCCCGCGCGAGCGGATCGTGCTCGCCCAGGACGGCCACGTCATCGACCTGGTGGATGGGATCGCCACCACTGTCGGCGCGATGCCGAACGGGTATACCTATGTGGACGGAGGGAGCGTCGGCGGGATCTCCGAGGACGATCTCGAAGACCGCCGCACCCTCGGGGGCGAGGGCTTCATCTCCCTGTTCGCCGTGGTGAGCGCCGAGACCGGTGCCTTGATCGTGGGGCCCGAGATCCATATCCGCGGAATGGCCGAGGACCACGGCGTGTTCGAGGAGATCCGCCCGGAGCTCGTCGCGGCGCTCGAGAAGGCAGTCGCCGAGCAGGCCGAGCACAGGGACACCTACCGGCTGCAGCAGGTGATGCGCCGCGTGGTGGGCCGCTATCTCTCCCGACGGCTGCGGCGCCGTCCGATGATCCTCCCGGTGGTCATCGAGTCCTGATCGACGTGCTGTGAGGGACGAACGGCAGGAGATAGGACAGAAGGGCGCGAGTCCTGATCGACGTGCTGTGAGGGACGAACGGCAGGAGATAGGACAGAAGGGCGCGAGTCCTGATCGACGTGCTGTGAGGGACGAACGGCAGGAGATCGGACAATGTGGCGAGAGTACTGATCCTGTCAGGGCCGACACTGCCGGTGTGACGAGGCCGGGCGCCCGCCTCCCGGGCACGGGGCGACGAGGAATGTAGCATCGGACCCATGGCGACACGTACGTCTTCCCCCGCACGTGCGTCGAAAGGCTCCTCTCGGACCGCTGCTGCCGGAACCTCGCGCACCACCGGATCCGGGGCGAACGATCCCTCGACGCTCCCTCTGCCGGCACGCGCAGTGCGCTCCGGCTATCTCGCGATCGCTCGCATGGTCGGCGGAATGATCCGCTCGATCGGCGTGCAGCGATGGGAGGTCGCCCCAGAGCAGCGACGGGACGGCTACGCGCTGTTCCTTCTGCTCATCGCGGTCCTGGTCGCCGTCGTCGAATGGTGGCAGTCGGCGGGTCCGGTGCTCGGCGCCGTGCACACCGTGGTGGCAGGCACCTTCGGGATCTCCTCGATGGTGATCCCGCTGCTGGCGGCCGGCTGGTCGGTGCGCATGTTCCGCCGCCCGGATCAGGTGCGTGCCAACACCCGCATCGTGCTCGGCATCGCGATCCTGCTCACCGCGATCTCGGCGATCGCCTCGGTCTCGGCGCGGCTGCCCGCTCCAGCCGACGGCATCGATGCGCTGGCCCGCGGGGGTGGGGTCCTCGGCTTCCTGGCTGCAGCCCCGCTTGAGGCACTGTTGCCGCCGATCGCGGTGGTGGTCTTCCACTCGATCCTGATCGCCTTCGGGATCCTGGTGCTCACCGCCACTCCGGTCGAATCGATCCCCTCGCGCGTGCGTGACGTCTACGACGTCGCCGTGGGTCGCAGCGAGGAGGAGGATGAGGAGCGAGTCGCCTTCGGGCTGCGTCCCCGTCGCGTGGATCCTGCGCTGCGTGAGCAGGCGACCGAAGCTCAGGCCACAGGCCGGCCCCGCCGCCGCAGCCGCCGGGAGAAGGCGGAAGCGGCCGCACGCGATCATGAGAGCTTCGGCTATGACGGCGACGAGGCCTTCGAACAAGGAGTCGACGAGGACGCCGCGACCGCGGCGACCACGAAGAAGAAGAGCCGTCGCACGGCTCCGCGCCGCGGAGCCCCCGCGGAGGCGGCGGATGTCTACGACGTCATCGAGGACGAGAACCACCGCGCCAAGACCTTCCCGGGCAAGGGTGCCTCCGGCACCGATGCCACGACTCCGCTCCCCGCTGCTGCGGCCGCCGCAGGCGCCTCCCAGCCCGCGCCGACCAAGGCCATGCCGACCAAGTCCGCGCCCGCCAAGGCCGCGCCGGAGGAGAAGGCGGAGCTGGTTCCGCCACCGATGGGGGACCTGCCCCGTGCCGGCGAGCAGCTGGAGCTCGCGGGAGACATCGTCTACACGCTCCCGGATTCCTCCTTCCTGCTGGAGGGGCCGCCGCACAAGACCCGCTCCGAGGCGAATGATGCGGTCGTCGCCGCGCTCGGAGAGGTCTTCGAGCAGTTCAACGTCAATGCAGAGGTGGTCGGCTTCTCGCGGGGCCCCACAGTCACCCGCTACGAGGTCGAACTGGCACCGGGCACCAAGGTCGAGAAGGTCACGGCCCTGGACAAGAACATCTCCTACGCCGTGGCCAGCGCCGACGTGCGCATCCTCTCGCCGATCCCCGGCAAGAAGGCCATCGGCATCGAGATCCCCAACACCGACCGCGAGACGGTCGCACTGGGTGACGTGCTGCGCAGCTCGGTGGCGCGCCGCAACGAGCATCCGCTGGTGATGGGAGTGGGCAAGGACGTCGAGGGCGGCTATGTGGTCGCGAACCTCGCCAAGATGCCCCACCTGCTCGTCGCCGGGGCCACCGGTGCCGGCAAGTCCAGCTTCGTGAACTCCATGATCACGTCGATACTGATGCGCTCCACGCCGGAGGAGGTGCGGATGGTGCTGGTGGACCCCAAGCGTGTCGAGCTCACCATCTACGAGGGCATCCCGCACCTGATCACCCCGATCATCACCAATCCCAAGAAGGCCGCCGAGGCCCTCGAATGGGTCGTCAAGGAGATGGACGCCCGCTACGACGACCTCGCAGCCTTCGGCTACAAGCACCTCGACGACTTCAACAAGGCCGTCCGGGCCGGAGAGGTGAAGCTGCCCGCCGGCAGCGAGCGCCGCCTCGCCCCGTACCCCTACCTGCTGGTGGTGGTGGACGAGCTCGCGGACCTGATGATGGTCGCTCCGCGTGATGTCGAGGCCTCGATCCAGCGCATCACGCAGCTCGCGCGTGCCGCCGGGATCCACCTGATCCTGGCCACACAGCGCCCTTCGGTCGATGTCGTCACCGGCATCATCAAGGCCAATGTGCCCAGCCGCCTGGCGTTCGCGACCTCCTCGCTGCAGGATTCCCGGGTCATCCTGGACTCCGTCGGCGCTGAGAAGCTGATCGGTCAGGGCGACGCCCTGTTCCACCCGATGGGCAAGGCCAAGCCGATGCGTGTGCAGGGCGCCTGGGTCAACGAGTCCGAGATCCACAAGGTCGTCGACCACGTCAAGACCCAGATGAAGCCCAACTATCGCGAGGATGTCCAGGTCGTCGTGGCCAAGAAGCAGGTCGACGACGACATCGGTGACGATCTCGACGTGCTGCTGCAGGCGACGGAGCTCGTGGTCACCACCCAGTTCGGCTCCACCTCGATGCTGCAGCGCAAGCTGCGGGTGGGCTTCGCGAAGGCGGGGCGGCTGATGGACCTGCTCGAGTCCCGCGAGATCGTGGGCCCCTCCGAGGGATCCAAGGCCCGCGACGTGCTGATCCACCCCGACGAGCTCGGCACCGCCATCGCCCGCATCCGCGGTGAGGACGTCCCCGCCGGAGGCGAGGATGAGCCCTATGGCGCCGATCAGGCCGTCGACCTCGAGCAAGGGGAGTCGGAGCCGGTCTCCGCCGATTCCGCGAGCGAGGGCGGGGAGGATCGCTATGCGAGCGACCCGCTGGCCGATGATGGCTCCGAACCGGCGATCGACTACTACGACGACGGAGACGAGGAGCAGAGCGAGGACGTATGGAGCCTCACCGGCCGGTGAGACCGGCGATCGCCTCCCCGCACCGTCCCACTGTCTGCTCGTGCCTCTCGCCTCACCCGCCCGTGCCCAGCCCACTGCCCCGCCGGTATCGATGATCCGGAACCCGCCCCACAGCCAGGAGCCCAGATGACCACCCCTCGCACCGAAGAGGTCCCGCTCTGGAATATCGCCAACATCCTCACCATGGTGAGGTGCGCGATGGTCCCGCTGCTGGTGGTGCTCGCGATCCTGTACGCGGAGTCAGTGCCCGGCAGGCTGCTGGTCGCCGGCGTGTTCGTGATCGCGATGATCACGGACTTCGCGGACGGCTATCTCGCCCGCAGCCGGAACCTGATCACCGACTTCGGCAAGATCATGGACCCGATCGCCGACAAGGCGATGACCGGGGCCGCGCTGATCATGCTCTCGATATGGGAGTACGTGCCGTGGTGGATGACGATCCTGATCCTGGTGCGCGAGTTCGGCATCACGATCATGCGCTTCACGATCCTCAAGTACGGGGCGCTGCCGGCGAACATGGCCGGCAAGGCCAAGACGATGGTCCAGACCATCGCCATCACCTTCTGCCTGATCCCCTTCGAGCTGTGGTGGACTCCGGCACGCTGGATCGGCCTCGCGCTGGTGCTCCTGGCCGTGGTGCTGACCGTCTGGTCCGGCCTGGTCAACCTCAAAGATGGTCTGCGGCTGCGTCGTGAGGCCCTGGCCGGGAACGTATGAGCACCCTGCACGACGCAGCGCTCCCGGTCGACCCGGCCGCCCTCATCGCTCGCGCCTCCGCACGGGGTTGGTGGATCGCGACTGCCGAATCCCTGACCGCTGGAGCGTTGGTGGCGCGGCTGGTGGACGTTCCCGGCGCGAGTGCGACGATCGCTGGGGGAGCGGCCTGCTACTCCTATGAGGCCAAGACCCGCGTGCTCGGGGTCGACGCCGAGCTGCTCGCCACGACCGGTGCGGTGACCGCAGACGTCGCCACCGCGATGGCGGAGGGGGCGCTCAGCCTGTACGGCGCCGACCTCGCGATCTCCACGACCGGGGTCGCCGGCCCCGGCCCCGACGCGAGAGGGGTTGCGGAGGGCACCGTGTTCCTCGGCCTCGCCCGCCGCGGCAGGAGGACATCGACCCGTGAACTCCGTCTCAGCGGTGGGAGGGCCCAGATCCGCGCCCGCACCGTGGATGCCGCGCTTCAGCTGCTGGATGAGGCGCTCGCTGAGCAGCAGCCGCCCAGCTCAGCCCCTGGGCGCTGAGCGATCCTCCCCACCGTCTCGCCGTGCACACCCTCCAGCGAACGTTCGGGCGTGTCCCACTACACTCTGGGGAACAGTTTCTCGGGTGTCGGCGTTGTGCCTTCTGTGATGACATCGACGTATCGAATTCCTGAAGTGCACCACCAGTTCACCCACAGCCAGAGGAAAGGAGGCAGGTCCATGATTCTGTTCCGCCAGGAGCTTGGTGACGTGCTGCGCGACGCGCGCCGTACCCAGGGCCGCACGCTCCGGCAGGTGTCCTCCGACGCACGCGTGTCGCTGGGCTACCTCAGCGAGATCGAGCGCGGTCAGAAGGAGGCCTCCAGCGAGCTGCTGGTCTCTGTGACCGACGCGCTGGGTCTCCCGTTGTCCTACGTGCTGCACGAGGTGTCCGAGAGGATCGCGGTCGTCGAGCGGGTCACGATCCCCGATACCGTCCCCGAAGGCCTTGTCGACGGCACCAAGCCGTTGGTCGGCGCTCGCTGAGGTGCGCCGCAGCGAGTTCACGGAGCTGGCCGACCATGTGTTCGGGTCGGCGCTCGCGCGCATCTACACCCAGGACCTCGTGCTCGAGGAGATCGGCGGCCTGACCGCCGAGCAGGCCCTCGAGCACGGGGTCTCCGTGCGTTCCGTGTGGACTGCGCTGTGCGACGCCATGGACGTCCCCGACTCCGAGCGCTGGGAGATCCCCCTCGTGCAGCGGCGCCGCTGAGCCCGCGGGCGTTCACTCGTGTTCCTCGCGCGACACGTCGTACGACACGCCACGATCTGGTTCGCGTTCGAACGTCTGTTCGGTAGTGTGTGCCTCGACGGTCCTCCCAGCACCGCTCCGCACTGACCTCTCCTCCCCAGAGCCCCTCCATCCACAGGGTTCAGGGCCGGCGGTCATCTGTCGGGGTCGGCGCCTAGTGTGGCCGCACTGGTCACCGCGTCGGTACTCCCGGCCCTCAGGAAGGAACAAGCACATGGCTGCACCGAAGTCAGCATCCAAGCCCCAGGTCACGAGGTCGTCCGCGAAGGATCGCAGCTCCTCGCTCGACAGCGCGCTCGCCCAGATCGATCGCCAGTTCGGCAAGGGCTCGATCATGCGCCTGGGTGACGACACCCGCCCGCCGGTCGAGGTCATCCCCACCGGTTCGGTGGCGCTGGACGCAGCACTGGGCATCGGCGGTCTGCCCCGCGGGCGCATCGTGGAGATCTACGGCCCGGAATCCTCCGGCAAGACCACGCTCGCCCTCCACGCCGTGGCCAATGCGCAGCGCAACGGCGGCATCGCCGCCTTCATCGATGCCGAGCATGCGATGGATCCGGAGTACGCGAAGAAGCTCGGCGTCGATACCGACGCACTGCTGGTCTCCCAGCCCGACACCGGCGAGCAGGCGCTTGAGATCACCGACATGCTGATCCGCTCCGGCGCACTGGACGTCGTGGTCATCGACTCGGTCGCCGCACTGGTGCCCAAGGCTGAGATCGAAGGCGAGATGGGTGACTCCCACGTCGGCCTGCAGGCCCGCCTGATGTCGCAGGCGCTGCGCAAGCTCACCGGCGCGCTCTCCGCCTCAGGCACCACGGCGATCTTCATCAACCAGCTGCGCGAGAAGATCGGCGTGTTCTTCGGAAGCCCGGAGACCACCACCGGTGGTAAGGCGCTCAAGTTCTACGCCTCGGTGCGCATGGACATCCGCCGTATCGAAACTCTGAAGACGGGTACCGACGCCGTGGGCAACCGCACCCGCGTCAAGGTCGTCAAGAACAAGATGGCGCCGCCCTTCAAGCAGGCCGAGTTCGACATCCTCTACGGCGAAGGGATCTCCCGCGAGGGTGGCCTGATCGACCTCGGTGTCGAGCACGGCTTGGTCCGCAAGTCCGGCGCCTGGTTCACCTATGAAGGCGATCAGCTGGGACAGGGCAAGGAGAACTCCCGCCAGTTCCTCAAGGACAATCCGGATCTGGCCGCGGAGATCGAGGAGAAGATCCTCCGGACCCTCGGAGTGGGCAAGTACGCCGCGGAGCCCGAGGCAGTGGTGAGCGAGGAGCCCCTCGGCGAGGATGAGTTCCTCGACGAGGACGTCCCCGCCACGATCTGATCGATGGCACCTCAGCATGCAGGCGGCGGCGCCGATGACCACCTGGTCGTCGGCGCCGCCGCTGTCGACCCGGAAAGCTCACGGCCGAGGCCGTCCCCGGAGGCACGGACCCGCGTCCGGCTGACCGAGCGCACCCAGGAGATCCTGGACCGCCCCCGCCCGGCGGCGGATCCAGAGCGCGCTGAGCGGGAAAAAGCGGTGGTCCACGAATGCCGTTACCTGATGAGGTTGCTGTCCACGCGCCGGCGCTCGGCAGGCGAGATGCGGGAGCGCCTCACCCAGCGGGAGGTCCCGGGAGCGATCGCGCATGAGGCGATGGCCCGCATCGACCGTGCAGGCCTGATCGATGACGCCGCCTTCGCTCATGAATGGATCCGGCAGCGGAGGGAGCTGCGGAATCTCGGCGACGAGGCACTGCGCCGCGAGCTGGAGAAGAAGCGGGTGGACCCGGAGCTCATCGGCGCGGCCCTGAGCTTCGGTCAGGATGCCAGCGACGAAGAGCTGCGCTGTCGGGATCTGGTGCGGTCCAGGATCGGATCCCGGGATCGGGAGCAGCTGCGCACCGAACGCGATGGTGCCCACCGCCGCCGACTGTCACGACGACTGGATGCCCTGCTCACCCGGAAGGGGTACCCGGGCAGCCTCGCGATCCACGTGATTTCCGGGGAGCTCCGCGCCGCCGCACAGGGACAGTCGGACTGAACCGGACAGCCCGGCCAGAACAGGATCGTCGACTGCATTCCCTTCCCGGCGGTGCCACCACCCTTCAACTGGGTGCCGCCACGGCATTGTGAGCTTCCTCCATCTGTGGTGAGCCCGCAGGTCACCGCCGATATCGCGGCACGGCGCTGATGCCGTGCGGCGAGCGGGCGACGTACCCTGGCACCACTATGTCCCTCAGCTCCCACACCCCGACCCTCGATCTGCACTCCGCCGGACCCGCTGGCCACGCAGGACCCGCTGGCCTCGCCGGGCGTGCCGGAACCGCGGCCGGCCGCGGCACCTACCAGGTACGCACCTTCGGCTGTCAGATGAACGTCCACGATTCCGAGCGCCTCACCGGAATGCTCGAGGACTCCGGATACATCGCAGCCCCGGAGGGCGCCGACGCGCGCCGCGGCGAGGTCGATGTGATCGTCTTCAACACCTGCGCTGTGCGCGAGAACGCGGACAAGAAGCTCTACGGCACCCTGGGCTCGCTGCGCCCGGGCAAGGACGCCAACCCCGGCATGCAGATCGCCGTCGGCGGCTGCCTCGCCCAGAAGGACCGCGAGGCGATCGTCGAGCGTGCTCCCTGGGTCGATGTCGTCTTCGGCACCCACAACATCGGCTCGCTCCCGGTGCTGCTGGACCGGTCCCGGCACAATGCCGAGGCGCAGGTGGAGATCCTCGAGTCGCTCGAGGTGTTCCCCTCTACCCTGCCCACTCGGCGCGAATCCGCCTACGCCGCCTGGGTCTCGATCTCCGTGGGCTGCAACAACACCTGCACCTTCTGCATCGTGCCCTCGCTGCGTGGCAAGGAGAAGGATCGCCGGCCGGGAGAGATCCTCGCCGAGATGCGCGACGTGGTCGACACCGGCGCCCTCGAGGTCACCCTGCTGGGACAGAACGTGAACTCCTACGGCGTCGAGATCGGAGACCGCGGTGCCTTCGCCAAGCTGCTGCGCGCCTGCGGAGAGATCGAGGGGCTGGAGCGGGTGCGCTTCACCTCCCCGCACCCGGCGATGTTCACCGACGACGTGATCGAAGCGATGGCGGAGACCCCCAACGTGATGCCGCAGCTGCATATGCCGCTGCAGTCCGGCAGCGATGACGTGCTGCGCCGGATGAAACGGTCGTATCGCAGCAGGAAGTTCCTCGGCATCCTGGAGAAGGTCAGAGACCGCATCCCGGAGGCGGCGATCACCACGGACATCATCGTCGGCTTCCCCGGCGAGACCGAGGACGACTTCCAGCGCACGCTCGAGGTCGTGGAGGCCTCCCGCTTCTCGAATGCGTACACCTTCCAGTACTCCATCCGCCCCGGTACCCCGGCGGCCACCATGGACGACCAGATCCCGAAGGAGGTCGTCCAGGAACGATTCGAGCGGCTGACCGCGCTCCAGGACCGGATCGCCCACAGGGAGAACCAGAAGCTCCAGGGGAGCACCGTCGAGATCCTGGTGGCCGAGGGGGAGGGCGGCCGCGATGCACAGACCCAGCGGCTCTCCGGCCGGGCCCGCGACCACCGACTGGTCCACTTCTCGCTGCCCGAGGAGATCACGGACGCGGAGCGTCCCCGTCCGGGGGATCTGGTCACGGCGGCGGTGACCCATGCTGCTCCGTACTACCTCATCGCAGACAGCGCGCTGGCTCTCGGAGTCTCGGACGGCGGTGCCCCGGCATCGGAGCACTTCTCCGTGCGGCGCACCCGCTCGGGAGATGCCTGGGAGGCGGGCGTGCAGGGCCACGATGCTGGCAGCTCGTGCGGGACTGGCGGCGGCGCGACGGCGAGCGGTCCTGTCACGCTCGGAATGCCGGGACTTCGGCGCGGGTGAGCGCCGCGGCCTGAGCACAGCGATCGGGGCGGGCCGCGCGGCCAGATGACGATGGCCGGCACCCAGGGGTGCCGGCCATCGTCATCGGTGCCGGCAGCGAATCGACGACGCGTCAGCTGTCGAGGTCGTCGAGCTCGGGGCCGAGACGCTCCTCGAGGCTATGGAAGAACGCGATCACGGTGCTCAGTCCGCACTTGATCGCGTTATCGATCTGGGCATCCAGGGCCCCGACACGAAAATCGGCGGCGAGCTCGCCGTAGACCCCGAGCAGGCCCTCCGACTCGCGGCGCACATAGACCTTGGGCCAGATCCGGTTCATGTTCCACTCGTTGCAGAGCTTGATCATCTCGACCTTGCGGGAGACATCCACGGAGTGGCTCCACCGGCCGCGGGTCTGCAGCACGCCGTGCTCGTCACCGGAGATCATGAACTGGAATCTGTAGTCGTCGAAACGGGCCCGCACGATGTCGGGATGTTCATCATCTTCGACATAGGCATAGCCATAGCGGGTGAGGCTGTCCTCGACCCGTGACAGGGACAGGGGCGCCATACCTTCGGCAGAGTCCATGTCCGTATGAACAGGGGACTCGTTCGGTGCAGTCACTTCCAACCTCGAGCGTTCGACGTAGGGATCAGGGTGATCCGTGGTCCCGGATCGCGGATCACCCTACTCCCTCCCCATGGGAAGAGCTCGACTGGCGGTGGTGATCCCGCTGACCCTCATCGCGGGGCGTTGAGGGGGTCAGTGCTGCACGCCGATAGTGTGCCCCCCATGGATGCCCTCGCCGCTCAGCACGGGACCGCTGCGGCGGCTTCGCGCGCCCCCCTGATCGCCGTCGTCGGCGCCACCGCCACCGGCAAGTCCGATCTCGCGATCGCTCTCGCAGAGCGGCTGGACGGGGAGATCATCAACGCCGACGCGCTGCAGCTCTATCGTGGGATGGATATCGGCACCGCGAAGGTCACCGCGCAGGAGCGGCGCGGGATCCCGCACCACCTCCTGGATGTTCTGGAGGTGACCCAGGAGGCGAGCGTGTCCACCTACCAGCGCGAGGCGCGTGCGGCCATCGCGGCGATCCGCGGTCGCGGGAGGGTACCGATCCTGGTGGGAGGCTCAGGACTGTATGTGCGCGCAACCCTGGACGACATCGACTTCCCACCGACCGATCCAGAGGTCCGCGGCCGGCTCGAGGAGCGCGCCGCCCTGGTGGGGCCGGAGGCTCTGCATCGTGAGCTCGCGGGAACCGACCCGGATGCGGCCCGGACGATCGGACCTCACGACACCCGCCGGATCGTGAGGGCGCTCGAGGTCGGGGAGCTCACCGGGCGTCCCTTCGCCGCATTCCTGCCGCGTGCTCGCTACGTCGATCCCAGCACGATCCAGCTCGGTCTGCACAGGGAGCGCTCCCTGCTGCACGAGCGGATCGCCGCCCGGGTGGAGCGGATGATCGAGCTCGGGCTCCTGGAGGAGATCCGCGGCCTGCGCGAGCTGGGCCTGGAGCAGGGTCTGACCGCTCGCCGGGCCATCGGCTACGCCCAGGGGCTCGCCGTGCTGGAGGAGACCATGCGCTGCCCGGAGGCGATCGAGGCAACGATCGCTGGCACCCGGCGACTGGTGCGCAAGCAGGACACGTGGTTCCGACGCGACCAGCGAGTGCACTGGCTCGATGCCGAGCTCGGAACAGACCTGGTCGAGCATGCCCTGCGGCAGATCGAGTCTGCCGTTGCAGCAACGTCGGATCCCCGGTCGTAGGCTCGGGGCATGAACGAACGCATCAGCTTCACCAAGGGGCACGGGACCGAGAACGACTTCGTTGTGCTGGATGATCCCGAGGGTGCGCTGGAGCTCGATGGCGCCGCTGTCGCGGCGCTCGCCGACCGTCGGGCCGGCCTCGGCGGCGACGGCGTGATCCGCGCCGTCCGCTCCCGCAGCGCCGGTATCGAGGTCCCCGCCGACGCTCCTGAATGGTTCATGGACTATCGCAATGCGGACGGCTCGATCGCCGAGATGTGCGGCAACGGAGTTCGGGTACTGGCCGCCCATCTCCAGCGTGCCGGGCATATCCGCGAAGACCGCTTCGCGATCCTGACCCGCGCCGGGGCGCGCACGGTGGAGATCCTCCACCGTCCCGCCACCCCGGGTGCGCCGTGGAGCGTCCGAGTGGGCATGGGAACCTCGCGGATCGCTGACGGGAACCGCATCGTCGAGATCGCGGGGCAACGCCTCGAGGTGACGGATGTCGATATGGGCAATCCGCACGCCGTCGCCTTCCTCCCCGCCGAGGTAGCGCTCGAGCAGCTGGACCTCAGCCACCGGCCCGTGCTGGACCCCGAGCCAGCAGCCGGTGCCAACATCGAACTGGTCAGCGAGCGTGGCTCACGCCACGTCGTGATGCGGGTCCACGAACGCGGAGTGGGGGAGACGCGCTCCTGCGGGACCGGTGTCGCTGCGGTCGCCGTCGCCGCAGCCCACCGCGCTGGCGATGAGTCAGGCGAACCCTGGACCGTGGACGTCCCCGGCGGGCGCCTGCAGGTGGGCTGGACCGCGGACGGCGAAGTCACCCTCACCGGCCCTGCCCAGCTGGTGGCTGACGGGACCACGCTGATCTGACGGGCTGAGTCACCCGCACTCGAGCACCGTGCGCGATCCCGAGCATCTCGTTCCGGGAGCCCGGTGGCCGACCTCAGTCCGTCGTCGGCCCGATCTCGAGGATTCTGAAGCCCTTCGCGCTCGCGACTTTGGCGACAGCACGGTCCGGCAGCTGCTCTCCGAGCCAGCGCGCCAGCGGGTCAGCGCCCAGGTTCTTGCCGACCACGAGCGCGGCCGTGCCCTGGGGGCGCAGCCGCCCCGTCCACTCCAGCAGCAGCGTCCGCAGCGCCGGTTTGCCGATGCGGATCGGCGGGTTCGACCAGATCACATCCACGGCGAGATCCTCCGGGATCTCGTCCGGAGAGATCACCCGCACGTTGTCCAGCCCGGCGCGACGTGCGTTCTCGATGGTCAGCTCGCGAGCGCGCTCGCTGACGTCGACTGCCCACACCTGCGCGTCAGGGTGTCGAAGCGCGGCTGTCAGCGCGATCGGTCCCCATCCGCAGCCGAGGTCCAGGATCGTGGCACCAGAGGGGGGCTGTGTGACCTCATCGAGCCGGCCCAGCAGCACCGCAGTGGCCTTGTCCAGGCCGTGGCCGCTGAAGACCGCACTGCTCGAGACCAGGTCCAGCTCACGACCGGCCAGGCGCACAGGCAGCGGGAAGCGACGATCTGGGGCCGCAGGGGAAGGGGTGAAGTAGTGCTCGTCCACCCCTGCAGGATACGGAGCAGAAGGGGAAGAGCCGAGCAGAAGCCCGCAGATGCGTCATGAGCCACGGTCGTGCCTGCTCCGCCCTGCGCAAAATCACTCGACCGCGGAGTGCGGACGTGGGACTCTGGGGGCAACGCAGTTCCCCGACGTCCCCGACATCAAGGAGTACCCCGACCGTGCCCATCGCCTTCCATCCCGAACCCGACTCCGACACCGACGTCGACGGGACCAGCACGGGGAGGGCCGGGACCGCAGAGCACTCGGACAGTGCGGAGGGCCCCGCAGAGACCGCCGCGGAGGCGTCGACCCGTGCCCGTGACGCCCTCACCGAACGAATCCTCTCGCGCTCGAACAGCTCTGCCTCCTCCGTCACCTACAGCTCGGACGTCGATGGCGAGCAGTACGACCTCGCAGACCGTCAGGCGCTGCGACGCGTCGCAGGTCTCTCCACCGAGCTGGAGGACGTCACCGAGGTCGAGTATCGACAGCTGCGCCTGGAGCGGGTGGTCCTCGCCGGGCTCTACACCTCAGGCAACACCGAAGAGGCGGAGGTCAGCCTGCTGGAGCTGGCAGCGCTCGCCGAGACCGCCGGTTCCGAGGTGCTCGACGGCGTCCTGCAGCGCCGTGCGCATCCCGACCCGGCGACCTTCCTGGGCAAGGGCAAGGCCGCGGAGCTGGCAGAACTGGTCGCCACCCACGGTGCCGACACCGTGATCACCGACGGTGAGCTCGGGCCCGGCCAGCGCCGTGCGCTCGAGGACATCGTCAAGGTGAAGGTCATCGACCGCACCGCACTGATCCTGGACATCTTCGCCCAGCATGCCAAGTCCCGCGAGGGCAAGGCGCAGGTCGAGCTGGCGCAGCTGGAATACCTGCTGCCGCGTCTGCGCGGCTGGGGCGAATCGATGTCTCGGCAGGCTGGTGGCCAGGTGGGTGGCGCAGGCGCCGGCATGGGCTCGCGCGGCCCGGGTGAGACGAAGATCGAGCTGGACCGACGCCGCATCCGCGACCGCATGGCGAAGCTGCGCCGCGAGATCAAGGCGATGGCACCGGGGCGCGCCGCCCAGCGGGCCGATCGCGCACGCCACCGGGTGCCGGCGGTCGCCATCGCCGGCTACACGAACGCCGGCAAGTCCTCTCTGCTGAACCGCCTCACCGGAGCGGGGGCGCTGGTCGAGAACGCACTGTTCGCGACCCTGGACCCGACGGTGCGGCGCGCGAGCACCCCGGACGGTCGTGAGTTCACCTACGCCGACACGGTCGGTTTCGTCCGGCACCTGCCCACGCAGCTGATCGAGGCCTTCCGCTCCACTCTCGAGGAGGTCGGAGGTTCGGACCTGCTGCTCCATGTGGTCGATGCCTCGCATCCGGATCCTGAGGGGCAGATCACGGCGGTGCGCACCGTGCTCGGAGAGATCGAGGGCTTCGACGTCCCCGAGATCGTGGTGCTGAACAAGGCCGATGTCGCGGAACCGGAGACCATCGCGCGATTGCGCAGCCAGGTGGGGGCGAGCATCGTCGTCTCCGCCCGTACCGGGATGGGCATGGAAGAGCTGCGTGAGCTGATCGCGGAGCGACTGCCCCGTCCCGCGGTCGAGGTCGATCTGGTGGTGCCCTATTCCCGTGGTGATCTCCTCTCCCGAGTCCACTCCACCGGTGAGGTCCTGGCCGAGGAGCATCTGATGGAGGGCACCCGCCTCCACGCCCGCATGGACGAGGCGCTCGCCGCAGAACTCCGGGGTGTGTCGGGCGGAGCCTGAGACGGCTGGAGCCAGGACGCGGATACGCTGGGCTGATGACCGCCGCCACCGACCATCCCGCGTCCCCCGCGGCTGGTGAGATCCCCCTGTCCACGTTGATGGACGCCGCTGTGACAGCGATCGGCGGAGCACCTCGTCCCGGCCAGCAGGCGATGGCGGAGTCGGTGGATCTGGCGATGTCCGGTGGCCGCCATCTGCTGGTGCAGGCGGGCACAGGCACCGGCAAGTCGCTCGCCTATCTGGTGCCTGCTCTGCGCCATGCGCTGGTCAGCGGTCGTCCGGTCGTGATCTCCACCGCGACGATCGCTCTGCAGACCCAGATCGTGCGCAAGGACCTCCCACGCCTGGTCGAGGCGGTGGCACCGCACCTGCCGCGCACGCCCACCTACGCGCTGCTCAAAGGCAGGGCGAACTACCTGTGCAAGCACAAGATCGCCGGTGGCTACCCGGTCGACGTGGAGCCCGGGGCGCTGTTCGCCGAAGCCTCCACGGATCCTGCCCGCACCGGAGGCGAGCGCCTCGGTGAGCAGGTGCGGCGCCTGCGGGAGTGGTCCGAGGAGACGGACAGCGGAGACCGGGACTCGCTCGAGGATGCCGTTTCCGACCGTGCCTGGCGCCAGGTCTCGGTGACCGGCAACCAGTGCATCGGCAGCAGCTGCCCGATGTTCGAGGACTGCTTCGCCGAGCGCAGCCGCGAGCTCGCGCGGGAGGTCGACATCGTGGTGACCAACCACGCGCTGCTCGCGATCGACGCTTTCGACAACCACGGCATCATCCCGGATCACGACGTGGTCGTCTTCGACGAGGCGCACGACCTCTCCGCCCGGGTGACCAGCGCAGTCACCGATGTGCTCACCCCTGGCATGCTGCGCGGCACAGTGCGGGACCTGCGCGGCCTGGGCGTGGCCGGTACTGCCCTGGACGACGCCTCCGAAGAGCTGCGTGAGGCTCTCGAGCTCTCTCCCGATGGACGCGTGATCGGCGACCTCCCGGCCCGGCTCGCCGACGCGGTCACCCAGCTCCGCGTCGAGGCCCGCACCGCCCACTCGGATGCGAAGGATGCCGGGGACGAGACCTCCGCCGGTGCCCGCAAGACAGTGCGCGCGAACCTGCAGGAGATCATCGACGTCTGCGAACGGGTCGCCGCCCCCGATGAGGACGACGTGGTCTCGATCGCGCACTCCCAGGCGACCGGCCGCTCAAGCATCCAGGTGGCTCCGCTGAGCGTCGCAGGAGCGATGCGCGGGGCGATCCTCGAAGACCGCACCGCAGTGCTCACCTCCGCCACCCTGGCCCTCGGGGGCCGCTTCGAGTCCGCTGCCGGGGAGGTCGGACTGGCCCGAGCAGCCCGCATGGAGCCGACGGAGCTCCCGCCGAGAGAGGACGCGAGCGCCTGGGCCGCGCTCGATGTGGGCAGTCCGTTCGAGTACCGCCGCCAGGGAATCCTCTACACCGCTCGTCACCTCCCGCAGCCGGGACGGGAGGGTCCTGCCCCTGCGATGCTGGACCACCTCACGGAGCTGGTCGAGGCCTCCCAGGGCGGTGCGCTGTGCCTGTTCTCCTCGCGACGGGGTGCTGAGCTCGCCGCCGAGCACGTGCGCGCCCGGTTGGACCTGACCATTGCGGTGCAGGGGGAGGACTCGATGGCGAATCTGGTGCGCACCTTCCGTGAGGAGGAGAACGCGAGCCTGTTCGGAACCCTCACCCTGTGGCAGGGCGTCGACGTGTCCGGCCGTTCGCTGCGGCTGGTCACCATCGACCGGATCCCCTTCCCGCGGCCTGATGATCCGCTCACTGCTGCACGCCAGGAGCGGATCGGGCAACGCGGCGGGAACGGCTTCATGGCGGTCTCTGCCCAGCATGCAGCCCTGCTGCTGGCCCAGGGATCGGGACGGCTGATCCGCTCCACAGCGGACCGCGGGATGGTCGCCGTGCTGGACCCACGGCTCTCCACCGCTCGTTACGGCGGCTATCTGCGGGAATCGATGCCCCCGCTATGGCCCACCTCGGACCCCGAAGTCGCACTCAGCGCTCTGCGCCGACTCTCCGAGAGCTGACGCACAGCTCGCCCGCGCGGTCTCAGATCGCGCGCAGCACCGCCACGATCTTCCCCAGGATCTCGGCATGATCGCCGAGGATCGGCGCGAAGGCCGGATTGTGAGGCATCAGCCAGACGTGATCGTCGCGCTGCACGAACGTCTTGACCGTGGCCTCGCCGTCGATCATCGCCGCGACGATCTCGCCCTTCTCCGCGGTGTTCTGTGAGCGCACCACCACCCAGTCCCCATCACAGATGGCGGCGTCGATCATCGAGTCCCCGATCACCTGGAGCAGGAAGAGATCGCCGTCGCCCACCAGGCGCTGGGGGAGGGTGAAGACATCCTCGATCTGCTCCTCGGCGGTGATCGGCACACCGGCGGCGATCCGCCCGACCAGAGGCACTGTCACCGAATTCGGGCTGAGCTCGGGCGCAGACAGGGGGGCAGGCGCATCGTCGGCCTCCGGCATCACGACCTCCATCGCCCGCGGACGCTTGGGGTCGCGACGCAGGAAGCCCTTGCGCTCGAGGGACTGCAGCTGATGCGCCACCGACGAGGACGAGGTCAGCCCCACCGCGTCACCGATCTCGCGCATGGTGGGCGGATAGCCGTGAGAGGCGACCGCTGCGTTGATCGTCTCCAGGATCAGCCGCTGCCGCCGAGAGAGCCCCTCGGTGCGCTCGTCGGCGGGGGCCTCGCCGCGGGACCGGATCGGCTTGGGGGTGCTCGGCGTCATCGTGAGGCCTCCTGGCGTCGTCTGTCGGACCCTCGCGGTTCCGTATGTGGTGTGACCCAGCGTAGGGCGGCACGAGGCAGAAGCCAAACATGTGTTCGATGTTTCTCTTGCGTGTCGCCGGGATGCCGGGTTAGAGTCGCACATACATTCGATCGAACAGGAGTTCGGATATGCATACTGGAACCGTCATGGTCCTCCCTCTTCCGCCGCAGCACGAGCAGCGCGCCGAAGGTGCAGCTCGAGCACGCGTTCGACTCGTGCCCACCCGGCGGGGACGAGTGCTCCTCACCGGTCTCGCGTTCCTGTTGGGGCTGCTCGTGGCCGCCGCCGTGCTCTTGACGGTGGATCTGCCTGCGGCACTGGCCGGAACCGAGTCCCAGCGGCCCGTGACCATCACCGTCGAGGCGGGGGACACCCTCTGGGGCTATGCGGACGAGTTCGCTCCGGAGAGCATGGATGAGCAGGAGTTCGTCGCTGAGGTGCGCACCCTCAACCATCTGCCCACCGGCCGTGTGACTGCAGGCCAGCAGATCGAGCTGCCGGATTCGGGAGATACGAGCCGCTGAGCGGATCCGATGCCGGTATCCTGGGTGGATGCATTGCCCGTTCTGTCGTCACTCCGATTCACGCGTCGTGGACTCGCGCACGTCCGATGACGGTGCGACGATCCGTCGGCGCCGCCAGTGTCCCAACTGCTCCAGGCGTTTCTCCACCTCGGAGACCGCGTCGCTGTCGGTGCTCAAGCGCTCTGGGGTCAGTGAGCCGTTCAGCCGGGTGAAGGTGATCTCGGGGGTGCGAAAGGCGTGCCAGGGGCGCCCGGTCAGCGATGACCAGCTGGCCATGCTCGCCCAGCGCGTCGAGGAGAACATCCGTTCGAGCGGGCTCGCAGAGATCGATGCTCATCAGGTGGGCCTGTCGATCCTGCAGCCGCTTCAGGAGCTCGACGTCGTCGCCTATCTCCGCTTTGCGAGCGTGTACCAGGCATTCGACTCGCTGGAGGACTTCGAAGCCGCCATTGCACGTCTCCGTGCGGAAGGACTGCATGGCGCGGGCATCGAGGAGACCTCAGCCTGAGCTGCCCCCGGTGGGGTCTCTGAGCTCCCGCGGCCCTCAGATAGTGCGGGAATCGTAGATTTTGTGGATCTGGTGCGTGAGCATCGGATCCTGTGCTTAAGATATCCCTCGTGCGCTCTTGCAGTGCACACCTGATCGGCGGTCGTGGAGGGGAAGCCACGGCCGCCGATCCTTTTCGTGTGAGGGCCTGCGGGGTGCGGGTGAGTGGTGCTCAGCCGGCCATGCCGGCAGGGAGCTCGCGGGCATGGACCACGCCGAGATGCTGGGTGGATCGGCTCATCGCGACGTAGAGGTCCCCGGCGCCATGTGCGTCGATCAGCTCAGCGGGCTCCACCAGCACAACAGCATCGAACTCGAGTCCCTTGGCGTCCTGTGCCGACATCACGGCGATCTCATCATCCACGCCTGCGGATCCCACGCCCACCTTGGGCATGCCGCTGCGGGAACGCAGCTCGGTCGCGATCGCAGAGATGCGCTCGGCGGCGACGATCACCGCGAGGCGTCCCAGTCGCTCCTCATAGACGGCTGCCACCGCATCGCCGGTCCGAGCGGTCAATGCAGATTCCTCGGTGCGCTCGATCCGGGGAGCGCGGTCTCCCTCGCGCACGGAGCTCACCTCGGTCACCGGCAGGTCGTGCGCACGGGCCATCGCCACCGCTCGATCCATGATCAGGCTCGGGGTGCGGTAGTTGACCGTGAGGTGCTCGATCTGCAGGCGGTCCTGGATGTAGGGCGAGAGCGCGGCCGACCAGGAGTCGGTGCCGCCGGCGGAGGAGGTCTGTGCGACGTCCCCGACCACCGTGAACGACTTCGTGGGTGCGCGCCTCATGAGCGCACGCCAGCTCATGGGGGAGTGCTCCTGGGCTTCGTCGACCACGACATGCCCATAGGTCCAGCTGCGCTCCGAGGAGGCCCGCTCGGCGAGCGTCCGCCCATCTCTCACCTGGCTGACCTGGTCTGCCAGGTCCTCAGCTCGGACGATCCCGGAGGAGTCGAAGCTCTCGATGACCTTGCGGGCGTAGTCGACATCGGCCTTGCGGCGTTCGGCGTCATCGCGAGCCCGCGCCTCGGCCGGTGCGGAGTCCTCTCCGAGCAGCTCCGCGACCTCGTCGAGCAGTGGGACGTCCTCGACGGTCCAGGGCGCGTCCTTGGGGCGCACCAGAAGCTCCACCTGATCTGCCAGGCTGCGTGGTGCGACCTCCCGCAGGCGTTCTGGGCGGGAGAACAGGATCCGCAGGAATCCCTGCGGCGTGTAGGGGAGCCAGGCGAGGTTCAGCTGGCGCTTGATCTCGGGGTCGTTGCGGAGATCTGCGAGCAGGTCCGCACGGTCCTCGGGCACCACCGTGTGCCCCTGGCTGCGCAGCGACTTCTCGTACTTGTCCACGAGCCGGTCCATCGCCGCGCGCACGAAGACGGCGCGCGCGGAGTTATGCGGTTTGTGACTGGCTCGAGCCTCCCGGCGGGCGGCGCGGATCACTTCTCGGGTCAGGGTGAGGGGGGTGCCGTCGATCCGCAGCCGGACGTCCGCCTGCGGAACCACCTGACGCTGCTTGACCGCCCGGGAGAGCAGCTCTGCCATCGCGATATCGCCCTTGAGCCGCGCGACCTCGTCTCCGTCATGCAGGAAGGTCTCCACGCCGGGGAACAGCTCACCGGGGGTGAGCATCACGACCCCGGACTCGCCCAGGCTCGGCAGCACGCGCTCGATATAGCGCAGGAACCCGGGAGTCGGCGCCATGATCAGCACGCCCGTGTGCTCGAGGCGGCGACGGTGGGTGTACAGCAGATAGGCGGCGCGGTGCAGTGCGACCGCTGTCTTGCCGGTGCCAGGTCCACCCTGGACCACCATCACGCCGCGATTCTCGGAGCGGATGATCCGGTCCTGCTCGCCCTGGATGGTCGCGACGATGTCACCCATGCGTCCGGTGCGCTTCCCGGAGACTGCAGCCAGCAGCGCGCCCTCACCCTGGAGCACCACATCGTGGTGAGGGGCATCGAGGACGGACTGGTCCAGGACGTCATCCTCGAGGCCGATCACGGAGCGACCGCGATTGATCAGGTGCCGGCGCAGCCGCACCTCGAGTCGCTCCGCGCTGGTAGCCCGGTAGAAGGCGGACGCAGCCGGTGCGCGCCAGTCCACCAGCAGCTGTTCCCGCTCCGGGGTGAACAGTCCGATGCGGCCGATGTAGTGGCGGGCGGCGTCGTCCATGTCCAGTCGCCCGAAGACCACGCTGCGCGCGACCGAGCGCAGCAGCGCGAGACGGTCTTCGTAGAGCGCCATGAACGAGTCCCGTTCGGACCGGTTCTGGTGGGTCGAGGCGTGCTGCGACCCCTGGATCTGATTCAGGTTCCGCTCGACCTGGACCATCAGCTCGTCGAGCCGTGCGTAGAGCCGGTCCGCGTACGCCTGCTCCCGCGCGATCTCCCGTGCGATCTGTTCCTCAGCGTCGTCCACAGCACTGCCTTTCCGCCATTGCGTCCGGATGCCGCGCCATCCCCGGGCGGACCCCGGGTCGGCAAAGCACGGTGGTCCATTATGGTGGACGGGCCTGGGTGCGCGTGCCATCAGGTCACCGACATCCAGACGGCCGCGAAGGAGGAGTCTGCGATGCGCGACCCCCGTGATCTCTACCGCTTCGAAGCCACTGAAGTGCTGGAGGCCGTTCCGCGATCGGGCCTCACCCTGGTCCACGCACTCCCGGGGATGGTGGATGCAGGCAACGCCTGCCGCATCGCGGCGACCTACCTGCGTGACGAGCTGCGCCACCTGCGGCTGGTGTCCTTCGATACGGACGAGCTGCTGGACTATCGAGGTGCTCGTCCGCGCGCGACCTTCGACGGCACCTCCTACGTGGATGTCGAGCTCCCCGAGCTGACCCTGTCGCTGATGTATGACGAGCGTGATCGGCCGTTCCTCTTCCTCGACGGCCCGGAGCCGGATCTGCAGTGGCGTCGGCTGTCCGAGGCGCTGATCGACCTCGTCGAGTTCTTCGATGTGGAGCGGGTCGTGGGCATGCAAGCGGTGCCGATGGCGGTCCCGCACACTCGGCCCATCGGGCTGTTCGCCCATGCGAATGACCCCGCACTGCTGGGCAGGCCGAACACGCGTCCCACCCCCGCGCCCGGCACCGCTCCGGAGAGCGGGGACGAGGAGCCCGGCGAGCTGATCCTGCCGGCCGCGTTCAGCGCTCTGCTGGAGCACCGATTGGGTCGGGCAGGTCATCCCGCGATGGGCTACGCCGCTCAGGTCCCGCACTACCTCACGCGTACCGACTTCCCCGCTGGTGCGCTGGCGCTGCTGCGCCGGGTCAGCGAGGCGGCGGAGCTCGAACTGCCGCTGGTGCATCTCGGCGACCTCACCGATGCAGCGACCGTCGCCCTGCAGGGGACACTCGCCCAGAACACCGAGGTGCGTCAGATCGTCGGCGCGCTCGAAGAGCAGTACGACGCGATGAGCGAGAGTGACCAGTCGCCGCTCGCGACGACGATGGATCTCCCGACGGCTGAGGAGATCGGTGAGCATTTCGAGCGTTTCCTCGCCGACCATGACGGGAACTCCCCGGACGAGCCCTTCTCCGGCTGAGTCCTTCTCCGGCTGAGCCTCGCTCCGACTGAGCTCTTCTCGGACTGGGCTCTTCTCCGGCTGAGCCTCGCTCCGCCTGAATCCCCCGCCGACGGAGCGTTTCTGCGCCTGATTCCCCTCCGACTGCGCGTTTCTGCGCCGGGAGATCAGCCGCGGCGCCTGGCGATACGCCGCCAGCCGCCCCAGTTCGTTATGTCTTCGTGATCACCTCTTTGCTCAGCCCGTGTGAACCGGGCCACGGTCATGACAGAATGGCGACGTTGCGGTGATGCAGGTCCAGCAGGACAGTCCGACGACGGTGCTTCGGCACAGCAGTACGGCATGCACCAATGCGCCACCCGCTCCGGCGGGGGACGGCGTCACGTGGCACTGCGGTCGCGTCGTGCGATCGTTGAAGGACGACACAGAAGGTGACAGGTATGGCACAGGGCTCGGTCAAGTGGTTCAACGCCGAAAAGGGCTTCGGATTCATCGAGATCGACGGAGGCGGCGCTGACGTCTTCGTTCATCACAGCAAGATCGACATGGACGGCTACCGCGCGCTCGACGAAGGTCAGCGCGTCGAGTTCGAGGTCACCCAGGGAGATAAGGGCCCGCAGGCCGAGCAGGTCCGCCCGGTCTGACCGACGGCGTCCCCGCTAATCTCACGAACCGGGCAGGAGCTTCACGCTCCTGCCCGGTTCGTCGTCGTGCGGGGTATTCGTGTGGGGGTATTCGTGCGAGGTTCCGGCTCGCGAGCACGAGCCGGTGCCCTTGTGCGTGTCAGGCCGCGCCGAGCACCCGTCCCGCCCGAGCAAGAGCCTCGACCTGCGCCGTGCGCGCCAGGCGCACCGAGACCGCATCGGAGCGCAGATCCCGGTCTATGGCATCCGGCAGCGGTCGACGTGAGGCGAGCAGCACGCAGTTCCCGCGCCGCTTGCCCGAGAGGTGCGCCGGCTCGGCGATGACGCCGACATACGGGAACACGGCGGACAGAGTGGCGACCTCATCGGCCATCAGCCCCGTTCCGGGCGGGGCGGCGCAGTTGGCCAGATAGATGCCGCCATCGCGCAGCACCCGATCCGCATGCTCGGCGGCCTGGACGGTGACGAGCTCCGGTGGCGTGAGCGAGCCGGCGAACACATCTCGCACCAGCACGTCGAAGCGGTCCTCCCGCCAGGAGGCCAGAGCGCTGAGAGCATCTTCGGTCCGCACCCGCAGCTGCGGCGAGCGGGGGAGATCGAACCAGATCCGGACCTGCTGCGCGAGCAGCTCATCGATCTCCGCCACGATCTGGCGCGAGCGCGGATGGCGCGCGGCGATCGCCCGCGGGAGAGAGCAGCCGCCGCCTCCGAGGTGCGCGAGCTGGATCGCCGGCCCGGCCCCGGCAGCGCCGCTGTTCTCGAGGCCCCCGCTCGCAAAGCCCTCGAGATGACGGTCGATCACCAGCAGCATCCACCGCATGTACTCGAAGACCAGATGCTCCGGATCCGGGTGGAGGTGCGAGGAAGGGACCCCGTTGACGTCCAGCAGCACCGACCCGTCGTTCTCCAGAGTCAGCCGGGCGGAGCCGGTGGAGATGGGGATCAGGGTATCGAGCGGACCGAGCTGCTCGAAGGCAGCACGGCGCGGTCGGTCACGGCGGGACATCCTCCCACTCTAGGAGATCCCCGATCCTTCCTCCCCAGGACCGGGTGATCCACAGCGATGCCGGTGCGGCGTCATTCGTCACACCCCACCTCTAGCGTTCTCGGTATCAGGGCGACCCAGGAACCGCCCACCCCGCACCAGGAGGAGGAGCCCGATGACACCGACGACATCCCGCCGCCGAGGAGCCGCCGTCCTCTCCGTCAGCGCCCCCTCCTTCCGGCTCCGTCTGGCTCGGCTCGACCAGGACCAGGCGGATCTCGAACGCGCACGCGATCTGCTGGAGCAGGCCCGAGCGGCGGTGCAGGAAGATCCGCGGGAAGCGTTCGAGCTCGCCCATCGCGCCGCCCTGCGTGGTGCGGGGGTGCTGGTGGCGCGAGCCAACCGGGAACGCCGGCGCCCGCTGCCGCTGAACGTGTGGACCGCGCTCGAGAGGCTCGGCAAGGAGGATGCCGAACGCGCGGAGAGTCTGGCCCCCCTGGTGTCGGAGCGGAAGCGGCTGGACCGGAACCCTTCTGCGCTGCCGGACCCCGACCTGTTGGAGCTTCACCTCGAGGGCACCGCCGCCCACCTGGCGCAGATCTCCCAGCGGCTGCTCGATGACTTTCCGGCGCACATCACCGATCTCACCGCCGCAGGCTGAGGAGCGTGGCAGAGGCCTCCGCCCCGGTACAGTGCGAGCACGAGGGAGGTGCTGATGAACCTGCGCGCCGCGGTGGGTCCCGATCGGGAGATCCCGGGGATCCTGCACCTGGACATGGATGCCTTCTTCGCCTCTGTCGAGGTGCGGGACGATCCGAGCCTGAGGGGGCTTCCCGTAGTCGTCGGTGGGGCGGGAGCCCGAGGCGTGGTGGCCGCCGCGAGCTATCCCGCGCGTACCCGGGGGATCCGCTCGGCGATGCCGATGGCCTCTGCACGGCGCCTCGCTCCCGACCTCGTCATCGTTCCACCCCGGATCGACCTCTACCGCGAGATCTCCACCCAGGTGATGGACCTGCTGGGCACCGTCGTCGCGGATATCGAGCAGATCAGCGTCGACGAAGCGTTCCTCGATGTGCGCGGAGCACGTCGCCTCTTCGGCGAGCCGGAACAGATCGCGGAGCTGCTGCGAGGAAAGATCCGGGACGAGCTCGGACTGCCCAGCTCGGTGGGTGGCTCCGTCTCCCGGGCGGTCGCGAAGATCGCCTCGGCCCAGGCGAAGCCCGATGGGATGCTCATCGTCCCCGCCAGCCGTACCGCGGCCTTCCTCTCTCCGCTGCCGGTGTCGGTGATCTCGGGGATCGGGCCCAAGGCGCAGGCCGCGCTCGAGCGCATCGGGGTGCGAACCGTAGGGCAGCTCAGAGATATTCCATCCAGCACCCTCACCCGGGCGCTCGGACCACGGGCACGAGAAGTGGCCGCCCTGGCTGACGGCAGCGACCGCACGGGACTCGGCCACCGCACCCGGGACCGGTCACTGGGCACCGAGCGCACCTGGGACACGGACCTCACCGACGCCCAGGAGGTGCGCAAGCGCATCACACAGATGGCGGACGATGTCGCGCGGCAAGTCCGGCGCGGAGGGTTCGTCGCCCGCACGGTGGTGCTCAAGCTCCGCGCCCCCGATGGCACCACCATCACGCGCTCCTCGACCTTCGACCTGCCCACCGCCAGCGGGGAACGGCTGCGGGAGCAGGTGGTCACCCTGTGGGAGCGCGAGCGCGACGCCCTGCCGCGGATCCGGCTGGCAGGGGTGCGAGCCACCCACCTCGAGCCGGCCGCCGGTGTCCCGATGCAGGCGGAGCTGTCCGCGCGGCCTGCCGGATGGCACGATCTCGAGGCGGCGATGGACCAGGCGGTAGAGCGTTTCGGCGCGCACAGCCTCAGCCGCGGCTCGACTCTCGGGCCCTCGGCACATGGGGCGCAGCGTGCGGCACCGGGAGCCGATGCTGCGCAGGACATGCCCGCTCCGCGCAGTCCGGAAGAGACCTCTGGGAGCCTGTTCTGAGACCTTCGGCAGGGAATGTTCCCATAACCCAGGAACACGCTCTAAACTGGGGAGACCGCCGATGAGGGCAATGCCTTCTCACACGGTGAACGGTGCGCCGACCGGCGCGAGAGGACGGGACAAGGAGCGGGATCATGCCGCTGTCTGAACACGAGCAGAAGATGCTCGACGAGATGGAGCGTCAGCTTTTCGCTGACGATCCGCGTCTCGCGCGAGCTTTCGCGCCGAAATCGCCGCCGCGCCGCAGCGGGCGTCGGATTCTTATCGGCCTGGGGGCAGTCGTCGTCGGCCTGGGAGTGCTGGTGCTCGCCGTCAGCCTGCCGGCTGTCTGGCTGGGCGTGATCGCCTTCATCGGCATGCTGACCGGGGCGGTCTATGCAGTCACCGCTCCCGGTGGCTCGTCCGAAGGTGACAGCTCGCCGGGCAATGGAGGCGGGGGCGCTGGCCCGGCCACCTCCGGCGGCGATGGGACCTTCATGCGCAAGATGGAGGAGCGCTGGGAGAAGCGCGCGGGGGACGACCCCCGCCTCTGACCTCTCTCCGCCACAGCACGGCAGCGCCGTGCTCGCAGCATCCGATGCCCCGGCTCTCAGGAGCCGGGGCATCGTCGTCTGCAGAGACAGGCCTCGACACCCCGGACCTGTCGGTCGGGCAGCCACTGGCGATGCTCTCCGCCCCATTCCCCACACCGCTCCACCTTCGCCCTCCCCTTCCCTCCACCTGACCCCACGGCCACGCCCTAGAACGGGTCGGGGCGCTTTGACCTGCCCTTTTGCTGCGGCAGGCGCTCGGGGCCCCAGCGGGCGCGCTGCCAGGGGCCTGCCCAGGACGCGCCGGACGGGAAATTCCCCCCACCTCACTCCACGCCCCTGACCTGCAGTCTTTGCGCTCCAGATAGGGAGACCTCCCGCATATGTGGCATCTGGTGGGGGGTAGTGGGGTAAAGTGGAGCGTGTGGGAAGGAGATGGGTTCTGGATCGTGAGGCTCGGTGAGTGAAGGAGGGCGCTGATGTTCCTCGGCACCTTCACGCCCAAGCTGGACGAGAAAGGGCGCCTGATCTTTCCTGCGAAGTTCCGGGACGAGCTCGCTTCGGGGCTGGTCATGACTCGTGGACAGGAGCACTGCATCGCCGTGTACCCGCTCATGGAGTTCCGCCAGAAGCTGGAGGAGGCCCGTCGGGTCCCCACCACCGATCAGCGCACCCGCGACTACCTGCGCGTGCTGCTGTCCGGCGCAGAGGACGTCATCCCGGACAAGCAGGGCCGCATCACCATTCCGGGCCACCTCCGCACCTACGCGGATCTGGACCGGGAATGCGCCGTCATCGGCGCGCTCGACCGACTTGAGATCTGGTCGCTCCCGGCCTGGGACGCCTATCTCGCGCAGAAGGAGCAGGGCTTCGCGGAGACCTCCGAAGAGGTGATCCCCGGCCTGTTCTGAGTTCGACCCGAAAGATCTCCGTCCTGTGAGACCTCTCGTCGTTCCCGCCCCGACGCAACTTCCCCGGTGGCGGGTCGGGAACGACGAGGAATCTGGCAGGACGGCACCGCGAACAGGACGCGGGGACGACCGGCTCGAACGCCACGGAGGATCCGCAGGGATCCCACCAGCACGAACAGCACGAACAGCACGAACACGACCCAGGGGAGAGGTGACATGGACGAGACGCAGCACGACCTGCCGGCAGAAGAACGGCACGTCCCCGTCCTGCTCGCCACCTCGGTCGAGCTCCTCACCCCGGCGCTCCAGGAGCCCGGCTCGGTGTACGTCGATGCCACGCTCGGCATGGCAGGCCATGCCACCGCCGTCCTCCAGGCCGCTCCGCACGCCCGCCTCGTCGGCATCGATCGCGATACCCAGGCGCTTGAGCTCGCACGGCGCCGGCTGGATCGCGAAGGAGTCGGAGACCGAGCCACGCTCGTCCACGCCACCTACGACGAGATCCCCGCGGTGCTCGAGGAGCTGGGACTGCCCGGCGCACATGGCGTGATGATGGACCTGGGCCTGTCGAGCTTCCAGATCGACACCACCGACCGCGGCTTCTCCTACTCGGTCGACGCCCCGCTGGACATGCGGATGGACACCGACTCGGACGGGCCGACGGCCGCAGACCTGCTGCGCGACCTGCCCGAGGCCGAGATCGCCCGCATCCTCCACGACCTCGGCGACGAACGCTTCGCCAAGCGGATCGCCCGGCGCATCGTCGAGCAGCGACAGACCGCTCCGCTGACCCGCAGCGGCGAACTCGTCGAGCTGCTGGACCGAGCGATCCCCGGTGCCTCCAAGGCCAGCGGCGGCCATCCCGCCAAGCGCACCTTCCAGGCGCTGCGCATCGCGGTCAACGAGGAGCTCGAGATCCTCGCCTCCGCGATCGAATCGGCGCTGGACTGCCTCCATGTCGGTGGCCGCATCGTCGTGGAGTCCTATCACTCCGGTGAGGACCGTCTGGTCAAGACCGCCTTCGCGCGTCGTACCCGATCCTCGGCTCCTCCCGGACTGCCGGTGGAGCTCGAGGAGCACAAGCCCTCTTTCACTCCGATCGTGCGCGGTGCCCTGCAAGCAGATGACGCCGAGCGCGGCAGCAATTCCCGCGCCGCCTCCGTCCGCCTCCGCGCCCTGACCCGTACCCGACCTGCTAAGAGAGCACACTGAGATGGCAAGCACCACAGCCGTTCATGCGCCCGCGATCCGTCCGGTCCGCGGAGCGAAGCAGGCCGCCGCCCCACGGCCTCGTCTCACGGTCGTCGCGGCGCCCAAGGCCGCCGGCAGCTCGATGCCGTTCACGATGCTGTGCACGCTGATCGTCGCTGCGACGCTCGCGGCGCTGCTCTACCTCAACATTCAGATGTCGGACGCGAGCTACGAGATCAACCGGCTCCAGGGCCAGTCGCAGCGGCTGAGCGAGGAGAGCCAGTCCCTCGCCGAGTCCAACGAACGCCTGGGCACACCCCAGGAGCTCGAGCGCCAGGCGCGCGAGATCGGCATGGTCCCGGTGTCGGATCCGGCATATATCGACCTCGACACGGGCCAGATCATCGGTGAGACGTCCCCGACAGCGCAGACTGAGGCCAACCCTGAGCTCGCAGTGGTGCCCGCCAAGGTCGCCGTGCCGCCTGCTCAGATCTACGACCAGCCCGACGCCTATCACGGCATGGGCAACGAAGGGGCCTGAGGATGACGTCACCGCGCAGGAACGGCAGGAAGAACACCCCCCGCTCCGCGGCGGGCCCCCGTCGTCCCCGATCCGGTGGCACCCTGCGGGTTCGGCTCCCGGAGGCCCGGCTCGGTGAGCCCTCCACCCGTCATCGCCTGCTGGTGTGCCTGATCATGGTCGCGGTGCTCGCGCTGTCCGGACGGCTGGTGTGGGTGCAGGGCCTCGATGCGAGCGCCCGCGCCGAAGAGGCGGTCGCCCAGCGCACCGTCACCCGCACCATCCCCGCCCTGCGCGGAGAGATCACCGATCGCAACGGCACTGTCCTGGCCAGTTCGGTGCAGCGCTATGACCTGTGGGTCAACCAGATGCAGGTCGACGAGTACCTCGCCACGTCCAAGACCGCCGAGGTGACCGGGATCGACGCCGCCGCCGCGGCGCTCGCCCCGGTGCTCGGCTGGACCGTGGAGGAGACCGAGGAGGCGCTCACCGGCGACGCCGGCTTCTCCTACCTGCAGAAGAATGTCGAGCCCGAGGTGCGGGACGCGGCCATGTCCCTGCGGATCCCGGGGATCGGGGCAGACCCGGTCGCTGATCGGATCTATCCGGCCGGTTCCGTCGGCGGCAACGTCCTGGGCTGGGTCGGCGCGGACGGCACCGCATTGGGCGGCACCGAACTCTCCTTCGATGAGGAGCTGCGGGGCACCGACGGCAAGACCACCTACGAACGGGGAGCCCAGGGGCAGATCATCCCCACCGGGAAGCAGGAGACCACCCCTGCCGTCGACGGCAGCGACGTGGTGCTCACGATCGACCGGGACCTGCAGTGGAAAGCCCAGCAGATCGTGGCAGGTGCTGTCGAGCAGTGGGGCGGCACCGGCGGCAGCGCTGTGGTCTACAACGCGAAGACCGGCGAGGTGCTCTCACTCGCCGAGTACCCCAGCTACGACCCGAACTCGACCCGTGAGGACGACTTCCTCGGCAACCGCTCGATCTCCAACGTCTTCGAACCGGGCTCCACGGGCAAGCTGTTCACGCTCGCGGCCGCCATCGAAGAAGGGACCGTCACGCCTGAGACGCAGTACGAGATCCCCTACGAGCAGTGGTTCGACGGCCACCGGGTCAAGGACTCGCACCAGCACCCTGATCAGCAGCTGACCCTCGCTGGCGTGCTCAAGAACAGTTCCAACGTCGGCACCGTGCAGATCTCCGAGACCCTCACCCCCGAGGTCCGCTACGACTACCTCAAGGCCTTCGGTCTGGGGGAGAAGACGGGCGTCGAGCTGCCCGGCGAGTCGGCGGGCCTCGTCCATCCCGCATCGGAGTGGACCGGCCGCACCCGGTACACGACCGCCTTCGGGCAGGGGTACAGCGTCAACGCCCTGCAGATGGTGTCCGCCGTGGGCACTTTCGCCAATGACGGGGTGCGCGTCCAGCCCTCGCTGATCGCCGGTACCAAGCAGGCTGACGGTACGGTGCGCCCGCTCGGTGAGCCGGAGAGCACCCGGGTCGTCTCCAGCGAGACCGCCGACACCATGCAGCAGCTGATGGACAACTCCGTCGACGATGAGAACTCGAGCGCTGCGGTGCCCGGCTACGCCGTCGCAGGAAAGACCGGCACCGCTCAGGTCGGCGACAGCACCTACACCGCCTCCTTCATCGGCTTCGCCCCCGCGGATGACCCGGAGATCGTGGTCGGCGTGTTCGTCTTCGGCCTGAACACCTTCATCTCCGGCAACAAGGCCGCCGCCCCCGCCTTCTCGGAGCTGACCACCTTCGCCCTCCAGAACCAGGGCATCGCCCCGACCGGAGTCGCCGGCCGCGAGCTCGAGAACGAGTGGGGAGAGCAGTGATCCCACCGGCAGAGACCGTCCCCGAGCCCGCCCGTCCGCGCCATCCCCTCGGCGTGAGCGCGGCAGACCTGGCCCATGCGCTCCACGCCCCGGTGCCCGAGCGCGACCTGACACTGCACGGGGTGACCCTCGACTCGCGTGCCGTCGAGGCAGGGGACCTCTGGTGCGCCCTGCCCGGTGCCAACGCCCACGGCGCCGAATTCGCTCCTCAGGCCGCGCGCTCGGGAGCTGCGATGGCGCTCACCGATGCTGCCGGTCGGGACCGCTGCGAGGCCGCGGGACTGCCGGCCCTGGTGGTCGAGGATCCCCGTGCCGCCACCGCCATCGCTGCCGCACTGGTCCAGGGGCGTCCCGCGGCGAAGCTCGCCACCGTCGGCGTGACCGGGACCAACGGGAAGACATCGATCACGACGGCGATCACCCGCACGCTGCTCGCACTCGGGGTACCGGCCGGTGCGATCGGCACCAGTGGCACCAGCTACCGCGATGGACAGGGCGCGGACCACGAGATCGCGACCGTCCGCACGACGCCCGAGGCGCCGGAGCTGCACGGTCTGCTGGCGCGCATGGTCGAGGACGAGGTCGCGGTGGTCTCGATGGAGGTCTCCAGCCATGCCCTGGTGCTGCACCGCGCCGACGAGGTGATCTATGACGTCGCCTGCTTCACCAATCTCACGCAGGACCATCTCGACTTCCACGGCACCATGGAGCACTACTACGAGGCCAAGCGCACCCTGTTCACCCCGGCCCACGCTCGTCACGGGATCGTCTGCGTGGACGATGCCTGGGGCCAGCGGCTCGCCCGGGAATCCGAGATCCCGGTGATCACGTACACGACCCGACCGGAGATCGACGCGGACCACCGCGCGAGGGACATCCGCTCCGACGGCTATGGCTCCACCTTCATCGTCGACGGGCCCGATGGTGCCCGGCAGCTGCATGCCGCGCTGCCGGGGCGCCACTATGTCGCCAACACCCTGGCGACCGATCTCCTGCTGACGGCACTGGGGCACACCGGCACTGACGTCGCGCGGGCGCTCGGCGAAGCCGGCACAGTCCCCGGCCGGATGGAGTCCGTGAGCGGCGACGGTCCCGTCCGCGGAGTCGTGGACTACTCCCACACCCCGGATGCACTGCAGCAGGCACTCGACACGCTGCGGGGGATCCCCGGCACCGGGCGGCTGCTGGTCGTGATGGGAGCCGGAGGCGACCGTGATCGGACCAAGCGTCCCCAGATGGGCGAGATCGCCGCCCACCTCGCGGACGTGGTGATCGTCACGGATGACAATCCCCGTACCGAGGATCCGGCCGCGATCCGCCGCGAGGTGCTCCAGGGCATCCCCGTGACCACGAACGCGCAGGTCCACGAGGTGGATGGGCGCGGAGAGGCAATTGCTCTGGCAGCTTCGCTCGCGGACGTGTCCGACACCATCCTCGTCGCCGGCAAGGGAGCCGAGACTGGACAGCAGATCGGCGGTATCGTCCAGCCGTTCGATGATCGCCTCCGACTGCGGGATGCACTGCGAAGTGCAGAGACACTGCGCGGAGGCGCCGACGCCGACCACATGGATGAAGGACGCTGAGCATGCTCCAGATCACGGCACGGGACCTCGCCGCACTGACAGACGGCACCCTCGTGGGAGGCGCCACGGGTGATGAGCTGATCACCGGCACCGCACAGATCGACTCTCGGCAGGTGGCGGCCGGAGATCTCTTCACCGCCTTCCGCGGCGAGCATGTGGACGGTCACGACTATCTCGACGCCGCTCAGCGCGCCGGCGCAGCGCTCGCGCTCGTGACCGAGGACCGCGGGCTGCCCGCAGTGCTGGTGCATGACGTGCAGTCCGCACTCACCGTGCTCGCCCACGCTCAGCTCGAGCGGGCCCGCGAGGAGAATCCGGAACTGGTGGTCCTCGCGGTCACCGGCAGCGCAGGCAAGACCGGGACCAAGGATCTGCTGGGCACGATCCTCTCTGCGCACGGACCCACCGTGGCGCCCGCCGGCAGCTTCAACAACGAGCTCGGGCTGCCGCTGACCGTGCTCCGGGTGACCTCTGAGACCCGCTACCTGGTGCTCGAGATGGGTGCACGCGGGATCGGTCATATCGCTGAGCTCACTGCGATCGCGCGCCCCGACATCGCACTGGTCCTCAACGTCGGCTCCGCACATATCGGCGAGTTCGGCAGCGTCAACGCGATCGCCCAGGCCAAGGGTGAGCTGGTCGAAGCGCTCGCCCCGAACGGTCGCGCCATCCTCAACGCCGAGGACCGACTGGTCCTCGCCATGGCCGAGCGCTCTGCTGCACCGGTGGTCAGCTGGGGATTCACCACCGGAGACGTGCGCGGCGCGGACCTCACCCTGGATCAGCGAGCCCGCGTGCGCTTCGACCTGGTGGTTCCCGACGGGCTGACCACGCTGCATGGGGAGCCCGTCGCCGCTGGTCGTTATGGAGTGCACCCGGACCTGCTCGGCGAGCACCAGGGCGCGAATGTGCTCGCGGCGCTCACCGCCGCGCTGTCCGCCGGGGTCGACCCCGCCACGGCCGCAGCGGCTCTCGAAGGCGCCACCCTCGCCTCCGGCCAGCGGATGCAGGTGCTCGAAGCCGCCGGCGTCCTGGTCATCGACGACGCCTACAACGCCAACCCCGACTCCATGCGACAGGCGCTCAAGACCCTTGCCCATCTCGGCCGCAGCCACCGCACCATCGCTGTGCTCGGCGAGATGCTCGAGCTGGGCGGGGACAGCGTGCGACTGCACGACGAGATCGGCCGGCTCGTCGTGCGCCTGAACATCGGGCAGCTGTACGCGATCGGCGATGGCGCGGCACCGATCCACCACGGCGCGAGCCTCGAGGGCAGCTTCGGCGGCGAGTCCGAATTCCTCGACACCGTCGATGAGGCGGTCGCTGTGCTAGAACGTACGGTGCAGCCGGGCGACGTCGTGCTGCTGAAGTCCTCGCGTGATGCGGGACTGCGAAAGATCGCCGCGCCCCTCATCGAGTGCCTCTCCCGGCGCGGCGACCACCTCGAGGTCGGCCCGACGCAGAACGGAGACGACCAGTGATCGCGATCATCATCTCCGGTGCCATCGCCGGAGCCCTCTCCATCTTCGGCACTCCGCTGTTCATCAAGGTGCTCCAGCGCCGCGGATATGGCCAGTTCGTCCGCGACGACGGCCCCACCTCCCACGCCACCAAGCGCGGCACCCCCACCATGGGCGGGGTCGCGATCATCCTGGCGGTGCTGGTCGCCTACTTCCTCACCCACCTGGTGCTCTGGACCGCACCCAGCGTCTCGGTGCTGCTGGTGCTCTTCCTCGCCGTGGGCCTCGGGGTGGTCGGCTTCCTCGACGACTACCTGAAGATCTCCCAGCAGGACAGCACCGGCCTGCGGCCGCGCTACAAGCTGCTCGGGCAGTTCGTGGTCGCCACCGCGTTCGCAGTGATGGCACTGCTGTTCCCGGACGAGAACGGAGCCACCCCGGCCTCGTCCCATATCTCCTTCGTGCGCGACATCCCCTGGCTGGACCTCGCGTTCATGGGCAGCGTGGTCGGCTTCCTGCTCTTCGCCATCTGGGCGAACTTCCTGGTCGCCGCCTGGTCCAACGGCGTGAACCTCACCGATGGGCTCGATGGCTTGGCCAGCGGCGCAACGATCATCTTCACCGGTGCCTACCTGATCATCAGCTTCTGGCAGTGGCGTCAGGTCTGCAACGTCGACCTCGACGCCGGGGGAGTGGTCCACTGCTACGAGGCCCGTGACCCGTTGGACACCGCAGTGCTCTGCGCAGCGATCATCGGCGCCTGCGTCGGCTTCCTGTGGTGGAACACCTCGCCCGCCAAGATCTTCATGGGCGACACCGGATCCCTCGCCCTCGGCGGCGCGATCGCGGGCCTCACGATCGTCTCCCGCACCGAGGTCCTCGGCGCGATCATCGGCGGCCTGTTCGTGATCATCTCGCTGTCGGTCATCATCCAGGTCACCAGCTTCAAACTCACCGGCAAGCGAGTGTTCCGGATGGCCCCGCTGCAGCATCACTTCGAGCTCAAGGGCTGGAACGAGGTCACCATCGTGGTGCGCTTCTGGATCGTGGCCGGGATCCTCGCGGGACTGGGCCTGGGCATCTTCTACCTCGACGCCCTACCCAGGCTCACCTCATGACCAGCGGCGCCAGCATCCCGTTGCTGGAACGGTCCTGGCCGGGCCTGGACGTCAGCGGGCTGCGGATCCTGGTGACCGGATTCGGCGTCTCCGGCTATGCGATCGCCGATCAGACCATGCAGCGCGGCGCCCACGTGCTCGTGGTCGACGGCACCGACACCCCGGAGCTGCGCGAACGCGCGCAGATCCTCGAGGTGCTCGGGGTGCAGTTCCGCCTGGGCCAGGAGCACACGCTCGAGCTGCCCCAGGGCGCCAAGATCGATCTGGTCGTCACCTCCCCGGGCTGGCGCCCGGAGCAGCCGCTGCTGGCCGCGGCACAGGCTGCCGGGATCCCGGTGTGGAGTGAGATCGAGCTGGCCCGCCGCATGCAGGCCGCCGACGGCCCCGCCTGGCTCGGCATCACCGGCACCAACGGCAAGACCACCACCGTCACGATGCTCGAATCGATCCTCCAGCATGCCGGTCTGCGCGCCGTCGCCTGCGGCAATGTCGGGCTGCCGGTGATCGAGGCGGCGCTGGACCCCGAGGGGTTCGACGTGCTCGCCCTCGAGCTCTCCAGCTTCCAGCTCCACTGGACCGAGCACCTGGACTGCGAAGCCGCGGTGGTGCTGAACATCAGCCCTGATCACCTCGACTGGCACGGCGGCGCTGATGCCTACGCCGCAGCCAAGGGACGGATCTTCGAGGGCGTGCGCACCGCATGCGTGTACAACACCGCAGATTCGGCCACCCTGCATCTTGTCGAGGAAGCGGATGTTCTCGACGGCGCACGCGCCGTGGGCCTCACGCTCGGGCCCCCCGCCGTCTCCGAACTGGGCGTGATCGATGGCGTGCTGGTGGACCGTGCCTTCCTCGCCGAACGCCGCCACTCCGCGATAGAGCTCGCCACCCTCGCCGATCTCGCTCATCTGGGCCCGCAGGGCGCAGGACCCCATCTCGTGCTCGACGCCCTGGCCGCCGCGGCTCTCGCGCGCGCACACGGGGTCGAACCCCTCGCAGTGCGAGACGGTCTGCGCGCCTTCCGCATGGGCAGCCACCGCGCCCAGCATCTCGTCACCATCGACGGGATCAGCTTCGTCGACGACACCAAGGCGACCAACCCGGCGGCGGCCGCCGCGTCTCTGCGCTCCGCCGAGCGCGTGGTCTGGCTCGCCGGGGGTGACACCAAGGGCGCTGATCTGGACGCACTGATCGCCGGCGCGCGCGACCGCCTGGTCGGTGTGGTGCTGCTCGGCGCCGATGACGCACCGTTCACCGCCGCCCTGTCGCGACACGCTCCCGAGATCCCCGTCCGACGCATCGATCCGGGCGACACTGGCGATGTCGCCGGGCGCTCCCGGATGATGGACGACGCGGTGCAGGCTGCTCGCGCCCTCGCCTCGGCGGGGGACGTGGTGCTGCTGGCTCCTGCGGCCGCCTCCATCGACCAGTTCCGTGACTACGCGGAGCGGGGGGATCTGTTCGCGGCGGCTGTGACCCGACTGCCAGGAGAGCGCGCATGACCATGGAGGAGACCCGACGGGAATCCCGCGGGGATGCCCGCCGCTCCGTTGGCGTGGTGCGGCCCGATGAGGACCACCCGCTGGGGAACATCAGTGGCCGTGTCCGTGATGGGGTCGGCACCTGGCTGAAGTCACCGGCGCTGGACTTCTACGGACTCATCGTGGTCGGCGCGCTGCTGATCAGCGTGGGCCTGGTGATGGTGCTGTCCTCCAGCTCGGTCGGAAACATCTCCCGCGGCGACTCGGGCTTCGCCGGGCTGCTGCGCCAGGGCACCTTCGCCGGGATGGGCCTGGTGGGCCTGATCATCGCGGCGCTGCTGCCACCGGGCTTCTATCGCAAGGCCGCCTGGATCCTGTTCGCGCTCGGGCTCCTGCTGCAGTGCCTGGTGCACGTCCCCGGCCTCGGCGTCGAGGTGTACGGCAACCGCAACTGGATCCAGATCGGCTCCCAACGGCTCCAGCCCTCGGAGTTCCTCAAGCTCGCGCTCGCTGTCTGGATCGGCGCTGTGCTGGCGATGAAGCGGCCGCTGCTGCACAAGCCCTTCCACCTGTTCATCCCGCTCGCACCGGGTGTCGCTGCAGCGCTCGGGCTGGTGGTGCTCGGGCACGACCTCGGCACCACCTTGGTGATGGCCATGCTGGTCGCCGGCGCCGTCTGGGTCGCCGGAGTCCCGCGACGCTGGTTCCTGGCCGCCGGGGTCGCCGGGCTGATCGGGGTCGTCGCGCTCACGATCACCAGCGGCAACCGCATGGCGCGCATCAACAACTGGATCCATGGCACCTGCCCGGGCGACTCCTGCCTCCAATCGGATCAGGGCCTGATGGGGCTGGCCGAGGGTGGATGGTGGGGCGTCGGCCTCGGGCAGTCCCGCCAGAAGTGGGGACGGCTGCCAGCTGCCGAGGACGACTACATCTTCGCGATCCTTGGCGAGGAGCTCGGCCTGATCGGCACCCTCGGCGTGGTGCTGCTGTTCACCGTCCTCGCCCTGCTGATGTTCCGCATGATCACTCGCCTGGATGACCACTTCATGCAGATCACCGTGGCCGGCATCAGCGCCTGGCTGCTCGGACAGGCCTTCGTGAACATGATGGTCGTCACCGGGCTGCTGCCCGTGATCGGGGTCCCGCTGCCGTTCATCTCCTCGGGTGGCTCCGCCCTGCTCGCCTCCATGATCGCTCTGGGGATGCTGATCTCCTTCGCCCGGCGCGAGCCCGGCGCCGAGGAGGCGATCGGGGCCCGGCTCAGCTCGGTGCGCCGATCGATCAGCGTGCTGCCCGCGCCACGCGAGCGCGCTGTGGCAGGTGCCCCCACCCCGGCACGCAGCTCCTCCCGGTCGCCGCGGAAGGCTGCCCAGCGCGGCGCGTCAGGGAAGAGTGCGAGCTCCGCCAGGTCGGCCACGACCTCCACCTCCGCCAAGCCCGCCCAGCGCGCCGGCGCCGCGACGAGCCCGAAGCCCGCGACGAGCCCGAAGTCCACGAAGAGCCCGACGGCCTCGAAGCGCTCGTCCACCGCGCAGCGCTCGTCCACCTCCCGCTCGCGGCGCTCGGGCCGCGGTTCCGCCCCCTCCTCCCGGAAGTCCTGATGCCCACCTCCACGCCCCGCATCCTGCTGGCCGGGGGTGGCAGCGCCGGGCACGTGTCCCCGCTGCTGGCCACCGCCGCGCAGATCACCCACAGCTGCCCGGAGGCCGAGGTGATCGTGCTCGGCACCCAGGAGGGGCTCGAGGCCGATCTGGTGCCCGCGGCCGGCTATGAGCTGGTCACCATCGACAAGGTGCCCTTCCCGCGCCGCCCGAACGGGGATGCGCTGCGTTTTCCGGGCCGATTCGGCGCGACCCTGCGCAGTGTCCGCACCCTGCTGCGCGAGCGGGAGATCGACGTGGTGGCAGGATTCGGCGGCTATGTCTGCCCGCCCGCCTATCTCGCCGCCGCCTCGCTGCGTCGCCCGCTGGTGGTCCATGAGGCGAACCGTCGGCCCGGCCTGGCCAATCGGCTCGGAGCCCGTCGCGCCGCTGCCGTGCTCACCGCCTTCGAGGGCTCGAGCCTGCCCGGCGCCCGGCGCATCGGAATGCCGATGCGGGAGGGCATCGCCCATCTCGACCGCGCCGCTCGCCGTGAGCAGGCCGTGCGCGGCTTCGGGCTGGACCCCGCCCGCCCCGTGCTGCTGGCCACCGGCGGCTCCCTCGGGGCTCTGCGCCTGAACACGGCGGTGGCCGAGGCCGCCGCCGCCTTCATCGAGAACGGGGCGCAGATCCTGCACGTCACCGGTCGAGGCAAGGCCGGGGGCATGCCCGAGCTGGAGGGCTACGAGGTGGTCGAGTACGTCGGTGCGATGGAGGACGCCTACGCCGCCGCGGATCTCGCCCTGACCCGTTCCGGAGCCGGGACGGTCTGCGAGCTCACCGCCGTCGGCCTGCCCGCAGTGCTGGTGCCGCTGCCCATCGGCAATGGCGAGCAGGCGCTGAACGGCGAGCAGGTGGTCGCCGCGGGCGGCGCCCTGATGATCGCCGACGGAGAGCTCGATGCGGCCTCTCTGCGCGAGCAGGTGCTGCCGCTGCTGCGCGATCAGGACCGGCTGTCGGCGATGGCTGAGGCCTCCCGCGCCTTCGGCATCACCGACGCCGCCGAGGTGATGGCCGACGTGGTGACCGGGGTCGCACGCCGAGCCTGACCCAGGCAGCCCGGCGAGCGGATTACGGTGGCCCCATGACTTCAGGCCTCGAGCACGCCCCTTCCCCGCAGGTGATGCCCCGCACGATTCTGCGTGCCGGGGAGGTCATCACCCAGTCGGACTGGCCCACCGATCTCGAGGTGCGCTCGGTGCATGTGGTGCGCATCGGTGGGGCGGGCATGAGCGCTGTCGCCCGCCTCGCGCTCGAGACCGGGCTCGAGGTCAGCGGCTCCGACTCCCAGGACGGCCAGTTCATCGCCCCGTTGCGGGAGGCCGGCGCCCGCATCGGCATCGGCTTCGACGCCTCCCTGCTCGCCGCGAGCCTCGACCTGGTGATCGTCTCCACCGCAGTGCGGGCCGACAACCCCGAGGTGCTGGCAGCCCGGGAGCGCGGGATCCCCGTCATCCACCGCGCCGCCGCCCTGGCCGGACTGCTCCGGGACCGTGACCTGGTCGCCGTCGCCGGCACCCACGGCAAGACGACCACCACCGGAATGGCGGTGTCTGCGCTGCGCGGCGCGGGAGTCGACCCGGCCTGGGCGCTCGGGGCGGCCGTTCCGGATCTCGGCCGCAACGCTGGTCTCGGCGCATCGCCGTCGGCACCCTCCCCGAGCACGGGCCTCGCGGTCGTCGAGGCGGATGAGTCCGACGGCTCCTTCCTCGCCTTCGCCCCGCGCTCCCTGGTGGTCACCAACCTCGAGCCCGACCATCTCGACTTCCACGGCGACGCCGCCACCCTCACCGCGGCCTTCGACGCCCTCACCGCGCAGCTCGTCCCCGGTGGCACGCTCGTGGTGTGCGCCGATGATCCGGGCGCCCTTGCGCTCGGCGAGCGGGCCCGGGCCCGTGGCGTCGCCGTCGTGCATTACGGCACCGCTGCGGAGGCTGAGTGGGCGCTGCGGGAGGAGCGCAGCGGGCCCCGCGGGGCCGAGGTCGAGATCGACACTCCCCACGGTCCGCTGACCATCCAGCTGGCGGTGACCGGCCACCACAACGTCCTTAACGCCCTCGGGGCCCTCGCCGCCACCGCAGCGGCCGCGCCCGATGCCGCCGTGGACGCACTCGCCGCGGGACTCGCGACCTTCACCGGGGCCTCGCGCCGCTTCGATGTGGCCGGGACCGCCGGGGGAGTGACCGTCGTCGACGACTACGCGCATCATCCCCGCGAGGTCGCCGCGACCATCGCCGCCGCTCGCGGCATCGTCGCCTCGCAGTCGGGTCCCGGCCGTGTGCTCGTCGTGTTCCAGCCCCACCTGTTCTCGCGCACCCGTGATTTCGCGATCGACTTCGCCGCCGCGCTCTCGGCCGCCGACCACGCCTGGGTGCTGCCCGTCTTCGCCGCTCGCGAGGATCCTGACCCCACGGTCGATGCGCGGACCATCACCGATCTCGCCGCCGCGTCCGTCATGGCGATCTCCGCCGGAACGGAGCTCACCGACCAGGTGGTCGCCGAGGCGCAGCCCGGTGACCTGCTGCTCATGCTCGGAGCCGGTGACATCGTGGAGATCACGCCCGCACTGATGACCGCTCTGCGCGACCGCGAGAACCGCAGCTGATGGCCCGCCGCCCTCACGCCCCGAAGCCGCGGCAGGACGCTCGGCGCCCCCGCCCCACCCCGACGCCGACGCCGCGACAGGGCGCGTCCGCCCCGTCGTCCACGACCCCGTCGGCGCCGCCTGCGCGTTCGGCACGGCCTGATCGCTCGGCACCGCCCGCTCGCTCAGCACGCCCCGCTCGTTCCGCACCGCCTGAACCCTCTGCCCCGTCTGCGCGCTCCGCGCCGTCCGCTCCTCAGGCGCACTCCGGCCCGTCGCCGTCGCCGGCTCCCCGTGGCCGCACCGTCGGCCGCTCCCAGCCCTCCGCGCTGCGCTCCGCGGAATCCTCCGCACCGGCTGCGGGCTCGCCCACGGCAGGGGCGGAGAGCGGCGGGCGGGTGGTGCAGGCCTCCGAACGCTTCCGAGAGCTGGTGGCCGGCAGGCCCTGGCGGCGGCGCCGTCGCGCGATCCTCGCCGGTGTGCTGATCACCGTGCTGGTGCTGGTCGCCGCCGGAGTCACGGCGATCTTCCTGCCCGCGCTGCAGGTGCAGAGCATCACGGTCGAGGGCGCCGGCTACGTGGCCGAGCAGGAGGTCCGCGAGGCAACCTCCGCGCGCGCCGACGGCAGCATGCTGCTGCTGGCCACCGGGGCGATCGCCGAGGACGTCTCCGCGATACCCGGTGTCGAGTCGGCCGAGGTCGAGCGGATCTGGCCGGATGGCGTGCGGGTGCGGATCACCGAGGCCGCCCCGGTCGGACTGCTCACGAAGGCCGACGGCACCACGGCTGTGGTCGATGCCGGCGGTCAGGAGCTGCCGCCCGCCGCGGGCGAGGGAGCCTCGCTGGTCCCGCTCGTCGTCGCCGGAGGGTCGGCGGATCCCGAGGGCGCGGCCGCGGCGATGACCGATGTCATGGCGGGGATGCCCGAGCCTCTGCGCGGAGCCGTGCAGGAGGTCACCGCGTCCAGCCAGAGCGACGTGACGGTGGTGCTCTCCCTCGAGGACGGCGGCACCAAGACCGTCGTCTGGGGAGATGCCCGCGACGCGGAGCTCAAGGCCGAGGTGGTCCAGGCGCTGCTCGGCCAGCCGGGCACCGTCATCGATGTCTCCTCGCCGGTGGCTCCGGTCACCCGGTGACGGAATTCGAGGCTGTGGCGGTGATCTCGCCCGCCCTCGAGGGACGACACGCGCACGTGGTGTTTGCGCGCAGGTGATTGCGTCCCTAGCGTCAGAGGAAAGGAGAAGCGCCCCGAAGTCCTAACCTCAACTCGAGGTCTAGGGTTTTGGAAGTCCACGACCAGGTGCGACGCAGGCCCCCTCCTCGGATGAACGACAAGAGCAAGGACCAATTGTGGCCGGAACCCAGATCTCACTCGCAGTCATCAAGGTCGTCGGCGTCGGCGGCGGAGGTGTCAACGCCGTCAACCGCATGATCGAGTCCGGCCTCAAGGGCGTCGAATTCATCGCGATCAACACCGACGCCCAGGCACTTCTGATGTCCGATGCGGATGTCAAGCTCGACGTCGGCAAGGAGATCACCCGCGGCCTCGGCGCCGGCGCCGATCCCGAGGTGGGCAAGCGTGCCGCCGAGGACCACGCGGAGGAGATCGAAGAGGTCCTCCGCGGGGCCGACATGGTCTTCGTGACCGCCGGCGAAGGCGGCGGCACCGGCACCGGCGGCGCGCCCGTCGTGGCGAAGATCGCCCGCAGCCTCGGCGCCCTCACCATCGGTGTGGTCACCCGCCCGTTCACCTTCGAGGGCCGTCGCCGCTCGACCCAGGCCGAGTCCGGCATCGCCGCACTGCAGGCCGAGGTCGACACCCTCATCGTGATCCCCAACGACCGCCTGCTGTCCATCGCGGACAAGCAGGTCTCGATGCTCGACGCCTTCAAGAGCGCGGACACGGTCCTTCTGAACGGTGTCCAGGGCATCACCGACCTGATCACCACCCCGGGTCTGATCAACCTGGACTTCGCCGACGTCAAGTCCGTCATGCAGGGCGCCGGCAGCGCCCTGATGGGCATCGGTTCGGCACGCGGTGAGGACCGCGCCCTGCAGGCCGCCGAGCTCGCAGTCTCCAGCCCGCTGCTCGAAGCCTCGATCGACGGCGCCTACGGCGTGCTGCTCTCCATCCAGGGTGGCAGCGACCTCGGCCTCTACGAGGTCTCGGAAGCCGCACGCCTGGTCCAGGAGGCCGCTCACCCCGACGCCAACATCATCTTCGGCTCCGTCATCGACGATGCCCTGGGCGACGAGGTCCGCGTGACCGTGATCGCGGCCGGCTTCGAGGGCGGCGGTCCGGCGCAGCGTCAGGACGTCACCCCGCAGCAGCGCCCCGCCCCCCGTGCCGAGCAGCCGCGCGCCGAGCAGCCCCGCGCCGCGGCGCAGCGTCCTCCCCTCCAGGAGCAGCGTGCTGCTGCCGGAGCGGCCGGCTCCGGCGCTCCCGGTGCCTGGGGTCTGCCGCAGCAGGCCTTCTCCCCGTCGCGGCAGAGTGCGACCGAGCCCGAGACCGAGGTCCTCGACGCCGCTGACACCGAGGACGGGCAGTATGCGCAGCAGGAGCGGACCGCTCCCCAGCCCGCGCCCCGGGCTCCCGAGCAGGCGCGCCCCCCGCACATCGAGGAGCCGCCGGCGGACGACGACGATCTCGATCTGCCGTCCTTCCTCAAGTGACCTCAGCACTTCCTGCACGGGCCTCGCGACTTCGCGGGGCCCGTGCCCTGTTCACGGGGCGTGAAGGCGGGGTCAGCACGGGGGAGCACGCCGGGCTGAACCTCGCCCGCCATGTCGGGGACGAGGAGCACGCCGTCACCCGCAATCGGGAGCTGCTCGAGGCAGAGCTCGGAGTGCCGCTGGTCTTCGTGAACCAGGTGCATTCCGCAGAGGTCCATGCGCTGCCCCCGACGGGGATGGCGCCGGTGGTCACCGCTGACGCCCTGGTCACCGATCGCCGGGACGTGGCGCTCGCGATCATGGTCGCCGACTGCCTGCCGGTGCTGCTGAGCGATCCCGTCTCCGGCACGATCGCGGCCGCCCATGCCGGGCGTGCGGGCCTGCTGGGCGGGGTGCTGCAGCGCACCCTCGAGGTGATGGCGGAGTTCGGGGCACGACCTGCGGATCTCACGGCCAGCATCGGACCCGCGATCTGCGGAGCCTGCTACGAGGTGCCCGCGGCGATGCGGGAGGAAGCGGCGCAGCAGCTCCCCGCCACCCGGGCATCCACCTCCTGGGGAACACCGTCCCTGGACCTGCGAGCCGGTGCGGTCGCGGTGCTCTCCGCGGCGGGCATCCCGCGCGACGCCATCGACACGGACCACCCCTGCACCCTCGAAGAGGAACGCTTCTACTCCTATCGCCGCCAGGCCCGCACCGGGCGCTTCGCCGGCGTCCTGCGCCACGTGTGAGGTACAGCCCGGTGGGTGGGAGCCGAGTCGGTCCGGTCAGGGGGGGGGAGCGCGCGAGGCCTGTGAGGGAGTGATGTGTGGAACTCCCGCACGGCCAGACATGCGCACGACACGCCGGGCGCCTCCCTGCGTCGAGGAAATCGCTGCGGTAGTTTCAACGGGTAAGGGCTCCCGCGCACTCCCCGTGCTTCCCTGGGGCCCAGGTCAGCGTGAACAACAGACTGGGAGATCTGCGATGGGAACCTGGCGCAACGCCATGGTCGCACTCGGCCTCGCCAACGAGGTCGATGACGAGTACTACGAGGACGAACGGCTCCGCCATGACGAGGTCGCCGCACCGTCCCGCCGCACCGAGCGTGGCCCCGAGGCCGCACCAGAACGGGAGGCCCAGGTGACCCCGATCCGTCAGCATTCGAACATGGTGGCCATGGCCCCGGCAGTGGAGGAGTCGATGCACCGCATCACCACGATCCATCCGCGGTCCTACAACGACGCCAAGGCGATCGGCGAGTCGTTCCGTGACGGTGTCCCCGTCATCATGAACCTCTCCGATATGCCCGACGGCGACGCCAAGCGCATGGTCGACTTCTCGGCCGGTCTGGTCTTCGGCCTGCGCGGCACCATCGAGCGCGTGACCTCCAAGGTGTTCCTGCTCTCCCCGGAGTTCGTCCAGGTCGACGGGGACGCCTCGGCCGACGAGGGCAGCTTCTACAACCAGAGCTGAGCGGTTTCCATGCAGATCGTTGCAGGAGTGCTGTACCTCGCAGTGCTGGTCTATCTGCTCCTGCTGATCACCCGTCTGGTGCTCGAGTGGATCCAGTCCTATGCGAGGGAGTATCGGCCTTCGGGGCTGGTTCTTGTTCTGTTCGAGATCGTCTACACGCTGACCGATCCTCCCGTGCTGGGGCTGCGGCGCCTGATCCCGCCTCTGCGGATCGGTGCGGTGGCTCTCGACCTCAGCCTGATGATCCTCCTGGTCCTCGGATGGATCCTGCTGCGGGTGCTCGGCGGATTGGCGATGTGAGGAGACTCCGGTCCAGGAACCTCGGCACTATCCGCTAGGCTTGAGCGCGTCGCGCCCACCGCGCATCTGATTTCCGCACTAAGAAAAGGTGACCCATGGCTCTGATGCCCGAAGACCTACAGAATCAGCGGTTCACGCCGGTCCGGTTCTCGGAGGGCTACGACATGGACGAGGTCGACAACTTCCTCGACAACGACGTGGAACCCCGCCTCAAGGAGCTCCTGGCTGAGAATGATCGCCTGAAGAAGGAGCTCGAAGAGGCTCACAACCGCATTGCTGAGCTCGAGTCCGGCGCAGGTGCGGCGGCTCCCGTCGCTGATGTGTCCGCGACCGGCGAGACCGACGCGATCATCGACACCACGCCCGTCAGCGCTGCGGACGACGCAGAGCTCGATGCCACCGCGTCGCAGCCCGTCGTCGAGGATGAGCCCGTCGTCGAGCAGCCTGCCCCCGTGGCGGCGCCCGCACCGGAGTCGCCCGATCAGTCCGCCGCCGGCATCATCGCCCTGGCGAACCGTCTGCACGACGAGTACGTCAAGAACGGCGAGGACGAGCGCGATCGTCTGATCGGCGAGGCCAACGACGAGCACATGCGCATCGTCGGCGACGCCGAGGAGAAGTCCCGCACCACGCTCGCCGAGCTCGAGACCAAGAAGGCCGAGCTCGACAAGACCATCGAGGGTCTGCGCAACTTCGAGCGCGACTACCGCAACCGTCTGCGCAACTACCTCGAGAACCAGCTCAGCGATCTCGACAGCAGTGAGACGCAGGACAAGCAGGCGAACTTCGGTCTGTGAACGCCCCTGCTTCCACGCCGACGAGCGCCGGGCCCACGGGGTCCGGCGCTCGTCGCCGTCTGAGCCGAGGAACTGTCCTCGGCACCATCGCCGTGATTGCCGCGGTCCTGGCCGTGATCGACCAGATCACGAAGAACTGGGCGGTGGAGAATCTGCCGCTGCTGGATCCTCAGCCGTTCCTCGGTGAGGTCCTCCAGCTGACCCTGCTGTACAACAGCGGGGCAGCCTGGGGGATGGGAGCGGAGATCACTCCGGTGGTCACCTGCCTGCAGATCGCGATCGTGATCGGCGTGATCGTCTTCGCGCTCAAGGCGGTCCGCTCGCCCTGGTACACCGCGGCTCTCGGCCTCATCATGGGCGGTGCGCTGGGCAACATCCATGATCGGCTGCTGCGCGATCCGGGCCCTTTCCACGGCGCTGTCGTCGACTTCCTCGAACTGCCCAACTGGCCCGTGTTCAACGTGGCCGATATGGCCGTGGTGGGCGGCGCGATCCTGATCGTGGCGCTGGGCCTGTTCGGGGTCGACTCGGATCCGGCGCACGCTGACGCCGCTGATGCGGCCGCCGAGGCTGCTGCCGACGACACTGCGCCGGAGAAGCCATGAGTGCCTCCCGCACGCTGATGGTGCCCGAAGGGCTCGCCGGGGAACGGATCGACGTCGGCATCTCCCGGATGCTGGGCCTCTCCCGCACCCGCGCCGCGGAACTGGTCAGCAACGGCGGTGTCCTGGTCGACGGGCAGGTCCCGGCCCGCTCCACCCGGCTCGAGCCCGGCACGATGGTCTACGTCGAGCTGCCGGACGAGAAGCCCGCCGTGGAGGTCCGGCCCCAGATCGCCGAGGGCATGAGCCTGATCCACCAGGATGACGACATCGTGGTGATCGACAAGCCTGTCGGCGTCGCCGCGCACCCGAGCGCCGGTTGGTCCGGTCCCACGGTGCTGGGTCATCTGGCCGCCGCAGGCGTGGGCATCCGCACCACCGGTGACGCGGAGCGGCAGGGCATCGTGAGCCGCCTGGACGTGGGCACCAGCGGGCTGATGGTGGTCGCCCGCACCGAGCGCGCCTACACCACGCTGAAGGACGCCTTCCGTGCCCGCGAGGTCGGGAAGATCTATCACGCGGTCTGCCAGGGCACTCCGGAGCAGCCGTCGGGCACCATCGAGGCCGCCATCGGGCGCTCCCCGCAGCACGACTATAAGTTCGCGGTGCGCAGCGACGGCAAGCACTCGGTGACCCATTACGAGACGCTCGAAGCCCTGCAGGGCGCGACTCTGCTGAAGGTGGGCCTGGAGACGGGGCGCACCCATCAGATCCGGGTGCACATGGCAGCGCTGCATCATCCGCTGGTGGGTGACCCGATGTACGGCGCGGATCCTCGGCTCGCGGAGCAGGTGGGCCTGATCCGCCAATGGCTGCACGCGATGGAGCTGACCTTCGTCCACCCCGCCACCGGCGAGGAGGTCACCTTCGCCTCGCAGTACCCGGCAGATCTGCAGGCGGCGCTGGAGGCACTGCGGGGGCACTGAGCAGGGCATGCTCCGGGCGGGTGATCCGGAACTGCTCGTAGCTCCCGGTCACCCCGCGGAACACCTCCTGCTCCCCGCTGCCGGTGCTCCGCATCCCGATCCGTTGCAGGATCCGCAGCGATGCCGCATTCGCGGGCAAAGCCTCCGCCCACACCGACTCCAGGCCCAGCATCTCGAACGCGTGGGTGAGGGCCGCCTCTGCGACCGCGGTGCCGAGCCCCTGCCCCCAGCAGGAACTGGGACCGATCGCATAGCCGAGCTCGCGCTGCTCCGATCCTTCGCCGTGCAGATCGACATAGCCGATCAGCACCCGGTCCCGTTCGGCGCCCAGGCGCAGCAGCCCGGGCGGCGGGGAGCTGACCAAGCTGCGCCAGAAGCTGCGCAGCTCGGAATCGGGGAGGCCGGGCGTCCATCCGGCGTGCTCGACGAAGCGAGGGTCCTGCCCCCAGGAGGCGACGGTCGGGACATCATCCTCGCGCAGCGGGCGCAGGCGGATCACAGCGGTGGCGGGCACGCGCACAGTCTGGCAGGCGGTAGCGTCGAAGCATGAACGATGAGCAGACCTCCCGTGCGCTGACGCCCTCCCGAGAGGCGGCGCTGGACCGTGCCGACTTCCCCTTCCTGCGGGTCGCCCGCCGGCTGGGCATCAATCCCGCTGGCGCCGAGGCCATCTTGCGCGATGGCGATCAGGCCCGCGCGGCAGTGGCCGAGGCGGTGCGCACCTATCTCGCGGCGGACGACGACCGCCGTGCAGGTAAGGCTCCGTCGACGCCGATCGCGCTGGATCCGGACTTCCCGACCGGGGTGGGGATGGCGCTGGTCGGCGCCGCGGTGCTGTGGGAAGCCCGCGATCTGGTCCCGCAGGTGGCCCTCCGGGTCGCCAAGGACCAGTACGAGGACGGAGCCGACGAACTGGCGGCGAGCTACATCGCCCTGGTGCAGGAATCCGTGGACCCGGGGGAGGATTCCCACGATGACGCCGTGGCCTGGGCGGCGCAGTCGCTGCTGGTCTCTGTGCTGCAGCGCTCGGGCAGCCCGGCCCAGGCCGAGGAGGTCGCCCGTGACCTCGTCGCCCATGCGATCCCGATCGAGCTGTGGCGTGATGATGACCCGACGCTGCCGGATGATTCGATGGCCTGGCACGGTGGTGCTTTCGTCGGTGGCATCCCGCCGCGCCGCGATGAGCGCTCGCTCAGCTTCGAGGACGTCCACGACTACCTGGACTCCCTGCTCCAGGACACCAGGCGGGAGCAGCAGGCGGAGGGTGAAGGCGCCGGGAGCTGAGTGGTCGGCGCAGATGCATCCCGCTCCGTAGGCTGTCCCCATGACCGAACCTCAGGGCGCCCTCCTCACGGGCAGCGTGAACTTCGATGATGCCGAGAAGACGATGCGCACGGTGGCAGAGATCCTCGGCCGCCACGTGCGCCGGATCCCCGACGGGGAGGTCGGGACACGATTCCACTGGATCATGTTCCAGCCAGACGTTCTCGGCCAGGCCGAAGGCATCGAACGCGTCGGAGAGCAGCCGATCCCCTTCGGGGCCGGCATCGATGCGCGGCCGCTGCGCCTTGCCGACGGCGTAGAGCCCGCCAGGATCGCGCTGCCGCCGCTCGGCTATGCCGCCGCAGCGAGAGAGTCCTACCCGATCTTCGCCCGGCTGCGCGAACAGGGAGTGATCGCGCCAGGGACCCGCTTCCAGGTCTCCCTGCCCACCCCGATCGCGGTGATCTCCTCCTTCTTCACCGGTGCGGACAGGGCCGCGATCGAACCGGTCTACACCGCCGCGCTGCTTCACGAGCTCGAGGAGATCCTCGAGGCGATCCCGCACGAGGACCTCGCGATCCAGTGGGACGTGGCCAGCGAGCTCGGCATCCTCGAGGGCGCCTCCGGCTATGGCAGCCCCATGGAGGGCTGGTGGAGCGGTGACCTGCTGGCCGGCATCGTGACCCGCCTCGCGGCACTGGTGGATGCGGTGCCGCTGGACATCGAGGTCGGGGTGCATCTCTGCTACGGCGACGCGGGGGAGCGGCACTTCGCCGAGCCGCGCGATGCCGCCACCCTGGTCCAGCTCGCCGACGCCCTGGTGGACAGCGCCGCCCGGCAGCTGACCTGGCTGCATCTGCCGGTCCCCATCGAGCGGGACGACGCGGCATACTTCGCCCCGCTCGCTCAGCTGCCACGACTCGATGAGCTGTACCTCGGGCTGGTGCACCGCGAGGATGGCGCCGAGGGAGCGCAGCGGCGCATCGCTGCAGCCTCCACCGCGCTGACACAGCCCTTCGGGGTGGCCACCGAGTGCGGGATCGGCCGTGCCCCGGAGGGCACCACCGAGGGGATCCTGCGCACCCACGCGGAGGTCGCCGCTCCCTGGTGAGTCCGCGGGGAGAACTCGCGAAGAGAGCAGCCGCTGCGGATGCTGCTGGACCGGTTGCCCGTCGGCAGAATGTCGTAGGGCGTTCGTAGCGTCAAGGCATGATCACCTCGAGCGAGACCCACGGCGATGAGCCGGGGTCGAGCGATTGCGCCGAGGCTGCGCAGGGGACTTTCTCGACGATCTGTTCCACTGTCTGGAAGATTTCGTCGAGGAACTCGTCGACGGGCGCTCCCACTGCGGTACATGCGCCGCCACCGCCCGCAGGCCCGTGACTGCGTGCGCTCGGCCAGCCCGCCCAGGTGCCAGATCGGGAGACACGCCGTACGCGCCGGGTGACCTCTCCGACCTCCTCCTGGCCCCCTCGCTCGTGGGCTCCACGGCTACTCTGGGGGTATGGCTTCCGCGGACTCTGATGACTTCGTGCACCTGCATGTGCACACCGATTACTCCCTGCTGGACGGCGCTGCGAAGATCGACAAACTCGTCGCCGAGACGAAGCGTCAAGGGCAGAGCGCGGTGGCGATCACCGATCACGGCTACCTGTTCGGCGCCTACGAGTTCTACAAGGCCGCGACCGATGCCGGTGTGAAGCCGATCATCGGCGTCGAGGCGTATGTGACCCCGGGGACCAGCCGTCACGACCGCACCCGCCAGCAGTGGGGCACCAAGGAGCAGCAGGCCGCCGGCGATGATGTCTCGGCCCGCGGTGCCTACACCCACATGACCCTGCTGTCGAAGTCGACGCCGGGCATGCACAACCTCTTCCGGCTCGCCTCCGAGGCGTCGCTGGATGGCCAGATGGGCAAGTGGCCACGCATGGACCGCGAGATACTCTCGAAGTACTCCGAGGGCCTGATCGCGACCACCGGCTGCCCCTCCGGCGAGGTCCAGACCCGCCTGCGCCTGGGCCAGTTCGACGAGGCGGTCAAGGCCGCCGGCGAGTTCCAGGACATGTTCGGGAAGGACAGCTACTTCATCGAGCTGATGGACCACGGGCTGGACATCGAGAAGCGGGTCACCAAGGACCTGCTGGAGGTGGGCAAGGCGATCGGCGCCCCGCTGGTGGCCACCAACGACCTCCACTACGTCACCGAGGACGATGCGCAGATCCAGGATGTGCTCCTGTGCATCAACTCCGGATCGCGGCTGAACGACCCCAACCGCTTCAAGTTCGGCGGCTCCGGCTACTTCCTGAAGTCCGCGCGGCAGATGCGCGAGCTGTTCCGCGAGTTCCCCGAGGCGTGCGACAACACCCTCACCATCGCCGAGATGTGCGAGGTCGAGTTCCGCACCACCGACGAGGGCGCGAACTACATGCCGCACTTCCCCACCCCTCCCGGGGAGGACGAGGAGTCCTGGTTCGTCAAGGAGATCCAGCGGGGCCTGGAGTACCGCTATCCCTCCGGCATCCCCGACGAGGTCCAGCAGCGCGCCGACTACGAGGTCTCCGTCATCCTGCAGATGGGCTTCCCCGGCTACTTCCTGGTGGTCTCGGACTACATCAAGTGGGCCAAGGAACAGGGCATCCGCGTGGGCCCGGGCCGAGGCTCCGGCGCCGGCTCGATGGTCGCCTACGCGATGCGCATCACCGACCTCGACCCGCTCGAGCACGGACTGCTCTTCGAGCGGTTCCTGAACCCCGACCGCGTGTCGATGCCTGACTTCGACGTCGACTTCGATGATCGCCGCCGCGGCGAGGTCATCGAGTACGTCGAGCGGAAGTACGGCGATGACCGCATCGCCCAGGTCATCACCTACGGCGTGATGAAGACGAAGAACTCGCTCAAGGACGCCGCCCGCGTGCTCGACTATCCCTTCGCGATGGGCGACAAGCTCACCAAGTCCCTGCCGCCCACGGTGATGGGCAAGGACATCTCGGTCAACGGGATCTTCAACCCGGAGGACAAGCGCTACGCCGAGGCCGGGGAGTTCCGTCGCATGCACGACGAGGACCCCGACGTCCAGAAGGTCGTCGAGGTCGCCAGGGGCGTCGAGGGCCTGACGCGCGGCTGGGGCGTGCACGCCTGCGCCGTGATCATGTCCAGCCACCCGCTGAAGGACATCGTCCCCATGATGCGCCGCCCCTCGGACGGCCAGATCATCACCCAGTTCGAGTACCCCACGCTCGAGACCCTCGGCCTTCTGAAGATGGACTTCCTGGGGCTGCGGAACCTCACCGTGCTCTCCGACGCCGTCGCGAACATGGAGCGCAACGGCAAGGTCCCGCCGGATCTGGAGACTCTGCCCTTCGACGATCAGAAGACCTACGAGCTGCTGCAGAAGGGAGACACGCTCGGCGTGTTCCAGCTGGACGGCTCCGGCATGCGCACTCTGCTGCGCCAGATGAAGCCTGACCAGTTCGGGGACATCACCGCCGTCTCGGCGCTCTACCGCCCGGGCCCGATGGGCATGAACTCCCATACCAACTACGCGCTGCGCAAGAACGGGCTGCAGGAGATCACCCCGATCCACCCGGAGCTCGAGGAGCCGCTCTCAGAGATCCTCGGCGAGACCTACGGCGTGCTGGTCTACCAGGAGCAGGTCATGCAGACGGCGCAGAAGGTCGCCGGCTACTCGCTCGGTCAGGCCGACATCCTCCGCCGCGCCATGGGCAAGAAGAAGAAGTCGGAGCTGGACAAGCAGTTCGCCTCCTTCGAAGCCGGCATGCAGGACAACGGGTACTCCAAGGCCGCGGTGACGGCACTGTGGGAGACCCTCATGCCCTTCGCCGACTATGCCTTCAACAAGTCGCACTCCGCCGCCTACGGCGTGGTCTCCTACTGGACCGGCTACCTCAAGGCGAACCACCCCACCGAGTACATGGCCGCGCTGCTCACCTCCACCCAGGAGAACCGCGACCGGCTGGGCCTGTACCTGGGCGACTGCCGCCAGCGCGGCATCACCGTGCTCCCGCCCGATGTGAACGCCTCCGATCTGTACTTCTCCGCCGTCGGGGAGGACATCCGCTTCGGACTCTCGGCGATCCGCAACGTCGGCGCGCATGTGGTCGAGGAGATCATCAAGACCCGCCAGGAGAAGGGCGCCTTCACCTCCTTCACCGACTTCCTGGACAAGGTGCCGCTGTCGGTGTGCAACAAGCGCACCATCGAGTCGCTCATCAAGGGCGGCGCCTTCGACGAGCTCGGTGCGAACCGTCGCTCCCTGGTGCTGATCCACGAGGACGCCGTGGACTCCGTGGTCGATGTGAAGCGCAAGGAAGCCCAGGGCCAGTACGACCTGTTCGCCGACGTGTTCGGCGGCGGCGGAGGGGACGACGCCGATATGGCCACCGGCTCCGCCGCGACCATCACGATCCCGGACCTGCCGGAGTGGGACCGCAAGGAGAAGCTCGCCTTCGAACGGAACATGCTGGGCCTGTACGTCTCAGACCACCCGCTGTACGGGCTCGAGCACGTCATCGCCCAGAACTCCTCAACCTCGATCAGTGCGCTCGCCGATGACGGCGCGGTCGAGGACGGCGCCATGGTCACCATCGCGGGGCTCATCACGACCCTGCAGCGCAAGACCACCAAGAAGGGCGACATGTGGGCGATCGCCACCGTCGAGGACCTCGAGGGCTCGATCGACTGCCTGATGTTCCCCTCCACCTATATGACCGTCGCCGGGGAGCTCGCCGAGGACCTCATCGTCTCGATGAAGGGACGGGTGGACACCTCCAAGGGGATGCCGGAGCTGCGGGTGATGGAGATGTCCATCCCTGAGACCGGGGGAGGGGCCGACGGACCCGTGGTCATCGCCCTGCCGGCCACCCGCGCCACCGAGCGTGTGGTCAGCGAGCTGCGCGGGGTGCTGGAGGACAATCCCGGCGCCAGCGAGGTGCGGCTGCGCCTGCAGGAGCCCGGCCGGACCACCCTGATGCAGCTGGACAAGCGGCTCTCGGTGAACCCCTCCGCCGCGCTGTACGCCTCGCTGAAGACGCTGCTGGGACCCAGCTGCCTGCAGTGAGGCGAGGGGCAGGTGACGCGGTGAGCACGTGGCGGGTGGCGACCTACAACATCCGCCACGGGCTCGGCGACGACGGCCGAGTGGATCTTGCACGCACCGCCCGGGAGATCGCGGCGCTCGACGCGGACGTGATCGGCCTGCAGGAGGTGGACCAGCGATTCGGTCCCCGCTCCGGGCATGAGGACCAGGCGGCACGCCTCGGCGAGCTGCTGGGAATGCAGGTCTGCTTCGGTGCCGCCCTCGAACTCCCGCCCGCCACCGTGGGGACGCCGCACCGTCGCTACGGGCTCGCGCTCCTGACCCGCTACCAGATCCTCTCCCACGCCGTGCACCTGCTGGCCGCCCACCCGGGCTGCGAGCCACCGATGGAGACCCGCGGCGTGCTCCACGCGCGGGTCCGCGGGCCGGGGAACCAGGAGCTCGACGTCCTGGTGACCCACCTCGACAACGCCAGCCGCGCGCACCGCACCGCTCAGGTGCAGGGCATAGTGCGCCTCGCCGAGGATCTCGACGGGCCAGCGCTGCTGATGGGGGACATGAACGCCGACCCTTCCGCGTCTGAGCTGGCCGCGCTCGCCGCCACCGGCTGGAGAGACGTGGCCGTCCAGCAGAAGAGCTGGCGCTCGCCGGTGCGCGCGCGGCTCGATGCCGTCATGACGCGGCTGCGCAGGATGAGGCTCGCGACCCATCCTGCGCGTCTCCCCGTGCGGCGCATCGACTCGCTCTGGGCACGTGGCGAGATCGAGGCTGGCGCCGTCATCGTGGAGGCCCGAGGGTCCTCGGACCATCGGGCCGTGGTCGCGACGGTGAGCTTGCCCCGCTGAGTGGTGGGGGAGACCCGACGGGCAGCGAGGCGCGGTGCTGAGGAGCCGGCGCAGGTGCGTCGACGCCGAGCATGACGGTCAGCGCTGCTCCACCGGCACGAGCGGGCGATAGGATGTGACGGCCGCAGGCAGGCGTCCGGACGGGGGGCCGCCGGGGATGACCTGCGGCGGGGGAGGAATACCGCAGTGAGCGCCAGGGCCGCAGCCGCACGTCGACGCCGCATCACTGCTGCCTCGAGCGCGGTGATCACCCTGCTCGCCCTCGTGCTCACAGCCTTCGCGCTGCGCTATCCCGGACTGCAGTCCTCCGACATCGACGTCTCCAACGGCGGAGTCTGGATCACCAACAGCTCCGAGGGGGCCGTCGGCCGCTTGAACGTCGATGCCGAGGAGCTGGACGCCCGCCTCTCGCTGACCGGGGACGACCTTGACATCGTGCAGTCGGGATACGTCGTCCTCGCCGCCGGGGGCCGTGGTTACAGCGTCCTGAACACCGCCTCCGTGCTGCGGGGTGGCGTGGTCGAGCTGCCGCCGGATTCCGCCCTCGCACTCGGCGGGGACCGGGTCGCGATCGCCGCGGCAGACGGCAGGGTCTGGATCCTGACCCCGGAGCAGGCCGCCGCCTTCACCCCGAGCGGGGTCGAGCCCGTGCACGAGGCCGGGGGCTCCGCCATCCAGGTCACCGTCACCACCTCCGGCACCGTGTTCGTGCTCGATGGCGACCAGCTGCTCACCTTCCCGCGCAGTGTGGACACCGCGAAGCCCGAGACGCGGGATCCGGTCACCCTCAGCGGCATCTCCACGAAGGAGGGCTCGGTCGCCCTCACCGCGGTCGGAGAGCAGCCGGTGGTGCTGGACCGGGAGCAGAGGCTGCTGCACCTCGGCACCCCGGCGCGCACCGTCGACCTCACTTCCAGCGGAGTCACCGACGCGAGCGGCGTCGCCCTCCAGCAACCCGGCGAGGACTCCGACCAGGTGCTGCTCGCGACCACGGACTCGCTGCTCCAGGTCCCGCTGGACGGCGGCACGCCCGTCGCGCATCCTGCGGGCGGGACCGGCACCCCGGCCGCTCCCGCACAGGTCGGCGGCTGCGCTTACGGCGCCTGGAACGGCTCGCTGCGCTATCTCCGCCTCTGCGAGGGGGCGGAGCCGGTCTCGGAGGTGGTGCCGGAGGCGACGGCCTCCGCCGAGCTGGTGCTGCGGGTCAACCGCGACCTGGTGGTCCTCAACGATCACATCGGCGGTCTCTCCTGGATGATCCGGGATGACATGACCATGGTCGATGACTGGGTGATCACGCAGGACATCCAGCAGAACGACGAAGAGAAGGAGATCGAGACCGTCACCTCCACCATCACCGACGTCGAAGCGGACCGCGACCAGGAGAACCGCCCTCCGACCGCCAATGACGACGACTACGGGGTGCGCCCCGGGGCGAACGTGGTGCTGCCGGTGACCCGCAACGACACCGACCCCGATGGCGACGTGCTGCTCGCTGAGCTCAGCGGCGAACAGCCCGGCATCGGTGCCGTCACCCCCATCCGCGGTGGCACGCAGCTCCAGATCGCGGTCGACGACTCCGCGAGCGGTACCTCCAGCTTCACCTACCAGGTGGAGGACGGCCGCGGCGGCACGGACACTGCGACCGTCACCCTCACGGTGCACACGCCGTCGCAGAACACCGCCCCGGTTCCCGCCGATCAGGTCATCCCCCGAGTGCAGGTGCTCTCGGGCAGCACCGTCACGTTGAACGTGCTGCCGTACTGGGAGGATCAGGAGGGCGATGCCTTCTATCTCGCCGATGCCAGCATCGCCCCGGAGGATCTTGTCAGCTTCCGCGCCGACGGCACCGTCACGATCGACGATGCCGGACTGGTGGTCGGAGCCAAGCAGGTCACCCTCACCTTCCGTGATGAGCACGGCATGACCTCTGAGGACGTCCTCGAGGTGGAGGCGGTGACCGATCCGGAGCTCGCACCGATCACCACCACGGATCATGTGCAGGTCGTCGCCGGCCGGTCGGCGACCTTCGCGCCCTTGGCCAATGACATCAATCCCGCCGGCGGCTCGCTCGAGCTCACCCACGTCGACGAGGTCGAGGGGCTCGAGACCGATGCGGATCTTGTCACCGGTTCCGTGAGCGTCAGCGGGGCCGAGGGGACCTACTACGCCGGCTACACGGTCTCCGCTCCAGCGGCCAGCTCGCGTGGTCTGATCCGGATCGACGTGGTCCCCCCGGGCCGCGATGCGATGCTGCCGATCGCCGTGGATGACATGGGGCTGGTCACCACCGGTGGCGACTCTCTGCTGGATCCGCTGGAGAACGACGTGGACCCGACCGGCGGGGTGCTCGTGCTGGGCTCGGTGACAGTTCCCGAAGGCAGCGGGCTGAAGGCGACCGTGGTGGGCCACCACCTGGTACGGGTCGAGGCATCCCCCGGGGCGGAGGTTACCGAGGAGCCGGTGCCGCTGACCTACGAGGTCGCCAATTCGACCGGCAGCTCCACCGGCACCCTCCGCGTGATGCTCGCCCGCACCGACACCCAGTTCGCCAACCCCGTCGGCGCCCCGGACGAGGCCGTGGTGCGTGCCGGCGACATGGTCCTGGTCGACGTGCTCGACAACGACCTCTCTCCCACGAACTCGGACCTGCACCTCGGCGATCTCACCGGGACTGAGGGTTCCGAGAGTCTCGGCCATGCCGAGCCCCACGACCAGCAGATCCGATTCTCCGCGGCCCCCGACGCGAGCGGCGAGGCGACCCTCACCTATGAGGTGGTGGACGATACCGGGCGCAGTGGTGCGGCCCGGCTGACCGTGCGGATCGTCCCCGCCGATGCCTCCAATGCTCCGCCCCGCCCGAAGAACCTGGTCGCCCGAGCCGTGGCGGGTGCCCCGGTGCGGATCCTGGTCTCCACCACCGACATCGACCCCGACGGCGACTCGGTGATGCTGATGGGCGTCTCGGCGCCCGCCCCCGAGCTCGGCGAGGTCACCAGCGCCACCGGCCAATGGATCGAATATGTGCCCTTCGAGGGATCGGTGGGCACCGACCGCTTCCGCTACCAGGTCATGGACCGCTTCGGTGCCGTGGGCACCGCCGAGGTGCTCGTCGGCATCGCCGCCCCGTCGGCGCAGAACCAGCCGCCGTACGCGGTGGATGATGTGATCGATGTCCGGCCCGAGCGCGAGGTCCAGGTCCCCGTGCTCGAGAACGACTCCGATCCCGAGGGGGACACCCTGGCGCTGGTGCATGAGGCTGTCATCTCCACCACCGGCCTCGAGGTGGTCCCACCGGCTGAGGGGGAGCGCATTGACCAGCTCACGGTGGTGACGCCTGCCGAGGCAGGGACCCACCCGGTGCTCTACGAGATCTCTGATGGGCAGCTCAGCAGCGCCGCCGCCCTCACCGTGAAGGTGGATCCGAATGCGCCGCTGCGGGCACCGGTCGCGACCGATGATTTCGTGGACCCCGGAGACGTCCTGGACCCGGCGATGAGCGAGATCAAGGTCGACCTGCTGGCGAACGACCGCGATCCGGACGGCAGCGTCAACGACCTCGAGGTCGAGCTGGTCGGCGGCGACGGCAGCGAGGGTGGCCAGGACGCTGTGGTGAACGAGTCAGGAGTCCTGACCCTGGTGCCCACCGCGGAGCAGCAGCGGCTGCGCTACACCATCACCGACGTCGACGGGCAGTCCTCCACCGGCTATGTCTGGGTGCCCGGCACCGCGATGATCGCCCCGGTGTGGGCCGGCGGCACCCTCGAGGTGGTCGCGGGCAGCGAGCTCAGCATCGATCTGAGCGACCCCCTGCTGGTGAGGGTGCGCCCCGGTGCAGCCGGCGCACAGATCCTCGACCCGGCCACGGTCAGCGCAGAGCACACCGATGGAAGCCAGCTCGTCGCGGACCAGAGCACCCTGCTCTACCGGCCCGCCGCGGACTACGCTGGTCGAGATTCGATCTCCCTCGAAGTCTCCGACGGGCAGGCCGGCGACGCCACCGCCGCGACCGGCCAGCTGGTGATCCCCATCGACGTGCTGCCGGGGGACACGAACCTCCCACCCACCTTCCGCGGCGCATCGCTCGAGCTCGAGCAGGGCGGGTCCGCGACCACCTTCGACCTGACCACCGCCGCTGAGGACCCGGACGGGGACGACCTCCAGTTCGCGCTCGGCGAGGCAGAGCTTCCCACCGGGGTGAGCGTCGATGTCGACGGGAGCACCCTCACCGCCAGCGCCTCAGCAGAGGCGGTGCGCGGAGACATCGCCGAGTTTTCGGTCACGGTGACCGATGGCAGCACCGACCCGGTGCCTGCTGTCTTCCAGGTCCTCGTCGGCGGGAGCAAGCGGCCGCTGCCCGCCGCCGTGCTCGACAACGCAGAGATCGACGCCGGCAGCACAGCCTCCCTGCCGGTGCTGGCCAATGACTCCAATCCCTTCCCCAGTGATCCGCTCAGCCTGGTCTCGGCGCAGCTGATCAACGGAGAGGGGGCGGTCGACGTCAGCGGCGAGGAGGTGGTGATCACCCCGGACGCAGACTTCTCCGGAGTGCTCAGTGCGTCCTACACCGTGGAGGACACGACCGGGGACCCGGAGCGTCGGGTCAGCGGTGAGATCCTCGCGACCGTGCGCGGCAAGCCTGCCGCACCGTCGGTCCCACGGATCGGCCAGGTCGGGGACGGGAGCGTCGAACTGGTGTTCACCGCTGGGGATGACAACGGCGCCCCGATCACCGGGTACACCGTCACCTCGGCTACCGGCCCGGCGGTGACCCAGGAGTGCCCCTCGACCTCCTGCACCCTGACCGGCCTTGCCAACGGCAGCGAATACACCTTCCAGGTCACCGCGCACAACGAGGTCGGGGACTCACCGATCTCGGCGCCCTCGGCCCCGGCCACCCCGGACGTGCGGCCGGAGACGCCCGCAGCGCCCGCCGTCACCCGCGGCGATGGTGCGCTCACGGTGGACTGGCGTGCACCGGAGAACAAGGGCTCCGCCCTCCAGGAGTACACGCTCCAGAAGCAGGTCAGCAAGAGCGGGGAGCTCAAGGAACGCACCGTGGAGGCTGCGACTACGCAGGTGCTCTGGGAGCCTCTGCGCAACGGAGAGGTCCACCGCTTCCGGGTGCGTGCCAGCAACCTCTCCGAGGAGCCCTCGGACTGGTCCGCCTGGTCATCCCCGGAGCACCCGGCGGGTGTGCCCAAGCAGCTGCCGGGGAAGGTCACCGCCGAACGGATCAACGATCCGCTGGGCGGAGGGATCAAGGTCAGCTGGCCCGCGGCGGATGACGACACCGCCAACGGCGAGGATGTCACCTCCTATATCGTCACCGGCTCGGACGGGACCAGCGAGAACGCGGACGCAGATGCCACCTCGCACACCTTCCGCGGCCTGGATCCCAACAGCGGCTTCAGCTTCACCGTGACCGCCGTGAACTCGGTGGGCCGCGGTGCGGTCTCCGCCTCCTCGAACGAGGTGGTGCCCTTCGCGGTGCCCGAGGCCCCCACCCAGGTCACCGCGACCCTGCCCAGCGAGGGGGAGGGGGAGGGGCCGAACGGCACCGCCGCGGTGTCCTGGAAATACGCCGAGGACAACGGGACCCCGATCAAGGAGTACGTGATCCGCTGGGACGGTGGCTCGAAGACGGTCGACGGTGGGATCGAGGCGGTGCTGATCAGTGGTCTGGACAACGGCACCGCATATCGCTTCACCGTGCAGGCCCGCAACCGCTTCACGGGCGGGGAGAGCGCACCTTCCGCCCCGTCGGCTTCCGTCACCCCGTACACCAGGCCCGGCGCGCCGGTCATCAGATCCGACGACTCCGGATTCATCTGCCATTCGCCGGGGAACTGCCGGATCGCGGTCTACTTCACCAGACCGGTGGATTCCGGAGGCGTCCCGTTCAAGCACGTCGTCGTCGAGCCGAAGAACCTGTCCTGCAATCGGACAGTGGTGAGCTCATCGAACATGAACACCACCTGCGAACCCGCCGAAGCGACCACCTACACCGTCACGGCCTATTCGGTGAACGAGAAGGGCCTGAGGAGCGAGAGCAGCTCCCACACCTTCACCACCCCCGCCTGGGGCGATGTCCCGTACGAACCGATCAGCATCGGGATCGAGAAAGGCGCCCCCTTCCAGACCGGGGACAGGATCACGCCTCAGCCCACGGACTTCGGGGCAGTCGACTACGAATGGCGCAGCACCGAGAAGTACGCCTGGACCTCGACCGGAGGCACCGGTGCCTTCACGCTGCCCTACGATCCCACGGGTGAGGTGCAGTTCTTCATCCGGGGAGTGGACGCGGAGGGGAAGTACAGCGCGCTCGCCGTCGTCTGACGGGGCAGACGCACTCAGCGCGGGTGCTCTAGCGTGGGGTCATGAACGCCTCCGAGATCCCCGACGCCGCAGACCCCGCTCTCGCCTCCGACACCTTCCTGCCGGACGCGCTGCTGGGCACCTTGCGCGAACGCGCGGTGACCCATGACCGGGAGAACACCTTCCCCGAGGACGACCTCGCGGATCTACGGGCCCGGGGCTACCTTCGCCTGCTGGTGCCCACCGAGCTCGGCGGGCTCGGTGCCTCCCTGCTGCAGGCCTCACGGATCCAGCGCCGCCTGGCCCAGGCGGCACCGGCCACGGCCCTGTCGATGAACATGCATCTCGTGGTCACCGGTGCGGCGCTGCATGCTCATCAGCTCGGCGTGGAGTCCGTGCGCACCATCCTCGAGGACGCTGCTGCGGAGAAGCTGTTCGCCTTCGGGATCTCCGAGCCCGGCAACGACGCGATGCTCTTCGACTCCTCCACCTTCGCCGAGCAGCAGCCGGGCGGCGGCTTCCACCTCACCGGCACCAAGATCTTCACCTCCCTCGCCCCGGTCTGGGAACGGCTGGTGGTGCATGGCCGCATCGCCGAGGCCCCCGAAGCAGATCCGCAGCTCGTCTTCGGAGTGATCGAGCGCAGCGAGGCGGTCCAGGTGCTCGATGACTGGGACACCCACGGCATGCGCGCTTCCCAGTCCCGCACCACCGAGCTCCATGCGGTACCGCTTGCGCCGGACCGGGTGCTGACCACCACCCCCGTCGGCCCGAACCCGGACCCCTTCGTGAGGGGGATCTTCGGTGCCTTCGAGCTGCTGATCGCCTCGGTGTACACCGGCATCGCCGAACGCGCGATCACCGTGGGCGCCCAGATCGCGACCACCCGCCGCAACGCCACCAAGGGCATCGTCCACGCCGATGACCCCGACATCCGCTGGCGCCTGGCCGACGCTGCGATCGGCGTGGACGGCGTGATCCTGCAGATCGAGAAGGTGATGGCAGATCTCGATGCCCTGGGAACGGGGCAGCAGGGCCCGGGACTCACCGACCACGGCCCGCGCTGGTTCCTGCATTTCTCTGGCGTGAAATCCCGCGCCACCGAGACGGCGATCCGGGCAGTGGACCAGGTGCTGAGGGCCAGCGGCGGGGCGCAGTACTTCCGCCGCAACGAGCTCGAGCGCCTCTCCCGTGACGTGCGGGCCGGCATGTACCACCCCTCCGACGAGGAATCCGTGCACGCCTCCTACGCGAAATCCCTGCTGGGCGAGATCGGCGCTGACCGCTCGTCCCAGCAGAACTGAGCGGCACGATGCGCATCGTCATCGCCGGCGGTTCCGGCACTCTGGGCCGCGCGCTGAGCACGACGCTCGTGAAGCGTGGCCACGACGTGGTGATCCTGACCCGTTCGCCGCGCCCAGGTCCACCTGATCAGCATCGCGGGGTGCGTGATGTGCTCTGGGACGCACGGACCGTGGGCCCGTGGAAGAGCGAGCTGGATGCGCCGGGAACCGCGGTGGTCAATCTGGCGGGCAGGCTCGTGGACGCCCGGCCCACGCCGGAGAACATCGCCGACCTCACCCGCTCCCGGGTCGAGGCGACCATCGCGCTGGTCGAGGCCTCCCGTCAGCTCGAACACCCACTGGAGCACTGGGTCCAGGCCTCCACGACAGCGATCTGGTCCGATGCCGGCGAGCAGCGACTGGACGAGACGAGCACTGTGCCTGTCGGCCTGCCGCAGATGACCGGAGTCGCGGAGCGGTGGGAGCACGCTCTGGACGGCGCGCGCTGCGATCACCAGGTGGTGCTGCGCACCGGCATCGTGCTGGAGGCAGGGACCCCGGCTCTCGATCGACTGCTGCTGCTGGCCCGCTGGGGCCTCGGCGGGGCGGTGGGTACCGGACGGCAATGGGTGAGCTGGATCCACGTCGAGGACTGGGTGCGGATCGTGCTCGCGTCACTCGGACTCGAACAGCCGGGGCTGCCCGCCGGGATCGTCATCGCCTCTGCCCCGCACCCGGTGCAGAACGCCGAGCTGATGCGCACCCTGCGCCGAGCCGTCGGCCGGCCGTTCGGCCTCCCCACCCCGGCGCCGCTGCTGCGGCTGGGCGCGGCGCTGCTGCGCACCGACCCCGCACTGGGGCTCACCGGACGCCACGCCACGTCGCGCGTGCTGGACGACGTCGGCTTCCAGTTCCGGTACCCCCACCTCGAGGATGCTGTGGCGGCGCTCCTGCGCTAGCCGAACAGCACCTCGGCTTCGCGCCAGCGGGGCTCCGGCACCCGCTTGACGCTGTCGATCGCCTCGGTGAGCGGGACGTTCACGATCTCGGTGCCGCGCAGCGCGACCATCCGACCGAAGCCGCCCTCGTGGACCAGATCCACGGCAGCGGTGCCGAGCCGGGTGGCGAGCACCCGGTCATAGCCGGTCGGCTCGCCGCCGCGCTGGATATGGCCCAGCACTGTGGCTCGGGACTCGATGCCGAGCCGCTCTTCGATCAGCGGGGCCAGCACCTCGGCCACCCCGCCGAAGCGCGGCCGCCCGAACTCGTCGAGGTCGTATTTCATGAAGTCCTCAGGGGCATCCCGGGGGACGAATCCCTCCGCGACCACCACCAGCGGGGCTCGGCCACGGTCGAAGGCTGACTTCACATGCGCGCAGATCTCGTCGAGGGACAGGGGGAACTCCGGCAGGCAGATCACGTGCGCTCCCGCGGCCATCCCCGAGTGCAGGGCGATCCAGCCCACGCTGCGCCCCATCACCTCGGCGACCATGCAGCGATGGTGGGAGTCCCCGGTCACGCGCAGCCGGTCCAACGACTCGGTGGCGATCTCCACCGCCGTGTTGAAGCCGAAGGTGTAGTCGGTCGCGTCGAGGTCGTTGTCGACGGTCTTCGGCACCCCGACCACCGGGATGCCTGCCTCGAAGAGCCGGTTCGCGGTGAACAGGGTGCCATCGCCGCCGATCGCGATGATCGCGTCCATGTCATTCTCGTCCAGATGGCGGCGCACGAGCTCGGCGCCGTCCTCGCCGTCGGCGAAGGGGTTGGAACGCGAGGTCCCCAGGATGGTCCCGCCGATGCGCCCGATGCCGCGCACCCGCCGGCGGGGGAGCGTCATCCACTCGTTCTCGATCACGCCCCGCCAGCCGTCCTTGAACCCGATGAACTCGTCCTCGAAGTACTTGTCGCCCTTGATCACCGCGCCGCGGATGACGGCGTTCAGGCCGGGGCAGTCGCCGCCGGAGGTCAGGATTCCGATTTTCATGGGGGAGGGCCTCTTCTTGACTCGCGTGGGGCGGCGAACGGTGCGTACCGTCTCGCCAGATGGCTCCACCCTAGAGCTCCTCGAGGCGGCAGAGGAAGGACTACCGGCCTGCTGAGACCCCGGGAAACCTGCTGGTGAACAGCAGGTTGCGGAGCAGGGAGCTTCCCGGACAGCTAAGCGCCCGGAGCTGCCCGGACAGCAGAGCGCCCCGACCCCTCCGCGTGGAGGGACCGGGGCGCTCAGGAGAATCGCTCCGACGAATCAGGCCTTGCTGTCGGAGCCGGCGTCGGCGTCAGAGCCGGAGCCGGACTCAGCGTCGGTGCCAGCAGCGGCCGACGGGACGGTGCGCGAGGCGCCCTCCGTGTGCTCAGCCTGCTCACGCACCACGCGACCGCCGTCGGCGGCGCGCTTGAGGGTGTCCTGGAAGTCGACCCCGGTGGTGGACTTGACCATGTCGAGCACCTGGGCGAGGCCCACCGAGATGTTCTGTCCGATCTTCGCCTCGCCGTCGGTGGAGAACACCGACAGGTTGGAGATGTTCGAGTACGGGGCTGCCAGCTCGTTCGCGACGGCAGGCAGGACCTCGAGCACCTGGTTGAGCACCGCGGCGTCGTTGAACTGCTTGTAGGCCTCGGCGCGAGCACGAGTGGTCTCCGCCTCGGCGTCGCCCTTGGCGCGGATTGCCGCACCCTCGGCCTCGCCCTTGGCACGCAGGGCGTCGGCCTCTGCCTGGCCTTCGAGCCGAACAGCCTCGGCGTCCTTGGAGCGACGCTGCAGCTCGACCTCGGCCTCGGCGCGGCCGCGGGCCTCGATGGCGTGGGCTTCGGCGTCCGCGGTGACCTTGCGGGACTCGGCGCGGTTGCGCTCGTCGGTCAGCTGGGCCTCCGACTCGGCGATGCGCGTGTACTTCTTGGAGTCCGCATCCTGCTGCTCGGCGTAGCGCTTGGCCTCGGCCGGCTTGTGAACCTCGGCGACCAGCTGCTTCTCGCGCAGGTCGTTGTTGCGGACCGCGATCATCTCTTCCTGCTCGATGATCCGCTGCTGCTGGGCAGCACGGGCGAGCGGACCGGACGCATCGGCGACGGCCTGCCGAGCGTCGGTCTCCTCCTTGATCTCCGCATTGCGGAGGTCGAAGGCCTGCTTGGACTCGGCCTCCTGCTGGAGGTTGAGGTTGCTGGCCTGGGTCGACTCGCGGTTCGCGTCCGATTCGGCGATCGCGGCACGCTTGGCGACCAGTGCTGCCTCCGGGCGTCCCCAGTCCCGCAGGTAGGAGCCGTCATCCTCGATGGCGGAGATCTGGAAGGTGTCGATGACCAGACCCTGGTTGTTCATCGAATGCTCGGACTCGGCCTGCACCTGGGAGGCGAAGGACGCACGGTCACGGATGATCTGCTCGACGCTCAGGGTGCCGACCACAGCGCGCAGGGTGCCGGAGAGGATCTCCTGGGTGTAGTGGTCGATCTGCTGCTGCTGGTCGAGGAAGCGCTGCGAAGCCTTGCGGACGTCGTCGATGTTGCCACCGACCTTGACCTGCGCCACCCCGCGCAGGCGCAGGAAGATGCCGTTCATCGAGTAGCCGTCGACCTCGACCGGGATCTGGCGCGAGCTCAGGCTCAGCACGAAGGCACGGTCGAAGATCGGGCGCACGATCGCGCGGCCGCCGATGATCACCCGAGCACTGCCGGATTCGAGATCGATGTCGCCGGTGGGGCTGGTCTTCGCGTTGCGGCCGGTGATGATCAGCGCCTCGTTGGGCGCCGCGATCCGGTAGCTGCGTATCAGGATGATCAGTGCGATCAGCAGGACGACCGCCACGACGACGATGACGCCGACGACGGGTACGAACAGTTCCATGAGTCCCCCTCAGGTAAGTACAGGCTTGCCGCGAGCATTCTTCCATTGAAACCGTGTTCCCGCAGGCACGTCTCGGGAGCGGAGATGCTCTCGTGATCTCCGCACCCGGGAGGTCATTTCATGCCGGAGGCGGCGATCCCCTGGACGATCTGCTTCTGGAAGACTAGGAAGCAGATCAGCACGGGAATCATCGAGACCACCGAGATTGCGAGCACCAGGTTGAAGGGCACGACCTCCTGACTGGCGAATCGTTGCAGCGCCACCGGCAGGGTGCGGGTGGCCTCATTGGTGACCACCAGGGGCCACAGGAAGTCGTTCCACCGCCACAGCACCGAGAAGATCGCCAGTACCGCGAGGGCCGGCTTGCACAGCGGCAGCACCACCCGCCAGAAGATCCCGAACTCGCGTGCTCCGTCCACCCTGGCAGAGTCGATGAGCTCGTCGGGGATCGTGAGCATGTACTGGCGCAGCAGGAACACTCCGGTGGGGGTGGCGATGGCTGGCAGGATCACGCCCCACAGCGAGTTCGTCAGTCCCAGAGACGCGGTCACCTGGTAGACGGGGATGAGGATGACCTGCAGGGGCACCATGATCGTCGCGAGCGTGACCAGGAACAGCAGGTCCCGGCCTCGGAAGTTGTATCGCGAGAGCGCGTAGGCGGCCATCGAGTTGACCGCGAGGGTCAGGATGGTCGTGACGACCACCACGATCACGCTGTTGGTGAGATACCGCAGCATGTCGAAGCCGGTGAGCGCCTCGACGTAGTTCTCCGGATGCCACTGCTGTGGCAGCAGCGTGGGCGGGCGCTGGGCGAGCTCCGAGGGGCTCTTGAAGGAGCCGAGCACCGTCCACAGCAGCGGGATCAGCACCAGCAGCGCGAGCGCGGTGAGATTGACGGTGCGCACCACGTCTCGGGGACGCACCCGGGTACGGGAGGTCGAGGTCCAGGTGGTGGGTTTGGCAGAGGTTGTGTTCATGATCGGATCACACCGCTTCCGCGCGTCGGCCCAGCAACCAGTTGAGCACCGTGAAGCCCATGACCACCGCGAACAGCACCACGGAGCCGGCTGCCGCCATCCCGTACTGCATCTGGGGGCCGAAGGCGTTGTCGTAGACGTACTGCACCAGCAGGGTCGTGGCGCCCACCGGCCCGCCGCCGGTGAGGTTGTAGATGACGTCGAAGGCCTGGAAGCCGTGGATCGTGGACAGGATCAGCACCACCATCGTGGTCGGGGCCAGCATCGGCCAGGTGATGTGCTGGAACTGGCGTGTCGGGCTGGCGCCGTCCAGGCTCGCGGCCTCGTAGAGGTTGGGGTCGATCGACTGCAGACCCGCCAGCAGAATCATCGTGTAGAAGCCGACGTTGACCCACAGGCTCACGGCGACCACGCTCAGCAGCGCGAGGTTCGGATCGACCAGCCATGGGACCTGCCCGATGCCGATCGCCTCGAGGGCGGCGTTGACCAGGCCGCCGTTCCGCTCCAGCAGCCATCGCCAGACGATGCCCACCACCACCGGGCTCAGCAGCACTGGCAGGAAGAACACCGAACGGAAGAAGGACTTGCCGATCTTCTGAGCGTTGAGCTGCACCGAGAGCAGCACGGAGATGATCACCGAGAGCCCCACGAAGGCGATCACGAAGAGGATCGTGTTGAACATCGCCTGGAAGAAGTCGTCGTCCGCGAAGATCCGCTCGTAGTTGCCCAGGCCCGCCCATTCGAAAGTGCGGCCGTTGCGGGAGCTGTACAGCGAGATGTTCAGACCGCTGAAGGCGGGATAGATCGTGAACAGGCCGAAGATGACCATGTTCGGCAGCAGGAACAGATAGGGAGCCGCCCGCAGCGACCACGGCACCCGCCGGCGCCGGGGGCTCCGGACGGGCGCGGGTGCCGTGGTCACGGACATCAGGCCTGCTCCACGATCGAGTCGATCGAGGTGCGCAGATCCTCCATCGCGGTGGCGAGATCCTTGTTCCCAGCGATGACCTCGGCGAACTCAGAGATGAACTCCTGCGCCGCGGCATCGAAGTTCGGGTCATAGCAGGCGGCGTAGGCCTCGGCCGGGGTCTCGCCGAGGTCGGTGACGAACACTCCCATCTCCTCGTTGCGCACCGGATACTCGACCCCGGACTCGGTGAGATCGGCGCGGGTGGGCATGAACGCCGAGGCGGTGATGAACGCTTCCTGCGACTCAGTCGAGTTCATGAACTGCAGGAACGTCGCAGCCAGCTGGTTCTCCGGGCCGGCGGTGAAACCGACCATGAATTTTCCTCCGGGGAACCCGCCGCCGGCGACCTGGGTGGGGTTGGGCATAGTCGCCCAGCCGAACTCCGCATTCGCGTCGAACTGGGCGACCTGCCAGTTGCCCGAGAGGTAGACCGGGGTCTGCTGGGCCAGGAACACCTCGTTGGCGCCCTGGTACTTGGCCCCCGAGTCGAGCCAGAAGTCGGCGGGGGAGGTCCCGGCCTCGATCATGTCCACCAGCGGCTGCAGAGCGGTGGCCGCCGCAGCCGGGTCCAGCGAGCTGGTGCCGTCCTGGACCAGGTAGGTGCCGCCCTGGGACAGGAGCGTGGACAGCCGGTGTCCGGACTTGTCCATCGCGAAGGCGAACTCGGTGCCGGTGGCCTCCTGCACCTGGGTGGCAAGGTCGACCATCTCCTCCCAGGTCCAGGCCTCCGGCAGGGCGACGCCGGCCTGCTCGAACAGGTCCGTGTTCACGAAGGGGCCGTTCTGGGTGAGGTCCGAGGCGATGGCCTGGATCTTGCCATCGGCGTCGGTCATCCCCACCTGGACCCCCTCGGTGAACTCCGAGAGGTAGTCCGCGCCGAGGTAGTCGTCCAGCAGCAGCAGATCGCCGGCGAAGGGTGCTGTGGCGGCGACGCGGGCGACATCCGGGGCCTGATCGCCGGAGAGGCGGGCCTGCAGGGTGGTGGTGATGTCGGAGAAGGGCACGATCTCGAGCTCGACGGTGACGTCGTACTCCGTCTCGAACTGTGCAATCAGGTCACGGGTCGCCTGCTCGTCGGGCCCGTCGGTGAAGTAGAGATAGCTGAGAGTCTTGCCGGCGAACTCGGCGGTGTCCTGCTCCGCGACCGGAGCGGCGTCCTCGGCTCCGCCGCCACTGCCGCCGGAGCCGCCGGGATTGCAGGCGGCCAAGGCAGTTGCGGCGAGCGCGGCAGTGCCGCCGAGCGCGACGGTTCGACGGGTGGGGGTGAAGTTCGTACGGGAGACAGAGTGGCGTGACATGCGCGGTCCTCCTTGACAGCGACGACATTCCCTCCCACATCGGAGGGGCGGCCGCAGCAGCAGCCGACGCCCACATGGTCGATGTGTTTCCGCAGGATGTACGAAGGTTGCCGTCGGTTGCCGGGTGCGTTGCCGGACCGTGATGAGACCGCGTTCAGGAAAGCGCTGCACGTCGTTCCGGGATGACCTCCTGGTGGCCGGTCGGTGAATTCCGGACCTCGCACGGTTCACCACGCGCCGCGCCCCGCGCCATCGTCCGTCTCAAAGTGTGGCAACAAGGTCCGAATAGCGGAATGCGAGGTCTAGGGTCGCTCGTCGTGAATACTGCTCTGCCCTCGTCTCCCCCCGCTGCTCCGGCACCCGGCTCGGCACCGGCCGGCGCCCCGGCGAACACCCGCGGGCGCGTCATCACCGCCTCCATGGTCGGCACGACGATCGAGTTCTTCGACTTCTACGCCTACGCGACCGCGGCATCCCTGGTGTTCCCGGCCCTGTTCTTCCCCACGCAGAGCCCCGCGAACCAGCTGCTGAGCTCCTTCGCCGTCTTCGGCGTCGCCTTCGTGGCCCGTCCGCTCGGCTCCCTGATCTTCGGGCACTTCGGAGACCGAGTCGGCCGGAAGACCACCCTCGTGGCCAGCCTTCTCGTGATGGGGATCGCGACTTTCCTCATCGGAGTCCTGCCCACCGCCTCGACCCCGGGCTTCACCGTGCTCGCCCCGGCGCTCCTGGTGCTGCTGCGCTTCTGCCAGGGCATCGGCCTGGGCGGGGAGTGGTCCGGCGCGGCGCTGCTCGCGACCGAGAACGCCCCGCCCGGCAAGCGCGCCCTCTACGGCACCTTCCCGCAGCTCGGTGCCCCCATCGGATTCATCCTCTCGAACCTGCTGTTCGTGGCCCTCAGCCTGCAGCTGACCGAGGCGCAGTTCATGAGTTGGGGATGGCGGCTGCCGTTCCTGCTCTCCGCAGCCCTCGTCATCGTGGGCCTCTGGGTGCGGCTGAAGCTCATGGAGAGCCCCGCCTTCCAGAAGGTCATCGACGAGCAGCGGGTCGCCGCCGTGCCGATCGCCCGCGTGTTCCGCACCGCCTGGAAGCCGCTCGTCCTCGCCACCATCGCCATGGTCGCCACCTATGTGCTCTTCTACCTGATGACCGCGTTCCTCATGGTCGTCGGCACCACGGCGGCCGATGAGGAGACCGCTCGCGCCGCTGCGGAGGTCGCCGGCAAGCCCTTCGACGCGGCGAGCTTCGCGCCCGGTCTCGGCTATGACCGCCCGGAGTTCCTCACCATGCTGATCATCGGGGTCGTGTTCTTCGGCATCTTCACCCTGGTCTCCGGCCCGCTCGCGGACCGCCTCGGACGCCGGAAGCTGCTGCTGGCGGTCACCGCCGGGATCGGCATCTTCGGATTCCTCATCGAGCCGATGGTGCAGGCCGGGACGGTGGGCGTGATGGCCACCCTGATCCTCGGCTTCACCCTGATGGGCCTGACCTTTGGCCCGATGGCGGCGTTCCTGCCGGAGATGTTCGCGGCGGACGTCCGCTACACCGGCAGCGCCGTCAGCTACAACATGGCCTCGGTGATCGGAGCGGCCCCCGCGCCCTACGCGATGATCGCGCTATGGCAGCTGCTGGACGGGCCGCTGTGGCTGGTGGGCGGCTACCTGACCCTCGCCGCGATCATCACGGCCGTCGCGCTGCTGATCGGCAAGGAGACCCGCGAGGTCGACTACCTGGCCTGAGTCTGATCCGTCGGCTCCACCGAGGCGAGTGCGGCGAGCTCGGCACGAGAGCCGGTGAAGACATTCATGTCGACGTAGCGCTCCTCGCCGTCGTAGCCATCACGATGGTCCCGGTGGGAGTACTGCCAGAAGGTCCAGCCGCGGCCGTCGTTCAGATCGGGCGGCAGCACCACGGAGCGGATCCAGATCGGGGAGTCCGGGTAGGCGCCTGCGATGTAGAGGTCGTAGGCGTCGGCCGTGGTGTAGATGACCGGCGGGACGCCGTAGTGCTCGGTGAGCTCCTCGAGCAGCGGAGCAAGAATGGTGTCCACCGCCTCCCGTGAGGGCGGATCCTCGAAATAGTCACCATAGAACTCGATGTCCACCGCGATCGGCAGAGTGCCGTCGCCGCCCACGGTGTCGATCACGTGCTGGGCCTGCGAGCGCCCGGAGCTCTCGAAGCTCACGAAGTGGTAGGCGCCCACGAAGAGGCCGGTATCGCGGGCGTGCTCCCAGTTCTGTGTGAACTGCTCGTCCACGTACGAGGAGCCCTCCGTCGCCTTGATGTAGGCGAAGTCCAGGTCGTCGCCCGCGAAGGTCGGCCAGTCGATCTCCCCCTGGTAGGAGGAGACATCGGCGCCCCGGACCTCATAGCCGTGCGCGAAGATCCGGCCCGGCCAGACCACGCCGGTCGCCACCAGCACCGCGAGCGCCGACGCCACGGCGGCAAGAGGGAGGAGGACGCTGCGCAGCAGCGCGGAGCGGGAGAGGCGTCGTGCTCTCCCGCTCCGCGCAGATCCGGTCGTCATGTGTCCTCGATCAGCCCTGCTGGCGCTGCTCGCGGTAGTAGCGGATCAGTCCGGCGGTCGAGGCGTCCTCGGCGGAGATCGCCTGCTCGTCTCCGGCGACGGCCGGAGCGAGGCCCTGGGCGAGCTGCTTGCCGAGCTCCACACCCCACTGGTCGAAGGAGTTGAGGCCCCAGACCACGCCCTGCACGAAGGTGATGTGCTCGTACAGTGCGATCAGCTGGCCCAGCACGGACGGCGTGAGCTTCGGGGCCATGATCGATGTGGTCGGGCGGTCGCCGGAGAACTCGCGGGCCGCGACCAGCGGGCCCTCGGTGCCCTCGGCGCGCACCTCTTCGGCGCTCTTGCCGAAGGCCAGCGCCTTGGTCTGCGCGAAGAAGTTCGCCAGGAACAGCTCGTGCACATCCTGCTCGCCATCGACCAGCGCATGGTTCGGGGTCGCGAAGGCGATGAAGTCCGCCGGGATCAGCCGGGTGCCCTGATGGATCAGCTGGTAGAAGGCGTGCTGGCCGTTAGTGCCGGGCTCGCCCCAGAAGACCTCGCCGGTCTCGGTGGTGGCGAGCGAGCCGTCCCAGCGCACGGACTTGCCGTTGGACTCCATGGTCAGCTGCTGGAGGTAGGCGGGGAAGCGGTGCAGGTACTGGGAGTAGGGGAGCACCGCGTGAGTCTCGGCCTCCAGGAAGTTCACATTCCACACGTTCACCAGGCCCATCAGCAGCGGCACGTTCTGCTCCGCCGGGGCGGCGGCGAAGTGCTCGTCCATCGCGTGGAAGCCGGCCAGCAGCTCCTCGAAGGTATCCGGACCCAGCACCGTCGCGAGCACCGTGCCGATCGCGGAGTCCACCGAGTAGCGCCCGCCCACCCAGTCCCAGAACCCGAAGGCGTTCTCGGGATCGATGCCGAAGGCCTCGACCTTGTCCAGCGCGGTGGAGACGGCGACGAAGTGCTTGGCGACAGCCTCCTGCTCCTGCTCGGCGGTGAGCCCTGCGTTCTCCCGCAGGCCGCCCAGCAGCCACTGCCGCACCAGGCGCGCATTGGTGAGGGTCTCCTGGGTGGTGAAGGTCTTCGAGGCGACGATGACCAGGGTGGTCTCGGGATCGAGGTCCTGAGTGCTGGCGAAGGCGTCGGTGGGGTCGATGTTCGAGATGAACCGGGCCTCCAGACCCTCCTGGGCGAGCGGCTTCAGCGCTTCGTAGACCATCACCGGGCCGAGGTCGCTGCCGCCGATCCCGATGTTGACGACGGTCTCGATGCGCTTGCCGGTCACACCGGTCCATTCCCCGGAGCGCACCTTGTCCGCGAAGTCGTAGACCCGGTGCAGGGTGCCGCGCACGTCCTCGTCGATGTTCTGCCCGTCCACCTGGAGGGAGGGGGAGGAGCCGGCCGGGCGGCGCAGGGCAGTGTGCAGCACGGCGCGGTCCTCGGTGGTGTTGATGTGGGCGCCGGCGAACATCGCATCGCGGCGCTCCTCGACGCCGACCTCGCGCGCGAGCTGCAGCAGCAGGTCCATGGTCGTGGAGGTGAGGAGGTTCTTGGAGAGGTCGACGTGAAGCTCGGCCGCGTCGTGCGTGAAGCGCTCGGCGCGCCGGGGATCGGTGTCGAACCATTCGCGCAGCGAGCCCTCGAGCTCGAGGTTGTGCGCCTCGAGCTCGGCCCAGGCGTCGGTGGAGGTGGGGTCGATGGGGGCAGCAGGTGAGGTAGGAGCAGTCATACAGCCATTGAACACTGCCAACGGTGTTCCTGCAGAGCACCTGCCGGGTGTTCCCATAGGCATGGACAGATGATTGAAACATCTCCGAGACCGAAGTGTTACCAGCACATGGAATGCAGTTGACATTCGCTGGTGCACACTTGTTAGGGCCGCACATGGATGTGCGGTCCACGCTCTAGAGCCTTCACAGGAGTTTTCATGGCCATCTCGCGCCGATCAATGATGCTGGGCACCGCTGCGAGCGGTGCCGCCGCCCTGACCCTCGCCGCCTGCGGGAGCGACGAAGCTGGCAGCGGTGGAAGCGATGGGGGGAGCGGCGCCGGCGGTGGTACCGGCGAGCCGATCTACGCCAACACCACGGAGCCCGAGAACCCGTTGATCCCGACCAACACCGGCGAGGTCGGTGGCGGTCGCATCATCGTGATGCTCTTCGCCGGGCTCGTCTACTACACGGCCGACGGCACCGCCGAGAACGATCTCGCGGAGTCCATCGAGACCGAGGACAATCAGAACTGGACGATTAAGATCCGAGAGGGCCTGACCTACTCGGACGGCTCCACCCCGGTCACCGCGCAGGACTTCGTGAACGCCTGGAACTACGGCGCTAACGCCGCCAACGCGCAGCTCGGCCAGTACTTCTTCGAACCGATCGAGGGCTACGCCGACCTCTCCGCCGAAGGCGTGGCCGCTGACGCCACGCTGTCCGGCCTCGAGGTCGTCGATGAGCAGACCTTCACCGTCCGTCTGGTCTCAGCGCAGTCGGACTTCTCGACCCGCCTGGGCTACTCCGCGTACATGCCGCTGCCGCCCACCGCCTTCGACGATATCGAGGCATATGGCGAGGCGCCTCTGGCCAACGGTCCCTACAAGCTCGATTCCTGGACCCACGACCAGGAGCTGGTGCTGGTGCCCAACGAGTCCTACGACGGGCCCCGAGCCGCGAAGAACTCGGGTCTGAACTTCACGGTCTACCAGGATCCCGAGACGATGTACCTCGACCTCCAGTCGGACAACGTCGACGTGGTCGACCAGCTGCCGGGCTCGGCGCTGGCGACCTTCGAGACTGACCTCGGCGAGCGTGCGGTCAATGCTCCCGGCGCCGTCTTCCAGTCGATCACCCTGCCGGGCTACGACCCGAACTTCGAGGGCGAGGCCGGACCGCTGCGCCGTCAGGCACTCTCGCGGGCGATCGATCGCCAGTCGATCTGCGACAACCTGTTCTTCGGCACCCGCACCCCGCACCCCGGCCACCGACTTCGTCTCCCCGGTGATCCCCGGCGGCGGCGCGACCGACCTCCCCGGTGCGGAGGTCCTCCAGTTCGACGAGGCCGAGGCCACGCGGCTCTGGGCCGAAGCCGAGGCGATCACGCCCTTCAAGGGCCCGCTGACCCTCGCCTACAACGCGGACGGCCCGCACGCCGACTGGGTCGAGGCCGTCTGCAACTCGCTGGCGAACGTGCTGGGGATCGAGGCGAAGCCGACCCCCTTCCCCGCCTTCGGCGAGATGCGTGAGCAGATCCGTGCCCGTGACCTCATGGGCACCTGGCGCTCCGGGTGGCAGGCCGACTACCCCTCGGCCTACAACTTCCTCGGTCCGCTCTACAGCACCGCGGCTGCCGACGGAAAGGGCTCCAACGACGGCGACTACAAGAACCCCGAGTTCGATCAGCTGCTCTCCGACGGTCTCGCCGCGGCGAGCGAGGACGAGGCGATCGCCCTGTGGAAGGAGGCCGAGGCGCTGCTGATCCGCGACCTGCCGGTCCTTCCGCTCTGGTACCAGAACACCATCGGCGGCTACTCCACCCTGGTCTCCAATGTGGAGTTCGGTTGGGACACCGTGCCGCTGTACCACGAGATCACCAAGTGATCCGCTGATCCACCGCGCAGCAGCGGGAACCGGCCTGGTCCGGTTCCCGCTGTTGCGCGCCCGGCATCGCCGGGCCACCTCGTCCCGACTGACGAAAGAGAACCTCTGTGCTCTGGTACATCGCGCGGCGGCTGCTGCAGATGATCCCCGTCTTCCTCGGCGCCACCCTGATCGTCTACCTGATGGCGTTCTACACCTCGGGTGACCCGATCCTCGCCCTGGCCGGGGACAAGCCCATCTCCCCGGCGGTCGAGCAGCAGCTGCGCGAGCAGTACAACCTGGACAAGCACGTCCTGGTCCAGTGGCTGATCTATCTCGGCAACGTGCTGACCTTCGACCTCGGCGTCGGCTTCAACGGTCGCCCGTTGTTCGACCAGATCGTCGCGGCCTTCCCGACCACTTTCCGGCTCGCGATCATCGCCGTGATCGTCGAGACGGTCTTCGGCGTCGTCGCCGGCGTGATCTCGGGCCTGCGCAAGGGCAAGCTGATCGACACCACGCTGCTGATGGTCTCCCTGCTGCTCATCGCGACGCCGACCTTCGTGCTCGGCTTCCTGGCGCAGTTCGTCTTCGGGCTGCAGCTGGGGATCTCTCCGATCAACGTCGGCCGGGACCCGTCCTGGGTGAACCTCCTGCTGCCCGGCTTTGTGCTGGGCGGTGTCTCCTTCGCCTACGTGCTGCGGCTGACCCGCACCTCGATCGCGGAGGCCGCGGGCGCCGACCACGTGCGCACCGCGACGGCGAAGGGTCTCTCCCGCGGCGGCGTGGTCTCCAAGCACATCCTGCGCAACTCGCTGATCCCCGTGGTCACCTTCATCGGTGCGGACCTGGGCGCGCTCATGGGCGGCGCGATCGTCACTGAGCGCGTGTTCAACGTCCCCGGCATCGGAACGCTGCTGTTCAGCTCGATCAATGCCGGCGAGGCCCCGATGATCGTCACGCTCGTGACGCTGCTGGTGATCATCTTCCTGCTGTCCAATCTCGTCGTGGACCTGCTCTACGGCGTGCTCGACCCGAGGATCCGTTATGCCAAGTGACGCCGCCCCCACCCGCCCCCGGTCGGAGCACTGGGTCGCACCGCTGGACGAGACTCCGCTGCAGGAAGTCGATGCGGCCGACACCACCGGCACGCCGCGCTCCCTGTGGAGCGAGGCGCTCCACAGCCTGATCCGCAACCCCGTGTTCGTGATCTCCGCGCTGCTGATCCTGTTCGTGCTGTTCGTCGCGGCCTTCCCCCAGGTGTTCACCAGCCAGGACCCGCGCTTCGGAGACCTGAGCCGCGCGAACCAGGCGCCTGGCGGGGAGCATCCCTTCGGCACCTCGCGCCAGGGCTACGACATCATGGCGCGCACCTTCTGGGGCGCTCGCACCTCGGTGATCATCGGGTTCTTCGCGATGATCGGCTCGACCCTCATCGGCGGGACGATCGGCGCGCTCGCCGGGTATATCGGCGGCTGGTTCGACGAAGTGATCTCCCGTATCACCGACATCTTCTTCGCGGTCCCCTTGATCCTCGGTGCCATCGTGGTCGCCACCCGACTGGGGGAGATGAACCTCTGGACGGTGATCGCCGTGCTCAGCGTCTTCGGCTGGACCAATATCGCCCGCATCATGCGCGGTGCGGTGATCTCGACCAAGAGCCAGGACTTCGTCACCTCCTCCGTGGCACTCGGAGCCTCGAGCCCGACCGTTCTGCTCAAGCACGTGATCCCCAACGCGATCGCTCCCGTGATCGTCACCGCGACCGTGAACCTCGGCGTCTTCATCGTCGCCGAGGCGACGCTGTCGTTCCTCGGAGTGGGCCTGCCCACCAGCGCGGTCTCCTGGGGTGGCGACATCTCCGATGCCCGCGACGCGCTGCGCACGCAGCCGTCGATGCTGTTCTACCCTTCCGTGGCACTCGCGATCACGGTGCTGAGCTTCATCATGCTCGGCGACGCCGTGCGCGATGCCCTGGACCCGAAGGCGAGGAAGCGATGACCACGACCTCCATGACCCCCTCCGCGGCGGGGGCTCCCGCCCGCCGTGACCAGCCGCTGCTGGAGATCCGTGATCTCGAGATCACCTTCTCCACCTCCAACGGCCCGGTGAAGGGCGTGCGCAGCGCAAGCCTCGAGGTGTATCCGGGGGAGACGGTCGCGATCGTCGGCGAGTCCGGGTCAGGCAAGTCCACGACCGCCATGGCGATCGCACACCTGCTGGCCGAGAACGGCACGATCACCGGCGGGCAGATCCTCTTCGAGGGGCGCGACATCACGCACATCTCCGAGAAGGAGATCCGTGTGCTGCGCGGCGACCAGGTGGGCCTGGTCCCACAGGACCCGATGAGCAACCTCAACCCGATGTGGAAGGTGGGTTCCCAGATCCGGGAGACCCTCGTCGCCAACGGGATCGCCAAGGGAGCCGACGCCAAGAAGCGCACGGTCGAGCTGCTCGAGGAGGCGGGGCTCTCCGATGCCGCCCGTCGCGCCGAGCAGTACCCGCATGAATTCTCCGGTGGTATGAAGCAGCGCGCTCTGATCGCGATGGGCCTTGCGGCACGGCCGAAGCTCCTGGTGGCCGATGAGCCCACCAGCGCGCTGGACGTCACCGTGCAGCAGCAGATCCTCGATCACCTCGACTCCCTCACCGCGGAGCTGGGTGTGGCCGTGCTGCTGATCACCCACGACCTGGGCCTCGCCGCGGAGCGTGCTCAGCATCTGGTGGTCATGTACAAGGGCCGGGTCGTCGAGACCGGGCCCGCGCTCGAGCTGCTGCAGAACCCTCAGCATCCCTACACCAAGCGGCTCATCGGCGCGGCACCCTCCCTCGCCTCCCGGCGGCTGGTCTCCGGAGCGGAGCGCGCTGAGATCCGCGAGCGAGCGCAGGAGCATGCCCAGACCGTCGCCGCGCCGTCAGTGCAGGCCAAGGCTCCGGTCACGCCCGTAGAAGCCCAGGGTCCGGAGTTCGGCTACGGGGAGGTCGACTCGGATGCCGTGATCCAGGTCCAGAAGCTCACCAAGTCGTTCCCCATCCGTGGCAGCGTGCCGTGGCGCTTCACGCCGTTCCTCGCGGTGGATGACGTCTCCTTCCAGATCGAGCGCGGCACCACCACCGCGATCGTCGGGGAGTCGGGCTCCGGCAAGTCCACCGTCGCGCAGATGGTGCTCAAGCTGCTCGAGCCCACGTCGGGGCGGGTCCTCTTCGAGGGCAAGGACGTCACCACCTACCGGGGTCGGGAGCTGAAGTCGTTGCGCCGCCGGGTGCAGCCGATCTTCCAGAATCCCTACGGCACCCTGGACCCGGTGTACTCGATCTTCCGCACCATCGAGGAACCCCTGCGCCTGCACGGCATCGGGGATGCGAAGAGCAGGGAGGCGAAGGTGCGGGATCTGCTGGACAAGGTCGCACTGCCCTCGGCGATGATGCGCCGCTATCCCAACGAGCTCTCGGGCGGCCAGCGTCAGCGCGTCGCGATCGCCCGCGCTCTCGCCCTGGATCCGGAGGTCGTGATCTGCGACGAGGCGGTCTCCGCACTCGACGTGCTGGTCCAGGCCCAGGTGCTCGAACTGCTCAACGATCTGCAGGCCGAACTCGGCCTGTCCTACCTCTTCATCACCCACGACCTCGCCGTGGTGCGGCAGATCGCGGACAACACGCTGGTCATGGAGAAGGGCAAGGTCGTCGAGCAGGGCACTACGGACGAGGTGTTCCACTCTCCGCAGCAGGACTACACCAAGCGCCTGCTCGCGGCGATCCCGGGCCGCTCCATCCCGCTCGCGGGCTCGGAGACGATCGACGTGGAAGTGGCTGAGGTTGAGGCCGATGACGAGCAGGCCGACGGACCCCGGATCGACGAGGGCCCGATCGACCCCTTCGCGAGCGCCGGGCACGTCTGAGCAGAGCGGGCGGGCCGCGGACGACGGCGAGCCGGTATAACTGTCAGAACACACGCTGACGGGGAGGGGAGCCGAGCGACGTGGCCGGTGGTTCGAAGGTGACGGATGGGGGATGACAAGGGATCGCTCGACCCCGATCGCTCGACCGGGGACACGGCGGACGGCCACGCCGACGACACCGATGAGGCGATCGCCCGCGAGGCCGAGCGGGCGCGCGCCAGTCGCGCCGCCGGCGGCGGGGCGAAGGAAGGGAACCCGCCCCTGACCCGCTCGGAGGAGCGCGACGCACGGACGCGGCGGGCCGGGCTCGGGGCCTGGTCATATACGCCCAGCTACAAGACCTCTCACCACATGCCCGGAGGGTTCCTGGGCAGTCTCGTCCTTGATCTCGGGTTCCATCTGCTCTGGCCCGTGCTGGTGCGGTGGATGAGCTTCCGGCGGGCGGCCGGGATCGTGGCCGGGGCTGGAGTCGGAATGCTGTGCGGAGCCCTAGTGCTCCCGCGCCTCGCCTTCCCCGAGAGCCGGACGACGGACGGCGACCTGGTCGGTGCGCTGCTCAAGGGAGAGGTCGTCGCGATCACGCTGGCCGTCCTGGTGCTCGGATTCGGCGGGATGTTCATCGGCCTGTTCGCCTCGCAGGCTCGCGCGCAGCGGGCAGAGGCGACGCTGGCTGCGGAACGGCGAGAGCAGGACACCGAGTCTCGGACCGAGCTGCCGCAGGAGGATCGGCCGACCATGGCGCCAGCGAAGGTGACGGCGCCCCGCCGCGCCAGCGGGCCGCGCAGGGTGCGGAGCCGCCAGCACCTGCTCGGCCGTGCCCTCCTGATCGCGGATCCGGTCGCCGTGGCGATCACCTGGTTCTTCCTCGCCACCCTGCTCACCGGACAGTTCTTCTACTCACCGGGAATCACGGTCAGGTCGTATGTCGCGGGGGAGACTCCGTCGTCGTACTTCTCTGAGCCCCTGGTCGGATTCCTGGCGATCGGGGTGGTGTTGGTGATCCCGCTGGCCCTGGCTCTGGGTGCGATGGCGTCGAACGTCTCATCCCCAACCCCTGGCGGGCGGGCTGCGGGCGGATAGACTCGCCTGGGCCCTGGAGCGGGTCGCACCTGGGGTGCGGCCGGGCGCTGCTCGGTCTTCGACCCACCGCGCAACCCGAAACGAGCTTCCGCGTATGACTCTCCAGCACCGTACCGACCTGCGAAACGTCGCCATCGTCGCCCACGTCGACCACGGCAAGACCACCCTGGTCGACGCCATGCTCACCCAGGGTGGCGCGTTCAGCGACCATGACAAGCACGGCGAACGGGCGATGGACTCGGGCGAGCTCGAGCGCGAGAAGGGCATCACCATCCTCGCCAAGAACACGGCGATCCGGTACACCGGGCCGTCCGCTGCGGAGATCGGCGAGCATGATGGCATCACCATCAACGTCATCGACACCCCCGGCCACGCCGACTTCGGCGGCGAGGTGGAGCGCGGCCTGTCCATGGTCGACGGCGTCGTGCTCCTGGTGGACTCCTCCGAGGGCCCCCTCCCGCAGACTCGCTTCGTGCTGCGCAAGGCGCTCGCCGCGAAGCTCCCCGTGATCCTCGTGGTCAACAAGGTGGACCGCCCCGACGCTCGCATCGACGAGGTCGTCGGCGAAGCCACCGACCTGCTGCTGGGGCTGGCCTCCGACCTCTCCGAGGAGATGGACGACATTGATCTCGATGCCGTCCTCGACGTGCCCGTCGTCTACGCCTCGGGCAAGTCCGGCCGCGCCTCGCTCACCAAGCCCGCCGACGGCACCCTCCCCGAGGAGGAGGACGTCGAGGCGCTGTTCAAGACCATCCTCGAGCAGATCCCGGCGCCGGCCTATGACGACGAGGTGCCGCTGCAGGCGCACGTCACCAACCTCGACGCCTCCCCGTTCCTGGGCCGGCTCGCGCTGCTGCGCATCAAGAACGGTGAGCTCGCCAAGGGCCAGCAGGTCACCTGGTGCGTCCAGGACGGCACCACCAAGCAGGTCAAGATCACCGAGCTGCTGGAGACCAAGGGCCTCACCCGCGTGCCGATGACCCGCACCGCCCGCCCCGGTGACATCGTCGCCGTCGCCGGCATCCCCGAGATCATGATCGGTGAGACCCTCGCCGATCTGAACGATCCCCGCCCGCTGCCGCTGATCACCATCGATGACCCGGCGATCTCGATGACCATCGGCATCAACACCTCCCCGCTGGCGGGCAAGAACGGCAAGGGCCACAAGCTCACCGCCCGCCAGGTCAAGGACCGTCTGGACGCCGAGCTGGTCGGCAACGTGTCCCTCAAGGTGCTGCCCACCGAGCGCCCGGACGCCTGGGAGGTGCAGGGCCGCGGAGAGCTCGCGCTGTCGATCCTGGTCGAGCAGATGCGCCGTGAGGGCTTCGAGCTCACCGTCGGTAAGCCGAAGGTGCTCACCCGCGAGATCGACGGCAAGGTCCATGAGCCGGTCGAGCGGATGACCATCGACGTGCCCGACGAGTACCTCGGCACCGTCACCCAGCTGATGGCGTCCCGCAAGGGCCGCATGGAGACCATGAGCAACCACGGCTCCGGCTGGGTGCGCATGGAGTTCGTGGTGCCCTCGCGCGGCCTCATCGGCTTCCGCACCCGGTTCATGACCGAGACCCGCGGCAACGGCATCGCCGCCTCCTACAACGACGGCTATGAGCCGTGGATGGGGAACATCGAGTTCCGCTCGACCGGTTCCCTGGTCGCGGATCGTCCCGGCTCCGTCACGCCGTTCGCGATGATCAACCTCCAGGAGCGCGGCTCGTTCTTCGTCGAGCCCACCTCCGAGGTGTACACCGGCCAGATCGTCGGCGAGAACTCTCGCAACGAGGACATGGACGTGAACATCACGAAGGAGAAGAAGCTGACGAACATGCGTGCTGCGTCGTCGGACTCCTTCGAGAACCTGGTGCCGCCGCGCCGCCTCACCCTCGAGGAGTCCCTCGAGTTCTCCGCAGATGACGAGTGCGTCGAGGTCACCCCTGAGGTCGTCCGCATCCGCAAGGTCATCCTCGATCCGAACGAGCGTCGTCGTGCGACCTCGAAGGCCAAGTCGGGAAAGTGACCTGGTGACGATCGAGCAGCAGCCGGTGCGGCGAGTGGACACCACCTCGCTCGCCGCCCGGCTCGCCCAGGCCGCGATGGCTGTGGTGCTCACGATCGTCTCGGTGTTGCTGATGATCACCACCCACCGGGTGGAGCTCTCGGTGCTCGGGCTCGACCTGCCTGCCGGTCTGGTGTTCGGCGCGGCGTTCCAGGTGGTCGCCTGCGTCTTCCTGTGGGCGTCGACCGGGTCCCGGCTCCCGCTGCTGGTGCTCGGCTGCCTGTGGGGCGTGCTGGCGATGCCGTTCCTGGGGGAGGGCGTGGGCGGTGGCATCCTGATGCCGGCGATGCTGGGCACGGAGCCCCAGTACTCCGGCTGGGTCGTCCAGGGCCTCGGTCTGCTGATCCCGTTCCTGATCGCGGGCCTGATCACCCTGGTGCGCAGGTCCCGTTCCAGGGCACGGTGAGCCGATGACTGCTCCGACGCGTTCTCGCCCGGACTGGGCGACGATCCCCAACCTCGTCACCCTGGTGCGCTTCGTGCTGCTGGCGCCGGTGTGCCTGCTGCTGCTGGACGGGCCCGACACCCTCGCGGTGGTGCTGCTGCTGGTGTGGGCCTCGACCGACTGGATCGATGGGATGCTGGCGCGCGCGCTGGATCAGACCAGCCGCACCGGCGCGATCATCGACCCGATCGCCGACCGGCTGGGGCTGGTGGGGATCGTCCTCAGCCTCGCGGTCGCCGACCTCCTGCCCTGGGCCGCGCTGGCCATCATCCTGGTCGTCGACGTGGCGATGGTCGTGCTCGCCACGGGGGCGGCCCTGGGCGGCCGGATCTCCGTCTCCTGGCTCGGCAAGATCCGCACCTTCGCGCTGATGGGCTCGGTGTTCCTGCTGGTCGCGGCGGCCGCCTGGGCGCCGTCGCTGGTGCCTGCCGCGCAGGTGCTGTTCTGGATCGGGGTCGCGCTGCACACGGCCTCCGGAATCGACTACATCCTCAGGGCGCGGCGGGCCCCCGCCGTCGCACCGGAGGTGGTGGAACCTCCTTCGCCGCGATGATCAGCGCCCGCGGCACCGTCATCTCGCCACGCTTGGTCATCACCTGCACCGACTGCTCGTCGGCGGAGAGGATCGTCCCCAGCGCATCGCTCATCGACTCTCCGTGCGGGGAGGCTTCCCGGTCGATCACATAGCGCAGCACCACCCGGCGCCCGTCCTGGAGGAAGGGCGCCCACCCGGCGCGGACCCGCTCGCCCTCATGCTCAGTCATCGTTCGAGGCTATCCGCTTCCGCGGCCTGGGGCAGGGCGGGCTCCGACGCCGGATGTGCATCCCGTCACCTCCGCGACCCGGCGCCCTCTGGCAGGGCCTGCAGCGGGGACGGGATGACAGAATGAGGACGTCTCCGACGGAAGGAAGCCGCTCATGACGTACGTCATCGCTCTGCCCTGTGTCGACGTCAAGGATCGTGCCTGCGTCGATGAGTGCCCCGTGGACTGCATCTATGAAGGCAACCGGATGCTGTACATCCAGCCCGACGAGTGCGTGGACTGCGGAGCCTGCGAGCCCGTCTGCCCCGTCGAGGCGATCTACTACGAGGACGACACCCCGGACCAGTGGGCCGAGTACTACAAGGCGAACGTCGACTTCTTCGACGATCTCGGCGCTCCCGGCGGTGCGGCGAAGATGGGCGTGATCGACAAGGATCACCCGATCATCGAAGCCCTCCCGCTGCAGCCGAACCCCCTGGCCTGAGCCGTGACGGCTCCCTCTGCCACCCCTGGGCCCTCCGCGGCTTCCGCTCGACGCGGTCTCGCCGCGCGCCTGCCCGAGTTCCCCTGGGATGCGCTCATCCCGGCGAAGCAGCGCGCCGCCTCCCACCCGGAGGGCATCGTCGACCTCTCTGTCGGCACCCCCGTCGATCCGACGCCCTCCTCGGTGCAGCAGGCTCTCGCGGCCGCTACGGACAGTCCCGGCTATCCGACCACGATCGGCACCCCCGTCCTGCGGGAGGCGATCGTGGAGTTCGTGCACCGGCATCGTGGGGCCCCCGCCTCGCTCGGCGTCGACGGCGTGCTGCCCACCGTCGGCTCCAAGGAGCTGGTGGCGCACCTGCCCTTCCAGCTCGGCATCGGCCCCGGGGAGGTGGTGGCGTTCCCGCGCATCGCCTATCCCACCTACGACATGGGCGCTCGGTTCGTCGGCGCTGAGTCGCTGCCGTTGGACCTGGCCGCCCTCGCGGCCCACGGTGATGCGGCGCTGCCGGAGCCGGACGCCGCCGCACGGATCCGCCTGCTGTGGCTGAACTCGCCCTCGAACCCCACCGGTGAAGTGCTGGACGTCGCCCAGCTGGCGTCGATCGTCACCTGGGCGCGGGAGCGCGGGATCGTGATCGCCTCCGACGAGTGCTATGCGCTGCTGCCCTGGACCGTGGACGAGGTGCCCTCGGTGCTGGACCCGCGAGTGAACGGCGGTTCGCTGGACGGGCTGCTGTGCGTGTATTCGCTGTCCAAGCAGTCCAACCTCGCCGGCTACCGGGCAGCCTTCGTGGCGGGAGACCCAGACCTGGTGGGCGAGCTGGTCGCGGTACGGAAGCAGGCCGGGATGATGCTTCCCGGCCCGCTCCAGACCGCGATGGTCACCGCCCTCGGCGACGACCAGGCCCCGGCAGCCCAGCGTGAGATCTATCGCGCCCGGCGCGCGCTGCTGGAGCCCGCGCTGGTGGCCGCCGGGGGCACGATCCACGGTTCCCAGGCAGGCCTGTACCTCTGGACCACCTTCGGTGAGGACTCGATGACCAGTGTCGAGCGCCTCGCAGACAGCGGTGTGCTGGTGGCCCCCGGGATGTTCTATGGTGATGGTGGCGGGACTTTCGTCCGGGTCGCCCTCACCGCGACCGACGAGCGGATCGCTGCCGCCGCCCGGCGCCTCGAGCGCCTCTGACACCTCTGGCGCCTTCGCGCGCCATACCGATCCGACCACGCACAACGGAGAGCCCATGGATCACACGACGACGTCCGCTCAGCTCAGCCTGGGGGAGAAGACCCTCGACCTCCCGCTCGTCCCCGCAGTGGAGGGGAACTCCGGCATCGCGATCGGCCCCCTGCGCAAGGAGACCGGCGAGGTCACTTACGCCCCCGGCTTCATGAACACCGCCAACGCCAAGTCCTCGATCACCTACATCGACGGCGACGAGGGGATCCTGCGGTACCGCGGCTACCCGATCGAGCAGCTCGCGGAGAAGTCCAGCTACCTCGAGGTCTCCTACCTGCTGATCAACGGCGAGCTGCCCACCAAGGGCCAGCTCGACAACTTCGAGGCGCAGGTCGAGCACCGCACCCTGCTCGACGAGCGCTTCAAGCGCATGTTCGACAACTTCCCGCGCGACGCCCACCCGATGGCCGTGCTCCAGGCGGGGACCTCGGCGCTGTCGACCTTCTACCAGGACTCCCTGGATCCCTTCGACGAGGAGCAGGTGCGGATCTCCGCCGTGCGGCTGCTCGCGAAGATGCCCACGATGGCTGCCTATGCGCACCGCATCGCTCAGGGACACGCGTTGCTCTACCCCGACAACCGCCTCTCGCTGATCGAGAACTTCCTGCGCCTGACCTTCGGGTTCCCGGTGGAGGACTACATCGCGGATCCCGTCGTGGTGCGCGCGATGGAGCAGCTGCTGATCCTGCATGCCGACCATGAGCAGAACTGCTCGACCTCCGCGGTGCGCCTCGTCGGCTCCGCCCAGGCGAACCTGTTCACTTCGGTCTCCGCCGGGATCGGCGCGCTCTCGGGCCCCGCTCACGGCGGCGCGAACGCCGCGGTGATGGACATGCTCGACCAGATCCAGGCCGAGAACATGGATCCGCGCGACTTCATGGAGAAGGTGAAGCGCAAGGAGGACGGCATCCGCCTGATGGGCTTCGGCCACCGGGTGTACAAGAACTACGATCCCCGCGCCCGCCTCGTCAAGAAGATCGCGGACAACGTCCTCGAGCGCCTCGGCGTCCACGACTCGCGCCTCGAGCTCGCGATGCAGCTCGAGGAGATCGCGCTGAAGGACGACTACTTCGTCGAGCGCAAGCTCTACCCGAACGTCGACTTCTACACGGGCCTGATCTACAAGGCGATCGGCTTCCCGACGGAGATGTTCACCGTCCTGTTCGCCATCGGCCGCCTGCCGGGCTGGATCGCCCAGTGGGAGGAGATGGTCCACGACCCGGAGACCAAGATCGGTCGCCCGCGACAGATCTACACCGGCCATCCCGAGCGGAACTACACGGTGATGGAGGATCGGACCGGCACCAGCGAGCTGCGCCTGGCCGCCCTCCGGTCCGACATCGAGAAGCGCAGCTGATCCCCCACCTCAGCGGCCCCCGACGGAGAGCCCCCCGCTTCTGAGCCACACGCACCTGAGCGCCCTGACCGCGCGCGCCTCCCTGTGAGGAGCGTCGCTGGTCAGGGCGTTCTCGTCGGGACCTTCCGCCCGCTCACGCTGCGTTCCTCGCCCTAGCCTGAGGACATCAGCGAAGGGCCCGCAGCGTCGACGTCCTTCCGCCCAGCGAGGAGGACCCGATGACCACTGCCACCACCGATCGCCCCGGCACCGAGGCTGCAGGCCGGGACGCCTGGGACGGCTTCGCGCCCGGTCCCTGGCAGGAACAGATCGAGGTGCGCGACTTCATCCAGCGCAACTACACGCCCTACGGCGGGGACGCCTCGTTCCTGGCCGGCCCCACCGAGAAGACGCTGAGGGTCTGGGATCATCTCGAGACCCACTATCTCTCCGAGGAGCGCCGCCGCCGCGTCTTCGATGTCGACACGCACACCCCCGCGGATGTCGACGCCTTCCCGGCCGGCTACATCAGCGAGGACGACGACGTCATCGTCGGCCTGCAGACCGATGTGCCGCTCAAGCGCGCGATGATGCCCAGCGGCGGCTGGCGGATGGTGGAGACCGCCATCAAGGAGGCGGGCAAGGAGGTCGACGAGGACGTCAAGAAGATCTTCACCCAGTACCGCAAGACCCACAACGATGCCGTCTTCGACATCTACACCCCGCGGATCCGCGCGGCTCGCTCGAGCCACATCATCACCGGGCTGCCGGACTCCTACGGCCGCGGCCGCATCATCGGCGACTACCGCCGTCTGGCACTGTACGGCGCCGACTTCCTGATCGCCGACAAGAAGCGCGCCAAGGATGCGGTCGCCGATCAGCCCTTCTCCGAGCACTGGGCCCGCTACCGCGAGGAGCACTCCGAGCAGATCAAGGCGCTGGCGAAGCTGGTCCGGCTGGGTGACTCCTACGGCCTGGACCTCCGCCGCCCCGCCGCGACCGCGCAGGAAGCCGTGCAGTGGACCTATATGGCCTATCTCGCCGCGGTGAAGAGCCAGGACGGCGCGGCGATGTCCATCGGCCGCCTCTCGGCCTTCCTCGACGTGTACATCGAGCGCGACCTCGCCGCCGGCAGGATCACCGAATCCCAGGCTCAGGAGTACATCGATGCGCTCGTGAGCAAGCTGCGCATCGTCCGCTTCCTGCGCACCATCGACTACGACCAGATCTTCTCGGGAGATCCCTACTGGGCGACCTGGTCCGATGCCGGATTCTCCGCCGACGGCCGCGCCCAGGTCACCAAGACCTCGTTCCGGCTGCTGCAGACCCTGCGGAACCTCGGCGCCGCGCCCGAACCGAACATCACCATCTTCTGGGACCCCGAGCTGCCGACCGGCTACAAGGAGTTCTGCTCGGCGATCTCGATCGAGACCTCCTCGATCCAGTACGAGTCCGATGAGCAGATCCGTGAGCGCTGGGGTGATGATGCGGCGATCGCCTGCTGCGTCTCGCCGATGGAGGTCGGCAAGCAGATGCAGTTCTTCGGCGCCCGGGTCAACGCCGGCAAGGCCCTGCTCTACGCCATCAACGGCGGCCGCGACGAGGTCTCCGGACAGCAGATCACCACCGAGGGCGAGTTCGCACCGATCATCGGGGACGGACCGCTGGACTTCGACGAGGTCTGGAACCGGTACGAGCAGATGCTCGACTGGGTGGTCGGCACCTACGTCGAGGCGCTGAACATCATCCATTACAGCCATGACCGGTACGCCTACGAGGCGATGGAGATGGCGCTGCACGACAGCGAGATCGTGCGCACCATGGGATGCGGCATCGCCGGGCTCTCGATCGTCGCGGATTCCCTCTCGGCGATCAAGCACGCGACGGTCACCCCGCTGCGCGACGAGACCGGGCTGGTGGTCGACTATGTCACCGAGGGCGACTTCCCCCGCTACGGCAACGACGACGATCGCGCCGACGACATCGCCGCCACGATCGTGCACACGGTGATGCAGAAGATCACCGCGATCCCCATGTACCGCGACGCGATCCCCACCCAGTCGGTGCTGACCATCACCTCGAACGTCGTCTACGGCAAGGCGACGGGGTCGTTCCCCTCCGGCCACCGGGCCGGCACCCCCTTCTCGCCCGGAGCCAACCCCGAGAACGGGGCCGATACCCACGGGATGGTCGCCTCGATGCTGAGCGTCGGCAAGCTCGACTACCACGATGCCCTCGATGGGATCTCGCTGACCAGCACCATCACCCCGCAGGGCCTTGGTCGCACCAAGGACGAGCAGGTCACGAACCTGGTCGGAATCCTCGACGCGGGCTTCGTGATGGACGAGCAGTGACCAGCCGAGCCGACCGGACCGCCGCACCCCACCAGGAGACAGACATGACCGCCCGCCCCGTCACGACCTATGCCGAACGTCTGGCATCGATGAAGGCCAACCGTTCGCAGAACCGCATGGAATCCGGCCTGTTCCACGCGAACATCAACGTGCTCAACAAGGACACCCTGATCGAGGCGATGGAGAGGCCGGAGGACTTTCCGAACCTCACGGTGAGGGTCTCCGGCTATGCGGTCAACTTCGTCAAGCTCACGCGCGAGCAGCAGCTGGACGTCCTGGACCGCACCTTCCACCAGGACGCCTGAGGCGATGGAGCAGAGCGCCGACCTGCTGGGCGCACCCGCCCGGAACCGGCGCAGCGGCGCGGGGATCGAGGGCATGGCCGAGGTCGAGCTCGGACGCTCCGAGCGGCTGGCCGCGGTCCGGGAGGGGAGAGTCGCCTCGCTCCACTCCTGGGAGCTGGTCACCGCGGTGGACGGTCCGGGCACCCGGCTGACCCTCTTCTTCGCCGGCTGCCCGCTGCGCTGCGTGTACTGCCACAACCCCGACACGATGGAGATGCGCCGCGGGCAGGATGTGGGGATCGAGGAGATCGTGCGCCGCGTCCGCCGCTACCGTCGCGTGTTCGCCGCCTCCGGGGGAGGGATCACCCTCTCCGGGGGAGAGGTGCTGATGCAGCCCGCCTTCGCCGGCAAGGTGCTGCGCGCGGCGCAGGAGATGGGCGTCCACACCGCGATCGACACCTCCGGCTACCTGGGCGCGGTCGCATCTGATGCCTTCCTGGACGATGTCGACCTGGTGCTGCTGGACGTGAAGTCCGGCAGCGAGGAGTCCTACCAGGCGCTCACCGGCCGCGCCCTGCAGCCGACCATCGACTTCGGCGACCGGCTCGCCCGCCGCGGCATCCCGATCTGGCTCCGCTTCGTGGTGGTGCCCGGCTGGACCGACGACGAGGAGAACGTCGAGCGGGTCGCGGACATCGTGGAGCGCTGGAAGCACGTGGTCGAGCGGGTCGAGGTGCTGCCCTTCCACAACATGGGCCAGGACAAGTGGGACACGCTGGGGATGGAGTACAAGCTGCGCGACGCCCTGCCACCCTCGAAGGAGGTCATGCAGCGGGTGCGGGACCAGTTCCGCGACCGCGGCCTCGTGGTGCACTGAGCTGATCCGAGGCCTGCGTCTTCCCGTCAGCGTCCGCTGACCAGCACCACCACGCGGTCGGTCGCGCCGCCGTCGATTGTGCCCCAGCTCGCCGCCTCGTCGCCGCGCAGCGAGCGATCCCAGACGCGACCCTGGTAGGACACCTGGACCACGCCGTCGTCGGCCGCACGGGCGACGGCCCAGTTCGCGAGCGCCCAGCCGAGCGCCCCGTCGCCTCCCGGATCGATCACCAGCGCGGTCGCTCCGGCGTCCTCCGACAGCTGCGGCGCAGTGCTCGCGGCGGAGTCGAGCGTCGCGGTGAGTCGCCCGGACTCGGTGGCGCGGGGGAACTGGCGCTCGAGCTCCTCGCGGACCTGCTCGGGGGAGACGGTGGAGCCGACGGAGTCGAGCGTGCACACGAGGTTCGCGCCGCTCTGCCCCGTCAGCGCCGAGGCGTAGAGCCGGCCCTCGGTCTCGTGGTCGCGATACGCCTCGGGATGGCCCGAGCGCTGGACCCGCTGGGCGACGTCGTTGATATCGGCGCCCTGATAGTCCGGGATCGTCTCCAGCACGTCATAGAAGGCATTGGTGGAGTAGATCGGATCCATGATCTCCGCCTCGCTGCCCCAGCCCTGCGAGGGCCGCTGCTGGAACAGTCCCAGCGAGTCACGGTCCCCGTAGTCGATATTCCGCAGCTGCGACTCCTGAAAGGCGGTCGCCAGTGCGATCGACGCCGCCCGCGGCGGCAGTTGCCGGTCCACAGCGGTGGCGCTGATCAGCGCCGCGTTCGCGGCCCGCTCGGTGCTGTAGCGGTGGCTGGTGCCGAGGCCCGCGGCCACGCAGGTGCCCTCATGGGCGGGGGAGCCGTAGCGCTGCAGCGCCACATAGCTTCCGCCCGCGATCCCTGCGAAGACCAGCACCATCACCAGCGGGATCGCGAGATGGCGGGCGAAGGAGCGGCTGCGTCCCGGTGCTCGCCGCCCGTCACGTGTCGCCATCATGAGTGCCCCTGCCCGGTGTCAGTTCGAGTGCAGAACGGCGTTGAGCTCGACGGTCTGGCCCTTCCGGGCCACCGCCTGCACCGCGCCGGTCAGCGAGTTCCGACGGAAGAGCAGATTCGGCACGCCGGAGAGGTCCCGGGCCTTGACCACATGCGCCCCCTCGGATGCAGCGCCCGCCTCGCCGATGAGTTCCACCTTGGTGCCGGAGGTGATGTACAGCCCCGCCTCGACCACGCAGTCATCACCGAGCGCGATGCCCACCCCGGCCTCGGCACCGACGAGGGAGCGACGGCCGATGCTCACGCGTTCGGTGCCACCACCGGAGAGAGTGCCCATGGTGGAGGCGCCGCCGCCCACGTCGGAGCCATCTCCCACGACGACCCCCTGGGAGATGCGGCCCTCGATCATCGAGGTGCCGAGCGTGCCGGCGTTGAAGTTCACGAAGCCCTCGTGCATCACGGTGGTGCCCTCGGCCAGATGCGCACCCAGCCGCACCCGGTCCGCGTCAGCGATGCGGACGCCGGTGGGCAGCACGTAGTCGACCATGCGCGGGAACTTGTCGACGCTGAACACGGTGGGGGTGCGGCCTGCAGAGATCAGGCGCAGGCGCGTCTCCTCGAAGCCGGGCATGGCGCAGGGCCCCTCGGAGGTCCATGCCACGTTGGTGAGCGTGCCGAAGAGCCCGTCGAGGTTCTGGGCGTTGGGCCGGACCAGGCGGTGGGAGAGCAGGTGCAGGCGCAGGTAGGCGTCGGCGGCGTCAGCCGGGGCGGCGGCGAGCTCGATCGCGCGCACCACGACCTGCTGGGTGGTGCCGCGCACCTCGTCGGTGCGCGCTGCGGAGCTCAGCTGGGCGTGCAGCGGATCGCTCACGGGATCCTCGGGTGCCTCACCCAGCTGCGGGGCCGGGTACCAGACATCCAGCGTCGAGCCGTCGGTGGCGAGGGTGGCGAGGCCGAGGCCCCAGGCGTGGGTGGCGGGGGAGGGCGTCGGCGGCGTAGTCACGGGGAGAGTTTATGGCCGTCTCCGGCAGGGAGCTGGGAGCCCTCGGCGTGTGGACGCTCACCTACCATCGTGAACAGCTCCCGGACATCCTGGGCGCTGCCCTCGGAGTCGGGATCTGCGGGACGATCCGCCCCGCTCTGGTCGCGGTTCAGCGCGTTGTAGTCCCGAGTCCCGTCCTGAGCTTCTCCTCCGGCGGGCGCTGAGAGGGTGGAGACGGCGTGGCCCGAGGGGGAGGGGTGGCGAGCCGGTCCGTGAAGCTCCTGCTCGCGAGGCGGAGCTGGCCGCGCACCTCTTCCGTACCGGGCTCCAACACCTCCGCTGAGGGGCGCCTCGCTGTTCAGAGTGCTGGCGGCTCCTCCACCAGCGGTGCCGTCCCTACCCACTCCGCTGCCCGCGCGCGGCGGGCCACCTTCAGCAGTCGGCGGTGACGCAGGTAGATCGTGAACACCGCTGCGACCAACGAGACCACGCCGCCACCGAGCACCCAGGGCGCATAGTCGCCCAGTCCCTGCTCGTCACCGAGCATGAGGGTGATCAGCAGGATCGCTGCCCCGGCGACGATCGCCAGGACGCCGGCGCCGACCAGGAGAGCCGGCCCCAGGGCCTGCACGAGTGCGGGTCCGGCGGACTCTCCCTGCAGCGGGCGGCGCAGCGGCAGCCCACGACCGAGCTGACCGGGCCGGGAGACCGCCCAGTCCAGCAGGATCCGATCGCGCCGCCAGGTCGCGATCTTCCCGACGATCGCGGCGAGCAGCGCGGCGACCACGAGCGTCACCAGCAGTGGCAGCGCCTGCTCCGGGATGCGACCCGAGACCCCAGGCCCCTCTGCGCGGATGCTCAGCACCACCGTGGTCACGAAGCACCCCAGCACCACCAGCAGCAGCACCCCTTCCACCAGTCGCAGCGGCAGCTGCCGCGCATCCTGCTCGGCCTGAGCCGCGGAGTCGAGCTCATCAGTGACCGGATCTGCGCCCTCCTCGAGCACCACCCGGCGCTCATCGGCCAGATGCTGGACGAACTCCTCGGTGTGGTGGCCGGCGCGCAGGGACGGCGCGTACTGCGCCCGCTGCGCCGCGGTGAGCCAGGCCGTCATCACCAGCGCATCAGCCGAGGCGCGCTCCTCGGGCAGCAGGTCGGCGTTGACGACCGCCCGGAGCCTCGCGGCCTGACGCCCACCGAACAGACCGCTGGGTGCGGCCGCCTCGGAACGCGGCAGGTGTCTCGGCGGCGGTGCGGGAGTAGACATGGCGACATGGTCCCAGATCCGCGTCCCCGCAGGGGCCGCGTCGGCGGGAAGTCGTCAAGAAGCAAGGGCTGATCGCGCCATACTGGAGCGATGACCGCAGCCACCGATCCCGTCCGCACCGTCGCTGTCATCGGTGCGGGGCCTCGGGGCACGGCGATCATCGAACGCCTGGTCGCGGCCTCCACCAGCTCTGACTGGCAGGGGCCGCTCACGGTGCATCTGATCGACCCGCAGGTGGGGCGCGGCGGGGCCGTCTGGCGACTTGACCAGTCCGAGGTGCTGCTGATGAACACCACCACCTGCCAGACCACGATGTACCCCGACGAGTCCTGCCACGCGGTGCTCCCCACCTCCCGCCACGAGACCCTCGCCGATCACCTGGCCGGCGAGGGCCTCGCGCCCACCGACTTCGCCTCCCGCGCAGCCCACGGTCGTTACCTGGCACATGTGCTCGAGACGGCGAGAGTCGATGCCGATCCCGCCCGGCTGCGGATCGTCGAGCACGCCGCTGAGGCGGTCGATGTCACGGGGGAGGGAGACGGGCCCCAGCGGGTGCGGCTGTCCGACGGGCGCGTGCTGCGCGCCGATGCGGTCGCCCTCGCGCTCGGGCATCTGCCCACCGCGCTCGGCCCCCGCTCGCAGCAGCTGGCCGACGCCGCTGAGCGTCACGGCCTGGTCCATCTCGGCCCCGCGAACCCGCTCGAGGTGGACTACACCTCCCTGCTGGGACGCGAGACCGTTGCCGTCCAGGGCATGGGTCTGAACTTCTATGACGCGATCGGGATGCTCACCGCAGCCGCTGGTGGCCGTTTCGAGCCGGATACCTCCGCGCCGTCGGGCCTGCGCTACCTGCCCGGCGGCGGCGAGCCGCGGCTGGTGGTCGGCTCGCGCTCCGGCATGGTCTACCGGCCAAAGCCCGATCTCGGGGACCAGATGCCGGAGCCCTATCTTCCCGAGGTGCTCACGGGGGAGCGGGTGCTCGAGCTCGCAGTGCGCGCGGCGGGAGTGGACCACGAGCGTGAGGTGATGCCGCTGATGTTCGCCGAGCTGCGCCGAGCACTGCGCCGCGGCGGGTTCCCTGAGCTCGCTCATGACGAGGTGCTGCTCCCGCTGCTGTTCCCCTTCGGCCGACGCGGCGGAGAGAGCCCGCATCCCCCGCGCAGCACTCGGGAGGTGCTGGAGGAGGCGCTGCGCGCTGCGGCCGAGCCCGACCCCGCCTGGGTGCTGATCTACCGGGTGCTGATCTCCCTGCGGATCCAGGTCAACCGCCTCACCGACCTCGGCGCCTACACCACCGAGTCCGTGCGGCAGGACATCGACGGCCATCTGCGCAACGCCTTCGCCTCGTGGGCCTCGGGCCCGCCGGTGCTGAGGGCCCGGCAGGTGCTCGCCCTGGCAGAGGCCGGACTGCTGGAGTTCACCGGTCCGCGCATGCACCTGGACATCGACGACGAGGCGGGCCGCTTCGCCGTGCACGGCACCGAGGACGAGGGCGAGGCCATACTGTGCGATGGGGTGCTCGAGGCGCACCTGCCGCCGGTGGACCTGCCCGCTTACCGCAGCGCCCTGCTGGGCGCCTGGCGGGAGCGAGGAGAGGCGCAGAAGGACTCCTGGGCCTCCCGCGGCACTCGGCGCCGGATGCTCACCGGTTCGATCGCCGTGGACGGCCTGTACGCGCCGATCGGGGTGGACGGCACCGTCTACGAGCGCAGGCTCCTGGTGGGCGTCCCCGTGAGCACGGCGCAGCCGGGCTCTTCGATCTCCGCCGAGCCCGGTACCGGTGCCCAGCTGCTGCGCCACGCCGAGGCGATCGCGCTGCGGCTGGCCCGGGCCGGAGGAGCGCTCGCCGACGACATGGCACGATGACCGCTATGAACAACCAGGCCGCACCTGCCCTCGATCCCCGAGCCGACATCGCCCGCCTCACGACCGCGATCGTCGACATCGAATCCGTCTCCGGGAACGAGCAGGCGCTCGCCGATGCCGTCGAGCAGGCGCTGCGCGTGCACGCCCCGCACCTCGAGGTGCTGCGCGATGGGGACACCGTCATCGCCCGCACCCACCGGGGCCTGCCCCAGCGGGTGCTGCTGGCCGGCCACCTCGACACCGTCCCCCTCGCAGACAACCTCCCCTCGACCCGCCGGGTCCGTGAGGGCCGCGAGGAGCTGGTGGGGCGCGGAACCTGCGATATGAAGGGCGGGGTCGCGGTGTTCCTCAAGCTCGCCGTCGAGGCCGCCACCGCCCCCGTGGATCTCACCTGGATCTTCTACGACCACGAAGAGGTCGCCGCAGCGGACAACTCCCTCACCAGGATCGCCGCCGAGCATCCCGATTACCTCGAGGCGGACTTCGCGATCCTCGGCGAACCGACCTCGGCCGGGGTCGAGGGCGGCTGCAAGGGCACCATGAAGCTCGAGGTGACTGCCCGCGGCATCGCCGCCCACTCCGCCCGGGACTGGGTGGGCGAGAACGCCATCCACCATCTCGCCCCCGTGCTCGAACGCCTCGCCGCCTACGAGGCACGACGCGCCGTGATCGATGGCCTCGAATACCGCGAATGCCTCAACGCCGTCTCGATCAGCGGCGGCATCGCGGGCAACGTGATCCCGGATCGGGCCAGCGCCGTGCTGAACTACCGCTTCGCCCCGGACACGTCCGTCGAGCAGGCCGAGGCGCATGTGCGCGAGGTCCTCGCTGGCCTGGAACTGGAGATCGTGGTGGTCGATGCGGCAGGGGGTGCGCTGCCCGGACTGGACAACGATGCGGCGCGGGGATTTCTCGCGGCCCTCGGAGAAGGCGTGTCGCTCGCGGCGAAGCAGGGCTGGACCGACGTCGCCCGCTTCTCCGCTCTCGGCACCCCGGCGGTGAACTTCGGCCCCGGTGACCCGCTGCTCGCCCACACCGATGACGAGCACGTGCCGCTGCAGGATCTCGAGGCGGCACTGGTGGGCCTGCGCCGGTTCCTCGCAGCGTGAGCGCTACGCTCGCTTCATGACGCCTGAGGAACGAGAGCAACACCGCAAGGGCCCCATCACGCTGCGCGGCTCCCAACGACCGGAACGGACCACCGACCAGCGACTGCTCGAGGAGGGTGGCAACGGCCAATGGGTCCACTCCGACCCCTGGCGGGTCATGCGGATCCAGTCCGAGTTCGTCGAGGGCTTCGGGGCGCTGGCCGAGCTCGGCCCCGCCATCTCCATCTTCGGCTCCGCCCGGCTCGGCGAGGACAGCCCCTACTACCAGTGCGCGGTCGAGGTCGCGAAGGGCATCGTCGAGCTGGGCTATGCGGTGATCACGGGCGGCGGCCCCGGAATCATGGAAGCGGGGAACAGGGGCGCGAAGGAAGCCGGAGGCGTCTCCGTGGGGCTCGGCATCGAGCTGCCCTTCGAGACCGGCCTGAACGAATATGTGGATCTCGGGGTCGACTTCCGGTACTTCTTCGCCCGCAAGACGATGTTCGTGAAGTACTCCAGCGGCTTCGTGGTGATGCCGGGAGGGTTCGGCACCTTCGATGAGCTGTTCGAGGCGCTGTGCCTCATGCAGACCCACAAGGTCGACCTGTTCCCCGTGGTCCTGGTGGGCCGCTCCTACTGGCAGGGCCTGCTGGACTGGCTGCGCACGGCCGTGGCGGAGGGCGGGATGATCAATGCCGCCGACATCGACCTGATGCGTGTGGTGGACACTCCCGAGGAAGCGCTCGAGGTGCTGCGCGAGGCGGCCGAGAAGGCCCCCATCACGTCATGAGCACCCCCGGTCGACGTGCTGCGAGGGACGAGCGGGAGGAGATCGACTCATGAGTGCTGTGAGCCCGATCGTGCTGCTCCTGCTGCTCGTCGCGGTGCTGGTGGGAGTGCTCATGGTGGGGGTCGCGACGGGCCGGATCGGGGACGGAATCGACCTCCCTGCGAGGCCTCGGCGGACCCGGCGTGCGAAGAGGTCCCGAGACCTGAGATAATAGCCACCGTACGCGCATTGCCCGAGGCCCCGTCCGGGGGAGCCATGCAAGGGCAGTGACACACCAAGGAGGCACGCGATGGCTGCTATGAAGCCGCGCACCGGGGACGGTCCGCTCGAAGTCGTGGAAGAGGGACGCAGCATCATCATGCGGGTCCCGCTCGAGGGGGGCGGCCGGTTGGTCGTCGAGATCGCCGCGTCGGAAGCCGTGGAGCTGCGGGACGCGCTCGAGGGCGTCATCAAGTAGAACTGGCCATCCCAGGCGACAGCCCCGCACCATTCGGTGCGGGGCTGTCGTCGTCTTCGGGGCTGGGTCTCAGTCGCGCAGCACGGCAGCGAGCACTCCGTCGCCGCTGCCGGTGAGCACGGCCACCAGATCCTCGGACTCGGTGACCGCCTTCAGCAGGGCACGCACTGCCTGGGTGGTCGTATCCCTCGCCGCGGGATCGGCGATCCGATCGTGGAAGAGCGCATGCGGGATCACCAGCACGCCGCCTGGACGCAGCAACCGGCGCGCGTGCTCGAACAGGTCCAGAGCATGCGGCGCATGGGCGGGGAAGCTCACCAGGTCGTAGGCGTGGTCGGTGAGGCGGCCGACGACGTCACGGGGACGGCCGGCGATGGTCCGCACGCGGGGGGAGCGGATCCCGGCCTCGGCGAAGGCCTCGCGCGCGGCACGCTGGTTCTCGACCTCGGGGTCGATCGTGGTCAGGACGCCTTCGGGGTGCATGCCGGAGAGCAGGTAGAGGGAGCCGACGCCGCTGCCGGTGCCGATCTCGACGGCGGAGCGTGCTTGCACCGCCGCGGCGAGCACACGCATGAGCGCGCCGGCACCCGGGAGCACCGGGGTGGCGCCGAGCTCGGCACCGCGATCCCTGGCCCGGGCGAGGACGCCATCGTCGGAGAAGAGGGTCGCCTCATCGACGAACTCCTCCCCATGGGCCCAGCTGGCCACCTTTCCCGACGACATCTGTGCATCCTCTCCGTTCACGCATCTGATCTGGCCGATCCTACGACAGGCGCCGCTCCTGTGAGCCCGGCACGGAGCGCGATGCAATAATGTGAGGCATCAGCGGACCTCGAGACGTACAGGTGGACAATGGGCGGCACGGGCATTCTCGGCCTCGGCGGGTGGGAGATCGTTGTCCTGCTCGTCGTCTTCCTGGTGTTCGTCGGGCCGCAGCGACTTCCTGACGTCACCCGACAGCTGATCCAGTGGGTGCGCCAGGCGCGCCGCTGGGTGGATGACTCCCGCTCGACGGTCGAGGACGAGATGGGCATCGCCATCGAGGACCTCCGGAAGTATGACCCCCGCCAGTACGATCCGCGCCGCATCATCCGCGAGGCCTGGGGCGACACCGACATCGAGGACCTGCTGCCTGGCAAGGAAGCGCTGAGCATCGCAGCCGGAGGCGCCGCTGCAGGCGCCGCCAAGAAGGGCGCGAAGTCCGGCTCGAAGTCAGCGAAGGACAAGACCCCGAAGCGGGCACCCTTCGACGACGAGGCCACCTGAGCCGTAGAACGAGGACACGCGTCAGGTCCGCGTGACCGTCAGCGGCAGCTTCATCCCGCCCAGTCCGCGGGGCTTGCGCACGAGCGCTCGGGCCACGCCCTTGAGCGCCATCGCGGTCGGCGACGCAGGATCAGAGACCACCAGCGGCACGCCCCGATCTGCACCTTCCCGCAGCGCCGGATCCAGTCCCACCCGTCCCAGCACCGGCACGTCATGACCCACAGCACGGGCGAGCGTCGCAGCGACGCGATCACCGCCACCGGTGCCGAAGACGTCCATCACGGAGCCATCGGACAGGGTCAGCCCGGCCATATTCTCGACCACCCCGGCGATCTCCTGCTCGGTCGAGGTCGACAGCGAGCCCACCCGCTCGGCCACGCTCGAGGCGGACTGCTGGGGCGTGGTCACCACGACCATCTGCGCGCTGGGCAGCAGCTGAGCCACCGAGATCGCGACATCTCCGGTGCCGGGCGGCAGATCCAGCAGCAGCACGTCCAGATCGCCCCAGAAGACGTCTGAGGCGAACTGTTCGATGGCTCGGTGCATCTTCGGCCCGCGCCAGACGACCGCCTGGCCCTCGGGCACGAACATGCCGATGCTCATGACCGCCACCCCGTGGGCCTCCGGCGGCATCAGCAGATCGGAGACCTTGGTGGGCTGATCGGTGATGCCGAACATGCCGGGCATCGAGAAGCCGTGGATGTCAGCGTCGATCACCCCCACGCGCAGCCCGTCGGCCGCCATCGCGGCGGCGAGGTTGGCCGTCACCGTGGACTTGCCGACCCCGCCCTTGCCGGAGGAGATCGCGAAGATCTTGGTCAGCGAGCCGGGCTGGTTGAAGGGGATCTGGCGGCGACCCTGGCGCAGCCGCTTGGTGAGCTCGCCGCGCTGCTCCTCGGTCATCGCGCTGGTCGAGACCTCGACCCGCGAGAGCCCGGGCACCGTCGCGGTCGCCTCCGCGGTCTCGCGCTCGATGCGATCGCGCATGGGGCAGCCCTCGATGGTGACCAGGACATGGACCTTCGCGATGCCCTCGGCGTCGACCTCCACGGAGCCGACCATCCCCAGCTCGGTGATGGGACGGTGGATCTCGGGGTCGATCACCCCGGTGAGCGCCTCATGGATCTGGGCGACGCGCGGGTCCTCCGCGCTGTGCGGATCGGTGTCCTGCGCGGGCGCGGTGCCGTCCTGGGTGACCGGGGCGGGCTGTTCGGAGGCGTTCACGGGGTCAGAGGCGTTCACGGAATCAGAGTCATTCACGGGTGGTGCTGCTCCTTCGACGAGATGGCGCCGTCGCCTGCGTCACGGCGGACCAGCGCCGCCTCGACCTCCTCACGGAGGATGGCGCGCAGGGTGTCGGCGTCCGGGGCGGGCGCGGGAGGCGCCTCGAGATCTTCGAGCAGATCGCGCAGCTCGCCGCGCACGAAGTCGCGGGTGGCGACGTCGTTCAGCGCCAGGCGCAGTGAGGCGATCTCTCGGGTGATGAAGTCGGTGGTGGCGTGGTTGCGCTCATTGGACTGGCGATCCTGCTCGAGCTGCACCTTGTCGCGGTCATCCTGCCGGTTCTGCGCGAGCAGCAGCAGGGGCGCGGCATAGGAGGCCTGAAGGGAGAGGATCAGCGTCAGCAGGGTGAAGTTCAGGGCCCGGGGATCGAACTGCGCCGATTCAGGCATCACCGAGTTCCAGGTCAGCCACACCGCGCAGAAGATCGTCATCCCGACCAGGAAGGCCGGGGTGCCCATCATCCGGGCGAAGCCCTCCGCGCCGCGACCGAAGGTGTCGCCGCGGAAGGGGTTGCGCAGCAGCGGCCCGCGCCGGGGCGCCGGATCGTCGAGCGGGCTGGGGTTGCGCTCGGCCATGCTCACTCTCCCTTCGTGCGGTCCGCGGTGGCGGTCTCGGCGTCCCGAGCGGTGGCCCGGGCGATCTCGGACAAATCGATCTGTCCGGTGGCGGGCGGCGGCTCGTCCTGCTCGCGCCAGTCATCGGGCAGCACATGGTCGAGCACGTCGTCGACCGTGACCGCACCCAGCAGGCGGCCATCCTCGTCGATCACCGGGATGGAGACCAGGTTGTAGGTCGCCATCTCGCGGGTGACGGTGGACAGCGGGGCGGAGGGTTCGACCGCGACCCGGTCCGGGTCGATGATCTCGCCCACGGGGCGGTCCGGCCGCTCCCGCAGCAGCTGCTGGAAGTGGACGATACCGAGCAGCTTCCCGGTGGGGGTCTCGAGCGGAGAGCGGCACACGTGCACGGTCGAGGCGAGCGCGGCATGGACCGCTTCACGGCTGATCATCGCCAGGCAGTGCGCCACCGGCGTCTCCGGCGCGACGATCAGCGGCTCGGTGGTCATCATGCCACCGGCGGTGTACTCGTCATAGGCGAGCAGGCGGCGGACGTCCTCCGCCTCTTCGGGCTCCATCAGGCTCAGCAGGTGCGCGGCGACGTGCTCCGGGAGCTCCTGGACGAGGTCCGCGGCGTCATCCGGGTCCATCGCGTCGAGGATGTCCGCGGCGCGGGTGGCGTCCATGCCGGTGACCACTTCCACCTGGGTGTCCTCCGGCAGCTCCTCGAGGACATCGGCGAGGCGCTCATCGGCCAGCTCGCCGGCGAGCTCGATCCGACGCTTGGGCTCGAGCTCCTGGATGATCTCGGCGAGGTCGGCGGGGTTGAGGTCCTGATAGGACGCGGCCAGCAGGTGGGCGGACTGCTCCGCCTGGGTCCCGTAGAGCCCTGAGACCTCGGACAGTTCGACGGTGAGGGTCTGGCCGCGGCTGACCAGCCGGCTCAGCGAGCTGCCCACGCGCCGCCGGCGCAGGTGCAGCCGGGAGACGTCCCAATCGCGGTGACGGTTCTGATCCAGGGCGATGTCCAGCACCGTCGCCTCGCCGGAGCCATCGTTCAGCGTCACTGCCCGATCCAGCAGCTCACCGATCACCAGCAGCTCGCCGGTGCGCTTCTCGAAGCGGCGCACGTTGAGCACTCCGGTGGAGATGACCTGACCGGGGGAGATGGAGGTGACTCGGGTGATCGGGAGGAACACGCGGCGCTTGACGGACACCTCGACCACCAGGCCGACGGCCCGGGCGCTGGTGCGGGACTGCGGCACCACCACCACGTCACGGACCGTCGCCACCGCGTCCCCGATGGGGTCGAAGACCGAGGTGCCGGCGAGTCGGGCCGCGTAGAAGCGCGGCTGAGCGGTGGTGCTCACCGCCGCAGCTCGGCGATCCAGCGCTCGACCTCGTCCGCGCCACGAGGTGCGGCGGCAGAGAGGTTCCGGACGCCGTCGGCGGTCACCAGCACGTCATCCTCGATGCGCACCCCGATGCCGCGCAGCTCCTCGGGGACCAGCAGGTCGTTCTCCTTGAAGTACAGCCCGGGCTCGATCGTGAAGACCATGCCCGGCTCGAGCTCGGCGTCGAGATACATCTCGCGACGGGCCTGAGCGCAGTCGTGCACGTCCATGCCCAGGTGGTGGCTGGTGCCGTGCGGCATCCACCGACGGTGCCACTGGCCTTCGGGGGAGAGGGACTCCTCCGCGGTGCCGGGCAGCAGGCCCCATTCCTCGAGCGTGTGGGCGAGGACCTCCATCGCGGCGGCGTGCAGCTCGCGGAAGCGCAGCCCGGGACGGGCCACCGCGAAGGCGGCGTCCGAGGCGGCCAGCACCGCCTCGTAGATCTTCCGCTGCACCGGGGAGAAGGTGCCGGAGACGGGCAGGGTGCGGGTGATGTCGGCGGTGTACAGGGAATCGACCTCGACTCCGGCGTCGATCAGCACCAGTTCGTCCCCGCGCACCACACCGTGGTTGCGGGTCCAGTGCAGGGTGCAGGCATGGTCTCCGGCAGCGGCGATGGTGTCATAGCCGACCCCGTTGCCGTCGGCCCGTGCGGTGGCGGCGAAGATTCCCTCGATCACGCGCTCGCCGCGCGGATGGCCGACGGCCTCCGGCAGGTGGCGGATGACGTCCTCGAAGCCGCGGAGGGTGGCGTCGACCGCCTTCTGCATCTGGACGATCTCGTACTCGTCCTTGACCAGGCGGAGCTCGCTCGCGGCCTCCTTGACGGCGGCCATCTCGGCCACGGCCTCGTCACCGGTGGGCAGCCCGTTCTGGCCGCGGATCTCCTGGACCATCGACTCCACGGCGGCGTCCACGCTCGGCATCACGCTCAGCGAGAGCTGGGCGCCGACATCCTTGGCGAGGTGATCGCGCAGCTCCTCGATGTGCCGCACCTCGATGCCCAGGCGCTGGGAGGCCTCGACGAGGGTGGGGCGGCGACCCACCCACATCTCGCCGTAGCGGGAATCGGCATAGAACTCGTCGGTGTCGAACCCTGCGCGGGGACGGAAGAAGTAGGTCGCCTGTGCAGTCTCGGGGTCCTCGATGGACGGCTCGACCACGAGCACGCTGTCCGGCTCCTCATCGGTGCCGAGGCCCGAGAAGTAGGCGAACGCGGTATCGGGTCGGAAGGGATAGTCGGTGTCGTTGGAGCGCACCTTGAGCACGCCGGCCGGCAGCACCAGGCGGGTGCCGGGCAGGCGGCGCACCAGCGCGTCGCGCCGCGCCGGAGTGGCGTCCGCCGACTCGAGGCGGGCAGCGTCGGGGACGGTCTCGTCCCAGCCGGAGGAGATGAATTCGCGGAAGGCGTCGTTGTGGGGGCGCTGGGAGCGGGAGTCCCCTCGGGAGGCGAGGTCCTTCATCCGCTCGGCGCTCTCGACGCTCTCGGTGTTCTGGGTGCTCTTGGCGCTCTCGGTGTTCACACCACGATGTTCTCATGTTGCGGTCTACCCTGGTCGTATGAGTGAGAGGTCAGACTCCCCAGACAGCCAGCGCATCGATCTGCACTCCCACAGCTCGTGGTCCGATGGCACCACGGCAGTGGGAGAGCTGTTCGCGCAGGCCCGCACGGCAGGACTGGACGTGCTGGCCCTGACGGACCACGACACGGTGGCAGGCTGGTCCGAGCTGCCCGCGGCAGTCGCTGCCAGCGGGGTGGCTGCCGTTCCCGGGATCGAGGTCTCCAGCGAGCACGAGAGCTCCAGCGTGCACATCCTTGCGCTGCTGGTGGACCCCTCGCCGGATTCCGACCTGTCGGCGGAGATGGCCAGCGCACGGGCCTCCCGGGTCGAGCGTGCCCGGCGGATGGTCGAGCTGATCTCCGAGGACCACCCGATCAGCTGGGCAGACGTCACCGCCCAGGTGGCCGGCGAGACCACCGTGATCGGTCGCCCTCACATCGCCGACGCGCTCGTCGCCGCCGGAGTGGTCTCGGACCGTTCTGCAGCCTTCGTCGAGGTGCTGCGGCCCTCCGGGCCCTATTACGGGCTCTTCAGAGTTGAGTGTGGGCGCGCCGGTGAAACGGGGTAGCTGGGGATAGACGTCGAGGTCC
>NZ_BAABGE010000011.1:0-1369 GCF_039541415.1 Brachybacterium paraconglomeratum
GCTCCCCATCGGGGCGATTCTGCTGACTATCCCGGCACGGCGAGCAGCGGCCAGTGTGAATAGGCGGTGAACTCACCTACCCCGTCAATGAGCGTCTGAAGAACCCCGCCATTCAACGGCGGAAGTCACAGGTAACCGTAAACTACCGGCCCGTAACTGTTCCGCTGGGGAGCCCCTGTTTGCACCAGCTCGGCGCAGCCGCGAGTGAACAGCTTCTCGGGAGGTCCTAGAAAACGGCAGAGAACGTTGGCGGGTTCAGTTTCAGGCTGCTGTTTCCTTGCGGCGTTTGCTAGCCGCGGCGCCGGCGAGGTATCCACCGACTGCCAGGATCGCGAGGGTCACCCACAGTGCGTACTTGTCGACAGCGATGACGATGTCGACCGCGTCTTGTCCTGCGCTGTATCCGAGCCACACCACGGTGCCGGTGATGAGGAGCGCGCCCAGGGCATCGGCGATCAAGAAGGTGGCGAGGCGCATTTGGGCGAGACCGGCGAACAGCTGGACCAGGAGCTTGGGGATACCGGGCAGGAAGGACAACAAGACCATCAGGACCAGGACCCAACGTGGCATCTTCTCGAGTCGCTGCGCGAACCGTCCGGCGTACCGGCCTGGGGTGAAGAAGGTCAGTGCCTTCGGGCCCCAAGTGCGTCCGGCCAGCCAGAACAACCAGTCGAGCTTGATCATGCCGAACACCCCGGCGACGATCACGAGCCCAAGGGATGTCTCGCCGATCCGAGCGAAGGCGGCGCCGGCGCCGATGGTGGGGAGACCGCCGGTCAGTGCACTCAGGGCGACGGGCGAGGAGGCGACGAGGAACGGTCGCAGGGGGAGCGATGCGAGCATCAACAGAAGGCCGCCAAAGATGCCTCCGATAAGGATCTTGTCCCTCCGGGTCATTGGCGAGCTCCACGGCACCACGTCTCGTAGGGCCGCACGCCGAGCATCTCCCGCGGCTGCCGGAGCCTGAGTAGATACTCCGTGCGCGGCACGCGGGGCATCGTGTGAGGCAGGGGTGCCGGGGTCTGCCGGGTCCTGGGCGGGGACACGTGCACTTGGGTCCATGAGGGCCTTCTTGTCGTCTCGTGTGGTGCGGCTCCAACTGAGCCGTCGTTCCGCCGTCAGGCACAAGCTACTGGTCCCGCGGGTGCCCCGCGATGAAGCATCACGGGGTGGATGAAACCGTGGTCGACCCCTTCGTGCAATGAAGAGCCCCGCTGGCATGAATATCGCTCGCTCGGCTAGATCAGCTTGAGGGGGCGAAACGTGAACGGTCGGTTGGAGCACGCTGCCGATGTGTTGTTGGGGTATACCCCAACATGACACCCCGCGATCTGGGGGGCCACGGTTCCCAATAGGGTTGCTGGCGGCG
>NZ_BAABGE010000012.1:0-66263 GCF_039541415.1 Brachybacterium paraconglomeratum
CGTCATCCGCGCCCTACTCGACACCGGAGGATTCAGAACCGAACTACACCGTCATCTGTGAAGAGCCCCTATACTCGGCGGCGGACACGGGGTGCGCCGCAGGGCGCTGAGAACACACCCGTGGAACCTGATCTAGTTAGGACTAGCGAAGGGATGTCCGCGTGACGTCTGCATGCCCGACCCCTCTCCCCTCCGTTCCCCGCGTGCTGTCGATCGCCGGCACCGATCCTTCCGGCGGCGCGGGGACCGCCGCGGACTTGAAATCCATCACTGCCGCCGGCGGGTACGGGATGTCCGTGGTGACCGCGCTGGTCGCCCAGAACACCCACGGCGTCCGGGACCTCCACGTGCCGCCCACGGAGTTCCTCCGCGCCCAGCTCGATGCCGTGAGCGACGACGTCACCCTCGAAGCGGTCAAGACCGGCATGCTCGCCGCCGCCGACGTCATCGACACCGTGGCCGCCTGGTGCGAGGAGAACCCGCCGGCCGTGCTGGTGGTCGACCCGGTCATGGTCGCCACCAGCGGTGACCGCCTGCTGCAGCCCGAGGCCGAGCACGCCATGGTCGAGTTCTGCCGCCGCGCCACCGTGATCACCCCCAACATCGATGAGCTCGCGGTGATCGCCGGCATGCCCCGTGCGGTCGACGAGGCCGGCGCCCTGGACCAGGCCGCCCGCTGGGCGGCCCGCACCGGGGTGGCGGTGGTGGTCAAGACCGGCCATCTCGCCGACGCCCTGGTGACGAACACGTGGGTGCAGCCGGACGGCACCCGGATCTCCGTGCCCTCCCGCCGGATCGACACCGACGCCACGCACGGCACCGGCTGCTCGCTGGCCTCTGCGCTCGCCACCCGTCTGGGCCGGGGCGACACCCCGGGCGCCGCCCTGGCCTGGGCCACCACCTGGCTGCACGAGGCCATCTCCCACGGGGAGGCGCTGCGGGTCGGCTCCGGCCATGGGCCGGTGGATCACGCGCACCGCTCCCGCCGGCTGCAGGCCGCCGGATCCGCCGAGCCCTGGTCCGGTCCCGGGGACCTCCCCCACCGCCTGGAGTCACCGCAGGACCTGGTGCTCGCGCGGCCTGCCGAGGCCGCTCGGCCCGAGGTCCCGGCCGCCGTCGACCCGGCCGGGCCCTGGACCGCGGGCCTCTGGGCGGCGGGGGCGGAGCTCACTGCCGCCATCGCCGACTCCGGCTTCGTGCGCGCGCTGGTGGACGGCAGCCTGCCCGCGCACGCCTTCGAGTTCTACCTGGCCCAGGACGCGCTGTACCTCAGCCGCTACTCCCGTGCGCTGGCCGCCCTCGCCGCGCGCTCATGCGAGGCCGACGCCCAGATCTTCTGGTCCGGGTCGGCCACCGGATGCCTGACCGTGGAGGCCGGCCTGCACCGCAGCTGGCTCGGCGCGGGCAACGAGCCCTCGCCCAGTCCGGTGACCAGCGCCTATACGGATTTCCTGCTGGCCACCGTGCTGGCGGAGGACCGGGCCGTGGGCGTCGCCGCCGTCCTGCCCTGCTTCTGGCTCTACGCCCACGTCGGCGCCGCCCTGCCCGCCGTCCCGGCCGAGCACCCGTATGCCGCCTGGCTGGATACCTATCGTGACCCCGGTTTCGTCACCTCCACCGAGTCCGCGCTGCGTCACCTGGAGCGCGAGCTCGCCGAGTCCTCGCCGGCCGTCCGCGCTCAGGCGGCCCGCGCCTATCTCACGGCCTGCCGGCACGAGCTCGAGTTCTTCGAGCAGGCGACTCGCCTCGAGCCGCCCGCCGCGGCCGGCGGGATGACCGCGCCCCGCGCCGCGACGCTGGTCGGCAGCGCCCGATGAGCCGCGCGACCCCGACGTCGGCCGCTGCGCCGCCGCAGACCCTGCCCCCGGAGGGACGCGCCGCGCTGCGCGCCGGGGTGGTGGGCAACTGGATCGACAACATCCATGTCTTCCTGCCCTTGACCGCCCTCGCCCCGGCCATGCTGGTGCTCGCCGGGCCGGCCGGCACCGCCTCCACCGGGGCGCTGATCGTCATCGCGATGCTGCTGGGCCGGCCCGTCGGCGGGATCGTGTTCGGGGCGATCGCCGACCGGCTCGGGCGCACCCGCACCACCCGCGTTGCCATCGCCGGCACCGCGCTGTGCGCCCTGGCCATCGCCGCCATGCCCACCCACGAGATCCTCGGCGGCGGCACCATCGCCCTGATCCTGGCGCTGCGGTTCCTCGGCGGGATCTTCGTGGCCGGCGAGTACTCCGCGGCAATCCCCCTCGCCATGGAATGGTCCACCCCGCGGCGGCGCGGGCTGATGAGCGGGCTGATCCTATCCATGGCGCCGTGGGCGCAGGCGACGATCGCGTTCTCCGTGGCCGGGCTGCTGGTGCTGCTGGGCCCGGAGGCCTACGCGGCCTGGGGCTGGCGGCTGCTGTTCGTGCTCGGCGCCGCCCTGTCGCTGGGCATGTTCGTCTACTACAGCCGCCAGGTCACCGACGCCCCCGTCTTCCACCGCCGCGCCCGGGAGGCCGCCGCCCGACCGGCGCGGCCGCGGCCCGGCGTGCGCGATGTGCTCGCCGGTCGCTGGGCACCGGCGTTCTGGCAGGTGTTCCTGCTGATGACGGGGCTGTGGCTGCTGACCAACACCACCGTGCTGCTGCTGACCGCCCGCCTGGCCTCGGACGGTGCGCTGCCCACCACTGCGGTGCCCGTGGTGATGGGGATCGCGTCGGTGGCGCAGGCGCTGGTGATGGCGCTGGCCGGCCACCTGTCCACCCTCAGCGGGCGGCGCCGGCTGTTCGTGCTGTGGGGCGCGGTCGCGGCGCTGGCCGGGCCGCTGCTGTGGTCGGTGGCGGTCACCGCACCGACGTTCCTCGGTGCCGCCGTCGCCGCGGCGGCGCTGCAGGTCATCACCGTCTCGGCCTACGGCCCGGTCTCGGCGTACCTCTCCGAACGCTTCCCCACGGAGGTCCGCTCGGCCGGCTACGGCATGGGCTACAGCCTCTCCCTGGTGCTCCCAGCGCTGTACCCGTTCTACCTGCCGCTGCTCGAGCCGATCCTGGGCCGGAACGGCTCCGTGATGGTTCTGGTCGCGCTCGGCGGCACCCTCCTGGTGCTCGGCGCCGCCCTCGGCCCGCGCCTGTCACCGCGGCAGATCGACCGTGACATCGACGCCGTCGCCGCCGGGGTCGTGCCCCGCCCCCCGGTGGAGTCCGACGGAGGGGGCACCCGATGAGCGGCGCCCGGACCGGCACCGGCCCCGTCACGGATCCGGACCTCGAGCCCGTGGCGGGCGTCCTGACCGCCGTGCGCGAGCAGCAGCCGCTGGTGCACTGCCTGACCGCGACGGTCTCGATGGCGCTCGTGGCCGACGGGCTGCTGGCCGCCGGCGCCCGCCCGATGATGACCGAGACCCTCGCCGAGGCTCCCACCGTGACCACGCTGGCTGACGCGCTCTCGGTGAACCTGGGCACGCTGAGCACCGATGCCATTGAGGGCATCCCCGCCACGGTCGCCGTGGCCGTCGCCGAGCGGCGCCCCTGGGTGCTGGACCCCACCGCCATCGGCATCGCCCCGGTGCGCACCCCGCTGGCCCGGCAGCTGGTGGCCTCGCGGCCGGCCGTGGTGCGCGGCAACGCCTCCGAGATCCTCGCCCTGGCCGGTGCCGGGACCGGCGGCCGCGGCGCGGACTCCGCGACCGCGCCCACCGCCGCGGCCGGCGCCGCGGCGCAGATCGTGGAGCGGACCGGAGGCGCCGTGGCCGTCTCCGGCCCGGTCGACCTGATCCTCGACGCTGACCGCCGGGCGCGCGTGCACCGCGGCGCCGCACTGCTCACCCGGGTCACCGGCACCGGCTGCCTGCTCGGGGCGCTCACCGCCGCCTGCACCGCGGTCGAGCCGGACCCCTTCCGCGCCGCGCTGGCCGCCACCACCTGGATGGACCTGGCCGGCGAGCTCGCCGCCGCACGAGCCACCGGCCCGGGATCCTTCCGGATGCACCTGCTGGACGCACTGAACGAGGTGGGCCGATGAGCCACGACGACGGGCGGGTGAGCGCGGTGCCGGCGAGCGCGGTGCGGGAGCCGGCGCGGACCGTCGACCCTCCTCTGGACCTGCGCTGCTACCTCGTGACCTCGGGGACCGGCCGGCGCACCGTGGAGGTGGCCGCCGCCGCCGCGGCTGCCGGGGCCGGCGTGGTGCAGGTCCGGGCCAAGGACGCGACGGCGGCCGAGCTGCTCGAGCTGACCTGCGCCGTGGCGGAATCCGTGCACGCCGCCCGCCCGGCGACGCGGGTGCTGGTCGATGACCGGGCCGACGTCGCCTTCGCGGCGCGCGCCCTGGGAGCCGAGGTCCACGGGGTGCACCTGGGCCAGGACGACCTGCCGGTCGCCGCGGCGCGCACCCTGCTAGGGCCGGACGCCCTCATCGGGCTGACCACCGGCACCCTGGACCTCGTCCGCGCCGCGGAGACGCTGCGCGGCCAGATCGACTACCTCGGCGCCGGACCGTTCCGGCCCACGCCCACCAAGGACTCCGGCCGCGACCCCCTCGGGACGGCGGGATACCGGACCCTGGTCGCCGCGACGTCACTGCCGGTGGTGGCCATCGGCGGGGTCACGCCGGACGATGTCCCGGCGCTGGCGGCCACCGGGGTGTCCGGTGTCGCGCTGGTGCGGGCGATCATGGACGCGGCGGATCCGGGGTTCGTGGTGCGTGGGGTGCTGGCGGGGTTCGGCTGAGCTGACCCTCGCTGGTCGTCATCGTCCGGCGAGGAATCGCTTGAACTTCTCCCGCACAGAGTTCTCCGGTGTCGACGCCCGTGGCGAGCTCTTCTGGGCGGCATCAGGGGCGGGAGGTACTCGGCGCCGGGCATGCCCTCCGTGACAGTTAATAACTGTCATGGAGATACCTATGTTCATCAGGTTCCGCCGGTGACCACAGACGACGACGCCGTACTCGGCGCGCTGGATGAGATCCGCCGCGACCTCCGCCACGCCCTCGCACGGCCTCGCCGACCGAAGGGCGCCCTCCGATCCATCCCTGCGCCGACGGCAACGGCCGCATGTCCCGGATCGTGCAGTCGTTGATGCCGTACCGCGAGCAGGTGACCGACGCCGAGTTCGTCAGCATCGAGGAGTGCCTGGGCCGCAACACCGCCGCCTACTACGAGGTGCTAGCTCGCGTCGATGGTGGGCGCTGGAGCCCCGACCGCGATGCGAGTGAATGGGTTGAGTTCGTCCTCACCGCCCACCGCCGGCGTTCCCCCGAGGCTCCACGATGTTCTGACCAGATCACGACTTCGCGGGGCTCGTCGACTCACGCACCGCAAGCCTCGGCGTGAGCTCGATGTGCGTCGGGTCGGCACGCCCGCCGATCCTCTCCAGCAGCAGGTGTGCGGCGTGGGCGCCGAGGGCTCGACCATCCTGCTCCACAGTGGTGAGCGAGATGAGCGGGTGGTCCGCGAGCGCGATGCCGTCATAGCCGGCAACGGAGACGTCGGCGGTGGTGAGCCCGGCATCCGCGACCGCCCTCAGCGCTTACGACGTCTCGGGCTTCCTCTCCTCCTGGTTGAAGGACCTCGCCGTGGAGCAGCGTCGTCACGGCACCGTGCCCTGGTATGTGCCGGTGATTCCCGGCGGCCCGTTCTGGAACCCGGCCCGCCCTGGAGCGGCTTGGGGCGATGCCGCCGCGCTGACCCCATGGACGCTGTGGGAGCGGTACGCCGACGACGGGGTGCTCGCTGCCCAATTCGACAGTGCTCGGGCCTGGGTCGATCAGGTCGAGCAGCTGGCGGGGCCCGAGCGCCTGTGGAACACCGGCATCCAACTGGGCGACTGGCTCGATCCCAATGCGCCGCCGGATGCCCCCGGCGAAGCGCTCACCGACCGATACCTCGTCGCGACGGCCTTCTTCGCCCGCTCCGCCCAGCGGGTGGGGCAGACTGCCGCGCAACTGGGTGATGCCGGTGCAGCGGCGCACTACAGCGCGCTCGCCGAGGAGGTGCGAGACGCCTTCCTCGCCGAGTGGGGAACGGAACCGGGCCGGCTGAGGAATGAGACGCAGACCGCCTACGCCCTCGGGATCGAGTTCGAGCTGTTCGTCGACCCCGAGGCGCTGACGGCGGCCGGCGAGGCCCTCGCTCGGCTGGTCCGCGAAGCCGACCATCGGATCGGTGCCGGGTTCGCCGGAGTGAACCTCGTGGCCGACGCGCTCTCACGGACCGGTCATCTCGCCGAGGCCTTCGGGCTGCTCATGGAACGCAGCACGCCGTCGTGGCTGTCAATGGTCGACAAGGGCGCCACCACCATCTGGGAGCGCTGGGACAGCCTGCTCGACGACGGCACTGTGAACTCGGGAGAGATGACCTCCTTCAACCACTACGCGCTCGGGTCGATCGCCGACTGGATGCAACGCGTGATCGGCGGACTCGCACCTCTCGCTCCCGGGTATCGCCGAATCCGTTTCGCCCCGTCACCCGGTCCGCTCTCGATGGCGAAGGCCCGACATGAGAGCCCTTACGGACTCGTCTTCTCCGAGTGGAGCGTCACGGAGGGGGTCATGGAGCTTCGGATCGCCCTTCCGCTGGGGACGAGCGGCGTGGTCGAACTGCCCGACGGGACGCGGCGCGAGGTGACACCGGGATCGCATCGCTTCACGAGCACGGTACCGAAGCGATGAGCCTCGGCCGGGCCGTGGGAGACGTCCGGTCCGTCGGCCGCGCGACCCTCCAACTGCTCGGCCGATCGACGGGCCGAGCTGCGCTATGGGGACTGACCCGGCCGTCGCACCCAGGAGTCCCCGCCCGGGCGCTCGAGAACGGTGCCCTATCCCGGGAACGGACGCGCTCAGTCGCGCCTACATCGCGCAGCTGCGCCAACACCCCGTCCACATCCGGCTCCAGCCGATGTACGTGGGCTGGGCCGACCGCTTCTCGAAGGAAGCCCTCTCTGAGCTGGACTACGTCCTGATGGACGCCGACACCGTGCCGTGGAAGGACGACCGGCTCTACATCTGGCGACATGACAACTTCATCGAAGACATGGTCGCCTTCCTCGAGGTGCACCTGGACCACATCGCCAACGTCCTGACCCACGAACCCATCGACATCTTCGCGCGACCCACTTACCTGCCGATCAACTTCGCCCGGCACTACGACGAGATCTGGACCCCGGACCGCATGCGCATGATCATCGACCTGGCCCGAGCCCGGGACATCGCTCTAGAGATCGCGGAGAACGTCCGCGTGCCGAACCTGACCTTCCTCAAGCTGGCGAAGAGCGCCGGGATCAAGTTCACCTTCGGCACCAACGGACGCAACCACAACGCCGGCAACTTCCACTACGGACCGCAGACCGCCCACCAGGCAGGCCTGGCATCCGAGGACATGTTCACCCTCGAGGCTCGGTGAATCCCCGGCCGTGAAGTGCCGAGGACCTTCCGGACAGCACCGCCCCAGTCCACGCCCTCGGCCCTAGAGAAGTGCGCCGCCGAGCAGGGTCGCCATCGCGGCATCCCACTCCGCCACGAAGTCGATTCCTCCGGGATCGCGCATCCACTGCTCCTCCAACCCGCCCATGAGGGCCAGGAGCTGCCGCGCGAAGGCCTCCGGGGTGGTGACGTGGCCCGTGAACAGCGTCGCGAAGCTTCGCAGGACAGACGCATCGCGGTCCCGGAAGTAGTCATGAGCGAGATGCCCCGGATAGAGCGATTCCACGCGCAGGATGGAGTACAGCCGAACGATCTCTGGCTGGGTGGCGTTGCGAACGACGAGCCTGTGCAGGAGATCGACGGACTCCGACACGGTCAGTGGTTCCGGCCGGGCATCGGTGAGACTGTTTCATCCGCTGACTGCCGCCAGGTCGCGCTGCTGAGCGTGCTCTCGCCGAGGAGGCCCCGGAGACCGTGAAGCTCGACGTCCTGTTCATCGGCGCCCACCCCGACGACGAGGCGGGCACGCTCGCCGCGCTCGGTCAGTGGAACGAGCTGCACGGCATGAAGGTCGGCGTCATCACCGCGACCCGCGGTGAGGGCGGCGGCAATGCCGTCGGTCTCGAGGAGGGCCCGCCGCTGGGCCTGCTGCGCGAGTCGGAGGAGCGCGACGCCGTGCATCTGGCCGGGATCGAGCACGTCTACAACCTCGACGCCCTGGACTTCTTCTACACCGCGAGCGCTCCCCTGTCCCGCGAGGTGTGGGGCGGCGATGAGCTGCTGGGCAGAGTCGTGCGGGTGGTGCGGGCGACCCGGCCGGAGGTCATCGTGACGATGAACCCCTCCGCCGTCGAGGGGAACCATGGCAACCATCAGCAGGCCGCGATGTACGCGCTGGAGGCGTACCTCAGTGCCGGCGATCCCGAGGCGTTCCCCGAGCATCTCGAGGAGGGCTTCGCCCCGTGGACGCCGGACCGGATCCTGCGCAGCGGCGCGAACGGCACCGGGCCGAAGGGACCCGACGCGGTCGCCGGTGGGTACACGCCCACCGTGGCGAGCGACCTCGTGTTCGGCGCCTGGGACGGCACCGAGAGCGCCCGGCATGGCAAGCGCTGGTCCGCCGTGAAGGACGAAGCGATGTGGACCTACGCGAGCCAGGGCTGGGCAGAGCGGGCCGCGAGCCCCTCCGCGCCGGCGGACATCGGCGTCACCTGGCTGACCGTGCTCCACTCCCGCACCCCGCTCGTCGATCCGACCAGCGGAGATGACGCGGCCCTCCGCGGGGCGGCGCTCGAGATCGAGGGTGGGCTCCCCCACGGGACCCGGATCTCGATCGACCCCGAACGGTACGAGTTCGTCGGCGGCGAGCCCCGCGCCCTCTGGGTCACGGTCACCGCCCCCGACGGCGCCGGGCTCGAGGCCGGTTCCCTCGCGCTCACCGCGCCCGAGGGCTGGCAGGGCGGTGCGGAGCAGCCACTTCCCGCACTTGCGGCCGGCGCCACCCACGAGGCGACCTTCGAGCTCACGGCCGGTGCGGGACTCACGGCCGGTGAGACGGCCCGAGTCTCGGTCACTGTCACCTCTGGCGTGATGACCGGTACCAACAGCGCTCCGGTGCGGGTCGGCGGAGCGCTCGAGTCCACGATCGCGCCGCTCGAGGAGATCGGCGAGTTCCGGGACTGGACCCAGGAGCTGGGCATCACCCAGCTGGACGCCCTGGTGCCCGAGCTCTTCGCCGTCGGTCAGGGCCGCACGCGGGAACTGGAGATCATCACCCGCAACCTCTCGTCCGAGGCGCGGGGCGGCACGGTGGAGATCACGGTGCCGGACGGCTTCGAGGTCTCCCCCGCCCAGCTCGAGATCGCCTCCGTCGGCCCCGGCGAGGAAGTGACTCATACCGTGGAGGTGACCAGCACGGATGCCTCGCTGCCCGCCGCCAACCGCTCGGAGGACGCGGGCTCCTGGCCGGTGACGATCCGCGCCGAGTCCGAGAGCAGCGCAGCGGAGCGGACGGTGACGATGAACCTGGTGCCGAGCTTCTCCGCGCAGCGTGCCACCGCCGCACCGAGCATCGACGGCATCCGCGACGAGGAGGAATACCCCGGGGACGCGATCCCGGTCGACGCGATCTGGGAGGGCGCCGGAGACCCCGGTGACACCTCCGAGTCCGTCACCGGCCAGGCCTGGCTCACCTTCGACGACGAGAATCTGTATGTCTTGGTCTCGGTCACCGACGACGTGCGCGGCACGATCCTCCCGATCGATGACAACAAGCGCCAGCGCCGCACCGACTCCGTGGAGATCTATGTGGATCCGCGCGGCACCGCTGCGAACACCGCGCAGACCTTCATCGCCGGCATCATGCCGTCGCTGGGGTCGATGACCGGTCCCGTCGGGGCCGGGCGCGACCGCGACAACCACCAGGGGGAGATCGCCGAGACCGCCCCGGGGATGGAGGTGGCCGTGACGATGGCCGAGACCGAAGAGGAGTATTCGGGCTACGACATCGAGGCGAAGATCCCCTTTGACGTGCTCCCCGACGGCATCGACCCCGCCCATATGGGGTTCAACGTGCTGATCAACGATTCGGACACCCAGAACCAGACCGTGCAGGTCCGGGTGGGCTGGTCCACCTTCCGCGGGGTGCGGGCCGACCCGTGGCGCTGGGGCCTGGTGACTCTCGACGGGCTCGAGGACGCCGGCTCCGAGCCGAAGGAGCCGATCGTGCCCTCGACTGCGGCCCTCTCCGTCGACTCTCCCGAGTCGATCCTGCAGAGCGCCGGCGACAAGGTCCCGCTCGGCGGGCACAGCCCCACCGACGGCTTCCTCGAGATCAGCTCGGTCTCGACGAAGAAGGACCGGATCACCGTCGTCTTCGAGGCCCCGGTCAAGGGCACCGCGAAGGTGATGGTCTGGGACGGGGAACAGGTGCTTGTTGAGATGGAGCGCACGATGCCCGCCGGTGAGCGGCGCGTGAACCTGAAGGTCGACGGGCTCGCCCAGCTGCTGGCCGACGGTGCCGAGCTGCACGTGGTCGCCTCGTTCGACGCGGACGGGAAGGTCTCCGCCGCGGCGGCGCCGGTGCGCTGAGCCGCACTGTGGTGGCCTGCCCTGGGTGGCCTGCACCGGGCTGACCCGCGCTAGGCGGATCTGCGCCTGGCTCCAGGGCTGTGGTGCCGACGGGGCGAGCGGCGCGGGGGCATTCACCGGCTGGTGGGTGTCCCCGCGCCGCGTGCCATGGGGTGCGGTGCTGCGTGGCGCGGGCGATCCCGTCGGCTCTCTTCATGACTCCGAGGCTCTCGCTCGAACGCTGCGGGAGGCCCGGGCCATCGCCCTGCGGGACGCCTCGGCACGTACCATCTCGCCCATGGATCGGACCCGTTCGTGGTCGAGGACCTCGAGTTGGCACTGATCTCCTCCCCCAAGAACGAGACGCGCGCGACGCTGGAGACCGTGGCCGACGCCCAGAACCCCCTCGAGGGCTTCTCCGCCGAGTACACCTACGTCACGCGCTGAGCTCGGCGGCCGCTCACCCCTGGCCGGGCAGGACCTCCAGCCCGAACTGCTGTGCCGCGTCCGCCAGTTCGCGGTCGAAGGTCGCAATCGCGTCCATCGCCTCCCCGTACAGCAGCGCGGTGGACAGGTGCAGCGCATCCATCGCACGCAGGCCCGAGCGGAGCGAGAGGGCGTGGTCGATGACTTCGCCGTCGACGGCATCGAGGTCGATCCGGGCCACGATGGCGTCGACGTCCGCGTGAGAACCACCGCGACGATCGACGGTCGCATGGAGCTCCACCTCGAGCAGCCGGGAGGAGAGCAATGCTGTCCCTGCCGCAAAGAGGCTCTCGACGTCCACCACCCCAGGCTCTCGGCTGAGGAGCTTGTAGACCGCCGAGGTGTCCAGATAGATCATGATCGCTCCCCGCGCATGTCCTCGATCATCTGCTCGGTGCTCCAGTCACGGATCGGTGAGGAGATCGTCGGGATGCCGTGCTCCGAGGCGGTCCGCAGCGTACCGCCGGCGAGACGCCGGGCACGCCTGTCGGACTCGACCGGCGTGATCCGTGCGATCGGCCGCCCCCGATCTGTCACCGTGACCTCCTCGCCCGCCTGGACGCGCGCAAGGACCCGGGCGGTCTGCTGGTTCAGTTCGGTGCGCGTCACGTCGGTCATGGAACCACGGTACGCGCAACTACTAGTTCTAGTACAGGGTCGTTGTGGAATTCGGGGATGCGCGCGAGCTGTCCCCACTCCCTGCCGTGACCCCGATAGCCTCTCAGGGTGCCCACCTCTCGCCGATCCACCACCCGTCGTCACCGCAGGTCCCCGCGACGGTCAGGGACGAGACAGACCCCGCGGGAGCTGCCCTTCGTCGGCCCCGGCGAGCGCACGTGGATCCTCGACGTCCCCTACGGCACGCAGGTCGAGGGCGCCGCCTGGCATCCGGCCGTGAAGATGCACCTGCACGTCGGCCGCACCCTGCCCGCGCATCTCGCTCCCTACGCTCCTGCTCCGCACACGCTCGGGCGGTTCCTCGAGAACTCCCTGAACCCCGACGAGCCCGCGCTCAACCCCGAGCCGGCCCACGACCTCGAGCCGCGCCAGAACCAGTACGAGGCGGCCGACGCGATCGCCGAGCGCGCCGCAGCCGGTGGGCGGCAGTTCCTGCTGGCCGACGAGCCGGGCGTCGGCAAGACGATCTCCGCCGTGCTCGGCGCGAGCGCGGTGGGCGATCTGCGCGGTGCACAGCGGGTGCTCGTGGTCGCGGACCGGCCCGCCGCGATCACCATCGGGCACTGGTGCCGCACCATCACGGCGCTCGGCGACAGCGGCCTGGAATGGGTGGTGATCACCTGGGACCGCCTGGAGAAGGTGAAGGACTACGAGTGGGACGTGATCATCGCCGACGAAGCCCACGCCCTGCGCCGCACCACCACGAAGCGGTGGAAGCTCTGGGCGCAGATCGCGGGCCATAAGCAGCCGCACGAGACGGCGCCGTTCGTCATCACGACCACCGCGACGCCCGGCCACACCCCGCTCGAGCTGCCCTACCTCGCCCCGGCCTACGCCCAGGCCCATGACGAACCGATGAAGGAATGGCTCACGGCGACCCAGCCCGCCACCACGTTCGCCGCCGCGCTCGAGCGCCACGGGATCGGGCTGGAGAAGGGACGCTACGGTGCGGCCTGGACCACCGATGCGACCCGGCGCGCCGCGGATCTCGCGCTGGTGCGCGGCTGGCTCGAGGACGCACATCCCGCCGCGATGCTGCACCGGGCGGCGCCGTGGGGGCCGGTGCCGATCTCCGGGATGCCGGTGGCGCTCACGCCCACCGAGCACGATGCCTACGAGGCGGAATGGGGAGAGTTCTGCCGCGAGATGGACATCGCCCGGCGCGGTAGGAACACGGCCAAAGGACGCGCGGCGCTGCTGCGCTTCCGGCAGAAGGCCGGACTGCTCCGCGTGGACTCCACCGTTGCCTGGATCTCCCAGCAGGTCGAGGCTGAACGCCAGGTGGCCTGCTCGGTCGAGTTCGTCGGCACCGCCGCGGATCCCATCGCCGAGCGGCTGCGCGACTCCGGCCTCGAAGTCGCCACGATCTACGGCCAGGGCCGGTTCGACGTCGAAGCGGAACGCCTGAAGTTCCAGACCGGGCAGGCGAAGGTGTGCGTCTTCACCACGGTCGCCTCGATCAGCCTCCACGCCGGCGAGACGCTCGAAGGCGGCCGCCAGGCCAGCACAGAGCCCCGCGTCGGAGTCTTCCACCAGGCCCGCTTCTCCGGCATCGCGGGCAGGCAGGTCACCGGCCGCACCCACCGCGACCAGCAGGTCTCCCCTTGGCACATCGCCTACGCCGAGAACACCGTCGAGGAGCAGGTCAGCAAGGTGATGGTGGAGCGGATCGCCGCAGCCTCGGACACCGTCGGCGGCGACACTGCGGGGCTCGAGGGCGTGGCGCAGCTGCTCGGGGCGGACTGGCTGCCGCCGGCGAGCATGACTGAGGGCGGGGCCTGAGCGGGGAGCACCAGCAGAGGCCGACGCCCCGTTCACACACGGCCATGCACGAGACAGCGCCGCGGCATCGAGCTACTCTCGCCCGGTACGGCCCCCGCCCGCCACACCACGGAGACGACCATGACCCGGAACATCCTCACCGAGCGCCTCGACGCCGGCCCTGTCATCTGCGCGGAGGGCTTCCTGTTCGAGCTCGAGCGGCGCGGCTACCTCACCGCCGGCGAGTTCGTCCCTGAGGTCGCCCTCGAGCACCCGGAGGCCCTGCAGACCCTGCATCGGGACTTCCAGCGCGCCGGATCCGACATCGTCGAGGCGTTCACCTACAACGGCCACCGCGAGAAGATGCGGGTGATCGGCAAAGAGGACCTGCTGGAGCCGCTGAACCGCTCCGCGCTGCGCATCGCCCGCGAAGTCGCCGACGCGGCGCCCGGGAACCTCATGGCCGGCAACATCTCGAACTCGAACATCTGGGACCCGGCGGACCCCGCCCGACAGACCGAGGTGCGGGGCATGTTCGAGGAGATGGTCGGCTGGGCCGTCGAAGAGGGCGCAGACATCATCATCGGCGAGACCTTCTACTACGCCGGCGAGGCGCTGACCGCCCTCGAAGTCGCGAAGGCCTCCGGGCTGCCGGTGGTGCTCACCCTCGCACCGATGGCGTTCCAGGAGATGGCCGACGGCGCGGGGATCGTCGAGACCGCCCAGCGCCTGGAGCAGGGCGGGGCCGACGTCGTCGGGCTGAACTGCTTCCGGGGCCCGGCCACCCTGATGCCCTGGCTGCGACAGATCCGTGAGGCGGTGTCCTGCCATGTGGGTGCGCTGCCGATCCCGTACCGGACCACGGAGGAGGAGCCGACGTTCTTCAACCTCTCCGATGACGCGGCGACCGTCCCCTCCCCGCACGGGCGCACCTTCCCCACCGCTCTGGACCCCCTGCTGACCAACCGCTACGAGATCCGGGCCTTCGCCGAGGAGGCCTACGCACTGGGCGTGAACTACCTCGGCGTGTGCTGCGGCGCCGCTCCGATCCACATCCGCGAGGTCGCAGAGGCCCTGGGCCGTACCCCGGAGGCCAGCCGGTTCTCCGAGAACATGGCCAACCACTTCATGTACGGCAGCAACGAGCGGCTCCCTGAGCACGTGGTGGGGCTCGGCGGGCGGGCCTGACGGCGCGGGGGCTCGGCCATGCGGCCCAGCACCCGGGGGCCTGCCACCTCAGTGACTCACCAGGGGCTGGGCTTGTAATCCTTCACGAAGCAGCCGTACAGATCCTCGCCGGCCTCGCCGCGCACGATCGGGTCATACACGCGGGCTGCGCCGTCCACGAGATCCAGCGGGGCATGCCAGCCCTCGGCGGCGATGCGCAGCTTGTCCTGGTGGGGGCGCTCGTCCGTGATCCAGCCGGTATCCACCGCCGTCATCAGGATCTTGTCGGTCTCGAAGGCTTCGCCTGCGCTGGTGCGGGTGAGCATGTTCAGCGCGGCCTTGGCCATGTTCGTGTGCGGATGGCCGGCACCCTTGTAGCGGCGGGAGAACTGGCCCTCCATCGCCGAGACGTTGACGATGTAGGCGCGGCGGGCTCCGGCCTGCACGGCGGCGCGCATCGAGGCGCGCAGCCTGCTGATCAGCAGGAACGGCGCGGTCTCGTTGCACAGCTGCACCTCGAGCATCTCGAGCGCGTCGACCTGGTCCACCGTCTGGGTCCAGGAGTTGTTGGTCTGCAGATCCGGGAGCAGCCCGCCTGCGTCGACTGCGGTGCCGGCGAGGTGCTCCTGGAGGCTGGCCTTGCCGGCGCGCAACGCGAGGGCCGTCATCGAGGCGGCGGTCTGCGCGGCCCGGGCATGCTCGAGCGATTCCCCGTCATGCTGCGGGACGGACTGGTTCTGCAGCACGCCGGCGATCGCGGCGGGATGCGCCTGGGAGATGCGGTCGAAGGCGCTCATCTCCGGCAGCGCGAGGTCGGTGGGCAGCGGGGCATCCTCCGCCTCGACCAGGGCCGAGTAGGCGCTCGGTGAGCGGCGCACCGTCTGGGCGGCGTTGTTGATGAGGATGTCCAGCGGGCCGGCGGCGGCGACGTCGTCGGCGAGCGCGATCACCTGGGTGGGGTCGCGCAGGTCGATGCCGACGATCTTCAGCCGGTGGATCCAGTCGGCCGCGTCCTCCGTCTGGGAGAAGCGCCGCGCCGCATCCTTCGGGAAGCGGGTGGTGATCGTGGTGTGCGCGCCGTCGCGCAGCAGTCGCAGCGCGATGTACATGCCGATCTTGGAGCGGCCGCCGGTGAGCAGCGCGCGCTTGCCGGTGAGGTCGGTGCGCTGGTCGCGCTTGGCATGGGACATCGCGGCGCAGTCCGGGCAGAGCCAGTGGTAGAAGGCATCGACCAGGGTGTAGTCCTGCTTGCAGATGTAGCAGCCGCGGGACTTGTTCAGCTCGCCGGCGAAGGCGCCCTGCGCGTGGGAGACCAGCGGGATCCCCTTGGTCTCGTCATCGATCCGCAGGGGCGAACCGGTGGCGGTCGCGGCGATCACGGCGCGGTCCTCTTTGCGCTGGGCCCAGGTCTTCACCCCGCGGCGGGTCTTCGCGAGCTTCTTCTCGAAGTTGCGGGAGGCGCGCTTGATGGCGACGAGATCCGCATCGTCGTCCGGCATGGCCGGCGCGTGCCGGAGCACCCGCAGCGCAGTGGCGATCTCCTCCGCGGTCAGCTCAGGGCTCTCGCGGCGGTCGTCCAGCGGAGAGTCAGGGGCGGAAGCAGAGGAGCCAGGCACCAATCGAGTCTATGACGACCCGGCCTCCCGGCCGACGGGGCGTTGGTCACGTGCGGGAGGCGCCGTCGACAGCTGCCAGCTTCCCGCGCCTGTTCAGCCTCGCGCCGCAACCTGGCGGATCACCTCCGCCTCGATCCTCCTCACGGCGTCACCGGTGATGCCCTGCGCGGCGACGTGATCGCTGTGCAGGGCCTCGAGGCGTTCGGCGAAGTTCCGGGCCCAGCGGCCGTTGGAGCGGTCCTGTTCAGGCACGCTCCCGTACGCCTCCGCCGCGACCTGCTCCAGCAGCTCTGCATCGAACTGCCAGCGTGCGGCGAGAGTCGTCGAGACGATGCGCGCCACCTCCTGCGGCGTGAAGTCGGGGAACTCGATCACCAGCGGGATGCGTGAGCGCAGCCCGGGGTTCGCGGTCAGGAACTCGTCCATCTGGTCCGTGTAGCCGGCGAAGATCGCCACGAAGCGGTCGCGGTCGTTCTCGAGCCGGGTCATCAGCGTCTCGACGGCGAGCTTGCCGAAATCGTTCGCCGACCCCTCCCCGGTCAGCTGGTACGCCTCGTCCACGAAGAGCACCCCACCCATCGCCTCATCGACCGCGGCGGCGGTGCGCTGCTCGGTGTGACCGATCCAGCTGCCTACCAACGAGCTGCGCTCGACCACCTTGACCTGCGGCTGTGCGAGCACGCCGAGGTTGTGGAAGAGCTGGGCGATGAGGTGGGCGACGGTGGTCTTGCCGGTGCCGGGGTTGCCGGAGAAGACCATGTGGTAGCTCGGTCGCTGGGAGCTGCCGTCGAGCTCGAGGAGCTGGCGGTCCATGGAGACTCGGTTGACCAGGCTGCGCACCCAGGTCTTCACGGGGTCAAGCCCCACCATCTGGTCCAGCTGCTCCAGCAGCGTCTCGACGGTGCGGTCCTTGGTCTCGTTGCTGCCACCGCCGATCGCGATCAGGTCCTCGTCCCGCAGATGCGTGAGGTCCTCGTCGGACGATTCGGGGGCGGACATCACCCGTCTCACCATCTGCCGCACCAGTCGCTCGTTGAGGTTCCGCACCCAGCGGCCGTTGCTGCGGTCCGTGCTGCGGCTGTAGAGCGCTGCGATGGTGCGACGGTAGCGGTCCTGATCAACCACATAGTCGCTCGCCTGCAGGTCCTGGTAGCCGATCTCGGCGATCTCCTGCGCCGTGTAGTCCTCGAAGTCGAAACGGTTCGGAACCCGGGACTGCAAGCCGGGGTTCATCCGCAGGAAGTCCTGCATCCGGTCCGCGTAGCCGGCGAAGATGACCACCACGTCATCGCGGTGGTTCTCCAGGTAGGTGATCAGCGCATCGACCGCCTCCTGCGCGAACTCGTTGTTGTTCTCCTGGTGGAGCGAGTAGGCCTCGTCGATGAACAGCACCCCGCCGCGCGCCGAGTCGAGCACGTCGGTGGTCTTCTTCGCCGATGCGCCGATCCTGTCGCTGACCAGGTCCTTGCGCCCCACCTCCACGAAGGTGTCGGAGCTGATGGCCCCGGTCTGGTGCAGCACCCGGCCCAGCATCCGCGCGACCGTGGTCTTGCCGGTGCCGGGGTTGCCGAGGAAGAGCGAGTGCATGCTCATCTCGGTGGTGCGCAGCCCTTTGCGAGCCCGGATCTGGTTGAATCGCACCAGCTGGGTGAAGCCCTCGATCTGCTCCTTCACCGTGGCCAGCCCCGACAGCGCCATGATCTCGGCCAGCGGATCGTCGTCCTGGGCGGGGTTCTCTCGGGCGGCCGACGAACCGCCGGCCGACGAACCGGCGGTGCCCACTGCTGCCGGCTCGTCCTCGTCGGCGAGCGCCGGCTCGGGCTGCTGCGGTTCCCCGCGAGGGACGTCGGTGCCTGCGGGTGCGGCGGGGGCTTCCGGGGTGGCGGCCCTCGCGGTGCGGAGCGCGGCCTCCGCTGAGGCTCCCTCCCCGAGGTACTCCACGCCGCGGCCGTGCACCTCCGCGGTGCCGCCATCCTCCCGCAGCACGTAGGTGCCCGCCCCCGGCGGGGTGAGCAGTTCCTCGACATGCAGCTCGGACGCGAGGGAGGCCATCTCGAGCATCTCGATCTCGGTGTCCACCCGGCCAAGTCGGATCGAAGCGCCGTCGGTCGCGACCACCTGGCGTTTGCCGGCCTCGTTCGGCAGCAGCGTCACCTCGCCGGTGATCTCCGCGCCGCGTATCGCCTGGACCACGAGGGCATCGCAGTCCCGGAGCACGGCGGTGCTGCCGTTGGCGACACAGAGCCATCCGAGATCGCTGCCGTCGGCGACGAGGTGTGCGCTGTCGACATCCACGTGCGCCCGTTCCTGGTCCGCGACCACCACGCGGCAATCGGTGATCGTGGCGCTCGACCCCTTCGCCAGGTATACGGCAGGCACTTCGAGGCCGGGGGCCTGCTCGATCACGACGTCCTCGAGGGTGAGGGTGCTGCCGGCCTGTGTCTTGATGGCGTTCGAGGTGGGGCGGGCGCGCAGCGTCAGCCCCGAGACCGAGCCCTCCGACTGCTCGGACACCGCGAGGCAGCCGTGGAGGAACGTCCGCCCGGAGCCGCTGCCCCGCAGCTGTACACGGAAGTCCAGCGCGTGCTCGTACTCGTCGAGGTAATAATCCCCCTCATCCAGCACGATCGTGTCCCCCTTACTGGCCTGCGGGAGGATCTCGCGCCTGAAGGCCCGTGCGGAGGAGAGCGGCCAGTGCACCTGTTTCGGCGGTGCCGGCGCCTCGACGTCCCGGCTCGTCACCACGGGGCTGTCCGAGCGGACGATCCCCGCGCCCTTGGTGATCACCAGGTACTGCTTCCCCTCAGGGAGCTGCGCCTGCCCGATCTCCAGGGAACTCTCCTCGCAGTAGCCCTCCCACGCCTCGCTGGGGGCGCTCAGCGCGCTCACTCGGCACACGCTCTCACCCTTCAGCACCAGCGAGCGCTGGCCGGGCGGAGGAGCGAGCTCGAGGGTGCCGGCGAGCACGCGTGAACGCTCCACCGCGGTGATCCTCGCTGCTGCGACATCGGTGAGCTCCACCGTGCTGGCCCGCGCGAACAGGTGCCCGAACGAGGAGCGGACGGCGGTGAACTTCGTGCCGGCCTGCAGGGTGATGGTCTCGGCTCCGTCGGCGCCGCGGACCTCGCAGTCCGTGAGGCTCAGCGAGCTGCCCTTGCTGAACAGCCCCGGGTATTTCCCTGCCGGGTCCGCGTGGATGAGGCAGCGCTCGAGCACGGCAGTCGTCCCCGGATGCGGCATGTGCACGGCATTGGAGAAGTGCGGGGCGCGCAGGGTGAGGGACTCGAACGAGGCCCTGCCGGTGACCTCGACCTTCGTCTCGAGCACGACCTCTGAGGGATCCCCGGTCCCCCGGAAGCTCAGGTCGAAGACCGAGAACCCGTCGATCACGTACTCACCGGGGCTGAGCAGGATCCGATCCCCCGGCTTGGCGATGCGCAGAGCCTCGCCCAAGGTCTTCCCGAACACTCCGGAGCGAACCTTGATCGTCGTCATCCTCGACTGCCCTCCGTGGTCCGTCATGGTGCGCGGCCGCGCATCCTGCGCCTCGTTCTGAGGATCAGCCTAGAGTCCACCCGCACCATGCAGCGAAGCCCTGTGGAAAAAGGCGGTGTCAAGGAACCCCGCCAGCCGAGCGCGCGGTGCGCGAAGAGTGACGCCCTCACCGCCGCGCGGCGGCATCCGTGGTGGTGGTCGCAATGCGATAGATGCTGGTGGAGGCGCAGATGTAGAGGATCTTCCCGTCGGCCCCGCCGAAGCAGCAGTTGCCGATCTTCTCGGGCACGGGGATCTCGCCGAGCTTCTCACCGGCCGGGGTGAAGATCTGGATGCCCGTGAGGGAGGAGGACCAGAGGTTCCCCGCGGCGTCCACGCGGAAGCCGTCGGGCAGGCCGGGGCTCACCTCCATCAGCGGGCGGCCGTTCTTCGCATGCCGTCCCTCGACGATGTCGTAGGCGTGGATCGAGTGGCCGCGGGGCCGGGCCGGGTTCGGCCGGTCGCGGTCCGCCGGGGAGAGCGAGGAGTCCGCGACGTACAGGACGCTCTCATCCGGGGAGAAGGCGAGGCCGTTGGGTGCCTCGATGTCGATGACCACCGGCTGCAATGAACCATCGGCCGGATCGAAGCGGAAGACGTAGCGGTCCCCGTACTCCTCCTCGCCCGCATGACCCTCGTCAGGGCGCTTGATGCCATAGGAGGGGTCGGTGAACCAGATCGTCCCGTCGGACTTCTGGACCACGTCGTTGGGTGAGTTCAGGCGGGCAGTGCCGAAGCGGTCCACCAGCACCTCCGGGGCATACAGCGCCCCGTCCTGGGAGGCGGTGCGGTCTATCTGGACGGCTCGCCGACCGTGCGAGCACTCGATGACCGACCCATCCCGGCCGAGCGTGCGGCCGTTGGTGAACTCGGCGTCGGTGCTGATCTCGCGGGTGACGCCGCTGGCCTCCGAGAACTCGAGCACTCGATTGGCTGGGATGTCGCTGAAGCGCAGCACACCGCGGGCCGGTATCCAGGCGGGGCCCTCCGCCCAGGTGAATCCCTCGGCGACCTTCTCCAGACGGGCGTCGGAAGCGAGCAGGTGATCAATGGTCATGGACCCACTCTTCCCGAAACGGTGCCGGAACAGAAGAGGAGCAGCGCCCACTAGTCTCTCCACCATGACATCGACGTCCCTGATCACCGGCGCCAGCTCCGGCCTCGGCACCGAATACGCCCGCCAGCTCGCCCGCCGCGGCGACCGCCTCGTCCTCGTCGCCCGGGACTCCGCCCGGCTCGAGGAGCTGGCTGCCGAGCTGACGCGGGCAGGTGCTGCGGAGGTCGAGGTGCTCGGCGCGGACCTCTCCGCAGCGGAGGGCATCGCCGCAGTCGTCGACCGGCTCACCGATCCTGCGCGTCCCGTCGAGACGCTGATCAACAGCGCCGGGTTCGGCCTCCCGCTCGCCTTCGAGAAGAACGACATCGAGGACGAGGTGCGCCACCTCCGCCTCCACGACGAGGTGCCGATGCGGCTCATGCACGCGGTGCTGCCGGGCATGCTCACGCGCCGCTCCGGCACGATCCTGAACATCTCCTCGGTCTCCGCCGTCACCCCGCGCTCCACCTACGGCGCCGCCAAGGCCTGGCTGGTGATGTTCTCCCGCTGGGCGAACAGCCGGTACCGCTCGCGCGGCGTCACCGTCACCGCCGTCTGCCCCGGCTACACCCACACCGATTTCCACGCTCGGCTGGGCCTGGCGAAGGGGAAGGAGGGGATCTCGAACTGGATGTGGCTCGAGGCCCCGCGAGTGGTCGAGGAATCACTGCGAGACGTGGCGCGTGGGAAGGCCGTGTCCGTGCCAAGTCGGCGGTACAAGGCGATCTACACGGTGGCGCGACTGGCTCCGACGGGGCTGGTGGCGAGGGTGGCGGCGCGGGGGCGGTGAGCGGGGGCGGTGATGAGCCGCGGAGAAGCACCACGAGGCAGCGGCAGCTGCACGGACCTCAGCGCCCGCGGATCCGATACCGCTTCGCCAGCCGGTGCGCGGTCGCCCAGCTCATCACTGCCATGAGCACGCACAGCATCAGCAGGCACCCGAGCCAGATCCACGCGCTGGGCTCCCACAGCGGATCCTCGCCGATCAGGGAGATCGCCGTGATGTCGGAGGTCCCGCCCATCGCCGCGAATCCCCAGCGCGACGGGGACAGCCAAGCGAGCTGTTCGAGCACCGCCCGGTCCGTGACCGGGAACAGCCCGCCGCTGAGCACCAACTGCACCATCACGAGCACCACCATCACCGGCATGGTCTGCTCTCCGGATCCCACCAGGGAGGAGACCAGCAGGCCCAGCGCGGCACTGGACAGGGCGCACAGCCACAGGGCGAGCACGAGTTCTATGGCGGAGCCGAGGAGGACACCGCTCTCAGGGCCATCCCGGAATTGCAGCACCACAGCTACCAGCAAAACGGTCTGGATGAAGGTGAGCAGCCCCAGCACGGTGAGCTTGGCGAGGACATAGGCGGCCGGCGAGAGCCCGATGGAACGTTCTCGCACGAAGATCGCCCGCTCGGTCACGAGATCCCGGATGCTCGAGGACAGCCCCATGAACACCCCGCCGAGGGTGAGCACGATCAGGATCTGGTTGGGCTGCCCCGAGGGCAGCTCCTCGGCGCCCGGCGGGGCCAAGCCCTGCTCCCCGGGGACCACCAGCACCAGAGCGGCGAGGATGAAGGGCATGGCCGCCACGAACCCGGCGAGCGCGCGGTCGGCCCAGAGGATCCGCAGCTGGCGCCTCGCCACCACCGAAATCTGCCGCCGCAGAGACGACGAGCGCGACGCCTCACCCGTTCCGCTGCGGGTCCCTGCCAACCGGCCGATCGGAGTGTGGACATCGCGTGCGTATCCAGCCGAAGCGCGGAACCGCGAGACGGTGCCATCCGGATCGGTCTTGGTCGCGGCGACGACGTGGCGGAAGTTCTCGGCGCCGAAATGCGGGAGCGCTTCACTCGGGTGACCGAAGTAGGAGACGCGCCCACCCGGAGCCAGGATCAGCAGCCTGTCGCACAGGTCCAAGCCCTCCGGGGAGTGGGTGACCACAAGGACCGTGCGACCGTCGTCCGCCAGTCGCCGAAGCGTCTCCATGACCTCGGCGACGAGATCCAGATCCAGTCCGGAGGTGGGTTCGTCCAGGACGAGCAGGGAGGGCCGGGTGAGCAGCTCGATCGCGACAGAGACGCGTTTGCGCTGCCCGCCGGAGAGGGAGCTGATGCGGGTGTGCTGGTGCTCGGTGAGGCCGAGCTCCTCGAGCACCTCCCCCACCCGTCGCTCACGGTCGGCGGCTGGGACCCCGTCGTCGAATCGCAGCTCGGCGGCGTAGCCGAGCGCTTGCCGGGCCGTGAGGTGCTGATGGACGACATCTTCCTGCGGGACGACGCCGATGCTGCCGCGCAGGCTCTCCAGGTGTTGGGACAGGTCCCGCCCGTCATAGAGGACCTGGCCGGAGGTCGCCGGCTGGACGCCCGTCAGCGCGTTCAGCAGGGTCGTCTTGCCGGTGCCGGATCCTCCGATGACGGCCATGAGGGTGCCCGGAGTGAGGGTGAAGCTGACATCGTCGAGCAACGTGCGGCCGCTGGGCAGGGTGACGCCGAGACCGACGGCGGCGAAGCTGATCTCCGTGCCGTCGACAGGGTGCACGCCGGTGCCGTCTACCCGGAGGCGCGAGCCGCCGACCATCAGCATGCTGTCCGGCGAGAGCTCGGCGCGGACGACACGCTGACCGTCTACGTAGGTCCCGTTCGCACTGCCCAGGTCCTCCACCACGGGCCGTGGACCAGCCAGGCTGATCCGGGCATGCCGGCGCGAGACCAGCAGGTCATCGAGTCTCACGTCGCATCCGGGGTCACGTCCTATCACCAGCTCCTGCGCTCCTCCCGGAGCGAGGACAGCGTTGGCCGTCGACGCCGCGGCCGCGTGCGTGAGGTGGAGCAGCGGCCCCTTCGGTCCGAGTTGAACGGACATCGGAAGGGATCTGGTCACGGAGCCGTTGATCCTCTCCCCCGCGAGGAAGGTGCCGTGGGTGCTGTCCAGATCGGTCACTTCGCAGGTGTCGTCGAGGAGGTGGATCTTCACGTGGGAGCGCGAGACCTGCGGATGGATCACCCTGACCCGGTGCTCGTCGGCTCGCCCCACGCGCACGCTGTCGCCGGGAGCGAGCGTCACTTCGCCATCGGTCCAGCGCAGGAGGGCCCCGGGGGCAGCCGCTCGCGCAGGCGAGAGGTCACCCATCGGCGGGCTCTGGCACTTCCTCGGGAAGTCCCAGAAGGTGGATGTCTCCGAGGACCAGATGTGCCCTCTCCTCGTCGAGCGAGGTGAACTCGATGCGGAGCCGCAGCCCACCGGTCACGTCGATTCGCATCTCTGCCGGGTTTCCCACCTGTACTCGCTCAGACCACACATTGCGACCATCGAGGTACGCGTCGACCTGGATGGTCTCGCCCGCTCCCGTCGCATCATCGGAGCGGCCGACGAGGGCGGCAACCTCACGGTAGCCGCGCCCGAGATTCCATTCACCGAAGCCGTCGTCGTACCACCCTCCCGAGACGATCGACCGTGGGTAGGTGTCGCCGTCCACGTGCGCCAGATCGGGGAAGAAGCCGTCCCCATCGGCTATCTCGAGCGTGTCCAGGTGCACGGTCACCGGCTGCCTCGCGACGGTCACCGCAATGCTCCCGGGCAGGTCCTCCCCTGCCGGGATGGTCTGGGACAGGATCGTGTTGTCGGCGCTCTCCGGATCGAGCTGTTCGACCACGGAGATCTCGGTGCCCGGTAGTGCGAGCTTCGCCTCGGAGAGCGAGGTGCCGACCAGATCCGGCATCACGGTGACCACTTCGGCGGTCGGGGTCGGCGACGGCGTGGGCGCTGCGCTGGAGGGTTCCTCTGCAGGCGCGTCACCTGACTCACCAGCGGGGTCATCGACCTCCGCAGCTGCTCCGCCGGCAAGATCCTTCGTCGTTCCCTCTTCCTCTGCGTCGCCGGCGACGCCTTCCCCTGCAGGGGAAGAGGATCCGGCAGCCGGATCCGGCTCATCGCCCGGTCGCAGCTGCGAGTAGGCGAAGACTCCTCCAGCACCCCCGATGACCAGCAGCACTGCGGCCACCGTGAAGAACCGGCGCAGACCGCGGGCGCGGCCTCGTGGCGCAGCCGCTGTCGGTTGACCAGCCATCTGACCGGCCGCCTGCCGCACTGTGCCCGGTGGCGCAGGAACGGGTCCGGTCTGCTGGTCGGCAGTCACCACCGGGGTCATCTGCACCGTCGGTGACGCCAGGGCGATGGTGGGAGAGGTGGCGATATCTGCGGGCAGCGGCGCAGTGGGGCCCGTGTCCGGCCGGGGCAGCAGCGGCACCGTCGGCAAGGGGTCGGCGAGCTGCGGGGCCGACGGCTGACCCGCAAGACGCTGCCCCAGCTCCGTGAGATAGGGCCCGACCTGCGTCGCAGTCGGGCGCGCGAGCGGGTCTTTCGCGGTCATGTCCACGATCGCTCGCCACAGGTCCTCAGGAATCCCCTCCGGGCGGGGAACTCCGTCGTCGGCGTGGCGACGCATCACCGCCAGCTGGCTGCCGCCCTGGAACGGGGTCACCCCGCAGGCGAGCTCGTAGAGCATGATCCCCAGCGAGTACACATCCGCCGCACCGGTGGGCACCTTGCCCTCCGCGATCTCGGGCGCGGAGTAGTTCGGCGTGCCCATCGGCACGGTGGAGCGGGTGGCCGCCGCGGCATCCGCGATCCGGGAGATGCCGAAGTCAGCGGCCTTCGGCACCCGCCGTCCGTCGGCCGTGTCGAGCAGCACGTTCTCGGGTTTGAGATCGCGATGGATGAGGCGTGCCGCATGCACCGCGGCAAGGCCTGAGGCGACTGCCCCTCCGATGCTGGAGACCTCCGCGGGCGGCAGCGGACCGCGTGCCGCCAACTCGGCCCGGAGGTCGTGCCCCTCCACGAGCTCCATGATGATCGCGAGCGTGTCCCCCTCGACCACCAGGTCATGCATCACCACCACATGCGGATGGGTCACCCCGATCAGGGCAGAGCGTTCCTGGACGAACTTCTGCACCAGCAGTTGATCCTCCGTGAATTCCGGGCGCAGCGACTTGATTGCAAAGGGTCGGCCTTGATGGTCCCGGCCCCGGTGGACGACACCCATTGCGCCGGCCCCGAGCCGTTCGTCGCTGAGCAGATAGGAACTGCCCAGTGGTCGTTCATTCATGACGGACTCCTTCTCGTTCTGGTTCATTTCCTGGCCCGGGCCCAGGCGTGCGTCGGTCAGCAGTTCTCGACGATGAAGGCATCCACGCGTTGCGCCGGGCCCTGCATCATCAGATAGTTCTGCACCACCGTGGGGACGTCGGCCCCGACCTGTGCCTCCATGAGCTCCGCCACGCGCTCGGTGTCGGCGCGGATCTCCTCCGGCGCTACGGCGGCCAGCTCGTGCCACATGTTCACGAGGTCCCCGATGGCGGTGCTGCCCTGCGCGATGGCGCCGAGCGGGTTGTCCTCGAACGATTCGATCGCCTCGCTCATCGACGTCTCGTAGCGCTCCTCGTAGGTGGCGTGGACATCGCAGAACGCCGCGACGGAGCGACCGTCGGAGCAGCCGCTCAGCGCCGTGACCACCAACGCCGTCAAGGCGAGGACTGCGAGTGACCGTCTCATCCGATGCTCCTCATATCGTCGGTGTCCTTCTGCGGGGGAACACCAGAGCGCTGGTGCCCGATGAACCGCGGCGTGTTCAGAACAGCGTCACGTCGTCGCGGCTGAGCGTCATGCCATGTCCCGTCTCCGTGTCCCAGCAGGTCATTCCGGTCGGCTCGGAGAGACAGGTGGTGTTCACAACGGTCACCGATTCTCCGTAGCCGAGGCTGACCACCGGGTCGCCGGGCGTGCCGAGGTACTCGATCCCGCACATCGGCATCGGGAATGTTCCGTCGTAGATCAGGAAGGAGGCGACGCGTTCGCCGGAGCAGTCGGTCTCGGCCGACCTCTCGGCGATCGAGCACCCCACGTACGAGCCCCCGAGTTCGCAGGCGATGTTCTGGGACGGGGAGGAGATGAGCAGGACATCGTCATCGTCGCCGGCGACGGTCTCCGTCTCCGTCCCGCCCTCCGTCGCGGTCTCAGTGTGGGTCTCAGTTTCTGTCTGCCCCTCCTGATCAGTCGCAGCCTCGGCACCGGCATCAGCCCCGGGATCAGTCTCGTCGGAGGCACCTTCCGCGTTGTCCCTCCCTGCCGGCAACCGGTCTCGGTCGACGGCCACAGGACTCTGGCCCCAGGGTTTCTCGTCGCTGGTGATCCACCAGAGCGTCCCCACCCCCGCCAGCGCGAGCACCAGTGCCAGCGCCCCCAGAGCGGTCAGCAGCATGAGCGGTCCCCGCCTCGTCCGCGTCGGAGCTGCGGGGAGGGTCGGTTCCGGCTGAAGGACTGCCGGTACCGCCGCTGGAGCCGCCGCCGCGAGGCTGAGGTCAGGCCGCTGCGCGAAGATCCACTCCCGATAGGAAGGGTCGCAGCTCGGGTTGCGGACGATGAGCTCCCACAGGCTCGGATCCTGCAGCGCGAGCTCAGCGAGACGGTGGGCGGAGGTCGACGGATCCTCCGCCTCTCGGCGCAGCGCGTGCCAGTAGGCGTTCATCGGAGCCTCGTGAACTGGCCGCGCTCGCCGTCAACCGTGAGGAGCATCGATCCGATGTTCAGGACTTCGCCTCCCGAGCGCAGGCGCAGGGACCACAGCTCCTCTCCGCTGTCCGGGTTCCAGGCGCGCAGCTGGTCCTCGTCCACGGTGTAGAGCACGTCTGCGGCGAACATCATCGGAGCGCCGCGCAGCCGATGAGTCCGTTCCCCGGTCTTCGCGTCGATGAGCACTGGGCGATCCGCATCCGAGATGACGAGGTGCCCGCTGACGGTCTGACGTGAGAGGTCATAGAAACTATCCTCGTACTCCCGGTCCCACATCTCCTCTCCCGTGAGGGGGTCGATGCGCATCAGGTAATGAGACGACGCGACGTCACCCTCCTTCGACTCCGAGAAGAACAGCATCCGTCCTTCAGGAGAGGCCACCGTGTGGAAGGTATCCGGCTCGGCGGTCCACAGCACGTCCCCGGACTCATCGAGCCCGTCGAGGTAGAAGATGCCGGACTCCGTGTACTCGAAGCGCAGGATCATCGACTCGAACGTCGGGAGATACGCCGCCCCCGATCCCTCGCCATCGAACCAGTCCGGTTCGAAGCCGGTGTCGGCATCCAGCCACCAATACGTAGTGTCCGTTTCCACCCGGACGTAGTCCCCGACGATCTCGGCACCGTCGACGCCCTCGATGTTCGCCGACCACACCATCTCCCCGTCGAGATCCGAGGTGTCGAACCGCACGACACCTCCGAAGCGCAGCGCCACCACCACTCGAGGTGCCGTATCGGAGAGCCTCTCGGTTTCTGCGAACGAGTACTCCGTCGCACTGAAGGCATACCCCTCACGGACAGTCTCGGAGACGACGGCCCCGTCGACGGGGTTGATCGCCACAAGATGCAGCTCTGTGGCGGCCCAATCCAACTCACCCGTGCTGTCGAAGACGTAGTCCGTGACGGCGACGGTCAGGTGCCCTTCAGGTGAGACGGGGAGCAGCTCGGGCCATGCAGTCACGGCGTCCACGCCGAGCGACTCGAGCGGGATCGACCACGCCTCCTCGCCGGTCTCCCCGTCGATCAGCGCCACCCGGCTCGGCTTGTCCTCCCCTCCGGACAGGAAGATCCCGGCGAAGTCCCGTTCTCCGACCGGCACCAGGCCCGAGATGTCGGTCCCTCCATCCCGTCCCTGGTACGAGTAGGTCCATGCTTCCTCGGGACGCTCCCGGATGCTCTCCACTGTGGGCACCGATCCGCTCCCCGCCATGCCACCCAGCAGGCGAGCCGCGAGGATCACGCCGACCACCGCGACGACGAGAGCGAGCACCACCGCCACCACGATCACCGGGACCAGCCATCCCCTCCGCGGACGCACCGGGATCACCCCGGACGGAGCGGCGGCGGGCTCGGGATATCCACCGGCCGGCGCGGAAGTTCCGGTCCCGGGCAGCGGTGGAAGCGGGGGCGGGGGCAATGTCCCCTTCGGTACCGGCGAAGAAGAATTCCCCTCGCCGGATGGCGTAGGAGTCCAGTGCTGGGGAGTGTTCTCGGTCATCAGAACCTTCTCTGCGGGTCCAGGAGTGCGGGCTCAGGAATACGGGTTCAGGAGTGCGGCGGCCGAGGGCTCAGATCCGCGCTGTATCTGCCTGGAGCTTCTCGCGCAGGTACTCGCTGAATGCGCGGAGAGTCTTGAATCCGGGGGCGCCCCACGGGGAGACAGGGATGAATATCAGCAGTTTCTCTTGCGTCCGCAGATAGTCATCGATGGCGAACGCCACGGTCGTCGTGCCTTGGCCATCGGTGGTGAGGGAGATCGAGAACGCTGCGAGGGTGACCCCTGCGAAGTTCTTCACGACTCCGTCGATGCGTCCTTGGTCGCCGTCGGAGAGAACGACCTTCGGCCCTGTCGCGCGAGCGATCTGCGCGGCGTCACCGATGAGCTCCTCGACCCGTTCACGCGGCCGACTGCTGGTGGTCGTGAAGGCCAATGCGGCGATCTTGTCGTCGATGCCTGCCATGTCAGTGAACCCCCGCGTCGCGCTGAGCGATCTCGCGCTCGGTGTTCTGGCGCTTCGCCGTCTGGAACATCCGCTGGCCTCCCCAGGCCATGCCGGCTCCGACCAACAGCAGGCCGAGGAGCACGGGGAGGTCGCTCGGGTAGTACCCGATCACGAAACCCCAGATGAATCCGATCACGATCAGCGCAATGCCGATCCCGCACACGATGTACCCCGGAGTAGGAGAGCTCATCTTCCTCACGATTCCTTTCGCCGTCCCTGTCCTGCAGACCAGTTCTGCAGATCAGGACGACCACCCGTGCCGTCGTCCTTGGCAGGAACGTATCCAGGGTTCCGGCCGAAAAGCGGCATATCTCCGTCCGGGACTGACCGGGACTCCTTCTTGCTCTCAGCCCAGGAGATTTCCCTCCGGCTGCGTGCCGCAGGAGGCGTTCGAGGATGTACGGTTCCGACTCAAGTTCAGGTCATGACCTGCACGGATGCGCATCCCTGAGTGCCGCACGCCGGGCGAAGGTCACGCCTCACAGGCGAGGCTGCCCTCCGGCAGGCTCGGCGCGAGCTGCCGCGCCTTCTCCTGGGTGAGCGGCGTTCCCACCGCCGCGCAGATCTGCGCGGCGACCCTGTCGGCGTCGAGATCCCACCACCACAGGTGACCGCTGTAGGTCGACCCGACGATCCGCTCCCCGCCCTGGAGGAAGGAGACGTCTGCGATCTCGGTGCGCATCGGGCCCATCAGGCGCAGCTGGGACTCTCCGATCTCCGAGCCGTCTTCGCTGACGGCGCGGAGATCGACATGGCTCACCGCGGCGATGGCGAGAGTCTCGCCGTCCGGGCTGAAGTCCAGGCTGCGCGGGGTGTCGGTCAGGTCAGAAGCATGAGAGATGATCTGCGGAGCGGCGGGATCGGTGATGTCGAGGATCCCCACGCTGCGGGATTCGGTCGCGAAGGCGATCTGTCCCGGGTGGCCGGGACGGGTGAGGATCATGACGGGACGCTCCCCCTCGAGGCTCACCGAGGTGACCTCCTGATCCGTGACGAGGTTCCAGACCAGCAAGTTCCAGCTGCCGTCCTCGACCACGAGCTTGTCCCGATCTGCGAAGACCATGGTGCCGCCCGCCAGCACCGGGATCTCGGCGGCTTTCGTCAGCGTGACCTGCGCTCCCTCCGCCGCGGGATCTTCTTCGAGGTCGTAGACCACGACCGTGTCCTCCGACTGGTCGCCGATGGCGATGCGTGACCCGTCCGGAGAGAACTTCACGTAGATGATCAGCGCGCCGGGAAGCGGGTCGATGATGGTCGGCTCGCTGAGCGCCGTCTCGCCCACGCGCCAGAGGTGCAGACCTCCCCGTCCTGCGCTGGCCACGAATACCCCGTCGGGGCTGACATCGATCCCGTACCGGGTCTCGATCTCGGTCTCCGGCACGGCGAGTGCGGTGTGCTGGCCGTCCTCGCCCAATCGCTCGACCTGCAGCAGTCCGTCGTCCGAGCCCAGGCTCGCCGTCAGCATCCCGGCGTCATCCGAGACCACTTCGAACACGCGGCCCCGGGGATCCTGCGTGAGGAAATGCTCGAGCGGCCACAGCAACACCGTGCCGTCGACCGTGAAGGTCGCGAGCACGTCGTCGGAGACGGCGAGCTGGGTGGGCAGCGAGGCCAGCGTCTGGGTGCGGGTCACCCCACCGTCCTCGTCGATGATGCGCAGAGTCTGATCGGAGCCGACGGCGGCGATCCGTCCGTCGGGCAGGAACACCGACTGGTTCGCCCAGGACTCGAACGCCCTCGAGACGGCCGTCTGCCGCAGCTCTCCGCCGCCGGTCATTTCCCCGAGCACGATCGTGTGGTCCCGGGTTGCAACGGCGAAGCGGGTGCCGTCTGCGGAGAGATCGACCGACTGGACCAGTCCGGTCTGGAGCGGTGCCGACCAGGTGCCAGCACCGAGAGGGTCGTTCAGCGTGGCGACGGTGCCGTCCTCCGCGGCGGCGATCACCGTGGCTCCGGCGGCATCCAGGCCCATCACCGCCGACGGTTCGGCATCTGCCCCGACAGGGCCGCGGAGCGGAGCAAGGGCCTCGACCGAGTCGCCCTGCAGACGCATCCGCTGGATGGTGCCGTCCGCGGAGCCGAAGAGGACCCCGCTGCCGTCCGGCAGCACCGTCACGGCATCAGACTTGGCGGGCACGGTGAGGCAGCCCAGCTTGCGCGGCTCCGCGCTGACCTCCCACACGCAGCCCTGGGCGGGGTCACCGGAGGCGTCCTCGCCGCTGGCCGCGAGCAGCACGCGCCCGCCGGTCTCCACGAGGCTCAGCGCATAGGTGTGCGTGGCGGGTGTCGCGATCCGCTGGAGGATGTCACCGGTGGCCGGGTCGATCAGCAGCACGGAGGAGTCGGAACCACCGTGGGCCACCAGGTCCGGGAGTGCGGCGAGAGCGCCGGGGCCGGCAGTGGCCTGCAGGTTCCGGGGCAGTGCGGTGGTGCTCAGTGAGAGCAGGCGGGATCTGGTGGAGGCGTTGTCATCAATCCCGAAGGCAGCCACGGCCAGCTGTGCCGCCTGGGCGGGCAGAGTCTCGGCCACGACCTCTGATCTGCTCGCGATCTCGCTGCCGAGCGCGGTGGAGCGGGCGTCGTTGAGACGCTCGGCGCTGATGGCCGCGGTGACTGCGAGCAGGAGGGCGACGACGGCGAAGGAGCTGGCGAACGCGGTCACCAGGCGGAATCGTCGTGCCGACTTCTTCAGGGTCGAGTTCTCTGCTGCAGCCTCCCGGAGCTGGGCGTTATGGGTCTCCCTTCCTGCCACCAGGAAGTCTCGTTCGACGCGTGGCAGAGGTGCTCGGGACGGATCGTCATCGGCGGCCTCATCCTCGGCATCGAGGATGAAGGAGGCGTCCGTGGTGCGCAGCAGATCGTCGGGCCGGCCGGAGTCGTGCCAGAAGTGGGCGTATCGCGTGAGCATGCGCCGGGCGGCAGAGGAGTCCTTGGCCGAGACGAGCCACTCCGTCAGGCGGGGCCAGGTGGTGAACAGCAGGTCGTGACCGATGGTGATGCCGGAATCGCTGCTCAGCAGCAGATGCGACTCGAGGAAGACCCTCAGCACCTCCTGCTCCGATGTCTGGGCGAAGGCCTCTTTCGCGACCGGTGTCCGCACCGGGCGGTCCTCGTCAAGCCGGATCATCTCCTGCAGGACGGGCCAGCACACCGCTCGCGCAGACGGCGATAGGCGCTCGTATGCCGCTTCCGCCGTGGTCTCGACCGAGGTCGCGATGCCTCCGGTGCGGTGGTAGTCGGCGATCGTGATCGCGTCGGCCGTGCGCCGTTCCTCCCACAGCATCCGCATGGTCTGGGAGATCAGCGGCAGCGCGCCCACGAGTGCACCGTCGTTCCTTCCACGTGCGGAGTGCGGGAAGTCGACGCCGAGATCGCGGAGGACCACGTCGACGACTCGGGGCTCCACGGTGACCCCTCGACCGGAGGTCGGGGTCTCCAGGATCCGCACGACGTCACTCCGCTCGATGGGGCCCAGCACGAAGTGGGCATGCTCGAGCACGTCCCGCAGCACCGGCACGTCGGTGGCCGGGGCGATCGAATCGGCCCTCATCACCAGGACGAGGGCAACCCCCGAGAGCGTCTCCTGCACGGTCGCGACCTCGTCGAGCAGCTGCTGTGCGAGCTCCGGCGGGCAGCTGGTCCATAGCATCTCGGCATGATCGATCACCACGATCCGTTGAACAGCGGGCGTCAGCGATCTCAGGGTCTCGAGCGCCTCGGTCGAGGGTGAGAAGATCACCGTCGGCAGTTCGGGGGCGAACTGCGCGGCGGTGGCTGCCACCAGAGACGACTTCCCGACCCCGGAGCGCCCGGTCACCAGCAGCAGCGGTCGCTCCCGCCCGTCGAGCCGGCGCTGCAGCCGACCGCGGAGATCCGCGAGCGGCCGCTCGCGCCCGGCGAACAGGTGGGCGGTGGAGAGGTCGTACGGGAGCAGCCCCGGATAGGGCGGGGAACTGTCTGCAGGACGGACAGGCCTGGCGGCCGGCTCCTGCATCGCCTCCCACCAGTTGATCGCGCTCACGGCACCCGGGGTATTCGGAGGATCCGCAAGATCGAGCACGCCGACCAGTCGGATGAAGTCCTGCTGCATCCCCACCTGCGGCGCGTACTTCCCGGAGAGCCAGCCCTGGAGGGTGGCCACCCGGATCTCGGAACGCTTGTCGAGGGCCCGGTAGGACAGCCCCTGCCGCTGTCGCGCCTCGTTGAGCGCCGCAGCGATCCCGGCGCGGCCTCCGGTCGCAGCGTGTTCGAGTCGTTGTCGGCGTTCGGAGGCCGCCTCGTGCGGGCCGTCCGGCAAAGCCTGCACCTCGGAGGTCGCCGCAACAGGCGCCGCTGCGGGCTCAGGACCGTCCGGGTGAGCACTCGGTTCCGTACGAGACATAAAAACCCTCCGCATCCTGGGGTGATTGATCTCAGATTAGGCGGGGAACCTCTCAAATGGGGTGAATGGCCGAAATCGGAAATCGTCCCGGACAATTCCGTACGCTGCTCCTGCTCCAGGCAGCCCTGACACGTGCGGAGGACTCGAACACATCGCGGCGATGCTGTCGGTGTCTTCGGGTGGTGCGCTCGTGGCGCTTCTGCTCGGGAGCCCGTTCCTGATCAGCTGTGGCGAAAGATCATCGTCGCCACCGCAGCCAGTCCGGGCCCGTCATACCCCGGCCAGCCATGGACCATGTCGGTCCACTCCTGCGGGATCTCCTCGGCGCCCGTCCAGGTCCCCAGCAGCGACCCGGTGATCGCGGCGATGGTGTCGGTGTCATCCCCGAGCGCGACGGCTGCGGCGATGCCCGCGCGGAAGGTCGCCGTCGGCCCGTCCTCGTCGGCCGAGGCCGCCTGCTCCACCGCGTGCAGCGCGGCAAAGAGCGCGGTGACGGTGAACCCATTGGGAGACAGCGATGCTGGAGCGCCCGCACGCCAGGTCCCCTCGGCGAGCGCCGCCCACGCCTCGCGGCTCTCTGCGGGGAGCAGCTCGAGGCCGTCCTCCGGCCGGCCGCGCATGGCGTCCACGACGGAGCGCCGGATCGCTTCGCACCAGAGCACGCAGGAGTCGCCGGCCAGCGGGTCGGCGTGGGTGAGCTCGGCGATGGATCGTGCCGCGCGGGCGGTGCGCTCGGGATCATCCGGGAAGGCGAGGGCCACCGGGGCGGTGCGCATCAGGGCGCCGTTGCCTCCGGTCCGACCGGAACGGGCGTGCAGCTCCGCGGCGACGGCGGTCATCCGCTGGGCAAGACCGGGATGGCCGTCATCCCTGTGCAGTGCACTGAGCACCTGGCGCGTCTGGGTGCCCACGTCGCTCGCACCGCGCTGCAACCAGTCCAGGAAGCCCTGGGCGATCGCGTCGAGCCCCTCCGGGGAGTCGAGTGGGACGTCGGACGCCGCGACCCGCGCGATGCACAGCGCCATCTGGGTGTCGTCGGACCACTCCCCCGGTTCGTACGGGCCGAGCCCGCCGCCGATCATCTGCGGACCCTGGTGCGGGTCGTAGAGGGCGGAGGCGAACTCGTACGGGACGCCGGCGGCATCGCCGCAGGCAAGGCCCAGCAGGGCTCCGGCGGCGCGGTCAGCAGCGGTGGTCGTGGTCGTCATGGAGGAACGGTAGCGCGGGGGTCCGACGAAGGAACCGCGGTTCAGACGGACCGGTGCCCGGGCTCAGCGACTGGAAGCGCCAGCAGCCCGCGCGGAGACGGAGACCGGCGCCGCATCCGGCCCTTCCAGCACGAGCTCGACGCCTGATGCCGGCCAGTCGAAGCCGACCGACAGATCCGCCGCAGCAACCCGCAGCGTCCCCGCCTCCCCCGAGGCGAAGACATGGCACTGCCCGTCCTTCTCCACCGCACGTGCCCACGCAGCGCCCGGGAGCGAGAGCTCGCCGAGGCCGCGGGCACCGGTGAGCTGCGCCCGATGCTCGGCCATGAACTCACCGAGCTCCTCGAGCACCTGCCTCTGCGGCTCGGGCAGCGACCCGTCGGCCCGAGGCCCGACGTTCAGCAGCACCCGCCCGCCGCGGGAGACGGCGTCGACCACGTGCCGCACCGCCTGCGCGCCGCTCATGTACTGGGCGGCGTCCTCGACCTGGTTGTAGCCGAAGCTCAGTCCGATGCCGCGGCAGTTCTCCCAGACCTGGCCCTCGGGGATCTCCCCGGACTGGTATTCGGTGGTCACGAAGTTGTGATGCGCACCGGAGAAGCGGTCGTTGATCAGCCCTTCGGGGCGCTCGCGGTAGAAGTGCTCCAGCAGCTCGCCGAGCCCGCCCGGCCCGAAGTGCAGGTTCTGATCCGGCCAGCCGATGTCGTTCCAGAACACGTCCGGGCCGTAGCGGTCGATGAGGTCGCGCACCTGGGCGCTGCAGTACGTCCCGTACTCGTCATCGCGTGGCCGCTTCGAGCCGGCGACCTCGCTGCCCTCGACCAGCGGCTCCGTCGGCCGCACATTCCAGTCCAGGCCGCCGGAGTAGTAGACCCCGAAGCGCAGCCCGGCCTCCGTGGTGGCTGCGGCGATCTCGCCGACGAGGTCTCGGCGCGGCCCACGCCGGACGGTGTTCCGGTCCCCAGTGCCGGGAGCATCCCACAGGGTGATCCCGTCGTGATGCTTGGTGGTCAGCACGACGTAGCTCGCACCGGCGCGAGCGAAGAGGTCACTCCAGGCGGACGGGTCGAAGGCGCCCACCTGCCACTGGTCGAGGAAGTCGTCGTAGGGCGCTCCGCCGTGGACCTGCCGGTGATGCTCGGCGGCCGGGGACCCCTCGATGCGCATGGTGTTGAAGTACCACTCGGCGTAGGAGTTGTGGGTGAGCCGGTCGGCGCCATCATCTGCCGCGCCGAGCTCGGCGGTGGGCTCCGCCCAGGCGGGGACGGAGTAGGCGCCCCAGTGGATGAAGATGCCCAGCGGGGCGTCGCGGAACCAGTCGGGCAGTCGCTGCGGGAGTGCGTTCCAGCGTGCGGCGTCATCCATGGTGGTCTCTCTCCGTCGTCTCTGGCGGTCGGTGTGGGCTCGGGAGCTCCGGTCTGGGCTCGAGAGCTCTCAGTCCGCGCCGTCCACGGTCCGGAACACCTGCCGGGCCGCATCGCCGAGGCGGAGCAGCCCTGCTACCACCACGATCAGCCCGAAGAGCACGCTCTGCTCGAGCGAGACGCCGGTCGTCGCCCATGCGAATCCAAAGGCGATGATGGCGATCGAGACCACCGCCCCGAGGAGGGCGCGGACGACAGTGCCTGAGCGGGAGGACATCGGTGCTCCGTTCTGTGGGGGCGGGTACGCGGTCTCCAGCGTCCCACGGCCGGCGGGACGCCGCGAGTACCGTCGCACCTACGCTGCGCCAGGGACGTCGAGCACCCCCGCCACACCACGCTCCTGCATGTGCGCAGCTCTGGAAAGGGACCGCCCCGTGATCCGACGCCACTTCCTCCATGGTGCCGTGGCCTGCGCGGCCATGAGCCTGCTCGCCTCAGCCTGCAGCTTTACCGACGTGCCGAGCATCGCCGACGACCCCGGCATGCTCCTGTCCGAGGGCGGCTTCACGGCACCCGACCTCGACATGCAGATCGTCGACAGCCCGCTCCAGGACGCCGACCGGTGGGACCCCATCATCACCTTCAGCGGCCCCACCCTGAAGGTCGAGGACTGGGTGGAGGAGAACTTCCCCGGCGGCATCGACTCCCGCGCCGAGGGCGATGACCTGCAGGTCGTGGTGGCGCGACTGGGCGAGGGCGTGCAGAAGAAGGGCGATCGCGTGGCGACCGGCGCGCACGAGCCCATCGCCTACGTGGTCGTGGTGGGCCAGGAGGAGGAGCCGACGGTCCACGTGGCGATGCGGGGCCCGGTGCGCTGAGAGCGCCTGCCGATCCGCCGACCAGCGGCGGAAGGCGGCAGTCAGGCGCCCTTGCGCACCGTGATCGTCCAGCCCGCCTCGCCCACGCGGTCGAAGGCGACCACCTCGTGGCCGTCGTCCGCGGCCCACTGTGGCAGGGAGTCGGTGGCCTGGGTGCAGTCGAAGCCGATGATCAGGTCATCGCCCGTGGTCAGCTGCTCCATCGCGTTCTTCGCGTCGATCAGCGGAAAGGGGCAGACGGCGCCGTTGGTCTGAAGGGTGTAGGCAGGCATGAGAGGTCCTCTCTGTCGGGGTGGTGTGTGAGGCCGCTGTCAGGCGGCGGGGCTGAGCACGGGGGCGGGACGGTTCTTCGCGGCGGCCTTCTGCGGGCGCACCAGGAAGAACCAGGCGGCAGCCCAGGTGCCGAGCATGATCGCGGCGAAGGAGACCCAGCCCTGGTAGCTGAACAGGCTGGTCTCCACGAGCGAGTTGCCGATGGTGCAGCCGCCGGCGAGCGCGGCGCCCACGCCCATCGCGACGCCGCCGCCGGCGCTGTTGAGCATGGTCCTGGCATCCGGCACCCGCCAGCGGAACTCGCCGGCGAGCTTCGCGGCGATGAAGGAGCCCACCAGGATGCCGAGCACGAGCATCACGGACCAGTCCACGAGGGTCACGTCCCCGGTGGTGAGGAAGGTGATGATCTTGGCCGACGGGGTGGTGATGCCGAGGCCGCCGTTGCGGCCGGCGGCCGTGGAGAGCACCCACGCGGCGATCGCGATGACGCCCAGGAGCGCCCCGCCCACCCAGGGGTTCCAGGGGATGTCAGCGAGGTAGTGGCCGAGGCCGCTGCGGCGGGCGGGCAGGCGCACGCTCTTCTTGCCGGCGTTGCGTGCGGCGCTTCTGCGCACCTGGCGCACCACCAGCACGGCGACCAGGGCGGAGAACGCGATGGTGGGCACCCAGACGCTCACTCCGAGGGTCTCCTGGAGAGTCGCGTCGGCCGTGGTGCGGGCACGGGCGGCCTCGGTGAAGCCGCCGAGAGGGCCGAACTTCATGACCGCCGCGAAGAGCATGTAGAAGATCAGCGCCACCCAGGAGCCGATGAGGCCCTCGCCCGCGCGGTAGTAGGTGCCGGTCGCGCAGCCTCCGGCCATGATGATGCCGACGCCGAAGAGCAGGCCGCCGCCGATCACCGCGAGCGGGGCGAAGGACGCGGGCTCGGGGGCGATGACGCCCGCGCCGGTGAGCGCGGCGACGCCGACGGCCTGGATCGCGATCGCAAGGAGGAAGGGGGTGAAGTAGCGCGCGGAACGGGTCATGTAGAGGTCGCGGAAGGCGCCGGTGACGCAGAACCGCGAACGCTGCAGGACATAGCCGAGCACGGCGCCGAGGAGGAGGCCGGTGAGGATCATCCGAACACGCTAACTTATGAGCGCCATAAGGAGAACCCTCGATGAGCGCGTGAGACGCTCGGACTCAGCCCATAGTCCGCTTCCCGCGCTGGGCGGCCTTGTCCTTGAGTCCCTGCACCATGCGCCCGAGGTTCGAGGTGCTCTCGTCCTCGACCGGGGTCTCCACGAAGTCGACGATCGAGCGCATCGTCGCGACATCGATACTCGGCATCCCGCCTTCGAGCAGGGTGCCGATCCGCTGGCCGACCAGGACCTCGAGGGCGTCGGCCGCTTCGTCGCCGCGCTTCTGGCGGGTGGTCGCGAGCCGTTCCTTCAGGAGTCGCTCAGCGACCGGAGAAGCGGGAATCGGGTCGGGGTGGCCGGCGACGGTGATCTGTTCCATGGGGATCCCCTCAAGTCGTAGACCCGCTCACCGGAACGGCAGGCGCGCGGGTGCCGGGCTGCTGCGACCGGCTCACCTGCACAGTACCGGGAAGCCCCCTCCCGCCACCGATGCTTCCACGGCCGACGCCACAGCAGCAACGCTCACGAGGCCGATTACCGCCGGATAGGCGCGTCGCCCTCAGGAGGATGCACCCGTCTCCTCACATCCCCTCTCACCCCGGCGCCCGAACAGCGGCTCCGACCGAGATCCGGCGCCCTCCCTGGCGCCCGCTCATGCGGGCGTGAGCTCCGTGCCGTGCTGCCAGATGCACTGCACGGTCCCGTCGGCATCGAGCGTCACCAGGTCCGCCGGGGCGCCGACGTGCAGCGTGGTCTCGCGGCCGAGCACCGCGCCCGGGGTACGGGTGACCAGCACGAGCGCCTCCCGCAGGGACAGGCTGGTCGCGCGCAGCACGAAGCGCAGGCCCGTGGCGACGTCGGACGCCGCCCCGGCCAGCAGCTCGGTGCCCACGTGCGACAGGCGGCCGTCGGCGCTGAGCTCGACCGTTCCGCCCACCGCGGTCTCGTAGCGGCCGGGCTGCTTGCCGGCAAGCTCGGTCGCGTCGGAGACCAGGAAGGCCCGGCCGACGCCCTTGGCGCGGAGCATGACCTCGAGGGTCTCCGCAGGGAGGTGGTGCCCGTCGGCGATCAGACCGCAGGTGAGGCGGTCCTCGGCGAGCTGGGTCCACAGCGGGTTCGGGTGGCGGGCCAGCTGTGGGAAGATCCCGTTGCCGAGGTGCGTGGACAGGGTCGCCCCGGCATCGACAGCAGCGGTGAGCTGGGGACCGCTGGCGTGGGTGTGCCCCACTGCGACGTGGATCCCCAGATTCACGATGCGCGCGATCTGCGCGGGGGCATCGTCCGTATGCGGGGAGAGCGTCACGATGCCGACGGGCCCGGCCTGCTGCCAGCGGGCGGCTTCGTCGGCGTCGATCGGGCGGATCTGGGCGGCGTCGTGGACTCCGCGCGGGCCGTCCTGCGCCGAGAGGAATGGGCCTTCGACGTGGGCGAAGGGGATCGCATGGGCGAGCTGCGGTGAGGTGGCACGGGCCTCGGCGACGGCGCGCAGGGAACGGCAGATCGCCTCCTCGGAGCCGGTGATGACAGTGGGCACCCAGGTGGTGACGCCGCGCCGTGCGAGCACCGCGGTGATCTCCAGGATCCTCTCGGCGGTGACCTCCGGCCCGTTCACATCGATCCCGGCGAAGCCGTTGACCTGCAGATCGATGAGCCCCGGGGCGAGATAGGGAAGCTCCCGCCCTGCCTCCCCGGCCTCTCCGGGCGCCGCGGGCCGACGGTCGATGCGGGTGATCGCGGTGTCGATCGTGACCTCGAGCAGCTGGCCGGTGGCGGGGTCGAGCCCGCGCACGAGAGTGCTCATAGATGCTTCACCCTTCCCTTGAACCGGGCGATGAACTGGCCGTTCGCCTCGTCGCCGCCGGGCGCGTTCCCGGAGCGCCAGATCGGCGGGTCGATGCCCCGCTCGGCGAGCGCGGCGACGGTGCTCATCATCATCCAGTTCATCGCGAAGGCGCTCGCGAAGGTGGAGACCGCGCCGGTGCGCTCGGCGACCCCATCGATCTCGATCACCGCATCGCCGATGGGGACCTTGGTGTCGAGGTGCAGATCCACCACGTCGTGGAGGTTCTGCTTCGAGGGGTGGCGGGCGGGATGCTCGGGCGCAGTGGAATCGGCGTGCTCGCGGCTCGAGACGCCGATCAGAGTGCAGCCGTGCTCCTTCGCAGTGAGCGCGGCGTCGATCAGCGCGGCGTTGATCCCGTAGGCGTTGACCAGGATCAGCAGGTCGCCCTCGCCGAGCTGGTGATCCTCGATGACGATCCGGCCGTAACCGGGGGTGCGCTCGATAGCCATGGAGCGCAGCGCCCCGCTGGAGAGCAGGGTGCCCTCGTCGAGCATCGCGGAGACGTGCATGAGCCCCCCGGCGCGGAAGAACACCTCCTGCGAGGCGAGGTTCGAATGCCCGCCCGGACCGTAGACGTGCACCAGGCGGTCCCCGGCGATCTGCTCCGCGAGCAGCTCCGCGGCTTCGGTGATCGCGGCCTGCTCCTCGTCGCGGATGCGGCCCATCAGCGCGGTGATCGTCTCGAAGTACTCTGCCGCGAGCGCTGCGGGGCCAGCGGCCGCTGCGGGGCTGGCGGGCCCTGCAGTGCGGGTGGGTTCCGAGGTCATCGGGGATCTGCCTCCGCATCGACGAACAGGTGCACATCGGGATGGGTGCGCAGCGCCGTGCCGGGGTGCGCACCGGAGATCGACTGGTTCACGGTGTCGTGGACGGCCTGGCGCTTGACCGCCGCGGGGACGGAGACGACGATACGGCGCGCGTTCAGCAGCCGCGGGATCGTGACGGTGATGGCGTGGACCGGCACCGCCTCGAGGTCCGGGAAATGCCCCTCGTCGACCTGCTGCTGGCGGGAGACGGGATCGAGCTCGACCACCCGCGCGCTCAGCGGGTCCGCGAAGTCTGCGGGCGGGTCATTGAAGGCGAGGTGGCCGTTCACGCCCAGGCCGCAGAGCGTCACGTCAAAGGGCTCCTCCCCCATCGCCTCGCGATATGCCGCGGCGGCGCCCTCGGGCGCGGCGGTGACGTCGATGCGGTGGAAGGTCCGGGGCGTGACCAGGGTGAACAGTGCGTTCGCGAGCCAGTTGCCGAATCCCTGCGGGGCGTCCGGGGTCAGGCCGATGTAATCGTCCATGTGGAAGCAGTCGATCTTCGAGAAGTCGAGCCCTTCCGTGGCGGCGAGGGCTCGGAGCGTGGCGGACTGGCTGGGGGCGGCGGCGAGCATCAGGCGGGCGCTGCCGCGTTCTGCGATCGCCTCGCGCAGGATCGGGGCGGCGGCCGCGGCAGCAGCGGCGCCCATCTCCTGGCGGGTGGGGTGGGCGTGGATCTCCAGGGCGGTCTCGGCAATGCTCACGATGTCTTCTCCTCGGTCGGTGCGGGGTCGTGCTCCAGGGCGTTCAGCAGCAGGAGCGAACGGGCGATATGCATGGGGTCCTTGACGGGCAGGGCGACCACCTCATCCAGCGGACTGCCGTCGCGGCGACGGTTCTGCAGCCACTCCTGGCCGCCTGGATCCGGGAAGGTGCCCAGCGTGTACTCGCGCACCCGCTCCGCCCAGCGGGCGAGCTCCACAGAGCCGGTGCGGCGGGCGAGCAGAGCGGTCGCGTACATCGCCTCGGCATGGACCCACCAGAGCTTGGTATCCCAGGTGCGCTGCACGAGCGCCTCGTAGGGGGTCTCCAGCAGGCGGCCGACGGGCGCGCCGCCGCTCTCCCGATCCACATAGCGCAGCAGACCGCCCTCGCTCGTGTCCCAGCCCGTCTCCAGGGCCCGCAGCGCGAGGGCGGTGAGCGTGGCATCCGGCACCGCCAGCTGCGGGTGCTGGTCGCCGACGCGGACCAGCATCCACAGCAGTTCGAGCAGGTGGCCGGGCGTGACGTGCCGGGCAAGCAGGGTGTCCCGGTCCCGTGGCTGGTCGGGGCGGAACTCCCACCAGATCTCGGTGCTGAGGAAAGATGTCTCTCCACCGAGCAGTGAGTTCCGGGCACGGGTGATCACTGCGAGCACCTCATCGCTCGGCGCCGCCCGGTACAGCTCCGCGGCGACGTGGAGCAGGGTCATCGGTCCGGCGAGGTCCGTGAACCCGGCGGGGACCGGATACGGGGCGCTCTTCGCGGTCCGGTCACGGATCGAGGTCTCGGCGCCGAGCAGGGTGCGTCGCGCCTGGTTGAGCCAGCGCTCGCTGTTCTGCCCCGCAGCCGGCCCGGCGGCTGACACCGCCGCTGACACCGCTGTTGGCACCGATGCTGGCACCGCTGTTGGCACCGCTGTTGGCACCGCTGTTGGCACCGATGCTGGCACCGCTGTTGGCACCGCACCGGGCATCCCGCCGGGTGCCGTGCGCGCCGCGCCGGCGAGGCCCAGCACCGCGAACAGATCCGCGAAGACGCTGATGGCGAGCTCCCCGTCCTCGTCCGCCAGCTGCTCACCGCTCTCGCTGAGGCGGAAGCTGGTGCGGCCGTCCGGGAGGAAGCCATGGCCTACGAGGAAGTCGGCGGTCTGCAGGGAGCGCCTACGCCACAGCGCGCTGTCGCCGCTCAGCCGACCGGCCTCGATCTGCTCGGCCACCAGTGCGCAGGTCCAGGCCCAGCGGCCCTGCGACCAGGTGTATTTCTCGCGGCTGACCGGTTCCCCCCGATTGGTGAAGCAGGTGCGGACGCCCCCGAGGCGGTCGTCGGCTCCCTCCCGGTCCCACCAGCCGAGCACCTCGCGTTCGAGGTGTGGGCGCAGTTCGAGAGGTGGGCGCAGCGCGCTCATCGCACCGCCTCCTGGCTCTCCGCGACCGTCAGGCCGTTCAGGACCTCCACCACGAGGCACCCCGCGATGATCGCCCCCTCCATCACAGCCATCGTTCGTCCTCACCTGTCGGAAGCGCTGAAGAACCACACTGCCATGCAACCGATTGCAAGTGAGGGCGTCCAAGCATTGTTACCGAAACGTGACCGTAGGGTCATCCCCGGGTCGAGCGCCGAGGCCTCGCGGCGGACTCCTCACCGAGGTTCGGCGTGGGCGATGTTCGCAGCCAGCTCCTCACGGGTCTGGCCGAGGTGTGCGTTCCAGGCCGGCTGCCCTGGCGCGGTGCGCCAGGCCTGATCCAAGGGGCTGTTGTCCACGGTGTCGAACCCGAGCTCGTCATACAGCTCTGTCACCCGATCGACCGCCTCGGGGTGGTCGCTCGAGACGGACAGTGCATGCCGGCCGGGAGTTCCGGCTGGTCGGGCGAGGTGGAACAGCCGTGGCGCCTGGATGTGGGTGAAGGCCTTGGCGACCTTCGAGGTGGGCGGCTGCTCCTGGCGCAGCTCGTGCTCGGTCTTCTCCCCGGAGTACACGGCGGGGTAGGCCCCGTCGCGCCAGGGCACGTAGTTGTTGGTGTCCAGCACGATCTTCCCCGCGAGCTGGGCGGTGGGCATGTTGTTCACCAGCATCAGGGGCACGGCGATGATGACGAGCTCCCCCGCTTCGGCGGCTCCGGCCGCCGTCGCGGCACGCGCCGAGGGGCCGAGCTCGTCGATCAGGGAGGCGAGGGTCTCCGGTCCGCGGGAGTTGGCGATGACGACCTGGTGGCCGTGCGTGATCACGGCCCGGGCCAGCTGGCTGCCCACCTCGCCCGCGCCGATGATGCCGATGATGGTCATGTCGCTCCTCCGCGGCCTGTCAGCAATCGCGGGCGAACGGCCCTCCGCGGGCGGGCGGCACCCCTCTCCCCCGTGATGACCCGCGTGCGCGCAGCACGCATGCCGTTGGCGATGACCACCACCTCGGCCACCTCATGGATCAGCACCACTGCGGCCAGGCCCAGCACCCCGAACAGCGCCAAGGGAAAGAGCACGACGATGATCACGAGAGCGAGGGCGATGTTCCCGGTCATGATCCGTCGGCCGCGGCGGGCATGCGCGAGCGCGACAGGCAGCTGACGCAGCTCGGTGCCGGTGAAGACGACGTCGGCCGATTCCACGGCGGCGGCCGCGCCGGTGACGCCGATGGCGATCCCCACCGTTGCCGAGGCGAGGGCCGGCGCGTCATTGATGCCGTCGCCGACCATCGCCGTCGGCGCCTCCGCGGACAGCCGACGGATATGGGCGGCCTTGTCGGCAGGCAGCTGCTCGGCGTGGACCTCGTCGATCCCCGCCTCCCGGGCGATGGCACGAGCGGTGAGGGTGTTGTCACCGGTGAGCATCACGGTGCGGATACCTTGCACATGCAGGGCAGCGACCATCTCGGCGGCGTCGGGCCTCAGCTCGTCACGCACCCCGAGCACCCCGATCACGAGGCCGTCCTCCTCGACCATGATCAGGCTCATCCCGTGCGAGGCCATCTCCTCGGCGCGAACGGCGAGGTCACCGGGGACGATCCAGCGCGGACTGCCCACTCGGATCTCCCGACCGGCGACCTGACCGGTGATGCCGTGTCCCGGGGCCTCCTGGACCTCCGTCGCCTCCGCGGCGGCCGCTCCCGTGGCGTCGGCCGCTGCGAGAACGGCAGCGGCCAGCGGGTGGGAGCTGGCGGCCTCCAGTGCTGCGGCGAGCACGAGGACCTCCTCCTCGCAGCGGCCTCCCACGGTCGCCACCGCAACGACCCGCGGCTCGTTGCGGGTGAGCGTCCCGGTCTTGTCCAACGCGACGGTGCGGATGGTGCCGAGCTGCTCGACGGCGACCCCGGACTTGATCACGACGCCGAGCTTGCTCGCCGAGCCGATGGAGGAGATCACGGTGACCGGCACCGCGATCGCCATGGCGCAGGGCGAGGCGGCGACCAGCACCACCAGCGCCCGCTCGACCCAGAGGCCGGGGTCGCCTGTGAGCACGCCGAACAGCGCGATCAGCGCGGAGACCACGAGCACGACCGGCACCAGGGGCCGGGCGATCCGGTCGGCCAGGCGCGCCCGCTCTCCCTTGGCGGCGTGGGCCTGATCGACCAGGCGCACGATCTGGGTGAGCGAGTTGTCGCGGCCGTCGGAGGTGGCGCGCAAGGTCAGGGAGCCGGAGCCGTTCAGGGAGCCGGCGTGCACTGCGTCTCCGGGGCCCATCTCGACCGGGATCGACTCGCCGGTGATCGCGGAGGTGTCGAGCCAGGAGCGGCCGGAAATGATCACACCGTCCGTCGCGACCCGGTCGCCGGCGCCGAGCAGGAGCAGGTCATCGGCGCGCAGCTCGGCGGCGGGGATGAGCTCGGGACCGGCGGGTCGGGACACGCGAGCGGTCTCGGGGATGAGGGCGAGCAGGGAGCGCAGGCCCTGCTTCGCGCGGTCCATCGAGCGGTCCTCGAGAGCTTCAGCCAGGGAGAACAGGAAGGCGAGCGCGGCGGCTTCCCCGACATGGCCCAGCAGCACCGCGCCGAGGGCCGCGATCGTCATCAGCAGGCCGACGCCGAGCCGGCTGCGGCCGCGGCCCTGGACCAGTCGGCGCAGGGTGCCGGGCACGAAGGTCCAGGCGCCGGCGGCGAGCGCCAGGACGTGCGCGATCAGCGCGGGGAGGTCCGTTCCTGCCCAGCCCAGCAGCAGGCCGGCGACCCACAGCACCCCGGCGGTAAGCGGGAGGGCCAGGGAGCGGTCCTGCCACCAGGGGGTGGGCTGCTCGACCTCGAGCACGGCAGAGGGGACGGCCGGGGCCACGGTCCCGCAGCAGGCGTCCTCGACGACCGGCGCGGGCGGCGCCTCCGTCACGACCGGGCCGCAGCAGTCGTCGCTCATCGGGAGACCACGCCAGCCTCGGCGGCCCTGAGGTGCTCGGCGGTCTCAAGGGAATCGGAAGCCGCAGCAGTCGCATCGCAGCACGGGGGGACGGTGCAGTTCTCGTCGAGGCAGGGCGCACCGTCGTCGACGGCGAGCACGGTCTCGACGAGGGCCCCCAGCGTCGCGGTGAGGTGGGCGTCGGCGATCTCGTACCGGGTGCGTCGGCCCTCGGGGGTGGCGACCACGATCCCGCAGTCGCGCAGGCAGGCCAGGTGGTTGGAGACGTTGGTGCGGGTCAGATCCAGCTCCGCGGCGAGGGCGGCCGGATAACCGGGCTCCTCGAGCAGGGACAGCAGGATCCGGGAGCGGGTGGGGTCGGCCATCGCGCGGCCCAGCCGGTTCATCACGTCGAGACGGGAGGCTCTGGTCAGCATGCAGTGACTATACAGCGCACGCTGACCTCTCCGTGGCCGCTTCGACGTGGTCCCGCCCGGTCGCGAAGCGAGCATCGCCTCATCGCCTCAGGGCCCCAGCAGCCCCTCCAGATCGGAGGCGTCCACCAGTGGGTCGTCCAGATCCACGGTGAGCTTCGAACGGGCCATCAGCCGCGCCGAGCCGGTGGTGGTTGAGTTCCAGGCGGGGAAGTCCCCCACGTCGGTCTGCCCGAGCACGGTGCCGATGAAACGGTTGCCGCGCGGGGAGATCGTCTCCAGCGTGTCCCCCGGCCCGAGCACTCCGTCACCGGCCAGCAGCGCGAGTCGCGCGGAGGTGCCGGTCCCGGTCGGGCTGCGACAGATCACGCCCGGGTGCACGTAGGTCGCCGAACGGGACTCGACGCTGCCATCCTCGAGGGTGCGCACCCGACCCATGAAGTGGACGAAGGGCAGCGGGCCCACATCCCCCAGCGACGGATGCTCCTGGCGGAGCCCCGGCCGGGCGGCGCGCACGAACGCGTCCCCGAAGGCGGCGAGTGCGATCTGCTCGTCGGCCGTGAGCTCGAAGCCGTGCGCGGCGGCGGAGATCATCGCGTAGTAGGCGCCGCTCCACACCAGATCGAATCCCACCGGCCCGTACTCGGGGACCTCGATCGTGAGCCCCCGCTCGGCGACGAAGGCGGGCTCACCCTGGGTGGTGATCTGTTCGACCCGCCCGTCGGCGGTGCGAGCGGTGATCCGGGCGAGGCCCGATGGGGACTCCAGGGTGATCTGCTGCTCCCCGCCGTGACCCCCGCCCTGCGCCCCGCCCGTCATCTCGATCATCCCGCTCTCGAGCAGGGCGGTCGCGACGCAGATCGTGTTGGAGCCGGAGTACAGGGGGTAGCCCATCGCTTCCATGATGATGTACCCCGCCTGGGCCTCGGGATGACGCGGCGCCACGATCAGGTCCACCGACATCGCGGGGTCTCCGTAGGGCTCCGAGAGCAGCAGCCGGCGCAGCCCGTCCCCTTCCCGCTGCAGGTAGCGGGCCTGCTCGAGGACGCTGTCGCCGGGCAGCTCCTTGATCCCGGCGGTGACCACGCGGCTCACGTCCCCGCCGGACTGGGTGTCGATCAGGGTGATGCTGCGTTCACGGCGCATGGGGCGCTCCGACCGTGTCCCAGTGGCGGTCCGGGACCACCACCAGCTTGCCGATGTAGGTCTTGGCCTGGAAGGCGCGCTGGGCCTCGTGCAGCGCGGAGAGGCGGAAGGTGCGGTCCAGCAGCGGCCGGATCTGCCCGGTCTCGATATAGCCGAGGAGCCGACGGAACGCGGCGCGGGTGCCCTGCGAGGAGCCGTGCAGCTCGAGGTGCTTGAGGTACATCGTGCGCAGGTCCAGCTGCACCACCGGCCCGCCGATCGCGCCGGCGGTCGTATACCGGCCCTCGGGGCGCAGGAGCCGCAGCAGGTCGTTGAACAGGGGCCCGGCGACCAGATCGGCGACCACGTCGATCGGCCCGTCGGCCACCCGGGCAACCTCCGCGACCAGGTCCGCGTCTTCCCGCAGCACCACCTCCTCGGCGCCGATCTCGCGCAGCGCCTGCTCCTTGCCGGCGCTGGTGACCGCGTAGGGGATCGCGCCCCGCACCCGAGCCAGCTGCAGCAGCGCGGAGCCGACGCCGCCGGACGCACCGGTGATCAGGATCCGCTCCCCCTCGACCAGGCGAGCCCGGTCCAGCATCCGCTCGGCGGTGAGATAGGCGCAGCAGAAGGTCGCCAGCTCCGCGTCGGTGAGGTCGGCGGTGATCTCGTGGGCGTTCTCCGCCGGCACCGCGACGTACTCGGCGTAGCCACCGTCGCGACCGTGGCCGATGTAGTCGATGTCGGCCAGGGAGTCATCGCCCTCGGGGCGGTGGTAGAGGCTGAAGTCGACCATCACCCGCTGGCCGATCCGGCGGGCGGGGATCCCGCCGCCGACGGCCGCGATGCGGCCCACGATGTCCGCGCCCTGGATGCGGGGGAACGCGAGGGTGGGGCGGCCGCGCCGCCAGCTGGAGATCTCCGATGGGTCGGTGTCGCTGCCGTAGGCACCCTCACGCACCCAGATATCGGTGTTGTTCATGCCGCAGGCGTGGACGTCGATCAGCACCTCTCCCGGTGCGGGGCTGGGGGTGCGGGCCTCGCGGGTGTGGACCAGCTGGTCCAGACCGCCGTGGCCCATCAGCCGCATCGCCTGCATGCGGGTCGGGATCGCCGCCATCGGGGCCCCTCCTGTCGATCGGGGCGCATGAGCCCGCGCTCGCGCCGCCCGGGGCCAGCGTGGCAGTGCAGAACGATTCAGGTCCAGGGGGCCGCCCTCCACCAGGACTACCCGGAGGTACCCCCTCTGAGCTGTCGCCTGGGACGCGACCAGGCGACAGCTGGGAGGGGATACCGGAGAGTAGCCCCGCGGCAGAGTAGCCCCGCGGCTGAGCAGCCCCGCGGCGCGCGACAGGGCTGGGCAGAACGGAGGCGACACGCGCATGACGACTGCGTCGCTCACCTTCCCTGGCCCCGACCGCACTCCCGCCTCTACGATCAAGGGGTACTCACCGCTTCCAGCGTCGGCAGCGAATCCCACCCGATCCCCGCGCCGGAGCTGTTTTGACCTCGCATCCCATCCCTTCGCCCGCGCCGCGCTCCCCGGCGCCGGGCTCCCCGACGTCGGGCCCGTCCACCCCCACGTCCTCCGCGCCGCTGTCCCCCGGCCGGCTGCGCCTGGTGATCCTGGCGATGTCGCTGGGCGCCTTCGCGATCGGCACCACCGAGTTCGCGAGCATGGGACTGCTGCCGCAGATCGCCCGCGACCTCGAGGTGTCCATCCCCCAGGCCGGAATGCTCATCACCCTGTACGCGCTCGGAGTGGTGGTGGGTGCGCCGCTGGTGACGATCGCGGCGGTGCGGATCCCGCGCGCCCGACTGCTGGTGCTGCTGATCGGCCTGATCGGGCTCGGGAACCTGCTCTCGGCGATGGCCCCGGACTTCACGACGCTGGCGGTCGCCCGCTTCGTCGCCGGGCTCCCCCACGGCGCCTATTTCGGAGTCGCCTCGCTGGTCGCCTCCCGTCTCTCCCCTCCCGGCCGCCGTGCCCGGTCGGTGTCTCTGGTGATGCTGGGGCTGACGATCGCGACCATGATCGGGGTGCCGGCTTCGACGGCGCTCGGCCAGATCGTGGGCTGGCGTTCGGCGTACGTGATCGTGGTGGTGATCGCCGCGGCGACCACACTGGCCATCTGGCGCCTGGTGCCCGAACCTGAGGGCGCCGGCTCGACCAGCTCGATCCGCGGGGAGCTCGGTGCGCTCCGCCGCGCCCAGGTGTGGTTCGCTCTCGGCATCGGCTCGATCGGCTTCGGCGGCATGTTCGCGGTGTACAGCTACATCGGCGAGATCGTCCCCGGCGTGATGGGCCTCGGCGAGCGCGCCGTGCCGCTCGCGCTGTTCGTCTTCGGTCTCGGCATGACGCTCGGGAACCTGCTCGCAGGGCGTCTTGCTGACCGCAGCATCTACGGCACCATCTTCTTCGGCCTGACCGGCATGGCGATCAGCCTCGCCGTGTTCGGCCTGGTCGCCCAGAACGCGATCGCCGGGATCCTCCTCCTGCTCGCCATCGCCGTGACCTCCCAGATGATGGGCCCCTCGCTGCAGCTGTTCCTGCTGGACGCCTCCCCGGACGCCCCGTCGCTGGCCGCTGCCCTGCACCACTCGGCGCTGAACATCGGCAACTCCCTCGGCGCTGCGCTCGGCGCGGGCGTGCTCGCCGCCGGCTGGGGCCTGCTCGCCCCGGCGTGGACCGGCGTGGTGCTGGCCGTGCTGGGCCTGGGGATCGCCGGCTGGTCGTACGCGGTGCACCGCCGCCAGCAGACGCGGGCCGCAGCAGAGGTGCCGCACATGGCCGAGGTCCCCGCTCCCTGCTGAGCAGGCCGATCCTCAGACGACGCTCGCGGGCTCCCGCAGGGAGGCGGCGCGCCCGCTGAGCATGTGTACCCCGGTACTGGTCAGTGCCGGAAGTCCGCACCGCAGACCGATGTGCGGGATGCGCGAGCGCCCGTAGCGTCGGCCAGGACGAAAGGTGCTCACATGATCCGGGTTCACGCCCTCACGAAGCAGTACGGCAAGAAGGTGGCGGTCGACGGGATCGACTTCACCATCGCACCCGGAACGGTGACCGGCTTCCTCGGCCCCAATGGTGCCGGGAAGTCGACGACGATGCGGATGATCATGGGGTTGGACCGCCCCACCAGCGGCACGGCGACGGTCAACGGTACGGCCTACCGCGACCTCGCCGCGCCGCTGCACGAGGTGGGAGCGCTGCTGGATGCCCGCGCCGCGCATCGCGGCCGCAGCGCATACAAGCACCTGCTCGCCCTGGCCGCCACCCACCGCATCCCCACCGCCCGGGTGCACGAGGTGATCGGGCTGGCCGGACTCGAGTCCGTGGCGCACAAGCGCGTCGGCGGATTCTCGCTCGGGATGGGGCAGCGCCTGGGCATCGCGGCAGCGCTGCTCGGCGACCCGCAGACGGTCATCCTCGACGAGCCGGTCAACGGTCTGGACCCCGAGGGGATCCTCTGGATCCGCGCGCTGCTGCGTCAGCTCGCCGCCGAGGGACGCACGGTGATGCTCTCCTCGCACCTGATGAGCGAGATGACCCAGACCGCCGATCACCTCATCGTCATCGGGCGCGGCAGGATCCGCGCCGACGGGCCGATGCGCGAGGTCATCTCCGGCGCCACCCGCACCCTGGTCCGGGCCCGCTCCCATGACGGGCCGGAGCTGACCGCCGCGGTGAGATCCTCTGAGGTCTCTGCTGGAGTCGCCGTCTCGCACACGGCCGACGGCGCCGTCGAGATCTCAGGGCTGACCGCTGAACAGGTGGCCGGCATCGCCGCCACCGCGGGCGTGGTCCTGTTCGAGCTCACCACCCTTGAGGGTTCCCTCGAAGAGGCCTACCTGTCCCTCACGGCGGACGCCGCCGAGTACCGCGCGGTCACCGCCGCAGCGGAAGGAATCACGCGATGACCACCTTCGACCCTGCGACCAGCACGATTCAGCACAGCGCTGCACTCGCCCGTCGGCCCTCCTTCGGCGACGCCCTGCGCTCGGAATGGATCAAGCTGCTCAGCCTGCCCTCGGCCGTCCTGGCACTTATCGGGATCTTCGCCGTCGGCCTCGGCGGCAGCCTGTTCCTCGGCGCCACCCTGGAATCCTCCGGGGTCCCGTCGGTCCCATCGCTCGAGCGGACGATCGGGGACGTGACCATCCCGATGGTGGTGCTCGGCCAGATCATCGCCGGGATTCTCGGGGTCATGTCCGTCGGCGCGGAGTACTCCTCCGGCTCGATCCAGACCACCCTGATGGCGGCGCCGACGCGGCTGCGCGTGCTGTGGGCGAAGGCGTCCGTGCAGTTCATCGCCGTGACCGCCACTGCGCTGGTCACCGTGTTCGGGGCGTGGGCCGCGACCTACCCCTTCTATGTGAAGCACGGCCTGGAGGCTCCGCTCAACGGCCAGGGGGTGCTGGTGGCGCTGCTCGGTGCCGCGGCTTATCTCGGCATGTGCGCGGTGGTCGGCGTGGGCATCGGGATGCTGGTGCGCTCGACCACCGTCGGCGCGATCCTCATCTTCGCTGCGACCCTGCTGGGTCCGATCCTCGCCTCCGCGCTCCCCTACAGCCTGCTCTCGCGCGTCGCCCGGGTGACCCTGCTCGGCAATGCCGGAGACACCATGGCGCGGGTCGAGACCCCCGGCGGTCCGTTCCTCGACATCTGGAACGGGCACATCAGCACCGCTGCGGGTTGGCTGATCGTCTCGATCTGGGTGGTGCTCGCGCTGGCGGCGGGAGCGATCGCCCTGCAGAATCGCGACGCATGAGCACCCCTCCAGACGCGGACCGGCTCCTCACCACCCCTGTGGTGCGGTGGGGCCGGACCGACGTCGTGATCCTGCCGGCCTACCTGCTGCTCGCGATCGCGCTGGGGTTCCTCTCCCTCGAGTCGTCTCTGCGCGCGCCGGCGTGGGCGATCATGCTGCTGGGACTGGCCGGGGTCACCACCGTGCTGGTCCGGCCCCGGCATCCCGGCGCGGCGTTCACGGCGATGCTCGTGCTGCTGCCGCTCACGGCCGCGGTGGGCAGCATGGCCGAAGCATTCTTGGTGCTGCCTGCGCTGTATCGCGCCGGGGTGACCCGCAGCGCCCGTCAAGCGTGGGCATGCTTCGGCCTCACGTCCGTGGTCGCGGTGATCGCCGCACTGGTGCTCGCCCTGCGCACACGGCTCGGTCCGCCGCTGCTGGGCCTGGCCCCGCGGGCCGCGGTCGAGGATTGGCCGCTGGACTGGTTCAGCCTCACGCTCCTCTTCCTCGCCTTCACGCTGATCACAGCCCTGCTGGGGATCAACATCGGGCACCGCCGGCGGCACATCGCCGCGCTGGTCGAGCGCGCCGAGCAGATGAAGCGTGAGCGTGACCAGCAGGCGAGCATCGCCGCGGCGCTGGAACGGGAGCGCATCGCCCGCGAGATGCACGACGTCATCGCGCACTCCCTGTCGGTGATGATCGCCCTGGCCGACGGCGCTGAGGCCTCCGCCTCGCAGCACCCTGAGGAGTCGCAGCGGGCGATCGGTCGAGTCGCAGAGACAGGGCGGCGCACCCTCGGTGAGGTGCGCCGGCTGCTCGGACCGGTGCGCGGTCTGGAGGGTTCTGGGCAATCCTCGCTGCCGGCAACCCTCGGGGTCGAGGAGCTTCCCGCACTGGTGGAGGAGTTCCGGGCGGCGGGCCTGCCGGTACGGCTGGAGTGCCGCGGGGAGCTGGATCCGGGCGCGGTCATCGGCCTGACGATCTACCGGATCGTGCAGGAATCGCTCACCAATGTACTGCGTCACGCGCGCGAGGTGCGGGGCGTGCTGGTGCGGATCCTGATCGGGGCGGACGAGGTGACGATCCTGGTCGAGGACACCTCGGCGCCGGCTCTTCCCGCCACCGATCCGGGACGCGGCCTGGTCGGCATCCGGGAACGGGCCGCCTTCTACGATGGGCACGTCACAGCCGGCCCTCGCGCCGGCGGCGGGTGGCGGGTGGCGGTGCGTCTGCCCGCCGAGAACCGATGAGCGAGGAGACTGCCATGGCAGACGGAGCCGACCCTGCTGACGCGGCTGCGGCAGCTGACGTGGCTGGCGTGGCTGGCGTGGCTGGCCCGGCCGATGCGGCTGCGAGCATCCGTGTGCTGCTGGTCGATGACCAGGAGCTCATCCGGTACGGGCTGCGCCTGGTGCTCGATGCCCAACCCGATATCGAGGTCGTGGGCGAGGCGTCCGACGGCATGGAAGCCGTGCGCACGGCCCGCCAGCTCCTGCCCGATGTGGTGCTGATGGATGTGCGCATGCCCGGGATGGACGGCATCGAGGCCACGAAGCAGCTCTCGGTCGCGGTGCCGGACGTCCGAGTGCTGGTGCTGACCACCTACGATCGCGACGAGTTCGCCTTCGGGGCATTGCAGGCAGGCGCAGCCGGGTTCCTGTTGAAGAACACCCGGCCCGACGAGCTGGTGGCCGCAGTGCGCACGGTGCAGACCGGCGATGCGGTGATCTCACCGCGGGTGACGGCAAAGCTGATCGAGCTCGCGGTGCCGCATCTTCCCGGGCCGACGAGCCGTGAGGTGGAGGACCAGCTCTCGCTGCTGTCCGAGCGCGAGCGTGAGGTGTTCCTCCTGGTGGGTCGAGGTCTCACCAATTCGGAGATCGCCCAGACGCTGCACCTGAGCGAGTCCACGGTCAAAGCACACTTCGGCCGGATCCTTCTCAAGCTCGATGTGCCCAGCCGCGTCCAGGCTGTCATCCGGGCCTATGAGCTGGGAGTGGTGAGCATCGGCGAGTAGGCGACACCGGGACGTGGCCGGACGACGTGCAAGCGTCCCGCGCTCACGCCGGAGATGCGGGCCCGGGCGCATCAGGTGGGTCTGCCGCCTGGCCCTTCGGCTGGTCCGAGCCGCCCTCATCGGAGGGTCTGTCCTCAGCCGTCGATGTATGCGGGGCCACCAGCGGCGGTGTCGGAGAGATGCCCTGTGCGCCATGTGGACTGGTCCAGATCCAGGCGGCCGGCGGTGACTGCGAGGGCCAAGAGTTCTCTCGCTGCGATGCCGCCGTCCCCCGCGTTCGCGGTGCTGCCTGCGGCCTCGGGCTCGACTCGGCAGGGCTCGGTTCGACGGGACTCGGCCTGACACGGATGGGCTCGGCAGGGCTCGGTTCGACACGGCTCGGTGTGACGGGATTCGGCGTGATCGCTGTCGTCGCGACGCGGCCATCCACGTCCCCGATATCGTCACCTTCCACTGACGTGACAGCCGTGAGCACCCACAGCCCGAGCTCCTTGAGCAGGTTGCAGCGCACACACAGGCCTTGGCCGTTCGCAAAGCTGGTGGGCCCGCCGCGGTGATACGGGATGACGTGGTCGCTCTGGCGGATCACAGCGTTGCACCAGGGCGTACGGCAGGTCGTGTCCCGCCATCGAATCATCCTCGCAAGGCCTGCAGGGAATGCTCTCGCCTGGGACTCCATCGCGACCAGCTCGCCTGTGCGGGGGCTGGTGTAGAGACGGCGGAACACCGCGGAGACCTCGTCGTCGGGGTGGAGTTCAGCGGCTGGTTGCACCTGGCCAGGAGGCCTGCCCAACAGAGTGTCGGACACGATGTGGGCAGGGATCGTCCCGTATCCCTCGAGCTGTGCGCATTCGGCATCTCCATCACGGCCCAGCAGAGCGGTATCGGTGATGACGATTCCGATGTCGAGATTCGGGGTCGGGCGAGGCTGGCGGGGTGCCGAGGTCGTCGGTGCCTGAGACTGGGCGTCGCCGTGATCCGGAGACTCTTCGGAAGTTCGCTCCTGGGAGTCGGAGGAACTCCGCTCTTGCAACTCAGTCGGGTGCAGGTGCGGGTGCGGGTGCGGGTGGAGGATGACGTCGACCATCAGATCTGCCTCAAGGGCCGGGGCCGGGGTCCGATCCCCCGCAGCTTTCAAGGACCTGGCCTTGGCGGCGAGCGCACGCATCATGCCAGCGGCGTCGATCCCGCGCAGCACGGCCGTCACGCGCGCCATCCCATCTGCCAGCGGAGTCATCGTCACGTGCCGGGCCCGGGCAGCGCGCTCCGCACGTGCACGGGAAGTTTCGGGCTCGAGCTTCTGGATCAGCTTGTCGATGTCTGAGCGGAGGCGCTTCTTGCCCTTCCCCTCCAAGAGATGGGGGTTCTCATGGATCATCTCGTCGATCCGTGCACAGGTGTCGGGGCTCGCCCCCGCGAGAGCGGCTGCCACCACGGAGGCTTGCTGCTCGGCGACGGAGCCCTCCCACAGGCTGTCGACCATGCCGGGCATGTGCTGGGTGAGACGCCGCGCCGAGGCGAGCGAGAAGGCCGAGGCGGCCGGCGAGACCCGACGTGCCAGGCCGAGTTCCTGGTTCGCCCCCTTGCCCTGCTTCGACGCAGGGATCCCGCGGTCCCGATCGGCCGCGCGGATCCGCTGCTCCGCGGCGACCTGCCAGGTGGCATCCACCGCGGCGAGAGAGGCGCGCAGATGGTCGAGCCCCGCGAGGACGGCCAGTGCTTCCTCCGGGGAGCCGGGTGCCGTCTCTGGCAGCGGATCGCGAACCGCGCGGGTATCGGTGAAGGCCACGAGCGTCGCGGCGAGCACCTGCGCCAGCAGTACCCGCGCGGGTCCACTCGCATCGATATCTGCGTACTGGGTGGCGACGGAGCTCAGGACGTCCGCTGACGGCGAGGCAGCACCATGGCGGGGCTCGGCCCCACCGGGGCTGTCCCCATCGTCGTTCGGCATCTTCGCGTCCATGCCTCGATCGTACGGAGGTTCGAATCGCAGAACCAGCACCCCTCCATCCCTGTGGATAACTCTGGCGGGCCTCCTAGCGCTGTGGATAAGAATGTGGACAACCAGGCGCTGTGGAGGAACGGTGACAACCAACAGCCATGGCCAGGCCCACATCTGCCCACCACTCAGAAATATCGGAATCTGACCACATCCCGCAGCCCACAATTCCTCAACGCCGACTCTGAAAAAGACGCAACAACGTGCACATCCCTCCCGGTGCGCTCCACGAGCAGCAGCAGCCCCCCGCACTCGAGTCAGCCATCCCCACCCCTTGACGCGCCGCCCCGACCGCGCCAGACTCGTCAGTGAATCACCATTCACTTCTGATGAATGATGTTCACCCAGCTCGCTCACCCACCGAAGGGGAGGTCATGCTCCGCGCTGACACAGCGATCGCTCCGGAGGAAGCCGCCCGCGCCGCCAGGTCCGATGCGCGCCGACGGCAGATCCTGCACGCGGCCGTCCCGCTGATGGAGCGGAGCGGCTCGCAGGCGGTCTCGATGCAGTCGATCGCCGCCGCGGCCGGCGTCTCCGTCGGCCTGATCTACCGGTACTTCGCGAACAAGCAGGAGCTCGTGCAGGCCGTCACCGAAGGGGTGCTCGACGAGATGGCGCGGCTCCTCTCGGAGGCACTGAAACCCGAAGACGATCCGGTCCGCCAGATCGCCGGCGCATTCGCCGCCTACTGCACCGTCATCCGGGAGAACCGCCAAGCGGTGATGCTGACCTATCGCGAGTCGAACACCCTGGATGAGGCAGGGCGGGCGGTCGTCAAGGAGCTGGAGATCCGCACTGTCGAACCCCTGCGCAGCGCCGTGGACGCCGCCATCTGGCAGGGGCTGCTCCGCCCCGTCCACGCCGAGCTGTACTCCTATGACCTGCTCACAGTGGCCCACTCCTGGGCGCTGAAGCACTGGTACTTCGCACCGCGGATGACGTTCGAGGAGTTTCTCCGCAACCAGACCGCACTCCTCCTCTCCACCGCGATCCGCCCCGAACATCGCAGCCACTACCCCGACCTGCTCGGCGACCTCACGTAGCTCACCGCTCCTTTCACTCCAGCCCGCAGCCCCAGGAGGCCTCATGGATTTCGTCATCGACGACGCGATGCAGGGCTATATCGACGCGGCCGCCGAGGTCGCCGCTCAGATCGCCCCCGACTACCCCCAGCGCGAGAAGAACCAGATCATCGAGCCGGAGCTGCGCCTGCTCATGGGGGCACGCGGGCTGATCGCCCCGGAGCTCCCGACGGCGCTCGGCGGCCGCAGCGAGCGCGCGCTCACCACCGGAATGCTCACCGAACAGATCGCGCGGGGCGACCTCACCGTCGCCTACGTCCAGGTCATCGGCTCCCTCGTCGGCCAGATCCTGGCGCGCACCGCACGCAGGGAGGTCGCAGCACGGTGGGTTCCCCGGATCACCAGCGGCGAGGACATCGTGGCGATCGGACTCTCGGAACCGGGCGCCGGATCCGATGCCGGAAACCCCTCCATGACCGCCAGGCCCCAGGCCGACGGCTGGGTGCTCAGCGGCACCAAATCCATGTCCTTCGCGATGCACGCGAGCGCAGCAGTGGTGTTCGCTCGCACCGAAGAAGGGCGTCGCGGCCACGGCATCAGCGCCTTCCTGGTGGAGCTGGACCGCGGCGGGACCGAGCGCCGCGTCGCCCCCGACATGGGGACCAGAGCCGTGGGCCGCGGGCTGGTGGAGTTCACCGACACCTGGATCCCCGAGGAGAACCTGCTGGGAGAGCTGGGCACGGGGTTCACCCAGGTGATGCAGGGATTCGACTTCTCGCGCGCCCTGATCGGCCTGCAGGTGATCGGCGCCGCCCAGGTCACCCTCGAGGAGACCTGGGAGTACACCAGCGGGCGCATGGCCTTCGACCGCCCGCTGAGCTCCTTCCAAGGGGTGGCGTTCCCGCTGGCCGAGGCGGAGACCCTGCTGGAGGCCGCCCGATTGCTCTGCCAGAAGACCCTCTGGCTGAAGGACTCCGGACTGCCGCACACGAAAGAGGCCGCGATGTGCAAGTGGTGGGCGCCGAAGACGGCCTACGACGTCATCCACCAGTGCCTGCTCAGCCATGGCCAGTACGGCTACCTGACCGACCGGCCGATCGAGCAGCGCCTCCGCGACGTGCTCGGGCTCCAGATCGGTGACGGCACCGCCCAGATCATGAAGCTCGTCATCGCCCGCCACAGCGTGGACCGCGAGCTCGCCCCATGAACGCACCCCTGACCCGAGGAGAATCGTCATGACACAGCCCCCAGCTCCCGCCACCAACGACCAGGACCTCACCGGGCGGATCTGCATCGTCACCGGCGCCGCGAGCGGCATCGGCAAGGGGATCGCGACCCGGCTCACGGCCGACGGGGCCATCGTGGTCGTCGCCGATCTCGACGAGACTGCAGCCCGGCGCGTCGCCGCAGAGCTCGGCGGCGACACCCTCGCCGTCCCGGTCGACATCTCCGACCGCGTGAGCGTGGATGCGATGACCACCCAGGTCATAGAACGCTTCGGCCGGATCGACGTGCTGGTCAACAACGCCGGCTGGGACAAGGTCGGCCCGTTCCTCGAGCAGGATCCCGCGCTCTGGGATCGCATCATCGGCATCAACCTCTACGGCACCCTGCACTGCTGCCAGTCGGTGGTGCGAGTGATGACGGAGCAGGGCCACGGCACCGTCGTGAACATCGCGTCCGACGCCGCCCGGGTGGGTTCGAGCGGCGAAGCCGTGTACTCGGCCTGCAAGGGCGGGATCGTCGCGTTCACCAAGACGCTCGCCCGCGAGAGCGCTCGCGCCGGCATCACCGCGAACGTGGTGTGCCCCGGCCCGGCGGACACCCCGCTGTTCGCCTCGATCTCCGAGGACAGCCCGAAGCTGCGTGCATCGCTCGAGCGGGCGATCCCGCTGCGCCGTCTCGCCCAGCCGGAGGATCTCGCGAACGCCGTCGCCTTCCTCGCCTCCCCCGCCTCCGGCTACATCACCGGTCAGACCCTGTCCGTCTCCGGCGGGCTCACCATGGCCTGATCCCACCCCGCGATCTCACCACCGACGCAGAGAGCAGGCGACCATGACCGAGCAGCAGCCCCGCACCTTCGACACGATCCGCATCGAGGTGACAGCCCAGGTCGGCATGCTCACGCTCCACCGCCCGGACCAGCGCAACGCCCTCACCGCGACCATGCAGGCAGAGATCTCCCAGGCTCTGGATGCATGGGCGGCCGACGACGCCGTGCGCGGAGTGATCATCACCGGCAGCGGCCCGAAAGCCTTCGCCGCCGGCGCGGACATCTCCGAGCTCGCCGCCTGGAATACCGCCGACGGGCTGGCTGCCACGATGCAGAAGCTCTTCGACCGGATCCAGGACTTCCCGAAGCCCACCATCGCGGCGCTGAACGGGGTCGCAATGGGCGGCGGGCTGGAGCTCGCGATGAGCTGCGACATCCGGATCGCCGCAGACAGCGCAAGCATGGGCCTGCCCGAGGTGGGCCTGGGAGTGCTGCCCGGCGCCGGCGGCACCCAGCGACTCTCCCGCCTGGTGGGTGCCGGGCGGGCGCTCGAGATGATCCTCACCGGCCGGGCGCTGACCGCTGAGGAGGCAGAACGCTACGGACTGGTGACCACGGTGGTGCCCGCCGCGGAGCTGCTGCCCACGGCCGCGGAGATCATGGCAACCATCCTCGCCAAGGGACCACTCGCGGTCCGGCTGGCCAAGCTCGTCGTCGGTCAGGGCGCGGACACAGATCAGCGGACGGGGCTGCTGCTGGAGCAGCTGGCACAGATGCTGCTCTACACCACGGAGGACAAGGCCGAAGGTGCTGCGGCGTTCCTGGCGAAGCGGGCCCCGGAGTTCGACGGACGGTGAGAGGCGGCAGGTGCCGACGGGCCGACGGGCGTCGGTGTCAGGACGCGGCAGTCTGCGCAGTGCTCTGCGGGAACCGCTTCGCGTTCCGTGCCCGAGCCTTCTCCCGCTCCTCCTCGCGATCCTTCGGCGGGGCGGCTGTCACCAGCTCCGCGAGCAGATGCTCGGTGGTGTGAGCGATCTCGGCGACCGCCCGCTCGAACACCTCGAGGTTCGCCTGGGAGGGCTTGTTCATCCCGCTGACCTTGCGCACATACTGCAGCGCAGCATCGTGCACTTCCTGGGAGGTGGCCTCGGGCTCGAAGTTGTGGAGGGGCCTGATGTTGCGGCACATGGGGACAGGTTGGCACGGGAGTGAGGGTGGGGCAATGCCCGTCGTCCAGTCGCCGATATCAGGAGGTGTCCACGCTCCGCAACCGATGGCGATGAGTGGAGGGGAGCTGCCTCTCCCCGATGCCGACCACCCGGCCCACCCATCGCCGCCGTCCAGGACAATGGACCCATGCCCACCCTGCTCACGATCACCCCGGAGTTCCAGGATGCCCTGGACCACCTCCACGCCGGCGACCATCTCTTCCTCACCGGCCGGGCAGGCACTGGCAAGTCCACGCTGATCAGGCACTTCCTGGAGACCACGACCCGGTCCACGATCACCGTCGCACCCACCGGGATCGCAGCACTGAACGTGGACGGGTACACGATCCACCGCCTGTTCTCCTTCCCGCTCGGGGTGAGCGAGGAGACGGTGCGGGGCGGCGGCTACTATCCGGGCCGCTTCGCCGCAGCACTCTCAGAGCTGGACACGCTGATCATCGACGAGGCCTCGATGGTGCGGGCAGACCTCTTCGACGCTCTCACCGCCGCGCTCGAGCGTTTCGGGCCGAAGCCCGGAGAGCCGCTCGGCGGAGTGCAGCTGGTGCTGGTCGGGGACCTCTACCAGCTGCCGCCGGTGGTGACCGACGCCGAGGCATCCTTCATCAACGAGCGCTTCGGCACGCCGTTCTTCTTCTCCGCCCGCTCCTTCCACCGGGACACCTTCCCGGTGGTCGAGCTCGGCACGGTGTTCCGCCAGCAGGGGGATGACCGCCTGGTGGACCTGCTGAACGCCGTGCGCGACGGGGCGCTGCTCGAGGACGCGCGCACGGAGCTGAATCGCCGGACGGACCCGGAGTTCGAGCCCCCGCTCGAGGAGTTCTGGCTGACGCTCGCCACCACCAACCGGATCGTCGGCGCCCGCAACCGCCAGCAGCTCGAACGTCTCCCGGATCCTGCCCAGACATTTCCCGCGGCCTTCCGCGGTGAGACCGACGGGTTCGAGAATCCGACCGATGCGACGCTGCAGCTCGCCGTCGGCGCGCAGATCATGATGCTCACCAACGACCCGCTGGATCGCTGGGTCAACGGCACCCTGGGCCGGATCACCGCGATCGGAGCCGATCAGGACGGGCCGGTCGTCACCGTCCAGCTGCGCGACGGCCGCACGGTCCAGGCGCCCCCGCATACCTGGGACATCACACGCCCCAGCGTGCAGGGCGGGTCGCTGGTGCACGAGGTGATCGGCACCTTCACCCAGCTGCCGATGAAGCTGGCCTGGGCGATCACCATCCACAAGTCCCAGGGGCAGACCCTCGAGCGGGTGGTCGTGGACCTGACCGGCGGCACCTTCGCCAACGGCCAGCTGTATGTCGCGCTCTCGCGCTGCACGAGCCTCGAGGGCCTCGTGCTCAAGCGCGACGTGCTGCCGCGCGACCTGAAATCCGACACCCGGGTGCGTCGCTTCCTCGCCTCCCACGCGGCGCCGGTTGACGACCTCGGCGAGGTGTACCTGGCGGCGCTCACCGTCGGCAACGACGGGGACCGCTACCGGCCCCGGCCGGTCGAGATCGCACTGGTCACCGACGAGGGCGATGAGGCGACCACGGTCATCAACCCCACCAGCGACCTGTTCGCCGCCCGTACTGAATTCGGGCTCACCACACGCGATGTGCAGCTCGCACCGCTGCTGGTCGAGGCGTGGCGGGCCCTGTCCCCGCTGCTGGCCGGACGGGTCCCGATCGGGGTCGGGGTGGACCAGCAGCTCTCCCGGATCGACTTCGAGCTCAAGCGCAACGGCATCGTGGAGCCGATGCCGCTCGGGATCGATCTTCCGACGGGCGCACTCACCGCCGAGGAGCGGGCCGGACTGCGCGCCCCGACGGCGCTCGAACGCGCCCGCGCCGTACGTGCAGCAGTGGTTCGACTGCGCGCCGACGGGGCGATGCCTGACGCGGGTGGGACAGCATTTCCGCAGCTCGTACGGGGGCATGGCTTCCTGCTCGCCCGCAGCACCGGGACCGACGGGACGGAGAGTCCTGAGGGATTCGTGGTGGGCGGCAACCTCTCCGCAGAGGACGATGCCGCGGCCGTGCTGGCAACAGCATTGGAGGCCTCGTGGGAGCGGGTCCTCCACCCGGACCAGATCGTGGTGGAGCGGCTCCGCGCGGTCGAGCAGCACTACGGGGTGCAGGTGCTCCCTGAGGGGTTCGAGCTCGAGGAGCGGTCGACGCTGGACGAGGTGCTCTTCTCGGGAGCCCGAGTGTGCTTCACCGGAGAGGTCGTCTCCCCCGCTCATGGCTTCGTGAGCCGTGACCGGATGGAGCAGCTGGCGGAGGACCGTGGGCTCGTGCCCGTCCCGAACGTCACCAAGACCAAGAGCGACGTGCTCGTGGTCGCCGAGCTCGGCACGCAGTCGAACAAGACCAAGAACGCCGCGAAGTGGGGTAAGCCCGTGATCGCGGCCGAGGAGTTCCTGGAGTGGACCGGGCAGTGAGTAGGGCGTCTTTTCTCGGCTCAGACGCTCTGCACCGGCGGGGCACCAGGGTCACGTCCTGAGCTCCATTGCTCCAGGTCAGGGGCGCGCCGCAATGCCTCGTCCAGCGTGACGACCACCGGGCGGCTCGCTGGCTGGACATCCCAGTAGGCGCCGCAGACCCCGCAGCAACGGATCTCCACCCAGTTCGCCTCCGCAACCACCTCGACCCTCGGGGCTCGCAGAGCATCCAGCAGATCCGCTGAACAGACCGCGCACGCTCCTTCCCGCACCGCCATACGACGCCTTCCCTCCGAAGAGGGCCGACGGAAGATGCCGACCAGCAACCAATCTAGCGTCGCAGATCAGGATGCTGGCCGTCGCCGGACCATGGCGCATGAAGACGAACGAACACGCCGCGGCCATTGACACCGCAGCAAAGGCTTTCTAAGGTGCGTAGGCAGCACTGTCGTCCGCCTCGCAGCGTCGTGGGCGACCCATGGCTGCCGGGCATCGGCGCCCGGCACCCTCCCACAAGGAGAACTTCGTGCACGAGAAGCAGAATCTTCCTGTCAGCCGTCGCACTCTGCTGGGCGGTGGTGCACTCCTCGGCTCAGCAGTGATCGCTGCGCCGGTGGCTGGCAGCGCCGACCCCGGTCCTACCGGCACGTCGGCGCAGCTCGAGCCGGTCATCGAGGCTCCCGCGACCATGACCGCGGCGGTGCGCGGCTCCGCATACTTGGACGGGGTGGTGTACATCGCCTCCCGCCACGTCGTCAGCCCGGGGGTGGTCCGTCTGGGCGCATTCGATCCCTTCACCGGAGCGCAGATCTCCGTCCATGATCTCGATATCGGCGCCGCCTCGGGCAACAACTCCATGACAGCTGACGAACGCTACCTCTACGTGGGTCCCGCTGGCAGCGCCTTCGCCTGGCGCTTCGATCCCGCCACGTCCACGGTGGAGAAGTTCGTCGAGGTGGGTGGCGCCACTGCGTGGACCTACTCCATGACTGTCCACGGCGACCATCTCTATATCACCACCTATCCGGAATGCCGGCTGCTGAAGGTCCACCGCACCTCCGGCGAGATCGCGGACTTCGGCCGTGTGGGCGCCTCCCAGTACGCCGTGGCCATGGCGGTGGATGACGACTATGTCTATGCGAGCACCGCGGCGCCCGGCGCATTGAAGGTATACCGGCACGATGGCGTCGAGGTCGCCGATCTCACCACGAGCCTCACCCCCTCCCCTGTCGGCACGCTCGCCCTCGCGGTGCACGAGGGAACTATCTACGTCTCCAGCGGCCGGGACATCATCTCGATGCGGCAGGATGGCTCACAGCGGGTGGTCCGCCCGATCCCCGAGGAGGACCGCTATATCGACAAGCTCACCGTCACTCCCGAGGGACAGGTGCTCGCGCTGGCGAGGCTCACCAGCAACTACTACGAGGTGACCGACGATGGCTTGGAGCTGCTGGGCACGCCGTGGCACGACGTCGAGAATCAGGGCTTCTTCGCGATCGGCGAGCAGACCCTGGTCGGGGTCACGGGAGTCGGCCACATCTGGAGCACCACGATCGGTGGAGAGGCCACTGTCACCCCGACAGCGCCGACAGATTTCGGGTACCCCGAGTTCGTACAGTCGCTGCTGGCTCACACCCATGATTCGGTCTGGGCTGCAGGGCACTTCTCGATGACCGTCCACCATCCCAAGCCCCGCAACAACGGGCAGGGTGCTCAGAACCAGTCCCCTTCCACCGTCCCTTCGCAGTGGTTCGAGGTGGGCGGGGAGCCGAAGTCGATGGTGGAGACCGCTGATGGCACGGTGGTGATGGGCCTGTACCCGTCGACGCAGGTGGTCGCAATCGCCCCTGGCTCCACCGCGCAACGGCTGCTGGGCACTATCGGGAACGACCAGATGCGACCGTTGGCGATGGCCTATGACCCAGCGCGAGGAGAGGTGCTCGTCACCACGACCGCGAAGCAGCTGCTGTACACCGGGGCCCTCACCTTCGTGAACCTGGAGACCGGGGCATTCGACGTTCGCAAGGACTTCCTGCCCGGCCAGAACCTGAGGAACATCGTGATCGAAGGGGACTTCGCGTATATCGCCGGCGATACGTTCGCGGAGGCCACTTCCGAGCGGAGGCTGGAGACGGCGACAATCGCCGAGATCGACCTCACCACGCGTCAGGTCACGCGGATCCTCGAGCCCCGCCCGTGGGACTCCTACGAAACGCTCACCATCAGCGAGGGGATCCTCTATGCCGCGGGACGCCGGCCCAACGGTGCCTGGTTCGCTCTCGACCTCGCCACGGAGAAGGTAATCGCCGAAGGCGACAGCGGTGGATACGGCGGCCTCGGAGCGCACCTCGGCCACGTATATCTGCACAACATGTGGGATTCCTCGATCAGGCGGCTCTCGCTCGCGAGGGGCGGATCCGACTCAGTGCTCTACGACAAGCTGCCTGATGGCTGGTACAACCGGCCGGAGTTCCATGCCGTCGAGGGAATCCGAGGTACCTGGGGAATGTATGGCATGGACCTGGCGTGGTTCCCGCTGCCGAAGTGAGTTGAGCGCTGCTCCGGAGCTCAGCACTCCGCGGCATCCGTGGAGACAACGGTCAGGACCCAGCAGCCGGCACCATCACTCCGGCTGGTGGGCCCTGATCTGGTCGGGCCCTGTCCTGTCAGCCGGCGTGGCGTCTGATTTCGGGCATAAAAAAGAGGAGTGGGAGGAGCGAAACCCCTTCAAGGGTCTCAAGCTCACTCCCACTCCCACAAAGATGTCCGGCGGCGACCTACTCTCCCACACCCTCCCGAGTGCAGTACCATCGGCGCAATCGAGCTTAGCTTCCGGGTTCGGAATGGAACCGGGCGTTTCCTCGACGCTATGACCGCCGTAACACAATGAGACAACCAATCCACCAGAACACCAACCCACCCAAAGATGAACCAGAGCCCTGAGGAGTTGTTCCTCGAGAACCGCACAGTGGACGCAAACACACATAAACAACT
>NZ_BAABGE010000013.1:0-4707 GCF_039541415.1 Brachybacterium paraconglomeratum
CCCCGGTCATCATTCGAGGTCAGCTTCTTCCTCGCTCCGAACGCCCGATCGACCAGCCTGTCTAGGGCATCGTGTGCCTTCACCAGAGCCGGGTCCATCGCCAGCGGGCTGTAGTGCTCAGCCAGTGACCGTTCCGGATGTAGCGCGCGCGCCTCAAGCACCCCGTGGCCGGCTGCTGCGATCGCCTCGCGATCCGCTGGTTCTACAGCGGGCAGGGGGACGGTGTACCAGGTCAACGTCGATGCGAAGCGGAGGTCGGACTTGATGCGTCCTCCGATGGCCTTCTGCCAGGTGATGAACATGCTCGAGGACATGATGGCGAACTGGAATCCGTCAGGGTCCTTGATCGTGAAGTTCGCATCCCCGGCGATCACGTCCTCGTCGAACAGCGCGACGGTGAAGTAGCGCCGAGTCTCGGAGACGTGGCGCGGTACGCAGACGAAGGATGTGTCCTGCTTGGCGAGCTGCCGGAACAGGTGATGGTGTGGGTACTCCCGCGTCGACGCTGCCTTGGACGCTGCGCGGAATGTCCGGACAGCTTCCACTCGTTCCCGAAGTACGCGGGAACGATTGAGATCCGCAGGGTCCATCCCGTCGAGCCAGAGGCACCAGCGGTCCGCGTCGTGCAGGAGCTCGTGCGCGCCGACGTACTTGTGGACGTACTTCGCGGCGATCGGGTCCGCCATGACCTCGGTGTGCTGTTCGGGCTCGATGATGAAGTTGCCGTCGTCGGTGGGCATGGATCCGCGCCATGTCTTTGAAAGGCTCGGGCTAAGCATGTCCGAACGCTTCTCTACCAGGATGTTCTTCGCGTCCTGTAGGTAAGCGTTGATGCCGATCTTGACGGGAACCTCGCGCGGCTCAGCCTTGGGGCGTTCGTATTCGAACAGGCGGGGCTTGTTCCGCGTGTTCTGGGTGTGGCCGACGATCACGCAGTGCACCGCGGCGGCGCCGGGGGCCTCGCTGGACCAGGCGAAGGTCTGATGGGCGAACTTGATGCGCCAGCCGGCCTCGAAGAGCCAGCCGTACAGGCGGGGGACCTGGTCACCTTGGGTGACGGAGTTCGTGGTCACGAACGCCCACTCGCCCCGGTACTGCGGACTGGCGAACAGTGAGAGGGTCTTGGCGTGCCAGCCGGTCACGTAGTCCATGCGCGACAGGACCCTGTCGCCGCCCCAGGCGTTGCGCAGATCGGCGAGCTGATCGGCGCCGCGGGTGTTGTCGCCGAGGAACGGCGGGTTTCCCATGATGTACAGCGATGTGGTCGGAGGGATGACCTCGGACCACTCGGCCTGCAGAGCGTTTGTCACGGTGATCCGCGCCGAGTCCTGCAGAGGGAGCATCGGGACGGCGTAGCCGAGGGTGAGGTTCACGGCCTGGTTCGCCTGGTGCTCGACCAAGAACATTGCCGTGCGCGCGATGGTGGCCGGCCACTCCTCCAGCTCGAAGCCGTAGAACTGCGAGAGGCGCACATGGACGCGTGATTCCGCGTCCAGGGAGAGCTGTGCGCGGCTCGGGTCGAGTTCCTGCAGTCGCTCGTGGATTCGCAGCTCGAGGGCGCGCAGCTCGCGGTAGGCGATGATCAGGAAGTTCCCGCAGCCGCAGGCCGGGTCGAGGAACGTCAGAGAGCCGAGATGGTCCAGCAGCTTCTCGAGCTCGCGCTTCTTCGCGTGGGCTTTGGTGAACTGGTCTTCAAGCTCGTCTAGGAACAGCGGGCGGATGAGCTTCAGGATGTTCGTTTCGGTCGTGTAGTGCTCGCCGAGCTCGCGCCGGGCCTTCTTGGACTTCACGGCCTGGAACAGGGAGCCGAAGATCGCGGGGGAGATGCTGGACCAGTTGAAGTACGCGGCCTGCAGCAGCAGCTCGCGGGAGGCCCGGTCGAAGTAGGGGATCTCCACGGCCTCGCCGAACACGGAGCCGTTGACGTAGGGGAACGCCTGGATCAGGTCATCGTCGCGCCCGTACCGCTTGTCCTCGGGCTTGTTCAGGGCCTGGTAGAGCGTGGTCAGCTGCGCGCCGAGGTCGGAGCCGTCTTCGCTGGTGCGCTCTTCGATGTACCGGGAGAACAGGTCGCGCTCCCAGAGGCCGGAGTCGTCGGCGTACAGGCAGAACAGGGTGCGGATCAGGAAGATCGATGCCTGGTGCTCGTCGTACCCGGTGGCCTCGAGGTGCTCGTACAGCTTGGCCATCAGCTGCGCGGCCTTGATCGAGGCGGTCTCCTGCTCGAGGGAGCCGAACTTCGCGCGCCGGTAGCCGGCGAGGAACATCAGATCCTCGACGTGCGCGGGCAGCTCCTCAAGGGGGAACTCCAGCAGTTCGGTCTCGGGGGAATCAGCGGCAAGGTCGAGCAGCCGGAAGTGCTTGAAGTTGCTGGTGATGACGAAGTCGGGCCGCTCGTGCTCGGACAGAGACTCCATGTAGTCCAGCGCCTGGGCCTCGGCCTTGGCGAGGTCGGCACCCGTGGACTTCATTTCGATCAGCGCGGTGCCGGAGATCAGCGCGTCGATGTAGCCCTGACCGCCAGTGGAGGCGCGCTGAGCACGCTTCTCGTAGAGCGCCGCGCCGGAGCGGGTGATGCCGAAGACCCGCAGCAGGTCCCGGACGAAGGACTGGGCCTCACCGCGCTCGTACCCCTCCGCGTCGCGCCACTGCGCGACGAACGCCCCTGCTCTGGAGCGGACGTCGGGCAGCACGAGAGGTTTTTGACTCATGGGCGTATCTTCCCAGTCCCGCGGGGTGGGAGGCGGCGGGTGGCGGCTATTCGCGCACCAGGGCGAGGAGGTCCTCGGCGTCGAGTCTCTGTTCGGGGTCGGCGATCCTGCCCGCCGGTGGACCGCCAGGTCAACAACGTCCGCACCCTCGACCGCACGGACCCCCCGCTCATCGCACCGCTCGACGCCGACTGAGCCCACCGGCGCCTGGCTGTCCGGCCCCGAGCGCACACTGAGCCCCGTGAGCCCCCAGCCCTTCACTCCCTATCCCGCTCCGCCCGCCGGGCGGTCGAGCGAGATGCGCGCGAGATACCCGCGGTACTACGCGCAAAAGGACCTGCTCGGCGCGGCCGAGTCGGTCGTCGCCGGTTACCAGCGCGCCGTCGCCGGTGGCACCCCGGTGTCCATGAGCCACAGCTGGCGGGACCCCGATGTCCCGGACGAGTCTGTGCAGGTGATCGTGGGCGGGGAGCGGCTGCTCCTCACTGTCGAGGAGTGGCTGGACCGCATCGAGCTCGCGCAGCCCCACTTGATGTCCTGGGTATCCGCCCGGGTGCACCTCGAGGGCGCGAAAGACCGCGCCGGACGCGGACGCGTGGAGCCGTACTGGCACGAGGCGATCCGCCGCGCGAACCCCGGTCGACGCTGAGCGAGGAGCACGACGGGTGAGGCCGGGGAGCGTGGTCGGCCTCGGGTCGAGGGATGTGGGGCGTGTCGGGAGCCGTACCCGACAGGAGCGTCCCCGACTTCCGAGGGCCGACCGGCGATTCCAGCCCGGTCCGGGGTCTGTGGTCCCGAGGGGGAGTGCGATGAGTGTCCTGTCCATGACCGAGACCGAAACTGCGGGGGTGCGGGGGTCGCGGCAGTCGTTCCGGCGTGGGTGGCCGGCGCTAGCACCCCAGCAGTCGGAGTCAGGGTCCTCACCCAGCGAGCGCTGAGGCCACATCAGCGCGGCCTGACCTGCGGTGACGCAGTTGGAGAGGCTGGCGTGAGGGTAAATCAGCGCATCCTGACCTGGGGTGATGCGTACGGAGTGCCCGGCTTGAGGGTAAATCTGCGCATCCTGACTTGGGGTGATGCGTACGGAGTGCCCGGCTTGAGGGTAAATCTGCGCAGCCTGACCAGGTCTGATGCATGCGGAGCTCTCACATGACTGCCCGACCAGTCCGCGTCCGGGGAGTCGGCCAGAACGACGTCAGGGTGACGGGTGGCGAAGTCCCGCATTTGGGCCTGGAACCTCTCGATGCTCGCGGCGAGCTGGGCATCCTCGTCTGTGAGGTAGTCGGGCGTGTCGCTCATGGCCTCAGCTTGTCGCTGTCCCCCGACGTGTGAACCCCCGCCGTTCCCGCTGATGCGCCCTCGCTGGAAGTTCGTCCTCCTCGCTGAGGGTGCTCCTCGGTGTCGGGCAAGGCGGGCAGGCAGGTCGAGGAGTTCCAGAAGTGCAAGGCTGCCGAGGTGAGTTGAGCGCAACGAGAAGCGCCCCGGACCCACATCGGTGGCCGGGGCGCTTCGTCGTACTCGTCAGCTCTCGGGCGCGTAGCTCTCTGCGGCGTCCTCGGCCTGCTCCTGAGTGAACTCTCGGACATCGGTGAGGTAGCGGGTTACCGCCTCTCGGCTCGGTGAAGAACCATCGGCGTAGGACTCTGCTGCACGCGAAGCATTCGTGTAGAACGAGACTTCCGAGTGTTCCAGAGCGAAGTCCACCTCATCTGCGAAATTCTCGTGCACGATGTGTTTCCGGATTTCCGCTTCCGAGGAGTAGTTCTGGCGAGACATCGTCTCGACGTAGTCGATTGCCTCCTGCTGGGCAGTCGTGAAGTCGGGCTCGGACGACTCCTCCGTCGCGTAGATCGGCGAGTCCGATGTTGATGAGGAGGTCTCGGTTTCGGCCTCCGCGGTGTCGGCGCCCGAGCATCCTGCTAGGCCTAGGCCAAGGACGATGGTGGTGGTCGCCATCAGCAGTGAGGCGCGCCTTCTGCGCGTGGTATTCCGGTTC
>NZ_BAABGE010000014.1:0-1821 GCF_039541415.1 Brachybacterium paraconglomeratum
GAGGCTCGGTTCGGGTGCTCGACCGCTCGACCCCTTCTTTGGAGCGCGGGCGGCGGCGCTACCACACGCTCGCCGCCCGCTGCCCGCCGAGGGAATCCAGTAAAAAACCTCGGGGGTGGGAGACAGTCTCGCATGTCGCCGGCGACCCGCCCACTGTGTGTTTTGGGTATACCCCAACCTGCAGATCTGTCAGGAAACTGCCGATTCGGACCCTGCGGGACGGGGAAGCCTACGGTGCTGTAGCTGTCACGCAGGGTGATGCCTAACCGGACGGATGCGCTCAGTTGAGGTACCTCGCCCTCCGGATCGGGCACAGTAGAGTCCATGAGCGCCACCTCGGGGCTTCCGTGCGAGGGGGTGAACTTCTTTCTGGCCGACGGCGAAGTCGCGTTCCAGGAGGTCTTTCACGTCCACCTTCACGTCTTCCCCCGAACAACCGGCGACGGCTTCCGCATCGACGCCGGCTGGCGACAACGGCCACGCGCCGAGCTTGACGAAGCAGCTGAATCCGTCCGGACTGGCATAGCTGCCTCGCCGTCCTGACGTCTGGTCGCCGGTTGAGTCGTGGGTGCGAGGGAGACGCGCCGCGACGGTGTTGCGCGGCTGCAACCGGATGCGTAGCTGTCCCTGCGCGTGCGCTGCCGTCGAGCGGCTGATCACCACGAACTCTCCACGGTGTGAAACGAGGTCAGCGCGGCATACTGGGAAGGCGCCTAGGAAGTCGGAGGAACTATGCACTTGGTCTACGTCGATGACTCCGGCGACTCCAGGAACGGCACTATCCTCACCGCTCTGCTGGTGCCTGATCATCGCTGGAACGACGTGTTGGCGGCATGGCTCGAGGGCCGGCGTGAGATCCACCGAGAGTTCGGCGTCCCCAAGACCAAGGAGCTCCACGCCAACGAGCTGTACAAAGGCCGGGGAAGGTACTGCGAGACCAGCGCCGACGAGGATCTGTTCTCGACACCACGGCGTGAAGCGACGGGTCGCATCATGCTCTCGTGGCTGTCTAAGGCTGAGGGTCTGCTGGTCGTCACGATCGCGACTCCGACCAACTCATCAGCCCAGGCGTATGTCGCACTCGTGAACTGGCTGGATCAGTGGGCAGAGATGGAACAGACCACGGTGATGATCTTCTACGACGGCCAGCAGGGTTACGGTGAGCCGCACGCGGACCGCAGTCCTGAAGAGATCCGAGCAGACTGGGAACAGGCGCTCCGTTCGGCAGCGCCGTACCGCAACACCCATCGAGCACTGGACCTTGGCACGCGGCGAGTCATCGAAGACGTCGTCATGCAGGACAGCAAGTACAACCAGCTCATCCAGGCCGCTGATCTCGTCGCATACGGCGCGTACCACCTACACCTGCAGAACCACCCCGAGGTGTGGGGCCAGAAGAACAAGCCTGTGCCGGCAGCGATCCGGGCTTACTACAGGACCAAGAATCGCTGGCTACCCGGCTCTGACAACGGCATCATCTGGGTGGACGAACGCAAGAACCCCTGACCAAAGGCCAGGGGTTCGCGAGATGCGAGACCCTTTGGGTGACCAACAGGCCACATAGGGCCTCGCGTCTACGAGGGTAGCACTGGGCACCCACTCGCGCCAGGAGTGAGCACCGCACGTCACCTCTGGAGCGGGCGAGTGCGACTGGGGCCGCTGCGCCAACAGGAGCCAACCGCGGCGTCACTCTGGGGTATACCCGGTGCGACAGATGTGTCGCAGAATTGTACTTTTGGACCCTATTGGTAACCTGTGACTTCGTTCGTTAAACGGCGGGGTTCTTCAGACGCTATATGGCAGGTCAGGTGACTCCGATGA
>NZ_BAABGE010000015.1:0-1314 GCF_039541415.1 Brachybacterium paraconglomeratum
CCGATGATGAGCGGACTCTTACCTCTGCTCGCACCAAGGACCTCGACGATGCCCAACCATAGTTGCGTATGTCCTGACGCGCTTGATCGCTGCGACCGATGCGACGTTCTCCTGGACTTCCCTGGCCTTCATCTGGTGGCCGTCTCGAAGGCCCGGGCCGGACTGTTGCTTGAGGTTGAGTCCTGCGATCCAGTGACCGGATGCCCTGGCTGCGGTGTCATCGCCACTGGTCACGGCCGAGTGGTGGTCGAGATGATCGACGCGCCATGGGCTGGCCGACCGGTGCGGATTCGGTGGCGCAAGCGCCGCTGGATCTGCCTCGAGCGCGTTTGCGCGGTGACGACCTTCGCCGAGCAGAACCCGGAGGTCTGTGCACCGCGGGGCCTGCTGAGCACGCGCGCGATCCGCTGGGCAATCGGACAACTCCGGCGCGAGGGAGCGACGATCCAGGGCCTGGCCCGCCAGCTCGGCACGACCTGGAACACGCTCTGGTCCCAGGTCCGACCAGTCCTGACCCGGGCCGCGAACGACCAGTCCCGGTTCGAGGGCGTGCAGGTCCTGGGCGTGGACGAACACATCTGGCACCACCGGGACCCGCGCCGGCGCGGACCGAAGGAGCTCACCGGGATGGTCGATCTGACTCGCGACACCCACCCCACCGCCAGACTCCTCGACCTCGTCCCCGGCCGATCCGGCAAGGCCTACCGAGACTGGCTCGACGAGCGCGGCGACGAGTTCCGCAAGCGGGTCGAGATCGCCACACTGGACCCGTTCCAGGGCTACAAGAACGCGATCGATGACCAACTCGAGGACGCCACCTGCGTGCTGGATGCGTTCCACATCGTCAAGCTCGCCGGGGCTGCAGTCGATGACGTCCGCCGCCGGATCCAGCAGGAGACCCTCGGCCACCGAGGCCGCAAGGGCGACCCCCTCTACGGGATCCGTCATGTTCTCCGCGCCGGACGGGAACGCCTCACGCCGCGCCAGCAGACCCGCCTGGCCAGCGCATTCGCGGCCCATCCCGATCACGTAGCGGTCGAGGTCGCCTACCAGTGCGCCCAGGACCTCCGAGACGTGTTCCACCAGCCCACGCCCGCCCAGGGACGCCGCCTCGCCGAGCAGCTGATCGTTGCGCTGCCGTCCTGCCCGATCCCAGAGATCGCCAGGCTCGGGAAGACCCTACGCCGCTGGCGGACAGCGTTCCTGGCCTACTTCGACACCGACGGCGCGACCAACGGCGGCACAGAGGCCATCAACGGGATCATCGAACTCGGCCGCCGCATCGCCCGCGGCTTCCGGAACTTCGAGCACTAC
>NZ_BAABGE010000016.1:0-631 GCF_039541415.1 Brachybacterium paraconglomeratum
TGCCCACCACGCAGCGCGTCGCCTACGTCCGAGTCTCATCCGCCGGCCAGAACCTCGACCGTCAGCTCGAGGCCATCGGCGAGGTCGACAAGACCTACAGCGAGTACCAGTCCGCCGCCGCCGCCTCCGAACGCCCCGAGCTGAAGAAGGCCATCAAGTACGTGCGGGAGGGCGACACTCTCGTGGTTTCCTCTATCGACCGTCTCGCCCGCTCGCTCCGCGACATGCTCACGATCATGGAAGAGCTCGACCAGAAGGGCGTCACTGTCGAGTTCTGCACCCAAGGCCTCACGGTCCGTCCCGGCGGGGGAGACCTCACCACCCGGCTGATCCTCCACATCATCACCGCTGTGGCGCAGTCCGAGCGCGAGATGATCCGGGAGCGGCAGGCCGAGGGCATCGCGATCGCGAAGAAGACCCCCGGCAAGTACCCGGGCCGCAAGCGCCGGCTCAACAGCGAGCAGATCCGCGAGATGCGCAACGCCGTCGCGAGCGGGGTTCCCAAAGCTCAGATCGCACGTACCTACGGGATCAGTCGAAACACGTTGTATCGCTACCTCGAGCAGCCCTCACTGCCCATCGGCTGACGGCTACGCCGTCATCGCTGCGTACTGGTCGAACAAGAGCTTTC
>NZ_BAABGE010000017.1:0-1294 GCF_039541415.1 Brachybacterium paraconglomeratum
TCCCGATGATGGAAGTTCCTACGCTCGCCATCTGGAAGACCTCGACGTGCTCAACGCTACCTTCACCGCGCCCGATCTCGATACCTTCAGCCAGCTTGACCGGCTGGGCCTAACCGTGACGGGCCAGCTGATCGAGCCGCACCGATCGGTGTTGGAGTGTCGCGTGCTCGAACCGGACAACTGGTGCCACGGGTGCGGCCAGCAAGGCGTCTCCCGGGGCACGGTGATCCGGCGTCTCGCCCACGTCCCGCTGGGCTGGCGTCCCACGACGCTGCAGGTCAGAGTGCGTCGTTACCAATGCCCGGACTGCCGCAGCGTGTGGCGCCAGGACACCAAGGCCGCAGCCGAGCCCCGCGCTGTCCTCTCCCGGCACGCCGCGCTGTGGGCGCTCAAGGGCGTGGTCATCGATCGCTTGTCCGTCGCCCGGATCGCCGCCGGGCTCGCAGTCGCCTGGAACACCGCCAACGATGCGATCCTGGCCACCGGCCAGCAGCTGCTGATCAACGATCCCACCCGCCTCGACGGGGTCCGCGTCATCGGCGTGGACGAGCACGTGTGGTCCCACACCCGCCGGGGCAGCAAGTACGTCACCGTCATCATCGACCTGACTCCGATCCGCGACGGCAGCGGCTCCTCCAGGCTCCTGGACATGGTCCCGGGGCGCTCGAAGAAAGTGTTCAAGACCTGGCTCGAGGGCCAGACCGCCCAGTTCCGGGACGGGGTCGAGGTCGTCGCGATGGACGGGTTCTCCGGCTTCAAGACCGCGACCGCCGAGGAGCTGCCCGAGGCGACCGCGGTGATGGATCCCTTCCACGTCGTCGCCCTGGCCGGCGAGAAGATCGATCAGTGCCGCCAGCGCGTCCAACAGGCCACCCTCGGCCATCGGGGCCGATCTGGAGATCCGCTCTACGGGATCCGGCGCGTGCTGCACACCGGCGCTGACCTGCTCACCGACAAGCAGATCACCCGCCTGAAGGCCGTGTTCGCCCGAGACGAGCACGTCGAGGTCGAAGCGACCTGGGGCATCTACCAGCGCATCGTCGCCGCCTACCGCCACCCCGACCGCGCGAGTGGGAAGAAGGCTCTGCAAGCCGTGATCGACGACCTCGCCCAGGAAGTGCCCACGCAGCTCACCGAGCTGATCACCCTCGGTCGAACCCTGAAGCGACGGGCCCTGGACGTGCTGGCCTACTTTGACCACCCCGGCACCAGCAACGGCCCCACCGAAGCGATCAACGGCCGACTCGAGCACCTCCGTGGCACCGCGCTCGGCTTCCGCAATCTCGCCCACTAC
>NZ_BAABGE010000018.1:0-881 GCF_039541415.1 Brachybacterium paraconglomeratum
TCTAGTGCCCAACGTTTACGGCATGGACTACCAGGGTATCTAATCCTGTTCGCTACCCATGCTTTCGCTCCTCAGTGTCAGTAATGGCCCAGAGACCTGCCTTCGCCATCGGTGTTCTTCCTGATATCTGCGCATTTCACCGCTACACCAGGAGTTCCAGTCTCCCCTACCACACTCTAGCCTGCCCGTACCCACCGCACGCCCGAGGTTGAGCCTCGGGTTTTCACGGCAGACGCGACAAGCCACCTACGAGCTCTTTACGCCCAATAATTCCGGACAACGCTTGCGCCCTACGTATTACCGCGGCTGCTGGCACGTAGTTAGCCGGCGCTTCTTCTGCAGGTACCGTCACTTTCGCTTCTTCCCTACTGAAAGAGGTTTACAACCCGAAGGCCGTCATCCCCCACGCGGCGTCGCTGCATCAGGCTTTCGCCCATTGTGCAATATTCCCCACTGCTGCCTCCCGTAGGAGTCTGGGCCGTGTCTCAGTCCCAGTGTGGCCGGTCGCCCTCTCAGGCCGGCTACCCGTCATCGTCTTGGTGAGCCATTACCTCACCAACAAACTGATAGGCCGCGAGTCCATCCCTCACCGATAAATCTTTCCAACAACCACCATGCGGTAGAAGTTCATATCCGGTATTAGCCACGATTTCCCGAGGTTATCCCGAAGTGAGGGGCAGGTTACTCACGTGTTACTCACCCGTTCGCCACTAATCAGGTAGTGCAAGCACCACCGTCATCGTTCGACTTGCATGTGTTAAGCACGCCGCCAGCGTTCGTCCTGAGCCAGGATCAAACTCTCCATGAAAAAACATGAAAAACAGTATCCTGACAACATAAACAAACAACCAGCATATAACTGCTGTATCATCCGTATTATA
>NZ_BAABGE010000019.1:0-7316 GCF_039541415.1 Brachybacterium paraconglomeratum
CACGACTATCCCTTCTCGATGCTTCGTTTCGCGACAGAATATAGTGCATCGTCACGAAATTTGGAGAGGGGCGTTGCTGAATCCTCGGGATGATGTGGGGGCGATCGAGCTGCCGCCGCTGTCCGTGGTCGGGAGGTCTGGCCGTTCTCGCTGACGTGATCCCGTTGGGAGGTCGTCTCCTCACTGAGGAGTCCCCTGGTCCCCGCTGGAAGGTTCCGTCCCCTCCTTCGGCTTTGGGAGGGAGGAAGAGGCCCCGGAGGGCTGCCGGAGGCATCCCCCGCTGGATCGTGCACTACGAGGGCACCCCGTCACCCACGGACGAATCGGCCTCCGTTCCGGCCCCGTAGATATGACGTACGTAACACAGTGGGTGGATTTGGTGCCTCGATCGCACCGCGAGAGCACATCGCCGCCCACTACACGGGGTGAAGGGCGCACCACAGCGGAGAGACCTCTCCCGGCGTCCTTCGGAAATGAGTGTTCCGACATGCGTTCTATCCCCGTTGACACCAGCCGTCTGGGCGACCTGCTCGTCCTCTCCGTGAAGGCTTCGACGGACCAGGAGGGCAAGCAGAAGAAGAAGAACTTCGACGGCATCACCATGTGGAAGATCGAGACCCTGCTTCGGCTGGAGGCCCGCGGCACCTTCAAGCCGAAGGCCGAGGTGGTCGAGATCAGCGTGCCGTCTCGCACGGAGCCGGACCTGGAGCCGATGTCCACGCTCCTGCCGCAGGGCCTTGTCGCCCGCTCCTGGGAGATGAACGGCCGGAGCGGCATCGCGCTCTCCGCTGACGCGGTGGAGGCGATCTGATGCGCCCGCTCCAGCGCCGCGAGGTGGACATCGCTGTCGAGGCTGTGACGGACCCTGATCCCTTTCAGGAGGAGCTGACCACGGATCTGATCCGGCTCATCACTCTGTTGGAGTCGTCTGCTCGTGCATCTGCATCGGCCGACCTGACGCGTCAGGGCGTGTACGGGGCCGACCCGGTTCGACGGCTGTTCGAGTCCCGTCAGAGCTGGGATGCCCGTAAGCGAGAGCACCAGGCTGTTCGCTCTGCGGCCAAGGAACGGGCTCGCGCTGCTGCGCAGCAGCTGGATAAGAGTCGCACCGGGCTGACCGACGCGGTGCGGCGGCTCGCGCAGCGGATCGAGACCGCGGAGCACGACCTGGCTGTCGCTCAGCGTGATCTGGGTCGCGCTGAAAAGGCGCTGCAGGTAGTCCGGATGACCGGCGGCGCGCCTGATCAGGGCGATCAGGGCGATGAGAGCTGAGTCCTACGGTCAGACAGACGAAGGCCCCGCGTCCCTCTACGCCTGGGGATGCGGGGCCTTCTACGCCTAGCGGTCGCGGGGATTGCCGTCCCCCGACCGGTGACACACCCCGATGAGGAGGGCGTGTGCGATGAGCATACGAGCATCGGCCCGGAGTGGGCCAGCGGGCAGTGCGTTCGGCCTGTTTTCCGGGCGAGCGTCAGCGAGCCAGCGAGGGCCGCAGGACCCGACGCCGAAGGCGCGGAGCGAAGCGGGAGCGCCGAAGGCGGGAGGGGCCGTAAGACCCTCGTCCTGCTTAGCAACTGGCACATCTGGACCAGTTGCTAAACGACGCCCCGCAGAGGCCCGGCCCCTGCGCGATGAGCCCTGCAGTCGAGCTGCCCACACGAACTGCCGAAGCGGCAGCGCGAGTACTCCATCCAGACCAACGGCACGAGCTCCAGAGAGGACCGACCAGAAGCCAGACAGAGCACGAAGCATCAGCTCAACACCCCCGAGATAGATCCCGCCGAAAACATCCTCAGTACGCCCACAAGCAGAGACACGATCCCCAGCATCAGGCACGCCCCCAGAACGCAGAAGCTCAGAAGTAACAGGACGACGGACCTCTGGCACCAATGCGTCCCCGGAGGGACAACGTAGTACCCCCGTGTAGGGTGTTAGCGGGCGTGCTCGAGGAGGTAGAGATGGGTCGACAAGGCCGCGTGAGATGCCCTGTGTGCGGCGGGCAGTTCACTGCCGGGCGCCGTACCTACTGTTCCGATCAGTGCCGCAAGCGCGCACAGATGCGCCGCTACCGCGCCCGCCAGGCGGGGCGGCTTCCCGCCGCCTCGCGCACCCCGCAGACCCCCGTCGCGGTGCCCCGGCCACGGCGCTGGGTCGAGGGCCTGCCCGAGGACCTGCAAGCAGCCCGCGGCCGGCCCATGACGCATGAAGAGCTACACGACGAGCTCTACGACTTAGCCGAGATCTCAGCCCAGATCGCATGCCTCTCGCGTCAGATGCGAGACCGCATCGAACGTCTCCAACGCGACGAGCTCTGGACACAGGACCCAGGCTTCACGAGCCTGGACCAGGCTCTGGGGCACGCACTCTTCCTCGCGGCGTCCGAGGCGCCCCCACTGCTCGAGGCCATCACGGCGGCCACCGGCACCACACCGAAGCCCTCCCCGTATCGCAGCTGAAGCACCACGGTCGGTGACGTGGCCGACCGGCAGAGTTCAGCTCTGATCTCAGAGATCGACCTGGATTCGTCGTTCGGGATCCAGGCCTCGCAGCCCCTCGACGGCGAGGCGCTGAGCCTCCTCCCCATCTACTAGACGGATCCCCTGTGGATGCTCCTGAGTACGCTCCGCTCCAACGCCGCGAACTCGGAAGAGATGCGGCGGGAGCTGCTCGAGCCACTCCGCGATTGCCTGCGCCGGCCCCACATACGTCAGGGGGTAACCGCTCCAGTTCGTCTGCTCGAGGATGCCGCCCTCGACCAGAGCATCGAGCCCCCGGACATCCAAGAGCGTGCCGATCGGAGGCAGCCGCTCCCCCGTCTCCGGGTCCGTCGTGTACCCCGTGAATGCCAACATGGACACCGCCCTTCCGTGACAGATACCTCCAGCATGCAGCACCACTCGGCAGCAGGGCTGCAGCGGACCGGCGTAGCTGATCTGGCTTGCCTGCTGGGTGGACCGGAAGGATGTGTATAGGGCGTTCCCTGCTTTGCAGGGCGCGACACGCCGCCTGGTTCTGTTCCAGGAACGTTGGTCTCCGTGTAACGTGAACCGCATGGCACAGAAGCGAAGTGGAGGTCGTCCGAGCAAGGGCGACCGTGCGGATATCAAGACCCGCATCCCGACCACCAGCCGCGACAAGCTGTACGAGTATGCGGAGCTGGTTGGAGAGTCGGTGACGGACCTTACCGCTGCCCAGCTCGTGCCGTGGATCGCCAGTCTGGACTTGGAGAAGGCGCGCCTAGGCGCAGCTCAAGAGAGCCTGGAGATAGATCGAAAGACCGCATAAAGACTTCACCCCCGCAACCTGTTGGCGCAGGTCCGGGGGTGGTGAAAGAAGTCTTGGGGGCCAGTTGGCGCTGGTGATCCCCGAGGTGAGATGAAAGGAGGTTCATCAACTTGGTACCCCCAGAGTACGGGGGTCGCGTCACCGTAGGCAAGTACGGTGAGCACGGCGTGTCTACGGACACCCCGACGACCCTCCCAGCCGACCTCTCCTGGCGCCTCACCGCGCCGGTGATCGCAGGGCAGGCGCGCATGCGCCTAGGCAAGCCTCAACGCGATAGCCGCGTCAGCTACCCCGCCAGCACCGAGCGGGACCTCACTGCTCAGCTGCCCACGAAGCCCGCCGCCGTCCGGCTCTACAGCAACGCCGGCCACTGCATCGTTCTCGCTCTCGACTTCGATGCGAAGGCCCGGACCCCTGAGCAGATCGCCGACGTCGCGTACGACGTCTTCCAGGCCGAGGCCTTGCTCGACCAGGCCGGTGCTTGGTTCCTCACCGACCACGCCCACGGCGGTTCCCACATCTACGTCCTCCTCGAGCAGCCCCTTCCCTTCCTCGAGGCGCGCGAGCTCGTCGAGGCCATGGCCCAGCGCTGGGCGACACTCGATCCCTCCCCCCATCAGTCGATCGCCCGAGGTTGCATCACCGTCCCCGGCAGCGTCCACAAGCTCGGTGGCCATCGACAGCTCACCATCAGCGAACGCTCGCTGCGCGAGCGTGTCGACGGGCTCCGCACACCCGCCCGCGCTCTCCGCCAGCTCCGCCTCACGCTCCGCGACGAGATCCTCCTCGTGCAGGCCAAGCGCGCCGCGACCGCCGCGGCCGAGCCCCACAGCACCCCCGTCGTCTACGAAGCCGGCGCCGGCCGCGTCATGGGCCAGAAGTACCTCTCCCTCGCCCTCGAGGGCGACTGGGCGGCCTACGGCTACGACAGCCCCTCAGAAGCCCGCTGGGCCGTCCTCTGGTCCGCCATGGCCACCGGCCTTAGCCGCGAGGACGTCGCCGCGCGCATGAGCGACGGACGCTGGCCCGGCCTCTGGGCACTCCACGCCCACCGCCCCCGGCCCTGGCGCTCCTTCGCCGGCGACTGGACCCGCATGGAGCCCCTGTTCAGAGCCAAGAACGAAGCGCAGGGGGACTCCGTCCATACATCTGACACAAGCGCCGTCTCTCACACGGGGGAGCCCTCCGTCCGTGACACCCACGGCATGATCCGCACCTGGCGCAGCCTGCTCCACGAGGTGGAGACCCGAGAATTCCCCGGTGCCCCCGGCTGGACCCGCCGCCTCCTCCTCCGCGCAATCGCCAAGCAGTCCCACGAGATCGGCTCCACCCTCACCGCGACCGGCATCCGCGGTCTCTCCCTCGCAACCGGGCTCAGCATCCAGACCGTCGCCACACTCCTCCGCGAGCTCTCCACCCAGGACGACCCCTGGATCACCCTCACCCTGCGCGCCCACGGCCGCGACGCCGCCGCCTACGAGCTCCGCATCCCCGACCGCCACGCAGCCACAGCCGAGACCGTGCGCTGGATCCGCGGGAAGGCCCACGCCCTCCGCCCCGTCTTCGAGCGCCTCGGGACCCCCGCAGCCCTCACCTACGAAGCCATCGAGCACGGCCATGGCTCCTCCCCCGCGACCATCCAGGCCCGCACCGGCCTCTCTCGCACCGCCGTCACCGACGCCCTCGCCACCCTCACCGGCTGGAACCTCATCGACGGCCACGCCGACGAGGGCTACTGGCTCACCAGCGACGACCGCGAGCTCGAGCGACTCGCCGAACGCTTCGGCGTCACCCACGCCCGCGCCACCAAGATCGCGGCCTACCGCGAACACCGGCGCATCTGGTGGGCCTACCTCGAGCGCCACCACATCGCCCTCCACGCCGACGACCTCGAAGCAGACCGCGAGATCCGAGCCCTCCTCGACGAAATGCGCCTCAACGACCTCGATCCACCCCCACCCAACGCCAGCAGGCCAGCACGCCAGCACGCACTAGAAGGTGTCGCATGACCCCCACCCAAGCGCGGAGACACCGCGCGCACCTTGCACGCCGCCGACGAAGCATCCGAGTACTGCGCGCTCTATGGCGACCGCTCCGACTTACCACCCCGGGAGCTATCCCCCACAGCACCGCATGGGCACTCCTCGGCGGGCTCTACAGCACCACGTGGCTCACAGCCACCATCGCCGCACTCATCCTGGCCTTCTACCCCCAGCCCGGCCCCGCCGGCACCCAGGACGCCTGGACACTCTTCAACAGCCTCATCCCCGTCCTCGCCCTCACCTTCGCAGGCCTCGCCATACTGCAGCTCCTCGCCAAGACCACCGACACCCCTCCATCCACCATTGGCGCTGGCATGCCAGCAGGCTGGCGCGGCAGCGTCGCCACCTTCCTCCTCGCGACGCTGATCTTCCAGATGTGAGGCGTCATCACCAACGCACTGGAAACGATCCCCGGACTACCGGACCAAAACTCCTTCCCCTGGACTCCCCCGAGCAGCCCCGATGCCGCGGCCCTCCTCGTCTACGACAGCATGCTCAGCGGCGCCGTTGAAGAGATCATCGTCCTCGCCGTCCCCGTGGTCGCCCTGCGCGCCGCCGGCCACCGCTGGCCGACCATCCTCATCACCGCCGTCCTGCTGCGGACCGCGTTCCACGTCTACTACGGCGTGATCGCGATCCCCGGCCACCTCGTCTGGGCTCTTGCCCTCGCACTGCTTTACATCGCGACCGGCCGCATCTGGCCCCTCTTTCTAGCCCACGTGATGAACAACGGCATCGCCTCGCTCTACTACGTCATCCACCAGAAGCACCCCAACGCAGCCACCACCTTCCTCGGTGCAGCACAGGCCGTCGCGATCCTCTGCGCCATAGCCGGCCTACTCCTCGCGATCCTCCTCTGCAGCGCCCTTCGCGCCGCACGCCGCCAAACCCGGCCGACACCGGCATGACGGCATGCCGTCAAGATGGCGCGCTGTCTTGCCAGCACGCCAGCACGCCAGTATGGTGGCAAACATGAAGACGATCGCTGTAGTGAACCTGAAGGGTGGCGTCGGCAAGACCACGGCCGCCATCCTCATCGCGACCCAACTCGCCGAACTTGGGCACACCGTGACCGTGCTCGACATGGATACCCAAGGGTCCGCCACCGACTGGGCACGAATCGCCGACGAAGACGGCACGCCCCTGCCGTTCGAAATCCGACCCGCCAACCACGCCAGCCTCCGCAGCTACAAGCCGACCACCGACTTCACCGTCATCGACACGCCCCCCACCGACCCGAGCGTCGTGGATGCAGCCGTGAAGGTCGCCGACCTCATCATCGTCCCCACGCCACCGGGGTTCATGGACACCGACCGCACCTGGAGCACCGTCGAGGTCACCGCCACCCAGGTCCCCACCTACGTGCTCCTATCCCGCTTCGACGGACGCACGAACGATGCCGCCGACTTCGCCTCACTCCTCGATGAGCGAGGCGTCGGCCGGTTCGAAACCGTCATCCCCGCCAGCGTCTCTATCGGGCGACTCCGCGGCACCATCCCGAATCCGAGCAAGTTCCGCTTCGACGACCTCACCACCGAACTCCTGGAGGTGCTCTGACCATGGCCACCAAACCCGCAGACCGCTTCGCCGCCCGCCCTCGAGCCAACGCCCGCTCGACCGGCAGCGCCAAGGACGCCTTCATCGACCCGTCCTCGCTGGCAGCCGACGAGATGAGCAAGCTGACCATCCGACTCCTGAAGTCGCTCCACAAGGACGTGAAGGCTGCGGCTCTCGCCGAGGACGTCAGCGTTCAGGAATGGATCCAGGACGCCATCAATCAGAAGCTCGCCAACAAGACAGCTCACTGACAACCCAGCATGCCAGCACGCCAGCACACCCGAGGAAGCCGCGATGAGCGCCGCCGCAGCGGCTCCGGGGGCAGTGCGCTGATGCGCTTGCGGATGGCCGGTGCGATCGCCTCGAGGGCCCGCTCCCGCACCACTGCGTGATTCGGCAGCGTGTACAGCATCGAGCTCGGAGGCACGCCGG
>NZ_BAABGE010000020.1:0-1257 GCF_039541415.1 Brachybacterium paraconglomeratum
CCTTGGCAGGACAACTGGCACACCAGAGGTCAGTCCATCCCGGTCCTCTCGTACTAGGGACAGGACTTCTCAAATATCCAACGCGCGCAGCGGATAGGGACCGAACTGTCTCACGACGTTCTAAACCCAGCTCGCGTACCGCTTTAATGGGCGAACAGCCCAACCCTTGGGACCAACTCCAGCCCCAGGATGCGACGAGCCGACATCGAGGTGCCAAACCATGCCGTCGATATGAGCTCTTGGGCAAGATCAGCCTGTTATCCCCGGGGTACCTTTTATCCGTTGAGCGACACCCATTCCACAATGAGGTGCCGGATCACTAGTTCCTGCTTTCGCACCTGCCCGACTTGTCAGTCTCGCAGTCAAGCTCCCTTGTGCACTTACACTCAACACCTGATTGCCAACCAGGCTGAGGGAACCTTTGAGCGCCTCCGTTACTCTTTAGGAGGCAACCGCCCCAGTTAAACTACCCATCAGACACTGTCCCTGATCCGGATCACGGACCGAGGTTAGGAATCCAAAACGACCAGAGTGGTATTTCAACAATGACTCCACACTCACTGGCGTGAATGCTTCCAAGTCTCCCACCTATCCTACACAAGCCGTTCCGAACACCAATATCAAACTATAGTAAAGGTCCCGGGGTCTTTCCGTCCTGCTGCGCGTAACGAGCATCTTTACTCGTAATGCAATTTCGCCGAGTTCGCGGTTGAGACAGTGGAGAAGTCGTTACGCCATTCGTGCAGGTCGGAACTTACCCGACAAGGAATTTCGCTACCTTAGGATGGTTATAGTTACCACCGCCGTTTACTGGGGCTTAAATTCTCAGCTTCGAACTCCGAAGAGCTCTAACCGGTCCTCTTAACCTTCCAGCACCGGGCAGGCGTCAGTCCGTATACAGCGTCTTACGACTTCGCACGGACCTGTGTTTTTAGTAAACAGTCGCTTCTCCCTGGTCTCTGCGGCCCTCACCGCTCTCACGGTTCGGGCCCCCCTTCTCCCGAAGTTACGGGGGCATTTTGCCGAGTTCCTTAACCACGATTCTCTCGAACGCCTCGGTATTCTCTACCTGATCACCTGAGTCGGTTTAGGGTACGGGCGACCGTATTCGTCACGCCGGAACTTTTCTTGGCAGTACAGGATCACTCACCTACGCCCATACGGGATCCCCATCACGTCTGACCCTTATATGACCCCAGCATTACCCGGGATCGGGCTGCACGCTTAGACGGACTATTCCATTAAGTCCGCGGAAGC
>NZ_BAABGE010000021.1:0-6619 GCF_039541415.1 Brachybacterium paraconglomeratum
CCCCGGTCATCATTCGAGGTCAGCTTCTTCCTCGCTCCGAACGCCCGATCGACCAGCCTGTCTAGGGTGTGACTTCCGCCGTTGAATGGCGGGGTTCTTCAGACGCTCATTGACGGGGTAGGTGAGTTCACCGCCTATTCACACTGGCCGCTGCTCGCCGTGCCGGGATAGTCAGCAGAATCGCCCCGATGGGGAGCGCGAGCGAGATCGCGGCGACGAGGACAAGCTTCAAGGTGTCGCCCTTCGCGATCTGTAGCACCTCGCCAGCGTAGGAGATCACGAGGGAGCAAAAGAACGCCGTCACCGTGGAGACGACAAGCGGGATCAGCAACACCGTCCAGGCAAGCTTGTCCGACGTGTGCAAGGAGAGTCCGAGGCGTTGGTAGATCACGTCTCGACCAGAGTCCTCAACGCTCCGGTCGCCGATCTCCCGGACGATGGCAAGGCCAAGGATGGCGAAGGCGACCAAGGCTCCTGCCACGAGCCATTGCACGATCGGGAGGGGCGCTGTGACGTCCGAGGCGGTGAGACTGATGTTCAGTGCGGGCAGGAACCCGAGAATGCGTTGGACGTTCTGCGTGGAAAGCGGTTCACGAGAGAAGATGGCGACGTCATCGCCGAGCCCGTCATCCGGTCCGAGCCGGGTGGTGTCTTCGGGGGTCCGCATCCCGGTATTCGCTTCAGCGAAATCCGAAAGCCTATCCCCGTTCCCCGGTGCACAGACGTCCGCACTGTCTCCGTTGAAGAACGCGACGAAGCTCGCGCAATCGTCCACGTCGACGAGGCGCGGCATAGGTCCATCGGTATCATCCTGAGAGACCGTCGAGACGATCAACACGTCCCTGCCCTCTTCCGCAAATGCGTCCCTGGCCGCTTCCAGCCCACCCTCCGGGTCTCCTCGCCAGCCGACGGCAATGGCACCGGAACTGTGCGAAGACGAGCCTTCGGCCTGAGTGGCCGCAGCGGATCCCCAAAGCGCCACGGCGAAGCTCACGACCACGATGAGCACGCCGAGTACGGAGGCGACGCGGGAGAGATGCACGGCATCGTGACGGAGCCGACGGGCGGCGGCCCACAGCACGGGACTGCGCATAGTGCGCATCGAGGAGGCAGCAGCAGCGGAGAGCGTGGGCACCGCAAGCGGAAGGAAGATGATCACTCCGATGGTCCCGCCCACGAACACCGTGCTCGCGACGGACGGCGAGACCCACGAGGTCGCCGAACCGATCACGGTCAGCACCGCGGCGACGAGACCGGCCACAGCGATCATGTGGCCTGCTCGCGGCCGGCGACTCCGACGACGCGGAAGGAGCCGTCCGAGCGCCCCACAGAAGAACGCACATCCGACGGTCACCGCGACCGCAGGTAGGTACACCCACCACGGCAATGAGAGATCTCCGGGAAACAACCGAATGGACGTCGCGGGAATGACTGTGAGCCAACGGCCGAAGACCGCGTGAGCGAGCACGGCGATCAGCGCGCCGCTCAGTGCCAGCAGACCGGTCTCGCACGCCATTGTTGTACGCGCGGTCCGGGCACGTACCCCGAGTGTGTGAAGGAATCGCAGGCGCTCATCACGGACCAGCGATCGTGCCCGAGAGCTCGAGATGAGCAGTACGAGGCTCGGCACGACGAGAAAGATCGCGACACCGGGCGCCATCATGGTCACGGAGACCACTTCGGGGTCGTACGAATTGCCACCGTAGACCGCGTTCGGATCACTCTCCGCGTAGGTCGCGATGTACGTCACCGCTCCGCCTTCGCCCAAGGTTGTCCCGGCCTCAGGCCGCACGAAGATGAGAGGTTCGGAGGCTGCTGCGAGGCCCTCATCGCCGATAGTCCCGTCCGTCCCGGAACCGGCAGCGGAACTGAGCCACCCGAAGTCTTCTGCGGTGTATCCGGCCGCGACCAACGCGGGCGACAAGACCGCCTCGCCGGGGCCCGGTAGCTCGTCCAGGCCGGGTGGCACCGCCGTAGGGTCATCCTCGTGCCCGGCGATGGGCTCGATCCAGACGGTCGGCACCTGCCGATCCATGGCCAACGTGCCGCGATCCACCACCGCCGCGACAGCACCGTCGGGCGACATCCCCGGGTACTCGTCCCCCACCGCTGCGGTGGGCATACCGAGCATGGCACCGGCGCGGAGCGGGCTGGTGTAGGACAGTGCGATCAGACCAAGTGCCACGAGAACGGCGAGGGTGGCGATGAAGCTCGCGGCTAGGAGGCAGACTTGACGCCACCGCTGACGCCGGTCGTGGGAGAAGGCGACGGCCGCGCTGAAGCGGAGAACGGTCCTCATGCGGCGTCATGCTCCCGCGTGAGGTGATAGGTGCGGTCACAGAGTGCAGCGACCGCCGGATCGTGGGTGGCGAGCAGCACCGTTGCCGAGTGCCGGTCTGCCTCACTGAGAAGCAGCTCGGTCACTCTGCGGGCGTTCTCGACGTCGAGGGAAGCCGTCGGCTCGTCAGCGACGATGAGGCTCACGTCCGGGCGGACGAGCGCGCGGGCGACCGCGACTCGTTGCGCTTCACCGCCGGACAGAGACCGAATGTCCGCGTCCGTTCGGTGAGCCATTCCGACGCCCCGTAATGCCTCGACCGCGAGCTTCAGGGCATGCGGTCTTTTCATGCCGTCGAACAGGAGCGGGAAGGCGACGTTCTCGCTCGTGGAGAATTCCTCGAGAAGATTCGGACTCTGCTGGATGAGGCCCATCCGCCGCCTTCGCAGATCCGACCTGGCTCGCGCAGAGGCGGAGCGCTGGTCTTGACCGAGTACTTGCACGGTCCCGGACGTGGGCTTCTCGAGGCCTTGGATACAGGCGAGGAGCGTGGACTTCCCTGAACCGCTCGGTCCCATGATGGCGATGGATGATCCGCGGTCCACGTGAAGTGACGTTCGGGGAAGCGCGAGCACTTCCCCGAACGTCACCATGGCGTTCTCGCAGAGCACGCTGTGCTCAGTCAATGACGTCTCCTATGAGAGCAGTAATCACGTGGGGTAAACCCAGTCGCCGTACGCATCCGGCCGATTGTTCAGGATCTCGATGGGTCGGTGCGCCCGCGGGAAGGTGTTGAGCGACTCGTACTTGCTGGTGTTCACCCCGTTGTAGTTGTACAGATGACGCGACTCGCCGCCCTTTGTCATCTTGTACTCAACACGGACCCCATGCCCATCATCTTCCCGATCACTGATCTGGATCTTGTACGACGAGGAGTAGTCGTAGGAGTAGTCACTCCCCTGATAGCTGTACAGGCCCCGTCCTGCCTCTGCAGAGAGCGGTGCGAAGGCGAATCCCACGATGAGTGCGGCTCCACCAAGCCGCTTGAGCATGGTTCTCAGTAATTCCTCGATTCTCAGAAACGAGGCGGACAGCTCAGTCCACCGCTGGACATCCATGGCCAGAAGTATCGAAGCTAGCACCCAGCTGGCGCCCAGGTGGTGCGTTTGACCCAAACTCGACACGGCTCCCTGCACTGCGACCCTTCGGAAGATCGAGGCGAACTTGAAGGCGCAACGAGAGCACGCCCCATCGCATCGACATAGCCACAGGTAAGGGCACAGAACGCAATTACTGAAGCACTGGGGCGACGAGACGGTCCTGGCACGTCCGCGCCTGACGGCCAGCATCGCGCTCATGCAAGTGATTCTATGCCAGCGCCTAAAACAGGTCGTAGCCCACGGTCCCGTAAGGGGAACCTTCACCGGACACGCTCGCGCTCGACCGGGACAAGCGCCAGCACGCCTGGAAGATCGTCCCGCAAGACCCGTCCGGTGAAGTGTCCGGTGACGGGACCCTATGTGACACACTATGGGGCATGTCCCCACTGAAGGTCGGATATGCCCGGGTCTCCACCGATGAACAGGACCTCACGGCGCAGCGCGATGGTCTCGCTGCCCTAGGTGTTGAGTCCAAACGGATCTACGTCGATCACGGGCTGACGGGACGCAACGCCGACCGCGAAGGGCTCCGACAGGCACTGGCCGCGTGCCGGGGCGGCGATACCTTCGTGGTCACGAAGCTGGACCGGCTGGCGCGGTCCGTCCGCGATGCCCACCAGATCGCCGACGACCTCGCGGCCCGGGAAGTGAAGCTGAGCATCGCCGGATCGGTGTACGACCCGACCGACCCGATGGGCAAGTTGCTCTTCAATGTGCTGGCGATGGTCGCCGAGTTCGAAGCTGATCTGATCCGCGCCCGCACCCGCGAGGGGATGAAGGTCGCCAAGAGCAAGGGCCGGCTGCGCGGGAAGTCCCCGAAACTCAATCCACGCCAGGAAGCCCACCTGGTCCAGCTTCATGCCGCCGATGAGCACACCATCGGTGAGCTGGCGGAGCTGTTCAGCATCGGTCGCTCCACGGTCTACCGGGCCCTCGAGCGCGCAGCGCGCAGCCGTAAGAACGCCGCGCAATAGGAGTGTGATGGACGCCCAGGCGCGGTGGCAAATCCTCAGACTCCACGTCGAGGACCAGGTCCCACTCGCGCGCCTGGCGCGCGAGACCGGTGTCGGACTACGCACCCTGGAGCGCTGGAAAGCCCGCTACCGCGCCCACGGCTTCGCCGGTTTGGAGCCGCCACCGCGCGCGGACGCCGGAACCCACCGGCTCCCCGCTGACCTCATCCGGGTGATCGAGGGGCTGGCACTGAGCAAACCCCGGCCCTCTATAGCCACCATCCACCGCAAGGTCACGGGCATCTGTGGCATCCGGGACTGGCCGATCCCCTCCTACTCGGTGGTGTGGGACATCGTGCGGACCCTGGATCCCGGCATGGTCACCCTCGCCCTGGAGGGCGCAGCGTCTTACCGCGACAAGCACGAACTGGTGCTCCGCCGGCAAGCAGAGCTGCCCAACGCGATGTGGCAGGCCGACCACACCATGCTCGACATCCTGGTAGTGGGCACCGACGGCAAGCCCGCCCGGCCATGGTTGACGACAATCCTCGATGACCGCTCCCGCGCGATCTGCGGCTACACAGTCTTCCTGGGCGCCCCTTCAGCGATGAACACCGCGCTGGCGCTGCGGCAGGCGATCTGGCACAAGACCGACCCGACGTGGCCGATGTGCGGCCTTCCGGACGTGCTCTACGTGGACCACGGCAGCGATTTCATCAGCCACCAGCTCGCACGCATTGCCGTCGACCTCCACATCCGACTGATCCACTCCACCGTCGCCCGACCTCAGGGCCGCGGCAAGGTCGAGCGGTTCTTCGGCACCGTCAACACCGAGCTGCTCACTACCTTGCCCGGATACCTCGCACCCAGCCAGCCCGCGCCGACCCCGACGCTGTCCCTGGCCGAGCTCGACACTGCCGTCGAAGGGTTCGTGACCACCTACAACGACCGCACGCACAGCGAGCTCGGCACCTCCCCGCGCAGCGCCTGGATCGCCGACGGGTGGATGCCCCGCATGCCAGACAGCCTCGAGGACCTAGACCGGCTGCTACTGACCGTCGCGAAAACCCGCATCGTGCGCCGCGACGGCATCCGCTTCCAGGGCCTGCGCTACATCTCCCCAACCCTGGCCGGTTACGTCGGCCGATCCGTGGTGATCCGCTACGACCCCCGTGACATCACCGAGATCCGCGTCTTCGATCACGACGAATTCGTCTGCAAGGCCGTCAACCAGGACCACCACGACGAGAAAGTCAGCCTCAAGGAGATCCAGGCCGCGCGCAACGCCCGCCGTCGGGCACTTCGAGCCGGCATCAACGAGCGCATCGCCCTCGTGCCCGCACACACTGCCGAGACGAGGCCGGCGCCCGAGGAGCCACCCCCGGCGCCCCGACCAGCACTGAAGGTCTACAGGGAGGATCTCAGGTGAACCAGCGCTTCATCGTGACCAAAGAGCACCGCCGCTTTATCGAGTTCGCCGACGCGGTGCGCCGCGGGCACACCATCGGTCTGTGCTTCGGACCAGCCGGAGTCGGCAAGACACTTTCCGCCCGCCGCTACGCGCACTACGAGAAGGCTCACGAACTGCTGACCTACTGGGGGCCACGCGCAGAGAGCGACGTCAAGATCTACGCCGCCCTGAACCGGAGTCGCACCGTGCTCTACACGCCCAGCGTGCTGACCACCCCGCGGAGCCTGAAGGACGAGCTGACGCTGGCCATCTCCCGTACCAACATCTGCATCGAACAACACCTCGAACCGCCCGGCCACCACGTGCCCGAGACCTGGGGCTGGCGGCACGGCCGTAACTACGTCGAGCTGATCATCGTCGATGAGGCCGAACGGCTGCGTCCCGCCGCGCTGGAGATGCTGCGCGATCGCTACGACCACGACGACATCGCCCTGATCCTGATCGGCATGCCCGGCCTGGAAAAGCAGTTCAGCCACTACCCCCAGTTCTACAGCCGGGTCGGCTTCGCCCACCAATACCGGTCTCTGGGGCAGGACGAGCTGCAGTTCGTTCTCGAGCGGCACTGGCGCTCCCTCGGCAAGACCCTCGACCCCGAGGACTTCACCGACGCCCAAGCCATCGCCACCATCGCCCGGATCACCCGCGGCAACTTCCGACTGCTCGAACGGCTCTTCCCTCAGATCCAACGCGTGCTGAAGATCAACGAACTCGACACCATCACCAACGACGTCATCGAAGCCGCCCAGAGCACCCTGGT
>NZ_BAABGE010000022.1:0-2596 GCF_039541415.1 Brachybacterium paraconglomeratum
ATCGGTTCGGGAATATCAACCCGATGTCCATCGACTACGCCTGTCGGCCTCGCCTTAGGTCCCGACTAACCCAGGGCGGATAAACCTGGCCCTGGAACCCTTGATCAATCGGCGGACGGGTTTCTCACCCGTCTTTCGCTACTCATGCCTGCATTCTCACTCGTACAGCCTCCACCACTGGGTTCCCCCGCGGCTTCGCTGGCTGCACGACGCTCCCCTACCCATCCAGCCACAAGGACTGAATGACACAGCTTCGGCGGTGTGCTTGAGCCCCGCTAAATTGTCGGCGCAAAATCACTTGACCAGTGAGCTATTACGCACTCTTTCAAGGGTGGCTGCTTCTAAGCCAACCTCCTGGTTGTCTCAGCAACTTCACATCCTTTTCCACTTAGCACACGCTTAGGGGCCTTAGCTGATGTTCTGGGCTGTTTCCCTCTCGACTATGAAGCTTATCCCCCACAGTCTCACTGCTGCGCTCTAGCGTACCGGCATTCGGAGTTTGGCTAAGGTCAGTAACCCGGTGGGGCCCATCGCCTATCCAGTGCTCTACCTCCGGTACGGAACACGCAACGCTGCACCTAAATGCATTTCGGGGAGAACCAGCTATCACGAAGTTTGATTGGCCTTTCACCCCTATCCACAGGTCATCCCCTCCATTTTCAACTGAAGTGGGTTCGCGCCTCCACGCGGTCTTACCCGCGCTTCACACTGCCCATGGATAGATCACTTCGCTTCGGGTCTAGAGCCGGCGACTGAACGCCCCGTTCAGACTCGCTTTCGCTACGGCTACCCCACACGGGTTAACCTCGCCACCGACCACTAACTCGCAGGCTCATTCTTCAAAAGGCACGCCGTCACCCCTAAAGGCTCCGACGGATTGTAAGCACACGGTTTCAGGTACTATTTCACTCCCCTCCCGGGGTGCTTTTCACCTTTCCCTCACGGTACTTGTCCGCTATCGGTCAAGAGGTAGTATTTAGGCTTACCAGGTGGTCCTGGCAGATTCACACCAGATTTCACGGGTCCGGTGTTACTTGGGAACAGCATCGCGCCGCATATCAATTTCGTCTACGGGGGTCACACCCTCTACGCCGTCGCACTCAACACGACTTCGACTATCAATACACGTCCACGCTGGACCGTCGGCAGACAGCCCTGATACGTCCCACAACCCCCAACCTGCAACCCCTGCCGGGTATCACACAGACCAGGTTTAGCCTCATCCGATTTCGCTCGCCACTACTCACGGAATCACTTTTGTTTTCTCTTCCTGCGGGTACTGAGATGTTTCACTTCCCCGCGTTCCCTCCACACCGCCTATACATTCAGCGGCGGGTACCACGACATGACTCGTGGTGGGTTTCCCCATTCGGACATCCTCGGATCACAGTTTGGTTGTCAACTCCCCGAGGCTTAACGCAGACTCCCACGTCCTTCGTCGGCTCCTCTTGCCAAGGCATCCACCGTGTGCCCTTTAAAACTTACGGCAACACACAAAGACACAAAATCTTTAAAATTGCTTACAATGATGCTCGCGTCCACTATGCAGTTCTCAAGTTACAACCCCACACCAACCCCACCCACGCATTCGCGCCAGGAAGAATCAGGGAGGACCAGCCACACACCCCACAAAACCCTCAAACAACTCCCCCACAGGGAAGCATTCAAGGGCCATGGAGCTGCGTGCAGCCTCATAACCCAATAGCGTGTCTCCACCTCGAACCACCCAGTCCACCATCGTTCCACACCCCCACAAAGAGAGCGGTACTAGACAGCCATGACCAGCTGATGAAGTGCCTATTCGTTGATGTTCCACCCTTGAGCAACCACCCCCACCACACTCGGGCAGGAAAATGGCCACCATAATTGGTGATGCTCCTTAGAAAGGAGGTGATCCAGCCGCACCTTCCGGTACGGCTACCTTGTTACGACTTAGTCCCAATCACCGATCCCACCTTAGACAGCTCCCTCACGAGGATGGGCCACTGGCTTCGGGTGTTACCGACTTTCGTGACTTGACGGGCGGTGTGTACAAGGCCCGGGAACGTATTCACCGCAGCGTTGCTGATCTGCGATTACTAGCGACTCCGACTTCATGGGGTCGAGTTGCAGACCCCAATCCGAACTGAGGCCGGCTTTTTGGGATTCGCTCCACCTCACAGTTTCGCAACCCATTGTACCGACCATTGTAGCATGCTTGAAGCCCAAGACATAAGGGGCATGATGATTTGACGTCGTCCCCACCTTCCTCCGAGTTGACCCCGGCAGTCTCCTATGAGTCCCCACCATGACGTGCTGGCAACATAGAACGAGGGTTGCGCTCGTTGCGGGACTTAACCCAACATCTCACGACACGAGCTGACGACAACCATGCACCACCTGTGCACCAGTCCGAAGAAAACCACATCTCTGCAGTCGCCCGGTGCATGTCAAGCCTTGGTAAGGTTCTTCGCGTTGCATCGAATTAATCAGCATGCTCCGCCGCTTGTGCGGGCCCCCGTCAATTCCTTTGAGTTTTAGCCTTGCGGCCGTACTCCCCAGGCGGGGCACTTAATGCGTTAGCTACGACGCGGAAAACGTGGAATGTCCCCCACAT
>NZ_BAABGE010000023.1:0-658 GCF_039541415.1 Brachybacterium paraconglomeratum
GGGTCGAGGAAGCGGTCAGTGGCCGTGGAGGTCTTCTCCGGTGGGTGGGACCGAGTTTTTTTCTACGACATGGAGGACACCATGAAGAAGGGCATGACCCCGGAGTCTGTGGAGCAGATGGCGCAGCAGATTCAGCAGGCCGGCGAGGATGTTCAGCAGGCGTTCCAGCAGATTGCTTCGCGAGTGTCGGAGTTTGATTGGACCGGTGAGGACCGGGATCGTTTCGTGTCCGAGTTCACCGATACTCTCGGTGCGCTTGCGCAGCAGGTGACTCAGCAGTGTGGCGAGTTCTCTGAGCGTGGGACGCAGAACGCTGCGGCGCAGCGCGAGGCTTCTGCCTGATCTTCGGATCTTCAGTTTCTTTTCTTCGTATGTTTTGACGCTCCGGGATGGGGCGAAAGGGGTAGGTCATGGCTTTCAAGGGTATGAATCCGGAAGAGGGTCGCGAGGTTGCGCAGGGCGTGAGTGAGGCGGGTCAGCAGATTCTTGAGCTGATCAACGGTGCCACCAACCTGGTGAACTCGGTGGAGTGGGTCGGTCCGGACTACGACACGTATCTCGAGGAGTGGAACAGCTTCGTGAGTGGGCCGGTGGGTGACCTGGTCAATGGTCTGGTGGATAAGGGTTCGCAGCTCAACACGCATGCTGAGCAGCAGGA